>DCIK01000029.1 GCA_002315975.1 Clostridiales bacterium UBA1728
CACAAAAAAGACCCTTGAAACTGCTGGAAATCCAGTAATTTCAAGGGTTTTTTGTCGTTTTATCGCAGTTTTCAATCAAGATATATTTCCGTAAATTGCAAGGAAATCTAACGATTTCAAGGCAAAATTACTAACGGAATTACTAACAAATCAAGCGCACCGATTCCGACCGCGCTGCCATGAGCAAGCACGATTCAAAGCGCAGCGTCCTTGCTTGTCATGTCTCGCTGGAGCCGGCCGATCAGTTCCTCCGTTACTGCGATTCCCGGCATGCAACCGTCAAAGCCGTACTCACCGATTACACCAGGTATCTCTGCGACCAGTCGTAAAATAAAAGCCCTTGAATTCTGGCCTGTTGGGGCTGTTTTGTTTGTGGAGCTACTCTCTGCTGTCTCGCATGGCAATAAGCCGCTCAGCGGCGTTAACAACGGCTTGAAGCTCTAATTCTGTGGCCGTTGCAATCCACTGCATTAATAACTGTGCTTCCGGGCTTGCTCTCCCGTTGACCAGATTGGCCAATAGGCCGAGGGTGCTCATCTCAGCAGCCGGTTTTGCAGGGGTTTCTATATCTCCATCGCCCGTGCGCAGCCAATTCAAATCCACAGCGAATTGCCTCGCTATTTCGCGCAATATTGGTTCGATTGGTACTACATTATCGCCTTCGTAGCTTGCGACCTGTGCTCGCGTTAGCCCGACCCGTCTTCCAAATTCGGTCTGAGTCATCCTTGCTTTATCCCTGATTGCTCTGATACGTTCACCGAGTGTCATTCTATCACCTCCTTTCGCGTTTACACTACCACACTTAAATGTTTACTTCAATGCAATTATTATTTATTCAAATGCAAATGTATTGCAAATCATGTGCTGTATAAATATAACCAGCCCCCACAAGCCATTCCTGAGCCTGTAGGGGCTATTTTGTTTATAAGGCTACTCTTTGTTGTCTCTCATTGCAATCAGCCTCTCAGCAGCGTTGACCACAGCTCTCAGCTCTGTCTCCGTTGCCGTGGCAATCCACTGCACCAGCAACTGTGCCTCTGGGGATGCGCTGCCATTGACCAGATTGGCCAACAGTCCGAGGGTGCTCATCTCGGCAGCGGGCTTAGTTGGCGTGTCGATGTCTCCCTCTCCAGTGCGCAGCCAATTCAGGTCCACGGCAAATTGCCGGGCGATCTCTCGCAGCGTTGGTTCTGTCGCTCTGGTTCGGCCTTTCTCGGTGTTGCTGATGATGTCTCTGGTTGTTCCGATTCGTGCGGCAAATTCGGCCTGTGTCAGGCCTCGTGATTCTCTGACCATTTTAATTCTTTCTCCAACGGTCATTTTCTCACCTCTTTTCTTATTGCAAATATACCACACATCTTTGCGTAATTCAATGTTTTTTGCTATTTATAAATATAATATAATACTTTTTTATAAATAATATACGCACAATATTATGAAAATTAGATCGCGTTATGAATACCAATATTAATTTAGTGTAAAATAAACATTGGCAAAGGCAAAATAAAAAGAGGGGCAGTATACCCCTCTTCTTATCCTTTTTCTTGACAAAACAGCCGAGAAATGCTTAAATAAAGAAGTTCACGCAGTAATAACATCATACAAACGCGCCTGTCTCAGCCTGAATACGGCAATACTGTCCTGCTTACCATTTTCTCAACGGAATGGCAGCGGGGAATTGCTTTGAAATACGGAGGATGAAATGTCTTGGAGAGATGACTTAAAGCTCTTTTTTACAAGCACGATCATGCGCTTACTCCAAAGCCGGGAGAAAAACGACACCGCAAAGACCAAAGTCTCGATGGAGGCTTCCCTGAATACGGACCCCATCACCGAGATGATCAGCAGTTACAAAAAATCCGAAGAAAACTGGATTACTTCTTCCATGAACCGGGAGCAGGAAATCGCCTGCAGACTGAATTTCATGCAGACCCACCGGGAAGAGCTCCAGAAGGTCAACGCGCTGCTCCTGAAGGAGAAATCGCCGGAGCGGCAGAATATCATGAAGGATATCATCGATAGCCTTGGGATTTCCGAGCTGATGAAGGATTACAACGCCGTATACAGCAAGGATAATCAGCCTGCCTATATCTGCGCAAATCAGAATGACATTGCGGCCACTTTCAGGCAGGCCCTGTCTGATACCGCGGAAAAGCAGAACCTCGTTGATACCCCCGTGGAGCCCGGCATGGCAGCGTTCCAGAAGCTTCTCATCAGCAAGCAGGGTTACGGTCTGGACGGTTCCAACCGACCCTTCGTAGACAACTTCATTTCGCTTCCCGAGAAAACCAAGCTCAAGGTGATGTATGCCCTTGAAAACGATGTGGGCAGCGAGCCGGTCACCGATGAGATGATCCAGGACTATCATCCGGACGGTGACAAGGTCATCTCCACCGTACAGACCGCTCGCTGGAGATTTCTCCGGCGCCTCACCTCAACCGATATGGATTTCCACAAAATCAAGGCTACGCTGGAAAAGGTTGAAGCCGATGAGGCGGCGCTGCAGCAGCAGAAGGCCGAGGAGCAGGCAAAGGAGAACGCCCCCGCCGAGGAGAACGCTCCCGAAGAGAAGGCTCCCGAAGAGAAAGCCCCTGAGCAGGAGAAGGCTCCCGAGGAGAAGGCCCCCGAGCAGGAGATCGTCATCGAGCAGGAGGAGGCTCCCGAGGAGAAGGCTCCCGAGGAGGATATGCCCCAGCTGAAGGATACCAAGCGCCACAAGATTGACGATTTCGCAGATAAGGCAACCGGCAAGCTGCTGGTCGGTTCTCTGGTATCCCCTCTGGTCGGTCTGGGTGCCGGTGTGCTGGGCGGCGTTGGCACCGGTGTTGTCATAGGCATCAAAGCGGGAAAAACAGCCGGTGTTGAGGCCGGACTTGCCGCCGGAAAGGCCATGACCGAGTTGGGCGGCGCAGTGGCCGGCGTTTTGGGTGTTGGACTGACGGCTGTTATGGTCGGCAAAAACGTAGCCGATCTTGCCGTCAACAAGAAAAACGAGATTGCCCTGGAAAAGGCATCCAATCAGATCGCCTATCTCAAAAAGGTCACCAAGCAGATGAAACTGAAGCCCGAGCAGAGCGAGGCTATCAGCCATCTCGAAAACGGTCTCAAGGCCGTCAAAAGTCTTAACGTGGCCAAGGGCAGAACTCTGGCAGTGGACGCGGTTGTCAACGGCATAAGTATCGCGGGCTGCTGCGCCGGTGAAACGGGCTCTATCCTGATCGGTCTGGGTGCCTACGCCGTGGGCGAATACGCAAAGGGCAAGCTCGAAAATGTTTCCACCCGCGAAATTGTCGACAATGACGTGTGCAAAAACAAAGAGGAATTCACCCTGAAAAAAGCCAAGGCAAGCTTCCACGTCAGCGAGAGATTTTCGCGTCTGCCGAAAAAGCTGCAGGAAAAGTACAGCAAAGCCTATACCAAGTTCAATTCTGATGACGAAGTGGTCAAGCAGTCTCTCCGAGAGCAGGCGGTCAGAGAAAACGGAACCGTGGACCTGAACGGTCTGAAAAACAAGATCATTTACGATATCAGCGATAAGACCTATATGCTTCTGCGCAACCAGGCCCTGAAGAAAGCCGAGAAATCTCAGGACCCCGTAGACATGATGATCGAAAACGTTGCCACCACCATGGTCAAGGCCGCCGGAGGAAAGACAATCGACTTCTCCGCCATGACCAACCTTGCCACCGAAGCAAAGCCCCAGGAAAGAGAATTTGTCGCCAAGGATTTGTCCGAAAGAGCGATGGACATGAGTCGCGGATAGGAGAAGATAATATGGACAGCAAAAGAATTATTGCAAGAATGAATGGCATTCTCAAGGTAGTTGAAAAGGCCATCAAGGAAAACGACACTGAGGTCGAGCGGCTGAACAGCGGCGTGAATCCGGATATCGATATCCTCTCAAGCAGCTTTACCACCGGCATCAATGACGATCAGGTTCTTTCCAACATCTACTTCCTGCCCGTTGCCCCCGTGGGCGAGGGCGAGCTTGAGCCGGATATGCTGTATCTGGTGCAGGCCCTTACCATCCGGGATGATCTCTCCACCGACGAGCAGAAGCTTCTGGTTCTCCAGGCGCTGAACTACATCAACTTTCATATGCCCTACGGCACCTTCGTTATGGACGACACCATGGAGATCGTAACCTACCGGAATGTCATCCACATCTATGAGGGTCTGGATGATGCCGACTCCCTGATGTATGTGTTCCGGGAGATCAACTCCGGCAACGCCATCGTGGGACTGTACGTGTCCGCAATCAACGCGCTGGCGGACAAGGTTATCAGCTGGGAAGATTTTCTGAACATCGTCTCCGTATACACGGAAAAGCTGTAAAAGAACAAAGAGCAAGGAGCAGAGAACGCAATGCGCTCTCTGCTCCTTTTATATTCTGTCTAAAATGACACAAATGAGAACCGTCCCCAAATGTGTCATTTTTCATCTTGGGAAGCGCTGAAGCAGGCATCCAGGTAGCGGCTGCGCTCCCGGACAAAGCTCAGGATATCCCGATAATAATCCCGCTCTGCGCCGGGGATATCCGGCCATGCCTTCAAGTCGGCTCTGCGGACGATCTCGGGGATGGTCGCATCAAAAGCGGCATACTCGCTGAGAATGTTCGCCGCGCTGAGAGCGGTCTTGCGCAGCTCCTCGTACCGTGCAGCCACCTCATCCGGATATTCCGTTATCAGACGGCAGAAGAGCAGATTCCCCACATGATCCCCCAGATTCTCCGTGGGCAGCACAAAGTTCCCGTCGAAGGTCAGTCCTCAGGTGGAGTCCATGTCGTACATGGAGGGAATCCATTTCACGCCGTCAAAGGTAGCCCAGAGGATGTTCTTGGCCCGGTTGTCCAGACCGTCGATAAACGCGGTGTAGAGGAAAACATCAATAGCCCGCTCCACATCCGTGTATTTGCCAATGCCGGCGCGGAAGCTCTCGCCCTCGTTCTCCTGCAGGAAGCGGACGAACTCGTTCATGCTCTCGCCTACCCAGGCCGTGCCTATGTCGGGGTCATCCTCGGTGGAGCAGTATTCCAGCACCCAGCCGTCCTTCTCCACCGCGTTCACATCGCGGATCTCCGAATAGAGGGCAATGGCGTCCGACCAGCTTTTGCCGAAGAGCAGCGCCCGCTTCTGCAGTCCGTCCTTCATGCCGAAGAGCCGGTTGTCCTTGGGAATGTTCAGGGTGAAGAGCCCGTAATAGTCGCCGTTGAGATACATCAGCACCGGGAAGCCGTCCACCTCGCCGCCGTTCCAGAGCGCAGAGAGCTCATCGTCCTTGTCCCGGGAGTGGACGATCTCGTTATAAATATGAGCCGAAACGATGTTCCGAGCATGAGATGCGTCGATCCAGTTGGCCTTCAGGCAGTATTTGCTGTGGCGGCCCCAGTCCTCGGAAAAGGACACTTTGTTCTTGCTGCCGTCCGCATTGATGAAGCGAACGGTCAGGTTTTTCTTGGGGTAGCGAATGGTCCAGTTGCCCTGAATATTCAGCGTGGCCGCAGATGTAAAGTTCACCGTCTCAGAGCTGTAGGAGATTTCCACCGTAACGCGGTTCTCCTTGGAGATGCCGGAGAGGGAGCCCACAATGTTCATCACGGGCATACCCACATCCGCAGGGCTGATGGGCGCAGTATATTCTGTGGCGCAGTCCACGCAGTAGAATCGGCCGCAGAAATCCGTGGGTGCGCCGACATCCGTCAGCAGCTCCAGCAAGCTCGTGCTGTGCCCCTCATGGGAGTCGTCGGCCAGTACGGCGGGTGCCAGACAGCAGAGGAGCAGGGTGCAGAGGCACAGGCTCAGAAGTCTTTTTTTCATTTTTCCTCAGTCCAGTATTTTTTCCCAGTATACAAGATCCAGCCAATAGCCGAATTTCTCTCCGCAGGCGTGGAGCCGTCCCACCTCTTTGTAGCCCATGGCGGTGTGGAAACGGGGGCTGTCATCGCTGAGATAGGGATTCTCGCCCACGGGAGCTGCCACCAGCGCATAGAGATTGCTCACATTCTGAGCTCGCAGCTGCTGCTCCATCTCCGTATAGAGCATACGGCCTATGCCCCTGCCCCGGTGTTCCCATTCCACATACACCGACAGCTCCGCCGAGGGCCAGGCTGAGGGTCGCTCGTTGACGCAGCCGGCGTAGCAGTAGCCCAGCACCGCTCCGTCCTCCACCGCCACCAGATAGGGGAAGCGCTTGAGGGTATTGTGGATGCGGTGGGCGAACTCCTCCCGGGAGGGTACCTCCCGCTCGAAGCTGACGGCAGTGTTGAGCACATAGGGGGCGTAGATGGCGCGGATGGCATCCAGATCGCCCAGCGTTGCGCGGCGGATTTCAAGCATGATTCTCTCTTCTCCTCTCGGCAAGGGTTTTCCCTTCCTTGCCGCTCATAGATTCAATTTCCAGCACATAGCAGCGCAGCGCCTTCTTTTCCCGTTCCACCTCTTCCCGGACGGCCTTTTCATCATCCAGAAAACGCAGACCCAGAAGCAGAGCCGCCTTCTCGCTCTCCTCGCCCTTGGGCAGCGGACGGAAATGACCGAAAAGGATCACGCTGCGGTAGTGACTGGTCAGCGCTGCGGCGTCCACATCCCACTTTTCCACCACCGTAAAGGAGACCTTGCAGCCTTCTCCCACCGCGTCACGGCGCAGGCCGGTGGCGGCGCCGTGGAAATACAGAGCACCCTCCGCGTAAACATAGTTCATGGGCACCCCGTAGGGGTAGCCGTTCTCCCCCGGCAAAGAGAGCACGCCGAAGCTGCATTCTCTGAGGATACGGATACTCTCTTCGTCGCTCAGTTGCTGGCGGGATCGGCGCATGGGTCGGAACATGGGCTCCACCTCCGCTTTTTTCTCTGTATTCTACACCGAAAAAGCAGGAAACGCAAGTGTCCCTTGCGTTTCGGCTTTTTTATGCTATAATCGAAGAAAAAGCACCAAAGGAGAGGTACGCGATGAAAATCACCTGTCCCTATTGTGGAAATCTCTTTGAGAGCTCCAACGCCCAGTGTCCTCACTGTCTGGCGCCCAACGATGCCCACCCGGATGTAGAAAATACCGACCCCACCACCATAGACGAGCTGAAAAAGTGGTATCGTGACCGGCATCTCCCGCCCTATGAGACCACTCGCTTCTTCATCGGCGAAAATGTCAGCGCTCCCCGGGCCTTCGGCATCTACCGGCAGGGTGAGCAGGTGATTGTTTATAAGAACAAGGACAACGGCCAGCGCTCTGTCCGCTACAGCGGCAGCGACGAGGGCTACGCCGTCAGTGAGATTTTCAGCAAGCTCAAGGATGAAATCCTTCACCAGAAGGAGCTGAGCTTCAACGCCAACCACTCTCTGCCCAGCCAGAGCCAGCCCCAGAGCACGCAGAGCAGCGCTGCGCCCGCAGGGCGGAACCGTATGGGCTGCCTGACAAAGCTGCTCATTGTTCTGGCCATCGTGCTCCTGCTCAGTTTCCTCTTTGGCCGCAGCAGCACCCCCTCTCAGGGCTACTACAGCTACAACGGCAACAGCTATTACCAGCAGAACAATAACTGGTACAGCTACAATAACGGCTCCTGGAATGTGGTGCCCGTGGTCCCGGGCGTACTCCTTGACGATCCCGACGACTACTATGAGGGCGATTCCTACAATGGCGGCAGCAGCCAGAGCAGCTTTGACAACAGCAGCTCCTCCGGCTGGAGCAGCAGCTCCGGCGGCAGCAGCGTGCCCTCTTCCAACAGCAACAGCAATAATTACAGCAGCAACAATAACAGTACTAATAACAGTACCAATAACAGTACCAATAACAGCAGCAATGACTGGGACTGGGACAACTCCGACAATTGGGACAGCTCCAACAGCAGCTCCGATTGGAACAGCAACTGGTAAATAACGGAGCATCACCGCAGCGGTGATGCTCCGTTATTCTTTATTCGCTGAGCTCCTGCATGAGCTGCCAGACCCGGTCAAAGCCGCCCAGCTCATAGAGCCGGAGCGTGTCGTAGATGCGACACTCCAGATTTTTCAGATTCAGGCTCAGATTAACGCTCTCCCCGTCGGCGAAGCTGAGCGTCAGGCCATTATAATTGTCGGTGACAAACTCCTGACTTTCTGCGGCAATGGTCAGCTGAGAGAGGAGCGTTGCAAAGCGCTCGATGGTCCCGGCATCGGTGATGGTTGCGCTGCTCTCTGTGCCGCTGCGGTCAATGCGGATCTCAATGGAGGTGGGCAGATCGCTGAGAATATTGCGCAGATGCTCGTTGTCCAGCGCCTCACCCAGCGTCTCGCCGATCTGCGGCACATGGACAGGGGGCATATCCTCCTCGGTGATGAGCTCCCGCAGCTCAATGCGCACGGCAGCGGGCTTACCCTCAATCCTGTAGCGGGGCGTGGCCTCGATCTTCACGCTGCTGCCCACAGGCACGGGTACTGCCTCTACCGTGTAGCGGAGATTCTCAAAGCGGTAGAGCTCTTCTCCGGCCTTGTCGAGGAGGATGAGATCATATTTCACGCCCATGATGCCGCTCTCGCTGCCGTTGGTGAGCGTGATGCCGGCCGTCACAGCCGTGAGACCGGTTTTCTGCTGCTCCACCCGGCAGCTCTCCACCACGGCGTTTACACCCCGGAGAGTGCTGCTGCCGTCAATTTGCAGCTTGCCCCCGCAGGCGCAGAGACCGATTATCAGGCAGAAAATCATCATCAGGGAGCAAAGCTTTTTCATACGCATATCTCTCTTTCTCAGAATCTCTCTCGCAGCGCCGCGTTCCCTTTTTCGCAGCGGTCTCCGATGAGGGTCAGCTCCGTGCGGATGCCCGAATCATGGGGCACGCCCCAGGCACCGCTGTCGCTGCCGGAGGCAAGCAATACGCCCCGCTCCAGAGCATAGTGCACCCGCTCCTGCTGGATGCGCAGGGTCTCGGCGGCAACGCTGTTGTCGTAGCCCTCCCGCCGGGCAAAGGCGGCGATGGCGGCCAGCGTGGGCACCCAGAGGGTTCCGCGCTCCGCCATGGCGTCCAAGGTTTTCTCGGAGAGGAAGTAGCCGTGCTCCACGCTGTCCGCCCCTGCGTCCACGGCGGCGGCAACGGTATCGTCTCCGTTCGCGTGCACCATGACCCGGAAACCGGCTTCATGGGATAGACGGACAAGGGCGGCAATCTGTTCCCGCTCCAGGGAGGGGCAGGATAATTCCCCGTATCCCCGAAAGGTCAGAATGCCGGAGAGCATGAGCTTGACGAAATCGCCCCTTTGGGCCCGCACTTCCTCCAGCAGGCGCTCAAAGTCGGCGAGTGTGGTAAACTCCCGCCCCACGATGCTGCCGTAGAGTCCGGCGCGGTGGATGGCAAAGGCCGGGGTCCGGTATACAATGCCGTACTCCCCCGCCAGCTCCCGGGCCCGAAGGCTTACGCCCAGAGCGTCGCCGCCGTCACGGAAGTAGACCACGCCCGCGTCCCGGAGCTGAGACAGGTGCAGGCGGATATCTGCCTCGTCCACGCCCTGCTGGTGGCGGGCGCGGGCTGCTTTGTAATCGGCCCCGTCCATGAAAATGTGCCCGTGGCACTCGCTGCGTCCGCTCATTCCCAGTTGGCCCAAACCTCGGGGCAGTAGCCCACGGTGGCCTTTTTGCCGTTGCGGACGATGGGCGTTTTCAGCCGCTCCTGCTCCTGAAAGAGCTTTTCGAACTTGTCTGCATCGTAGGCCAGATAGCTGATCTCGGAGACATAGGGGTGCTTCTCGTCAATGAGACTTTGCAGACCCACCGCGTTTTTCACGCTCTCCAGCTCGCCGCGGCTGATGCCGTATTTCTTCAGGTCAACGAACTGGTATTTGATCCTGCGCTCCTTGAACCAGCGCTCGGCTTTTTTGCAGTCAAAGGACTTGGCCGTGCCGAAAATCTGGATGTTCACAGGGCACGCTCCACATAGCCCATGAGATTGCCGAAGAAAATCTTTTCCAGCAGCGCCTCGCTGTAGTTGCGCCGGAGGAGGGTGTTGTAGAGGGCTTCCATGTCCTCCACACCCCGCCAGCCGCAGGGCATGGCGCGAATGCCGTCCAGATCGCCGCCCAGACAGAAGCAGTCCTCGGCGCCCAGAGCCATAAAGTGCTCGATCTGCGCCAGAACCTCGGTGAGACCAGGACCCTCGCCAAGGAAAGTGGGACAGAAATTCAGACCGATTACGCCCTTTTTCGCAATCATGGCCTTAATCATCTCATCGGTCATATTGCGGCGATGATCCCAGACGGCGCGGGCGTTGCTGTGGGAGCAGAGCGGCGGCTTCACGCAGCATTCCATGGTATCCCAGAAGGTGGCGTCGGAGGAATGGGACAGATCCACGCCCACGCCCAGCCGCCCGCACTCGCGGACAAACTCGCGTCCCTCCTCGCTGAGACCCTTTTCCATCTCGGCGCAGGAGCCGGCCAGCTTATTGCTGGCGTTCCAGGTCAGGTTCACCAGCCGCACGCCGTCCTCATAGGCGGAGCGGAGCCCTTCGATGCTGCAATCCAGCATGGCGGAGCCTTCCACGCTGAGCATGGCAGCCACCTTGCCCTCCTGCCCGGCCTTGCGGATATCCTCCGCACTGCGGCAGAAGGAGACGATGTCGCCGTTCTCCTCGATCATGGCGTAGAACTTATCGCGGGTTAGAGCATAGTTCTCCGGGGTATCCGTGCCGGGATATTTGAAGATGGCGAAAACCTGCACGGAGGGGGAGAATTCGGCCAGTCGCTCCAGATTGATGTGACCGGCACCGTTGCGGAGGGAGTCACTGCGCATCAGCGTGTCGCAGTGGGAATCAAAACGCGGAATGGACATGGTGCTTTCCCCTTTCTATCTTTATTGTTAAGCCTCGCAGAGTTCGCGCCCCCGGCGCGAAAAAAATCAGAATCATCTGAGGCGCATTCGATTGATGCGCCCTCGTGCCGACCAAAGCGGCAAAGCCGCTGCGATCAGCACGAACCGTCTCGTCAGAAAACCGGTTTTCCGACGAAATTTTTATACCTCCAGCACCACCGGCAAAATCATCGGACTTCTCTTGGTGGTCTTATAGAGATAGCCGGAAAGGTTGCTCTTGATCTTTCCCTTGATGCCGGGGATGTCGATAATCTTATGCACGGCGCAGTAGTCCACGCTCTCCAGCGTGACCCGGACAAGCTCCTCGAAGAGCTCGGCGGACTCCTTCTCGTAGACAAAGCCCCGGGAGATGATCTCCGGGCCGGTGAGGAGGGAGCCGTCCTCAGCGGAAACGGTCAGAATCACCAGCAGCATACCCTCGTCCGCCAGCAGCTTCCGCTCCCGGAGGACAACGCTGCCCACCTCGCCCACGCCCATGCCGTCCACCAGAATCTTCCCGGCAGGGACGCTATTGCCCATTCTCAGACTCTTCTGGGTCATCTCGATGCAGCAGCCGTTCTCGCCGATGCAGAGATTGCGGGGATCGTGTCCCATGCTCTGGGCGATCTGGGCGTGCTTGTGGAGCATATGCCGCTCGCCGTGGACGGGGATGAAATATCTGGGCTTGGTCAGGGCATAGATGAGCTTCAGCTCCTCCTGACAGGCATGGCCGGTCACATGGAGGTCGGTGCCCCGCTCATAAATGACCTCGCTGCCCTTGGCCATGAGCTCATCCACCACCTTGGTGATGGTGTTCTCATTGCCGGGGATGGCGGAGGCGGAGATGATAATGCGGTCATTGCTGCCCACATCCACCTGCTTGTGCTCGGAGAAGGCCATGCGGTGCAGGGCGGACATATTCTCCCCCTGAGAGCCGGTGCAGATAATGAGCTGCTTGGCCGGCGGAAGCTTGATGAGCTGCTTCATGTCCATAATCACGCCCTCGGGCACGTCCATATAGCCCAGCTTCTGGGAAATCTTCACCACATTTTCCATGCTCCGGCCGGTGATGCCCACCCGGCGCTTGTACTTCTGGGCCAGCTTCACCAGCTGATCCAGCCGGTGAACATTGCTGGCGAAGGTGGTGACGATGATGCGCTTGTCGCAGTCCCGGAACAGACCGTCAAAGCGGTCGGCCACCCGGCTCTCCGACTCGGAGAAGCCCCCCTTCTCCACATTGGTGGAGTCGATGGAGAGAGCCAGCACGCCCTCCTTGCCCAGCTCGCCGATGCGGGTCAGGTCGGCAATCTCGCCCTGCACGGGGGTCACGTCGATTTTGAAGTCGCCGGTATGCAGCACCGTGCCGATGGGGGTCTTGATGGCCAGAGCCACGCTGTCGGCGATGGAGTGGTTTATGTGGATGAACTCCACGCTCATGCAGCCTAAATTGATAATGTCACCGGGCTGTACGGTGAAGAGCCTGGCGCGGTTTAAGAGTCCCTTTTCCTGGAGCTTCAGCTCCACCAGCCCCTGGGTCAGGGGCGTGGAGTAGATGGGCGGGAAGCCCAGCTTGTCCAGCACGTAGGGGATGGCGCCGATGTGGTCCTCGTGACCGTGGGTCAGCACCATGCCGCGAATGCGCTTGCGATTCTCGATGAGGTAGCTCACGTCGGGGATGACCACATCCACGCCGTACATATCGTCATCCGGGAAGCCCATACCGCAGTCTACTAATATGATGTCTTTGCCATACTCGTACACTGTGAGGTTCTTCCCGATTTCGTTCAGACCTCCCAGAGGAATCATCTTCAGTTTTGATGCCATGAAAAATCTCCTATAGAAAATTAAAAATTAGTCAATTGTAAAAGTGCTCACCAGCTTGATTTCGTTCGCCTCGCAGAGTTTGCGAGCCGCAGCTCGCAAAATAATTCAATCATTTTTAGACGGGCTTTGCCCGCCTAAAAATACTCTCAGGCGCACTCTATTGGTGTGCCCTCGCATCGACCAAGGCGGCAGAGCCGCCGCGATAAATGCGAGTGTCTCTTCTCGATTGTAAAACGCAGTTTTACAATCGACTAAAAAATATGTAAGCTGTCGCCGGCAGCCGCGCCCCGGACGCACAGTTTTGTACAGGGTCAGATTATAACGCAGAGGAAATGAAAAGTGTGTCGATTTGCCTCGCAGAGTGATATTCCTCCGCAGGGGCGAAACGGCGAAGCCGTTTTACATCTCCCGCCGTCCCTCCAGAGCGCGCAGGAGCGTTGCGTCGTCGGCGTATTCAAGGTTGCTGCCCACGGGCACGCCGAAGCCCAGACGGGTGACCTTCACCTCAAAGGGGCGCAGCAGCCTGGATATGTACATGGCGGTGGCGTCACCCTCGGTGTCGGGGTTGGTGGCCATGATGACCTCCTGAATCTCGCCCTCGGAAACGCGCGTCAGCAGCTCGCGGATGCGCAGATCGTCAGGGCCGATGCGGTTCATGGGGGAAAGGGAGCCGTGCAGCACATGGTACAGCCCCTTATATTCCCGGCTGCGCTCGATGCTGAGCACATCCCGGGGTTCGCTGACCACGCAGACGGTGGTTCTGTCGCGGTTTTCCGAGGCGCAGACGGGGCAGAGTCCGTCTTCGGTGAGATTCTGGCACACGGGGCAGGTATGCACCTTTTGCCGGGCCTCTAACACGGCGTTGGCAAAGCTCTCCGCCTCGCCCTCGGGCAGAGAGAGAATATGAAAGGCCAGCCGCTGGGCGCTCTTGCGTCCGATTCCCGGCAGGGAGGCAAAACCGTCTATGAGATTTTCCAGTGAGGCGGGAAACATGGAGGCCATGGCTTTGTTGTCCTTTCGTTTCTGGGATTCGGATACCTCTCCTGCCGCTGGGGCGGCACCCTCCCCAAAGGGGAGGGCAAAGGCTTCCCCTTTGGGGAAGCTGGCTCGCGCAGCGAGACTGAAGAGGTTTTTCGTTTAGCGCAGCGCGTCCACCGCTTCTTTGTACTTTCCCTTGTACTTGAACACGGCGGAGCCGGCCACCAGCACATCGGCGCCGTTCTCCACGCAGAGCTTCGCAGTGTCCTTGTTCACGCCGCCGTCCACCTCCAGGAGGCAGCCGGGGTTGCGCTCGTTAATCCATGCGCGGAGCCGGGCGAGCTTGGGCATCATGTCGGCCATGAAGCTCTGACCGCCGAAGCCGGGCTCCACGGTCATCACCAGAATCATGTCCACCATATCCAGCCAGGGCAGAGCCGCCTCGGCGCGGGTGTTGGGCTTGAGGACAATGCCGCAGAGCTTGCCCTGAGCCCTGATGAGCTCCAGCGCCTTGGTGATGTTCTCGGGGGTGTCGCTCTCCATATGGACGGTAACCATGTCCGCGCCCGCGTCGCAGAATTCCTTCACATAGCGGACGGGCTGGGTGATCATCAGATGAGCATCGATGAACATTTCGGTGCACTTGCGGAAGGACTTCAGCACGGGGATACCGAAGCTGATATTGGGCACAAAAATGCCGTCCATCACATCGTAGTGGAGCCACTCGGCACCGGAGAGACGAATGTCCTCGGCCTCCTGACCCAGAATGGCAAAGTCCGCACTCAGCAGGGAAGGAGCAATCTTCAGCATGATTTCCAACTCCTGATTTCAGAATAATTCGCGGAGCACCAGCTCGGTGATCCCGCCGTTAAGCCCCAGCTCGATTCGGAGCACCCTGGGGTGATTTCTGTAGGTTTTGCGCAGCTCGTCCCGGAGGGCGGTGCCGTTGTGGTAGCCGTGGATGAGACGGATGCGGTATACGCTCCTGTCAGCGCGGCGCAGAGCCGCGTCCACGGCCACCTTCGCCTGCACCACGCTCATGCCGTGGAGGTCGATCTCCTGCACGGAAACGCCCGCCATCAGCTCTGCTCCTCGCTCTCGTCATATACGGTAGAACGGGTCTTTTTCTTTTTCTTCGGCTCATAGCCGATCACGCAGCCCTCGGCGATGGCGCAGAGGGCGAGGGCAATCACATAAATGCGGGCGGGATTCTGGAGCATAAAGCCCATCATGGGGTTGCGCATATCGCAGTAGACCACCGTCAGCAGGGTCACGGCCAGACCGATGGAGAGCAGCACCAGCAGCTTACGAAGCTTCATTGACCCACCTCCGGATCGCACACATAGAGGATGTCGCCCAGCTCCCGGGGCTCGCCGTTGCTGGGAGAGGACACGAAATTGCCGTTGAAGTACATCTGCGCCGTGCCGCCGCCGTCCAGGTTATAGGCGGTCTTGCAGCCCAGGTCTATCATAATCTGTGCCAGCTCCTCAAAGCGAAGCCCCACGCTGAAGTCCTGCCGGCCGTCGGCCACCAGATAGCAGTAGTGTCCCGGCTCAAAGTAGCCCACGGCGCTGCGGGGATTGGCATAGGCGATGTTGGCCTGCCAGTCGTAATTGGTGTTGGCCGTGCCGTCCTCGTTGATGAGCAGGGGGCCGAAGTGCCAGATCTGCCAGAGGCCCCGCTCCATAAGCTCGTCCAGCTTATAGGTTTTGGGGAAATAGGTCTCCATGGTGCCGTCCTCAAAGAGGGCGCAGACCTGGTAGGTGGACAGATCGCCCCGCTTGAGAAGCTGACCGTCCCGGAAGGCGATGCAGTAGCCCTCAAAGGCCTGATAGGACACAAAGTCGCCGCTGATGGCGCAGAGGGCGCTGTGCTCCGTGGCAATCTCGGCCATGGTCTGCACCCGGTAGAACTCCAGCTCGTCCCCGCAGACGCAGGAGCGGAAGCAGTCCAGACTGCCCACATAGATATCGGCCACATAATAGGCCGTCACCTGGTTATGGCTGTTGAGAAATTCCTTTTTTTCAATGCTGATGCTCACATTGGGCGAGGTATAGGAGCTGTCGGTGACCACGACGGTATCGGTAAACCTGTCGGCAAATTTCTTTTGCCACTCGCTGCGCTGATCAGGCGCATCCGTGGGCTCGGGGGTCTCCTCCGGGGTTTCGGTGGGCGCCGTGGTGGGGATGGGTGTGGCCGCCGCTGTGCTCTCGCCCCTGTCGGCATTGGCCCGATAGCGGGGCAGTACATGATGGGGCAGGGCAAAGCCGACTAGCAGTAAGCCCGTAACCAAAAGCTGCAGCAGGAGGTTTTTGACCAGTTTTTTTCTCTTCTTCCTCACGGGAGACACCTCACAATAAAAAAGACCCGGCAATGATACCGGGTCTGGAGCTGGTGATGTGACTCGAACACACGACCTGCTGATTACGAATCAGCTGCTCTACCGACTGAGCTACACCAGCATAAGCACCGTTCCGGTAAGCTAAATTATTTTAGCACAGGGAAATCCTAAAGTCAACGAAAACTTTTTTGTCAGTTTTTCCACTTGCAATCATCTTCTTTTCGGTGTACGCTTTCAGCATTTCATACTATCGGAGGTATCTGGTACCCATGCGCAGAAAAAGACTCTTCTCCGCCCTCACCTTTCTCGCAGCGCTGCTTCTGCTGCTGACGGCCTGCTCTCAGGCAAAAAGCACCGAGGAGCAGCTCACCGACGACTTCATCATCTCTCCCGATGGAAGCTACTACACCACCGACGGGAATATCTGGTACCCGCTGGCCACCGACGGCAACTACTATGCCACCGATGGAGACTGGTATGCCACAGACGGAGACTACTACAACATCCAGAACACGCCCTACGCCACTGACGGCAATGTGGATGCAGGCAAGCTCACCACCGTTCACGTGAGCAGCGTGGACGAGCTGCTCGCCGCCATCGCCCCGGAGACGGAGATACTGGTAGCTCCCGGCGAGTACAATCTCTCCCGGGCTACCCCCGCCCTCTACAGCTACTGCTACTTCCGCCCCACCTACCCCGTTGAGGGCGAGGTTGGCAACGAGCTGGTGCTCTGCAATCTCTATGACTGCGTTATCGCCTCCGAGAGCGGCGAGAGCGGGGATGTTACCCTCATCGCCGAGCCCCGCAGCGCCGCCGTGCTGAAGATTGAGGACAGCTACGGTGTGCAGCTCCGGGGGCTCACGCTGGGTCACAGCGAGGGCGCGATCTGCTCCGGCGATGTGCTCCGTCTGGAGAACTGCGGCAGCGTGTTCGTGGAGGGCTGCGAGCTCTACGGCTGCGGCACCGTGGGTCTCAATGGGCAGAACTGCTGGGGCGTGACCCTTGCAGACAGCCTCATCCGCGATTGCAGCTACAGCGGCGTGGAGTTCTTCAGCAGTGAGAGCGTGCTGCTCCGGGGCGTGCGCTTCCGCAACGCTGGCGAGAACGCCTGCTGCCGACTCAGCAGCTCCCACTGGGTCGAGATCGAGGATTGCGGCTTTGCGGACAACCGCTGCTCCCTCTTCCTGAGCGAAAGCTGGTGCGACCATGTGTTCTTTGACGACTGCGCCTTTGAGAATAACGACTTCCGCTCTCTCTTTGAGATTTCCGGCTCCGGCTCCCCGGAGCTGTGGCACTGCGACATTCCCGCCGAGCAGTACGGCAGTCCCTACAGCGAGCCCTCCCCCGAGGTCTTCGCCCTCATGAACGGCAAGGTATTCTGACACATTTGGGGACGGTTCTCAAATGTGTCATTTGGTGCAAACGAGAACCGTCCCCGTTTGTGTCATTTTCAGAAAAGGGCTTGACAGGGCCCGGATATTGTGTATAATCAATATGCACAATATCCGGGCTATTCTTTTTTGGAGGTACATCCTATGACAGTATTGAGCGTTGAGGGGCTCTGCAAGAGCTACCCGGGCTTTGCGCTGGATCATGTGTCCTTCTCGCTGGAGGAGGGCAGCATCATGGGCTTCATCGGCCGCAACGGTGCGGGCAAGACCACCACCCTCAAGTCCATTCTGGGGCTGGTGCATCCCGACAGCGGCAGCGTGAAGCTCTGCGGCGTGGACTATGCCGCCCACGAAGCGGAGTGCCGCCGGCAGACGGGCATCCTCTTCGGCGAAGTGGACTACTATCTCTCCGCGAAGCTCCGGGACATCGCCGCCGTGACGCGGCGCTTCTACCCCGACTGGGACGAGGACTACTACCGGCAGCTGCTGCGGGACTTCTCTCTGAACGACGCCAAGCGCGTCAAGGAGCTCAGCGCCGGTATGCGCGTAAAATTCTCGCTGGCCATGGCGCTGGCCCACAGGCCGAAGCTGCTGCTCCTGGACGAGCCCACCAGCGGCCTTGACCCGGTGAGCCGGGACGAGCTCATGGGCATTTTCCTC
Source organism: Clostridiales bacterium UBA1728 (assembly GCA_002315975.1). Classification (GTDB taxonomy): domain Bacteria; phylum Bacillota; class Clostridia; order Oscillospirales; family Oscillospiraceae; genus Apopatocola. The sequence goes on from DCIK01000029.1 coordinate 18,001, forward strand.
TCGGTGGTGCGGGACGGAGGGCGCAGCATTCTCTTCTCCACCCACATCATCTCCGATCTGGAGAAGTGCGCCGACACCATCACCTATATCAAGGGCGGCCGTGTCCTTCACTCGCTGGCGGTGGATGAATTCCGGGACGCTTATCGCCTTGTCAGCGGCGGCACGGAGGAGCTGACGGAGGAGCTGAAGGGCGAGCTCATCGGTCTTCGTACCCACAGCTTCGGCTTTGAGGGTCTGCTGCCCACGGAAAAATGCGCCGACTTCCCCGGCCTCTGCGCAGAGGAGACGGACATGGAGAACATCATGGTACACATCGAAAGGGAGAAGGAAGCATGAAAAATCTCTTTTACAAGGAGCTGAAGCTGGCGGTGCACCCCACCATGTGGCTGTTCCTCATCCTCTCTGCGCTGGTGCTCATCCCCCAGTACCCCTACTTTCTGGTGTTTTTCTACTCCTGTCTCAGCATTTTCTTCTGCGCTCTCCAGAGCCGGGAGAACCGGGATTATCTCTACACCGCCCTGCTGCCCGTCAGCAAGCGGGATGTGGTTCGCGCCCGCTTTCTGACCGTAGTCTTCTTCCAGCTTCTGCAGCTGCTCTTCACCGTGCCCTTTGCCGTTCTCTCCCTGCGCAGCAATCCGCTGGGCAGCAACCCGGCGGGCATCGAGTGCAATGTGGCCTTCTTCGGTCTGTCCGCGGTCATGATGGGCGGGTTTAACCTGAGCTTTCTGCCCCTCTTCTACAGAACCGCCCACAAGCTGGGCTGGCCCCTCTTCTCCGGCGGCAGCTTCGTAACGGTCTACATCTGCATCGCCGAGGCACTCTCCCAGTACATCCCCGGAAAGCTGTCCGCTTTTCTGGACAGCAAGGACCCGGAGGTTATGAAAAAGCAGGTTCCCGTGCTGCTGTGCGGACTGCTGCTTTACGCCCTCCTGACCCTCGCTGCCATGAAGCGCAGCGAGCGCAACTTCGAGAAGGTGAGTCTCTGAAGCTGCACGTTAACACTGTCTCGGACGCGCCCATCTACCGCCAGCTCTATGAGCAGCTCACGGCAGCCATTCTCTCCGGGGAGCTCAGAAGCGGCGAAGCACTGCCCCCCATCCGCACCGTGGCCGCCGAGCTGCGCATCAGCGTCATCGGCGTGCGCCGGGCCTGGGAGGAGCTGGACCGAGACGGCTACATCTCCTCGGAGGTGGGCCGGGGCAGCTTCGTCTGCGCCCTCAGCGAGGAGGAGCGGCAGCGGCGCTCCTTGGAGCAGCTCCGCGCTGCCCTTACTCCCGTCCTGCAGCGGAGCCGCGAGCTGGGACTGGACAAAGAGGCGCTGCATTCGATCTTAGATAAAATGTGAAAAAGAGGCTGTAAGCTAAGTCTCTGTCATTGCGAAAGCGTCCGCGCCCCGCTGTGCTCCTCGCAATGACAGGCTTTATTACAGCCTCTTTTCATCTCTCGATTTCCTTTTCCAGTCTCACCGTGCCGCGAAGCACCAGACGCTGGCCGTCGGCCTCCACATGGAGGATGCCGCCGGGCTCGATGAAATTGGTATTGATGCCCGCCCCTGCTTTCCACTGCATCCATGCGCCTGTGGCCGCCGTGCCGCTGGCGCAGGAGGTCTCCCAGAAGAGGGTGTCCACCGCCGGCACATAGACCAGCGGCACAAGCCTTCTGTGCTCCCGCTCATAGAGCATGATGCCCAGACAGTCGCACCCCAGCTCTTTGCACCAGCGGCGGATGGCATCTTTCGCCTCGTTTCGGCTGAGAACGCCGTCGCTGATGAGGTGGCTGATGCCGTTCATGCGCACCAGCGGCAGGGTATATCCGTCCAGCGTCAGCTCCTCGATGCCGATGGGCAGGGGCATAAACACGCTGCCGATGAGAAAGTCGGTGCTCTCGCAGCCCCGCTCCACCTGTACGCGTACGGTCTCGGGAGTACCGGAGACCTTTACCGTGACCCAGCCGCTCTCCAGCCCCTGCGCAAGCGCAAAATGGGCTGCCGCGGACATGGTGGCGTTGCCGCAGAATTCGCCGCCGGCCATCTGCAGCTCGATGTCGTAGCCCTCGCCGCCGCCGCAGAGAAAGCCCAACTGCTCGGCTTGCGGCTCCGCTGCCATCAGCTCCGCCGCCACGGACTTACGCTCCGATGCCGGGACCGGGGTTTCCACCAGCAGGGTCATGTTCCCCGTGGGGTCGTAGAGATAGGCCTTCATGGTTCGTAGTTCCTCAAAAACTGTTTTGTCCGTTCCTGCCGGGGATTGCCGAACACTTCCTCCGGCTCGCCCTGCTCCACGATCACGCCGCCGTCCATGAAGATCACCCGGTCGGACACTGCCCGGGCAAAGGGCATCTCGTGGGTGACGATGACCATGGTCATGTTCTCCTCGGCCAGCTGTTTGATGACCTTCAGCACCTCGCCGGTGAGCTCCGGGTCCAGTGCGGAGGTGGGCTCATCGAAAAAGAGGATTTCCGGCTTCAGGCACAGAGCCCGGGCGATGGCCACCCGCTGCTGCTGACCGCCGGAGAGCTGGCAGGGATAGGCATCGCACTTGCTCTCCAGCCCCATCTTCTCCAGCAGTCCCATGGCGGTGGCTCGAACCTCTTCCTTATTCCGCTTCTGCACGAGCATGGGCGCTTCCATCACGTTTTTCAGCACGCTGTAGTGGGGAAAGAGGTTAAAGCTCTGGAACACCAGCCCAAAGGCCCGGCGCAGCTCCTTCAGCTCCGAAGGGGAGGCGTAGCGGGGCGCACCGTTTTCCTCGGTGCAGGCAGCCCTGCCCAGATAGCGGATTTCGCCGCCGTCCACCTGCTCCAGCAGCGTGGCGCAGCGCAGCAGCGTGGACTTGCCGCTGCCGCTGGGGCCGATAATGCTCACCACCTCGCCACTGTCCACGGAAAGGGAGATGTCCTTTAAGACCTCAAGGGAGTCGAAGCTCTTGCGGATATTGTTCATTTCCAGTATCATAACGGCTTCCTCCCCTCAGTTATAGTAGCTCAGGGCTTTCTCGCAGCCCTCCATGGCATAGGCCACCGCATAGTTGGCGATGAAGTAAAATACGCCCGCGATCACAAAGGGCATAAAGCTGGTCTGGGAGGCGGAAATCTGCTTGGCCAGAGAAAAAATCTCCTGATAGGCCAGAGTAAAGGCCATGGAGGTATCCTTCACCAGCGTAATAAACTCATTGGTGATGGAGGGAAGAATGCGCTTGACGACCTGAGGCAGGATGATCTTCATGAAGGTCTGACTCCTGGAGTAGCCCAGCACCTGAGCGGCCTCATACTGGCCGATGCTGATGGACTCCACGCCGCCCCGGTAGATTTCGGCAAAGTAGGCGGCGTAGTTCACGATGAAGGCCACCAGAATGGCCGGGAAGCGCCAGCCCTTGATGTTCACGCCGAAGAGATAGTAGGGGCCGAAGTACCATACCAGAAGCTGCAGCATCAGGGGCGTACCGCGGATGATGGCAATAAACACCTGCGTCAGGCGGCTGACGAAGCGGTTGCCGCTCCTGCGCAGGAGCATGATGCCCAGTCCCAGCGGCAGAGAGCCCAGCAGGGTCAGAAAAAAGATGGCGCAGGTACGCAGCATACCCACAGCCATGGTGGAAAGCATGGTCGAAAAGCTCATAAAAACAATTTCCTTAAAAACCAAAATGTGCCATTGGGCTCAAAGAGAGCCCAATGGCTATTTTTTGCATTCCGAGTTTGGAGGAGCCTCAGAACACCAGGTAATCCTTGATCTCGGGGTACTTCTCGGCGATCTCGGCGAACTTGCCGGACTCGACCACCTTCTGGAAGCCGGCCCAGACCTGATCGCGGAGAGCCTCGTCACCCTTGCGGAAGGCGATGCCGTAGGTCTCGGCACCCAGAGCCTCGTCCAGGAACTTGTAGCCGGGATTCTTGCTCATGAGGTAGTTGCCGCTGGTCACGTCGATGGCCACAGCATCGATGGCACCGGCCATCAGGTCGTTGAAGGCGACGGTGTAGGTCTCGTAGACCTCCAGGGAGGCGAAGGAGGCCTTCAGCTCGGCCTGATCGCCCTCGTTGAGCAGATCATAGGCAGAGGTGGCAGTCTGGACACCCACGACCTTGCCGGCGAGATCGGCCAGGGTCTTGATCTCGCTGCCTTCGGGCACCAGAATCATCTGGGAGTTGTTGGAGTAGGGGGCGGTCCAGCAGTAGTCATCCTCGCGGCCTTCAATGGTGATGCCGCTCCAGATGCAGTCGCAGCTGCCGGCGTTCAGCTCGGCGTCCTTGGCGTCCCAGTTGAAGGGAACAGCCTCGTACTCCCAGCCCAGCTCGGCGCAGACGGCCTGGCAGACCTCCACATCGAAGCCGCCGACCTCGCCGGCATCGTTGCGGTAGGAATAGGGGGGATAGTCCAGATCGAAGCCCTGCTTGAAAACAACCTTTTCAGCAGCCTTGGCCTCTTCCTTGGCACCTCCGCAGGCGCAGAGAGCGAAAACCATCATAAGAGCCATAATAAGAGCGATAACGCGTTTCATAATCAGAAATCCTCCGGAATCGTTTAATGTGTTAGCAGTTTACCACGGTAAAGCGTTTTTGGCAATAGGCACAGCATACAAATCTCGGGGATTATTTTGGGTATTCTTGGGCAATATGCCGCAAATTCAGTTATCTAAGCCCAGCAGCTCGTCGATGCTCTCCCGCTTCACGGCCACATAGTTGCCCTTGTCCGAGAGCATGACCACCGGCGGGCGACCCAGACGGTTATAGTTGGAGGCCATGGAGTAGTTGTAGGCGCCGGTGGTGGCCACGCAGACGAGATCGCCCCGGCAGGTGTCGGCGGGGAGGGTGATTTTCGGCTGGAGCATATCGCCGCTCTCGCAGCAGCGCCCCGCCAGATCGCAGAGCATCATCACCCCGCCCTTTCCGGCGTGGTAGACGGTGTAGGGAGCCTTATAGAGGGCATAGCGGGGGTTATCGCCCATGCCGCCGTCCACGATTACATAGCTCTTGTAGCCGGGGATGTGCTTCACAGCGCCCACGGTATAAACGGTCATGCCCGCATCGGCCACAATGCTGCGACCGGGCTCCATGAGCATTTTCGGCTCGGGGAAGTCCAGCTCTGCGCAGAGCGCCCTGAAATGCTCTGCCACGGCGGCGATGCGCCCGGGGATGTCCACGCTCTTGTCGCTCTCCCGGTAGCGGACGCCGTAGCCGCCGCCCATGTTGAGCACCGGGAGAGTCACGCCGGTCTCCTTCCGGACCTGCGCCATAAAGGGCAGCATGATGTCGATGGTGCGCTCGTACACGTCCTCGTCAAAGACCTGAGAGCCCACATGGCAGTGAACGCCCTCGGTGAGCAGATGGGGCTGGGCAAGGGAGAGCTTCAGCAGCTCCATGGCCTGTCCGGTCTCCACGGCGGCGCCGAACTTGGAGTCCACCATGCCGGTGCTGACCTCCGCGTAGGTGTGGGGGTCGATGCCCGGGGACAGGCGCAGCAGAACCCGCTGCTTCACGCCCAGCCCGGCGGCAATACGCTCCAGTGCCAGCAGCTCGTCGGCGTTGTCCACCACAAAGCAGCCCACGCCCCGCTCCACAGCGTAACGGATATCGGCATCGGTCTTGCAGTTGCCGTGGAAGTAAATGTCCCCGGCGGGAAAATCGGCGGCAAGAGCCGTGGCGATCTCGCCGCAGGACACGCAGTCCACGCCCATGCCCTCGTCCTTTGCGATGCGGTAGATGGCCTTGAAGGAGGCCGCCTTGCTGGCAAAGAGGGGCCGGGAGCCGGGAAGGAAGTTCTCGGCAAAGGCCTTGGTATACATCCGCATATTGCCGCGGATGCGCTGCTCGTCCATGAGATAGAGGGGGGTGCCGTACTCCTCTGCCAGCGCGGTCACGCTCTGACCGGCGAAGTGCAGAAGGTAATTTTCATCGCGGGAAATGTTATCGGAAAGCATGAGTCTTCTCCTTATCGCAGCTTTTCAACGACTCACTCGCAGAGTGTTGCCGCCATGACGGCCTTGATGGTGTGCATACGGTTCTCGGCCTCGTCGAAGACGATGGACTGGCTGCCCTCAAAGACAGCGTCCTCCACCTCCATGGACGAAAGCCCGTATTTCTCGAATATCTCCTGTCCGATCTCGGTTTCGCAGTCGTGGAAGGAGGGCAGATCGTGCATAAACACGGCCTTCTCCCCGGCAATGGCCATGAGCTTTTCGGTGACGGCGTAGGGCTTAAGGGCGGCAATCCGCTCCTCCCAGACGCTTTCCGGCTCGCCCATGGATACCCACACATCGGTGTAGAGCACATCCGCGCCCTGCGCGGCCTTCTCGGGGTCGGTCTCAAATTCCAGCACCGCGCCGGTCCCGGCGGCGATGGCGGCGCACTGCTCTCGCAGCGCGGCATTGGGGAAGTAGGCCTCGGGAGCGCAGGCCACAAAGTGCAGCCCCAGCTTGGCGCAGCCGATCATCAGGGAGTTGCCCATGTTAAAGCGGGCATCGCCGAAGTAGACCAGCTTCACGCCCCTGAGATGGCCGAAGTGCTCCCGGACGGTGAGCATATCCGCCAGCACCTGCGTGGGATGGTACTCGTCGGTGAGCCCATTCCACACGGGCACGCCGGCGTACCTGGCCAGTGCCTCCACCCGCTGCTGTCCGTAGCCCCGGTACTCGATGCCCTCGAACATACGGCCCAGAACCCGGGCGGTGTCGGCGATGGACTCCTTCTTGCCCAGCTGGGAGCTCCTGGAGTCCAGATATACCGGGTGCATCCCTAAGTCTGCCGCCGCCACCTCAAAGGCGCAGCGGGTACGGGTGCTGGTCTTTTCAAAGATGAGCGCCACATTCTTCCCCTCGCAGAGGCGATGGGGAATGCCCGCCTTCTTTTTCGCCTTCAGCTCGGCGGAAAGATCCAGCAGTGCGGTGATCTCTTCGGGGGTGTAGTCCAGAAGAGTAAGAAAATTTCTGTTTTTGAAGTTCATGCTCATTTGCCTCGCAGAGTTCGCGCCCGCAGACGCGAAACATTTTGAATCATCCGAAAGCGAGCTTTGCCCGCTGCGATAAGCGCAAGTATCCTTCCCGTCAGGAAACGCAGTATTCTGACGAAGTATTTCACATCTCGCTTCTCAGTATTTCGATCTGCTTTTCCACGTTCTCCACGCTGGTGCCGCCCAGAGAGGAACGGAGCTGGACGCAGTTCATCAGGTCGATGGCCTCGTATACATCCTCCTCCACCAGCTCGCTCCAGGCCTTGTACTGCTCCAGAGGCAGTTCCTCCAGCACGGTGTCGTGGGCGATGCACCAGGCCACCGCCTCGCCGGAGATTTTATAGGCGCTGCGGAAGGGGATGCCCTTTTTCACCAGATAGTCGGCAAAGTCCGTGGCGTTGATAAAGCCCTTCTGGGCGGCACGCTTCATGTTCCCGGTGCGGGCCTTCATGGTGGCGATCATGCCGTTGAACACCTGCAGGCACATCTTAACAGTGTCAACTGCATCGAAGATGCCCTCCTTGTCCTCCTGCATATCCTTGTTGTAGGCCAGAGGCAGACCCTTGAGCACCGTCAGCAGACCCATCAGATCGCCGTAGACCCGGCCCGTCTTGCCGCGCACCAGCTCGGCCATATCGGGGTTCTTCTTCTGGGGCATGATGGAGGAGCCGGTGGTGAAGCTGTCGGAGAGCTCCACAAAGCCGAACTCCCAGCTGCTCCAGAGGACGACCTCCTCGCTGAAGCGGCTCAGATGCATCATGAGGATTGCGAGGTCGCTCAGCAGCTCCACACCGAAGTCCCGGTCGGACACGCCGTCCAGCGAGTTCATGCACACGCCGTCAAAGTCCATGAGGGAGGCCTCAAAGACCCGGTCGGTGTCGTAGGTGGTGCCCGCCAGAGCGCAGCAGCCGATGGGCGAGAGGTTCATGCGAGCGCGGCAGTCGGCCAGACGCTGCACATCCCGGCGGAGCATCCAGGCGTAGGCCAGCAGATAGTGGCCGAAGGTCACGGGCTGGGCCCGCTGCAGGTGGGTGTAGCCGGGCATGATGGCGGCCTTGTATTCCTCGGCCTTATCCACCACGGTTTTCAGCAGAGTGCTCACCAGCTCGCTGATCTCGTCGATTTCGGAGCGCAGGTAGAGCCGGATGTCCAGCGCCACCTGATCGTTGCGGGAGCGGGCGGTGTGGAGCCGCTTGCCCACCTCACCCTTGCGCTCGGTGAGCACCTGCTCCACGAACATATGGATATCCTCGGCACCCATATCAAATTCCAGCTTGCCGCTCTCCAGATCGGCGAAAATGTCCAGCAGGCCCTCGGTGAGCTCTTCTTTGTCCTGCTGGCTGATAATGCCCTTTTTCGCCATCATGGCGGCGTGGGCGATGCTGCCCTGAATGTCCTGCCGGAACATACGGCAGTCGAAGTGAATGGAGGAATTGAAGTCGTCCGCCAGAGTATCCGTATCCCCGGAGGTACGACCCGCCCACATTTTAGCCATAAATTGTTGTCTCCTTTATTACGCAAAATCCGCACGGAAGGAAATTCCCCTCCGTGCAGAATTGTCTATTCAAATTAAATTTCAGCCTCGCAGAGTTCGCAGCTATTGCTGCGAATTAATTCCAATCATTTTCATTGGAGCTCCGCCCCAATGAAAATACCCTGAGACAGCGGCTATTGCCGCTGTCCTCGCGCCGACCAAGGCGGCTCCGCCGCCGCGATGAGCGCGAGTATAGCTCGATTGAGACGGCTATGCCGTCTCAATCGAAACGCGAAGCGTTTTATTTTTTGCCGTCCACCATGGCCTGCACCTGGATGGGCAGACCGAAGAGGTTGATGAAGCCGGCAGCCTGAGCCTGATCGTAATCGCTCTCGCCGAAGGTGGCGATGCTCTCGCTGTAGAGGGAGTTGGGAGACCACACACCGGCCTTGATGATATTGCCCTTGTAGAGCTTCAGCCTGACGGTGCCGTTGACCTTCTCCTGGGTCTTGTCCACGAAGGCGGAGAGAGCCTCGCGCAGGGGGGTAAACCACTGGCCGTTGTAAACCAGCTCGGCGAAGGTGATGGAGAGCTTCTGCTTCTCATGCACGGTCATCTTGTCGAGGGTGATGGTCTCAAGGGTCTCGTGAGCCTTGTAGAGGATGGAGCCGCCGGGGGTCTCATAAACGCCGCGGCACTTCATGCCCACCAGACGGTTCTCCACGATGTCGAGGAGGCCGATGCCGTTCGCGCCGCCGACCTTGTTGAGCTTGTAGATAATGTCCTTGGCGCTCATCTTCTCGCCGTCGAGAGCCACGGGAATGCCCTTTTCAAACTCGATGGTCACATAAGTGGGCTCGTCGGGGGCGTTCATGGGAGACACGCCCATCTCCAGGAAGCCTTCCTTCTCGTACTGGGGCTCGTTGCCGGGATCCTCCAGGTCGAGACCCTCATGGCTCAGATGCCAGAGGTTCTTGTCCTTGGAGTAGTTGGTCTCGCGGTTGATGCGCAGGGGCACATTGTGGGCCTCGGCATAGTCAATCTCCTCGTCACGGGACTTGATATCCCACTCACGCCAGGGGGCGATGATGGGCATGGAGGGAGCGAAATGCTTCACAGCCAGCTCGAAACGAACCTGATCGTTGCCCTTGCCGGTGCAGCCGTGGGCAATGGCGTCGGCACCCTCCTTGAGGGCGATCTCCACCAGACCCTTGGCAATGCAGGGACGGGCGTGGCTGGTGCCCAGCAGGTAATCCTCGTAAACGGCGCCGGCCTTCATGGTGGGGATGATGTAGTCATCCACATATTCATCCTGCAGATTCATCACATAGAGCTTGCTGGCGCCGGTCTTGAGAGCCTTCTCCTCCAGCCCCTCCAGCTCATCGCCCTGACCCACGTCACCGGCCACGGCAACGACCTCGCAGTTGTTGTAGTTTTCCTTCAGCCAGGGGATGATCACCGAGGTATCCAGACCGCCGCTGTAGGCGAGAACGACTTTTTTGATCTTATCTTTATTCATAATATAAAGCCTCCAATGAATATTTATGGGGTGATTATAGAATAAGCCCTGCATATTGTCAAGGCTTTATGCGGATAATATGAATTTTCGTCATTCTGCCCATGGTTTTGGGCACCCAATACGGCCTTTTGGCAAAAAAGAAGAAAAACCGACCCGCCATCGGCGGGTCGGTCAGAAGTTCAGCGCAAAATCAGCGTGGTCTCAGCGGTGATCTTATCCAGCTGCTTGCCGGAATATGTACCGTTGAAGCTCCAGCTGACGCTCACGGGGACGCTGCCGGGGCTGACCTTCACGCTCTGGCTGCCCAGGGGCGTTTCCACGGTGGTATTCTCCGTAAGTTCAATGGAGGGGGCGGTCTTGTTGAAGGTATCGTTGCCGACCCTGAAGCAGAGATTGTCCGCATACTGGGCGGCCGTGATGGGGCCGGACACCAGCACCGCAGAGAGGTTCAGCGTCAGGCTGCCGTCGCCGTTGGGGACGGTGTTCCAGCGAACCAGAACATTGAGCGCCACGCCGGTGTCGGATCTGAACTCGCCGCTGCTCTCCACACTGCCCACAACGACAGTGCCTTCGCCCTCCGTGGGCGTGGGCGTCTCCGCCGCCTCTTCGGCGGCGGGGGCGGTGGTGGTTACGAACTCGGTGCTGACAAAGTAGCCCACACTCTCGAAGAGGACGCGGCTCCAGCCGTTGTCGGTGGTGCCGGTGCGCTCCAGCTTGGTGTCTTTATTCACGGATACGGCCACGCCGTAGTCCTTGCCGGGGCCCCGGCGCAGATTCACGCCGTCAGTGGTCCAGACGGTGTCGCTGCAGGGGGTCACCACAAATTCACTCTCCTCGGTGGGCGTGGCGGTGGCAGCCGTCTCGCTGCCGACTGTGGGCGTGAGAGCGGAGGCGTTGGGGTCTACCGCGGTCACATAGTCGGCGCTCACATAGCCCTCCTGATCCTGATACTTTACTTTAACCCAGCCGCTGACGGGATAGTCCAGCCGCAGAAGCTGCTCATCCTTGGGAATCACCGTCAGTACATCGGCCTTGGTGTCGGCGCTGCGGCGAAGATTCACGCCGTCGGTGGTCCAGAGGGCGATCTCCACGGGCTCAGGGGTGGTGAGCACCACAGGGGTGGGCGTTTCGCTGAGCTCCGGCTCCTCGGTGGGCTGCACCGTGACGGGGGCGGCCGTATAGGTGGGCGCAGGAGCCTCTTCGCTGCCGCCGCAGGTGCGCATCAGCACCAGACAAAAGGCGCAGACCGCCAGAAAAAGAATGCTGAGAGTTGAGATTTTTTTCATGCTGTTTTCCTTGTTTCCTTTCCCGGTCTCGGGGGTATAATAAACCGATGATGTCACCTATATACCATATATCCGAACAGCTGTCAAATTACAAATAATTCCTATTGTTGCATATTGGCCACAAGTGAGTCACGGGGACAGGTTCCCTGACTCACGATTTTCTCTTTTCAAAAGTGTCACTCTGTGGTAAAATGAGGAAAAATCACTTCGAATCCGGAGGAATCGAATTATGCGAAGCACCAAGATCATCTGCACGCTGGGGCCCGCCGTAAACAGCGACGAGGCCATGGAAAAGCTCATTCTGGGCGGTATGAACGCTGCCCGCTTCAATTTCTCCCACGGCACCCACGAGAGCCAGCTAGAGACCTACAGCCGCCTCTGCCGCGTCCGGGAACGGCTGGGCCGCAGCGTGGCCGCCATCCTCGATACCAAGGGCCCCGAAATCCGCGTGAAGGATTTTGCGGAGGGCCGAATCGAACTGAAGGCCGGGGACGAGTTCACCCTCACGGGCCGGGACATTCGCGGCGACGCCCACGCCGTCAGCGTCACCTACGCCGCCCTTGCCGGCGAGGTGAAGCAGGGCGACCGCATCCTCATTGACGACGGGCTCATCGAGCTGCGGGTGCTCTCCGTTGACGGGCAGGATATTCTCTGCACCGTGATCAACGGCGGTGCCCTCTCCAATCACAAGAGCATCAACCTGCCCGGCGTGCACATCTCCCTGCCGGCCGTCACCGAGAAGGACGAACGGGACCTGGCCTTTGCCGCCGAGCAGGGCTTTGACTGGATCGCCGCCTCCTTCATCCGCTCCCGCAGCGATGTGGAGCAGCTCCGCGCCGTACTGCAGAAGCACGGGGGCGAGAGCATCCGCATCATGGCCAAGATCGAGAACCGGGAGGGTGTGGAGCAGCTGGACGAAATTCTGGACGTTGTAGACGGTGTGATGGTGGCCCGGGGCGATCTGGGCGTGGAGATTCCCGCCGCCGAGGTGCCCGTGGTGCAGAAGCGCATGGTCGCCGCTGCCCGCTCAAGGGGCAAGGTGGTGGTCATCGCCACCCAGATGCTCGACAGCATGATCCGCAATCCCCGTCCCACCCGGGCGGAGGTCAGCGATGTGGCCAACGCCATCTTTGAAGGTGCCGACTGCGTGATGCTCTCCGGCGAGACCGCCAGCGGCAGCTATCCCTTTGCCGCCCTGAAGACCATGGTGGACACCATCGAGCACGCCGAGGCGAGCATGGCGCCCTGGGAGCGTTTCCGCACCCTCAGCGCCGATCCGCACCCGCCCGTGGACGATGCCATCGCCCACGCCTGCTGCACCACGGCCATGGACCTATCCGCTGCCGCCATCGTCACCATGACCCGCAGCGGTCACACCGCCCGGAACATCTCCCGCTACCGTCCCGGCTGCCCCATTCTGGCGCTGACACCCTCCGAGCAGGTGCGCCGCCAGCTGGCTCTGCTGCGGGGCGTGGTGCCCATCCGCTCCAAGGAGGCCGACACCACCGACGAGCTCATCGCCCTGACCGTCTCCGCCGCGCTGGACTATGCCGAACCGGGCAACGCCGTGGTCATCACCGCCGGCATCCCCCTGGGTCGGGCCGCCCACACAAATCTCATCCACGCAGCGGTATTGTAAGACCTTTCCCACAGGACACGGCCTCCCGGCCGTGGGATTCTTTCAGCCCCCCATTCTTTCTTTTCCTGCAAAAAACTCCG
>DCIK01000032.1 GCA_002315975.1 Clostridiales bacterium UBA1728
GAAAGAATGGGGGGCTGAAAACGGCGGCACGGCCGGGAGGCCGTGCCCTACGAAGAAGATGAAGCCCTCCGGGATGGATCATCATCCCGGGGGGCTTTCATACTTATTCCTTCCACGCCCTGACTTCCTTGCGGAGCCAGTCGCACCACTGATCGATGCCTTCGCCGGTTTTGGCGGAGACGGGGATGATCTCCACCTTGGGATTGAGCTTTCTGGCCCGCTCCGTCAGCTTGTCGAGATCGAAGTCGAAGTAGGGCATCACGTCAATCTTGTTAACCAGCAGCACATCGGCCACGGTGAACATCAAAGGGTACTTGAGGGGCTTGTCGTCGCCCTCGGGGACGGAGAGAATCACGCAGTTTTTGGCGGCGCCGGTGTCGAACTCGGCGGGGCAGACCAGATTGCCGATGTTCTCCAGCACGGCCAGATCCACGCCCTCGGTGCCCAGAGCGCGGATGCCCTGACGGGTCATGTCCGCGTCCAGATGGCACATACCGCCGGTATGGAGCTGGATAGCCTTGGCACCGGCAGCCTCCACGGTGGCAGCGTCCACGTCGGAGTCGATGTCGGCTTCCATGACGGCGATGCTCATCTCCCCGCAGAGTCTCTTCAGGGTAGCCACCAGGGTGGTGGTCTTGCCGCTGCCGGGGGAGGACATGATATTGAGCAGGTAAACGCCCTTATCCTTCAGCTCGGCGCGGAGCAGAGCGGCGTCCTGATCGTTGTCTTCGTATACGCTTTCCTTAATGTCGATAATTTTGTAAGCCATGATTCTTCTCCTATCTTAAACCTGCGGTTTTTTCACGCGGATACGCACGATGAACAGCAGCGCCATCAGCCCCAGACCGGCGAGCATCAGCGTGTCCATGCCAAGGCTCGTCACACGCCCCAGACCGTAGAGCAGCGGTACGCCCACGGCAGAGCTAGTGATGGGCAGGCCCTCGTAATACTGCCGCTTTTCATCGGTGGCCTTCTGCCGCTTCTGTTCGTCCACATTGAAATAGCCCAGACGGACAAGGCCGCAGAGCACAAAAACTGCCGGTACGGCTCTCGCCCAGCCGCTGATGCCCCAGCTGATGCCCATGACCGCCGGCAGGACGCCGAAGCTCACCAGATCGCAGAGGGAGTCGATCTGGATGCCGAAGGTGCAGGCATCCTCGCTGCGTTTGGTGGCGCGGGCAATCTTCCCGTCGAACATATCGCAGATGCCGCAGACCACAAGGCAGAGCAGAGCCCGCTCGATTCTGCCGTCATAGGCGGCGCCGATGCCCGTCACCGCGGCAATCAGCTCAAAATATGTAAGAATGACGGATACATTCCAGTATCCCAAAAACAGCTTACTCAATGCGGATTCACCTTTCTCTTTATTGCAGCCTGTAAAAAACGGCATTTTCGTTGATCCCGTCATAGATATACGCGCCGTCGACCCAATCGACAGAGCAGTCGCGGACGCCCACCACCACGCCGTCGTAGCCCACGGGGATGCGGAACCACTCGTCATAGTCCACATAGTACACATTGGTGTCCCAGTGGCCGTTGTCGTACTCGTAGTATTGCAGACATTCGGTATAGTCCCGTCCGTGATAATTCACCGTAAAGCCGTTGCTGCCGCCGTCCACCATGTGCAGGCTCTCATCGTGGAGCTCAATGGTGTAGTAGTCCTCGCCGGTAACGCTCCAGCGGACATTTTTCTTCACGGCCACCGGATCGTCAAACACCAGAGAGATGTGTATATAGCGCCACTCATAGCCCTCCAGATTCTCCAGATTTACCGGCAGGGGCTCGTCCTTATTCTCTGTAAAGGTGACCTGCCCCTTCACGGGCGTGGTATCCTCCCGGGCACAGGTATAATAATCGTAGCTGACGCCGCTCTCGGCAGTGCAGAGAATCCCGTGGGTCACAAAGTCCGCCGTCAGTGCTTCTCCCTGCTCCAGTCCGCAGCGGGCGCAGACAGGGGCATCCTGATAGTTGGGCGCAGAGAACTCATGGCCCGGAGCCTCGCCCTCGGTGATGCCGCAGCGCTTACAGCTGCGAGGCGTGGTGCAGTCGGCCTCCTGCCAGTCATGGTCCAGGGGATCGCCCTCGGTCTCCTGACAGGTGGCGCAGGTGCGCGGCGCCGTGCAGGTAGCCTCCTGCCACTCGTGGCGGTGGCTGCAGCCGCTGAGAAGCAGACAGCAGAGCAGCGGTATCAGCAGAGCTTTTTTCATTGTCTCTTCTCCTTTCAGCAACTGCCTATATAATAGCCCACAGTTTCCCCCGCGTCAAGTCCGGTTTGCCATTGCATTTTTCAATTTACTGTGTTATACTACCAAAAATATCAGATTTCGGAGGTAGCATCATGTCTGCATCCTTTGTCATTATGGCAGCCGGTCTCGGTTCCCGCTACGGCGGCATCAAGCAGATGGAGGGCGTGGGCCCTCATCATGAGATTCTGCTGGAGTATGCTGTCTACGATGCCCTGCGGGTGGGCTATGACCGCATCGTGGTCATTCTCCGCCCCGACATTGTGGAGGATTTCCGGGAGCGCGTGGGCAAAAAGCTGGAGGGTCGCGTGCCCATCTACTACGCCATTCAGGACTATAGCAGCATTCCCGGGTTCTACTCCGTTCCCGCAGAGCGCGTCAAGCCCTTCGGCACCATCCACGCGGTGCTCTGCGCCAAGGAGTATATCAACGGCCCCTTCGCCGTCCTCAATGCCGACGACTACTATGGCCGCGACGCCTTTACCGAGCTGCGCAGCACCCTGGAGCAGCTGCAGGGCGCCGGTGACGGCTGCATGGTGGCCTATAAGCTGAAAAATACCGTCTCCCCCCACGGCAGCGTCACCCGCGGCGTGTGCTCCACCGAAAACGGTCAGCTCACCCACATTGACGAGACCGGCGGCATCACCCTGCAGAGCGACGGCCGCATTACGGCAGGCGAGCGGGAATACCCCGGCGAGACGCCCGTGTCCATGAACCTCTGGGGCTTCACTCGGGAGGCGCTGGACGATATGGAGGACTACTTCCACAGCTTCCTGCGCAACATCAAGGACGGCGACATCAAGGCAGAGTGCCTGCTGCCCGTATATGTGGGCGACCGCCTCTCCGAGGGCAAGCTGGGCATCCGCGTCCTCACCACCGACGGCAGTTGGTTCGGCATGACCTACCACGAGGATCGGGCGCTCACCGCCCGCTCCCTGCAGGCTCTGGTGGCTCAGG
Source organism: Clostridiales bacterium UBA1728 (assembly GCA_002315975.1). GTDB lineage: Bacteria > Bacillota > Clostridia > Oscillospirales > Oscillospiraceae > Apopatocola. The sequence continues at coordinate 3,201 of DCIK01000032.1, forward strand.
GCGTATACCCCGAGGAGCTGGTGGACGCTTGAGCAAATATGACCCCCTCTGGCAGTATGTGGCCGCGCGGCAGGAGGAGAAATTCACCCTGAGCTTCGGGGAAATCGCCGAGATTGCCGGCGTCCCCATGGACCATTCCTTTCTTCAGTACAAAAAGGAGCTTACGCCCTACGGCTATCAGCTGGGGAAGATTTCCATGAAAAAAGAAAGCGTGGAGTTTGTGAAGCTCCAAAGCTGAGTTTTCAGTCTCTATGGCACGGCCTTTCGGCCGTGCCGTTTTTTTCAGCCTTTCTTTTCCTGCAAAAGCCTCTGTAGGGCACGGCCTCCCGGCCGTGAGAAATGCGCCCCCCATCTTCTCTTTCCCGGGAAAGAGAAGATGCGCCGCGCCCGGTGGAGAAGAGAAAGGCGTTTTCGGCGGCAGAACGCCGCCGGAGGTGGACATGAGGCTCTGCGGCCTTGCTTCCTCAGTTGTCGAGACGCATACGAACCCCTTCCGCTCAGCCGCTGGTGCTCAGTAGTCCGCAGCGGCAGCGAAGCGGAAGCGGAAAGCTATGCCGAAGTGTCTTGAGTATTGAGGAAAGCAAGGCCGCAGCACCTGTGATTTTCCACCGGCGGCGTGCTGCCGCCGCGCGTTTTCTTTTCTT
>DCIK01000008.1 GCA_002315975.1 Clostridiales bacterium UBA1728
TTTTTGTTTTGTACTATTCAATTTTCATTCTTCACTATTCATTAAGGACAGGATACTCAGGAGGTACGCCATGAACTCTTCCACCACCCGCGTGGGCACAGGTCTTTTAGTGGCCGATGTGCCAGATATGGTACATTTCTACCGGGACATTCTCGGTCTCGATGCGGAATGGGACGGGGGCAATTTCGCCGAGCTCAGAACGGCCAACGGCGAGCTTGCCCTGTTCATGTACTCCCGTCAGGAATTCTGCAGGGCCATCGGGCAGGAGTATCAGCCGCCCCGGGGCATCAACCGGAGCTTTGAAATCGGTCTGTGGCTGCCCTCCTACGAGGATGTGGACGCCGAGTATGCGCGGCTCAAGGCACTGGGTGTGTCCCTCCCCTGTGGAGAGCCCGTGACCTACGACTTCGGCATCCGCAACTTCTATGTGGCCGATCCGGAGGGCAACCTGCTGGAAATCGGGAGCCGCCGATGAGCAGACCTCTCTCCGAATTGACGCTCCGGGAGCTGTGGGAGCTGTTTCCCATCTTTCTGGTTGCGCCCAAAGCCCAGTGGAAGGCAGACTACGCCGAGGCAGAGGCCGAGCTGGTATCTGGTTTACATAATTTCAATATCGCCCGGATCAGTCATGTTGGCAGCACCGCCATCAAGGGCATCTGGGCCAAGGACATTGTTGACATAATGCTGGAGCTTGAGCCCGGAGAAGATATGGAGGCCGCCGCTGCCGCCCTCGGCACTCTGGGCTATACCCGTATGTCGGAGGAGCCGGGACGCATCTTCTTTAACCGCGGCTACACCCCCGAGGGCTTTGCCGAGAAGGTTTTTCATCTTCATGTACGCTTTCGGGGGGATAATCACGAGCTGTACTTCCGGGACTATATGAATGAGCATCCGGAAGAGGCCAAAGCCTACGAAGCACTGAAGCTGCGGCTCTGGAAGGAATATGAGCACAACCGGGATGGCTACACTGAGGCCAAGGGGCAGTTCATTTCCCGCTGCACCCAGAAGGCAAAGGTGCTTTACCCCGACAGATATTGCTAAAAGATTGACATATTCCCCGGGATATTATATAATAATCAGCACTATACTCTGAAAGGCTGCGCTTATGGCCGCTTTGACACAAACCTATATGGGCAAGCTTCTGTGCACCTTCTTTCTCTCCATGGTGCCGGTGGTGGAGCTGCGCGGCGGGATTCCGCTGGGTCTCTCTCTGGGTCTTACGCCCGCCGAGAGCTTTCTCTGCGCCACGCTGGGAAATATGCTGCCCGTGCCCTTTCTCATTCTGCTCACCAGAAAGGTTTTCCGCTGGCTGAAGAAGTCTCCCCGCATTGCGCCCCTCATCGAGAAGCTGGAGACGCGAGGACACGAAAAGGGAGAAATTGTCCGCAAATATCGGACGGCCGGTCTGATTATTCTGGTTGCCATTCCCCTGCCCGGTACCGGCGCCTGGACCGGCGCTCTGGTGGCCACACTGCTGGATCTGCGGCTGAAAACCGCCATTCCCGCCATTTTGCTGGGCGTGCTTATCGCCGGTGGACTGGTGCTGGCCGCTTCCTTGGGTTTTATTGCCATTTTTTAAGAAAAGTTACGAAAAACAGCTTGACCTTCCGAGCAGGATGTGGTATAGTTACTGCACCTGTCGGCGGACAGGCTGTTTTTTGTGCGGCCAAAACGCCCATACAGGGAGGCATGCGCCGGATAAACCGAGCGCAAATTTAAAAGGAGGTGCCGAAAAATGGCGAAAGCAGGTGCACGCATCAAGATCACTCTGAGATGCTCTGAGTGCAAGCAGCGTAACTACAACACCAACAAGAACAAGAAGAACACCACGGACAAGCTCGAACTGAACAAGTATTGCCCCTTCTGCCGCAAGCACACCAAGCACGTCGAGACCAAGTGATGCGAAAGGATGCATGAAAATGGCTGAAAAGGAAACTAAGGCAATCACTCCGCAGGCCAAAGGCGACTTTGTCAAGCGGACCAATGAAAAGCTCAGCTTCAAGGAGCGCACCAAGAAGTGGTTCCGCGACATGAAGAGCGAGCTCAAGAAGGTTGTTTGGCCTACCCCCAAGCAGGTTATGAAGAACACCGGTGTGGCTCTGGCTATGATGGCCGCCTGCGCTCTGGTGGTCTGGGGCTTCGACAAGCTTGCTTCCGGCGCTGTCTCCGCCCTCGTCAAGCTGGTGGGCTGAAAAAATGGCCGATAATCTCATGTGGTATGTAGTCCATACCTACTCCGGCTACGAAAACTCCGTGGCGACCGCCATCCTCAAGGCTGCCGAGAACCGCGGAATGCAGGATCTGATCACTGAGGTGAACATCCCCGTGGAAACCGTTGTGGAGCACGGCGATGAAGGCGACAAGACCGTTGAGCGCAAAATCTTCCCCGGCTATGTGCTGGTGAAGATGGTGATGACCGACGAAAGCTGGTATCTGGTGCGCAACTGCCGCGGCTGCACCGGCTTCGTGGGTAGCGACGGCAAGCCGATTCCCCTCACCGAACAGGAAGTGCTGGGTCTGGGTGTGGAACACAGAGAATACACCGTGGGCTTTGATGTGGGCGATACCGTCCGGATCATCGACGGCCCTCTGGATGGTTTTCTCGGAACCGTGGACGAGCTGGATCCCGCCAAGGACAGCGTTCGTCTCATCGTCTCTATGTTTGGCAGAGAGACTCCGGTTGACCTTGAGCTTGATCAGGTCGAACCGGTCAAAGAAGAATGATTTTTGGAGGTGCTTGAACAATGGCACAGAAAATAGTTGGTTATGTCAGATTTCAGGTTCCCGCCGGCAAGGCCACCCCGGCTCCCCCTGTGGGTCCCGCCCTCGGCCAGTATGGCGTGAACATTGCCCAGTTTACCAAGGACTTCAACGAGCGCACCAAGGGCGACATGGGCATGATGATCCCCGTTATTATCACCGTTTACTCCGACCGCAGCTTCACCTTCGTGACCAAGACTCCCCCTGCAGCCCTGCTCATCAAGAAGGCCTGCGGCATTGAGACCGCCTCCGGCGTTCCCCAGCGCGACAAGGTTGCCACCATCAGCAAGGAAGATCTGCGCAAGATCGCCGAGCAGAAGATGCCCGACCTGAACTGCACCAGCATCGAGTCCGCCATGAGCATGATCGCGGGCACCTGCCGCAGCATGGGCGTTCTTGTTGGGGAATAAGTTCCCCGTTTTAGTGGGAGGAAGGTTCCTTCCGACAAACCACATTTTAGGAGGATTTACAAGTGTTCAGAGGTAAGAATTATAAAGAGAGCGCCAAGCTCATCGATAAACAGAACCAGTACGAGCCCAAGGAGGCTTTCGAGCTGGTCGTTAAGGGTTCCAAGGCCAAGTTCGACGAGACCGTCGAGCTGCACGTGAAGCTGGGCGTCGACTCCCGTCACGCCGATCAGCAGGTTCGCGGCGCCATCGTCCTTCCCAACGGCACCGGCAAGAACGTTCGCGTTCTCTGCTTCTGCAAGCCCGAGAAGGAAGACGAAGCCAAGGCTGCCGGAGCCGATTACGCCGGCGGCGCCGATCTCGTCCAGAAGATTCAGGGCGAGAACTGGTTCGATTTCGACGTTGTCATCGCCACCCAGGACATGATGGGTGTCGTTGGCCGTCTCGGTAAGGTTCTGGGTCCCAAGGGTCTGATGCCCTCTCCCAAGGCCGGCACCGTCGTTGCCCCCGCCGCTCTTGCTCAGGCCATCAAGGAGTCTAAGGCCGGCAAGATCGAGTACCGTCTCGACAAGACCAACATCATCCACTGCCCCATCGGCAAGGTTTCCTTCGGCGCCGAGAAGCTCTACGAGAACTACGATGCTCTCCTGAACGCCATTCTGCGTGCCAAGCCCGCCACTGCCAAGGGCCAGTATATCCGCAGCTGCGTCACCGCCTCCACCATGGGCCCCGGCGTGAAGATCAACGCCCAGAAGACCCTGTAACAGAGGCTTAAACGCCGCCCAAAAGCCCGCCGGGTTTTCCCAGCGGGTTTTTGTTATGCTGTTGATGCATATTGTGGAAATTATACTTGAAATAAAGCTGCATTTCGGGTATACTGTTGTCCAAATCCCTGTCGAAAGGAAGTAAAAATCAATCATGGGTGCATCCAAAGAAAAGCAGCTCCGCGAGATGCGCGGAAACGAATCTTCCCCCAAGGAGCGTGCTGCCCAGCAGGCCGCCGCTGAGAAAAAGAAGACCAACACCAAGTACACCATCGGTGTTGTGGTGATCCTGATCGTTGCCATTCTTGCGGGCGTGATCAACTCCGGCTTTATCGATACCAGGCTCGCCGCCGTGAAAACCGGCTCCACCAGCTGGTCTCTGGGTCAGGTACGCTACGCCAAGCAGACCGCTTACTCCCAGTTTTACAACAACTACGGCAGCCTTGTAGACTACCTCATCGACTCCGAAACTCCCCTCGACGAGCAGCAGAGTGCCTTCGATGAGAACATGACCTGGGACGAATACTTCACCGAAGAGGGTCTGAGCTACCTGCAGGAAATGGCCGCCTACTATGACCTTGCCAAGGCTGAGGGCTATACCCTTTCCGAGGAAGAGCAGCAGACCATTGATGACAACATGGTCATGTACGACACCTATGCCCAGCTTTACGGCTACACCACTGACGGCTATCTCACCGCCATGTACGGCGAGGGCAACACCGCCAAGACCGTGCGGCAGATGATGGAGATTTCCATCCTGGCCGGTGACTACGCTCAGGCCAAGCAGGACTCCTTCTCCGATTCCTATACCACCGAGCAGCTGGATGCCTGGTACGAGGAGAACTCCCAGAACAACAACTCCGTCACCTATCTGAGCGCCTTTATCAGCGCTGAGACCGATGAGGAGGGCAATGCCAGCGAAGAGGCTCTTGCCACCGCCAAGGCCAGCGCCGAAGCGGTGAAGAAGGCCTGCGACGGCACCGTGGAGGGCTTCACCACCGCCGTTCTGGAGGCCACCGGCTCCGTGCCCACCGAGAGCAGCTCCATCCCCGCCGGCATGGGCGATGCCGCCGACTGGGCCAATGACTCTGCCCGTAAGGCCGGTGACGTGACCATGGTTGAGAACGGAACCGGCTACACGCTCTACTGCTACGAGAGCATCGACACCAACGACTACAACACCGTCAGCGTCCGTCACATTCTCATCAAGACCGTAGACGCCGATGAAGACGGCAGCATCTCTGAGGAAGAGAAGCAGACCGCTCTGGATACCATCACCGCCATCAAGGATCAGTGGGACGGCACCGAGGAAGGCTTTGCCACGCTGGCCATGGAAAACAGCGAAGACAGTGGCTCCAGCTCCGAGGGTGGTCTCTACGAGAACATCTACAAGGGCCAGATGGTCACCGCCTTTGATGACTTCTGCTTTGCCGAGCACAAGCCGGGCGATACCGACATCGTTTACGATGAGACCTACGGCTACTTCTTCATCTACTACGTGGGCGAAGGCGACAGCTACAAGCACGTGCTGGCCAAGGACGCTCTGACTGGCGAGGACTTCACCGCCTGGAAGGACGAGCTGATGAAGAGCTACACCATCGAAAAGACCGGCCTCTTCAAGAGGCTCTGAGGAAAACATAGGGGCTGTAAAAAAAGCCTGTCATTGCGAGCCGCAATGCGGCGTGGCAATCCGTTTTCTTTTGAATAACTGCAAATTATGCAGAAAAGAGACGGATTGCCACACCAGTCTGCGGACTGGTTCGCAATGACCGGGAGTATTTTTACAGCCCCTTTTTGAAGGATCTGCTATGGACGAACTGTTTATCCGCCAGGCGTCTCTGCTGGGCAGTGACGCCATGGAAAGGCTGCGCGGCAGCCATGTGGCCGTATTCGGTCTGGGCGGCGTGGGCTCCTGGTGCGCCGAGGCTCTATGCCGCAGCGGCATCGGCGAGCTGACGCTGGTGGATCAGGACTGCGTATCTGTCAGCAACCGCAACCGCCAGCTCTGCGCGCTGGAGGACACCGTGGGGCAGAGCAAGGCCGCCGTAATGGCGGAGCGGCTGGGGCAGATCAATCCCGCCTGCCGCCTCCATGCCCTTGAAATGCAGTACAACGCGGAAACTCGAGAAGAGTTCTTCGCGCCGGGCTTTGACTATGTGGTGGACGCCATTGACCTGGTGAGCTGCAAGCTGGACCTCATCGAGAGCTGCATAGAGCGCGGTATCCCCATCGTTTCCTCGCTGGGCACCGGCAACAAGCTGGACGCTTCCCGGCTGTGCATTACCGATCTGAGCAAAACCGAGGGCTGTCCTTTTGCCCGCATCCTTCGCAAGGAGCTGCGCGCCCGGGGCATCAGCCACCTGAATGTGGTGTTCAGCAGCGAGGAGGCCCATGACTGCATCCAGTCCGAGACTCCCCCGCCGGGTCGCCGCAGCGTGCCCGGCAGTCTGGTCTGGGTCACCGCCACGGCAGGAATGCTCCTCTGTCAGAAGGTTGTCCGCGACATCGCCGATATGTGACAGCAGGGACAGTTCTCCTTGACACATTTTGTGTCAGAGAGAACCGTCCCTGTTGTCATATTATCTCAGCCGCCCAGGTCGGTGATGTTCACCGACTCATAGGTAACTTTCTTGCATACAAAGCCGATCTTGCCGCCATAAACATTCATATAGTTAGCAAGGGGATTTTCACGGCTGTCGTTGCCGGACCAGCGGCCGTTATAGTTCCACAGCAGGAAGTAATCCTCTGCGGCGCCGTCACCGCCGTCCACCTTAGAGGGCTCGCCGTCGCCCCAGGCAAAGAAGAAGGCATCTTCCTCGCCCTTGTCATTGACCCAGCTGCCCTCGGCATTGCGCTGGGCATTGAGCCACACAAAGGTGAGACCCTGCTCCTCGCACTTGGCGGTAATGGTCTGGAACTCCTCGTAGGTGGTGGGCATGGCCAGCACACCGCCCATTTCCTCGCAGCGCACCACAGCCTGCGACCAGCTGACATTTTCCTTGACGGCGATGTATTCCACCGTTCCCACCGGGGCAGCCGTGGGCTCAGGCGTGGGCTCCGCAGTGGGTTCCGCCGTGGGTTCAGGCTCGGTCTCAGCGCCGGGGTCGGTTTCTTCCGTCAGGTTCCCGCTGATGACCTTATCATCGGAGGGCTCCTTTACGGCAGCCACAGGGGGCGTAGGCGTTACGCGAGCCTCCTCGTCCAGCGCCACGCAGCGGCGCAGCAGCAGCACGATGGCCACAATGGCAAAGCCCAGCGCCAGATATACCAGCACCTGAGGAAGTCGTCCGGCACTGCGGCGCACCTTCACCTTGGGGATTGTCTCCTCCTCGGGGCTCTCCTCCGGCGGTACATCGCTGAGGCTGCCCACGAAGGGAGAGCTGACCTCAGTTTTCTTTTCCGTACGGCGGGCGCTGCGCTCCATCATGCCCGAGAGCACGCTGCTGATATCCTCCGAGCGAGGCTGCTCCTCTGTGCAGTCTTTGAGGGCGTTGCGCAGCTCCTCGGTATCGTTCCAGCGCTCCTCCGGCGTAAATGCCAGCGCACGCAGGATGATCTGAGACAGCTCCGGACCGGCAGAGGTCGGAGGGGGAAGCTCCTCCCGGTTCATGCGCCGCTGCAGAGCAGCCGCACGGATGTTGGGGGTAGCCTCCGCATCCACAGGCCAGAAGGGCATCAGGCCGTGGTTATAGACCGAATAGAGCACCAGACCGATGGAATACACATCGGCGCTGCCGCTGCGCTTGCCGTCCCAGAACAGCTCCGGGGACATATACTCCAGCTCCTGGGGCGTGAATTCTCCCACGCCGTGCTCCAGGGGGCTGCCCAGCTTCACTTTGCCGTCCTGCACGGAGATATTATCGGGGCGCACACCGCCGTGGAAGCCGTCACGGAGCGTGGCAGCCTGTACGGCCTCGCAGAGCTCGCAGGCCAGAGCAATGCCATCAAGCACAGGAGCAGTCTGCTCCACCGCTGAGAACACTCTGGTGGCCTCATCGACATCCTCCACGCTCTCGCTCTCCTCTTCGGGCTCGACTGTGGGCTCTTCGGTGACTTCCTCCGTCTCCTCCTCAGCGCTCTCCTCTGCGGCTTTTTCCTCATCCTCGGCAGCAGGCTCTTCGGGAGCTTCCTCTGTGCTCTCTTCGTTTACGCTCTCCTGCACCGCTTCGATCTCTTCCGCCGGGACAGAATCTTCCTTCAGCGTTTCGTTCTCGCCCTTGAGCTCTTCGCTTTCCCCGAGCTCTTCGGGAACCTTTTTTTCTTCATCCATATGTATTTCCTCGCCCAAAGGGCTAATCGTAATGCCACTACTTCCACCGAGTTAATCTGCTCTTATTTATACCATAGTTTCAATATTATGTCAATCGGATAAATGTTTCCAAAATAAAACAGAGCGAGAACAAAGTCCCGCTCTGCCCGGGCATTACGCTCCCTCGTCCGCCGCGTCTCTCGCGCGAAACAGCAGGGAGATGCACCAGACGGAAGCCAGACCCACCAGCGTATACACAACTCTGCTGACCGTGGCGGTCTGTCCGCCAAAGAGCCACGCTACCAGATCAAAGCGGAACAGCCCTACACTGCCCCAGTTCAGCCCACCGATGACGGCAAGCACCAGGGCGATCCTGTCCATGACCATACACAACGCTCCTTCCCGGGAAATTGCTCGGCTGCAAAAAGCACAAGCTGACGCTATTGTGTCCAAAGCGGAAAAAAATATACTCCCGCCGCCTTTCGCTTTATTTTGCGGAGGCTGCGGAGTATAGTCAGTTCACAGCTTTTCAATTTTGCGAGAAAACGGCCCGTCCCGATATTGGGACGAGCCGCTTTTTCAATTTTTTCAGATTTTGTCGTTGCAGCCGAGAACATCAATGATCTTGTGTTTGACCATGGCCTGAATATTGGCGCGGCCGGGCTTCAGGTATGCGCGGGGATCGAAGTCGGCAGGATGCTCCACCATATACTGACGGATGGAAGCGGTCATGGCCAGACGCAGGTCAGAGTCGATATTGATCTTGCAGACGGCCATAGACGCGGCCTGACGGAGCTGATCCTCAGGCACACCGATGGCGCCGGGCATATTGCCGCCGAACCTGTTCACCAGCTCCACGAACTCCTGAGGCACGGAGGAGGCGCCATGAAGAACAATGGGGAAGCCGGGCAGACGGCGGGACACCTCTTCGAGAATATCGAAACGGAGCTGGGGCTTGGTGCCGGGCTTGAACTTGTAGGCTCCGTGGCTGGTGCCGATGGCGATGGCCAGAGAATCGCAGCCGCTGCGGGTGACGAATTCCTCCACATCCTCGGGGCGGGTGTAGGAGCTGTCCTCGGCCTTGACCTGAACCTCGTCCTCCACACCGGCAAGGGTGCCCAGCTCGGCCTCCACGGTGACGTTGTACTTGTGGGCGTAGTCCACCACTTCCTTGGTGATGGCGATATTCTCCTCCAGGCTCTTGGAGGAGGCGTCGATCATCACGGAGGTGAAGCCGCCGTCAATGCAGCTCTTGCAGAGCTCAAAGCTGTCGCCATGATCCAGATGGAGGGCGATGGGCAGGCCGGTCTCGATGACGGCGGCCTCCACCAGCTTCATCAGGTAGGTGTGGTTGGCATAGCTGCGGGCACCCTTGCTGACCTGCAGGATCAGGGGCGCGTTGCACTCCCTGGCAGCCTCGGTAATGCCCTGGACGATCTCCATATTGTTTACATTGAAGGCACCGATGGCGTAGCCACCCTTGTAGGCCTTTTCGAACATCTCACGGGTATTGACAAGCGGCATAATGGAATACCTCCTAAAATTTTCTGATAGTAGTATGATACCACAAAGCAGAAAAAAAGCAACGGCCTTTTCACAAAGCCGCTGCTTTTTTATGCGCCCTCATACTTCTCGCTTATAAACGAAGTATCTAAGTGAAGTCTCAGCCCAGAGGGATGCAGATGATCTGACCGGGGACATACCATTCCTGATCCCGGTTGTGGTTAAAGCTCATGATGGTGTCTACATCGGTGCGGTAGCGCTCGGCGAGGAGCTCCAGAGTCTCGCCCTCGCGGATGGAGCAGCGCAGATAGCCGCCGGGGGTGCTGCCGCCGGCATAGATCTCCATGACGTATTCTTCCTTCTTGTTTTCGTTAGCCATTGTGCACGCTCCTTTATTTTTTCAGATGCTTTCCGTTCCCCCCCAGATTCTTCAGGAAAGGAATGTAGCTGATCATATCAATCTGGTAGTACTTCCGGGGGATGAACTGTGTGAGATAGTAGCCGCCCACGCCGCCGATGCTGCCCACGATGGCACCGGCAATCACATCGGTGCAGTAGTGGACAGAGAGGTAAATGCGGCTGATACCCATGAGGATACCGAAGAAAATCAGAGGCCAGTATTTCCTCTTATCGTAGAGGATGGCCGCCAGAGCAAAGGCAAAGGCCGCGGTGGTATGGCCGGAGGGGAAGCAGTAGTCGCTGTGGGTGTGCCTGCCCAGCAGAATCCAATACTCCTGATAGACGCTGCCGTCCCAGGTATAGGGGCGGGGTCGGTGCGCCAGAGGCTTGAACACGGCGTTGGTCATCAATGCGCCCAGGCCAAGACCCAGCAGCATACAGGTGCCCAGCTTACGGGTTTTGGGATAAAGGATCAGGCAGACAGAAAAGCCAATGAGAAAGATACCGCCCTTACCCAGCAGAGACACCAGATTCATCAGCGGGGTAAAAAGCCAGGGGGCGAGCTCATAGAGCTTGTGGACGCCGATGGCGGCGCCCTCGTCAAAGGAGGCAAAGCTGGTATTGAGCCAGGTGGCCAGTGCAGTCAGTTCCATTTGCAGAAATTAACCTTTCTTATTTTCTTTCTCTTCGGCGGCTTCCTCGGGATGCGCTGCGTCCCATGCGGCGGTAATGCGGCGGTTTTCCTCCAGCAGACGGCGCTGAATGAACTCCCAGCTGCTCTCATCGTGGATTTTCAGACAGGCGGAGCAGTCCTTGATGCCCTTTTTGGTAAAGCTGCAATCCCCGCCGCAGTCGGGCAGGAAGTACAGGGGGCAGTAGCAAAACAGGCAGTTCAGCTCCCCTTCCATCTCGTGGCAGGGGTAGTAGCGGCAGGCCTTGTTGGCGAAAAAGCGATGGGAATCGTTCATGGTATTCTCCTTTCAGCGGGATGCCTGAAGCTTGGAATAACGGAGCTTGCCGGTGTTGGGGTCAACAGTGCGGATGAAAAGGCCGGTGCGGATGGCATCGCCGTTGAGATCAAAGCTGAAATCGCCGGTGATACCGTTGAGGGATACGGAGCTGACAGCAGCGCCGATCTCCTCGGGCTCGGTGGAGTTGGCGGCTTCGATGGCGTTGATGGCCACCATGTAGGCGTCATAGGCCAGAGCCGTGGCGGGGTTAATGTCGGTGGTTCCGCCGTTGGCCTCGATGCGGCGGGGATCGCTCTCCAGCCAGTCCCGGTAACCCTGCGCAAAGGCGGCGCAGGCATCGTTTCTGTCCTCGGCAAAGATGCAGGCGCAGGCCACGTCCATGTAGGTGCCCGCTGTGGCATCGCCTATGGTGGAGCAGTCCCAGTTATCATCGCCCAGCACGGAGAAGCGCACCTGAGAGGCCGCGCACTCGCCGATGAGTTGGGCGCCCTTCTTGATTGGGATGGGCGAGAACATCACATCTGCGCTGAAGTTTACCGCGCCGAAGAGGTAGTCGGCGAAGCTATTGAGGTTGGTGGTATAGGTGTTATAGAGGATGGTGGTGACGGTGGTGATCACTTTGCCGCCGAGGCGCTGAAACTCCTCAAGGAAATAATCGCACATATCCCGGTCATAGTCCCGGTCGCTCTGGGCCAGACAGTAAGCTGTGCGTGCGCCGTACTCGTAGGCGTAGTCGGCCAGCAGCTTACCCTGATAGCTCTCGAGGTAGCAGATACGGTAATAGTTGGAGTTATTGACGGTCACCGAGGGATAGTCGCAGGTGATGCCGATGCCGGAGATGCCCTTCTCCCGCAGGATGGGCGCCACCACATTGCACTCGGTGGAGCCGTAGGGACCCAGCAGCAGAGCAATGCCCTCCTCCACCAGCGCGTTGGCCTGCTTGACCGTGCCGACGATGGTGCTGTCGGTATCCTTTTCCACCAGCTCGATCACATAGCTCTCGCCGGCGATGACGGCCTCCTGACGGACGGTGCGGGCATATTCCACGCCCAGCCGCTCATAGTTGCCCTGCTGGGCATACTCGCCGCTGAGAGGCTCTAAGAGGCCCAGCTTGAGGGTATGTACCTGCACCTCCTGCTTTCCGCAGCCGGCAAGAAGGGAGAGAAGCAGGACAAGGGATAAAATGAAGGAAAGTCTGCGTTTCATGGTTCAGCCTCCGAGGTGATAGCTCTCTTTATTATACAGGCTTTCACCCCGTTTGACAATGACAAAATGATGAAAAAACCCGGAAGTCCGAAGACTTCCGGGAAAAACTCTCTTCAGTTGCCCAGATAAGCGGCCTTGACGCCCTCGTTGCTGAGGAGCTCCGCGCCGGTACCGGACATGGTGATGCGGCCGGTCTCCATGACATAGCCGGTGTCGGCGGTCTTGAGCGCCATGTTGGCGTTCTGCTCGATGAGCAGGATGGTCACGCCCTGACGGTTGATCTCCTTGATGATGGAGAAGATGTCCTTGACGATCAGCGGAGCCAGACCCAGAGAGGGCTCGTCCATCATCATCAGCTTGGGGCGGCTCATGAGGGCGCGACCCACGGCCAGCATCTGCTGTTCGCCGCCGGAGAGGGTGCCGCCCAGCTGCCAGGAACGCTCCTTGAGCCGGGGGAAAAGCTCATAGACCCACTGGATATCGTTGGAAATATCGTCGTTGCGGAGGTAGGCGCCCACCTTCAGATTCTCCAGCACCGTCAGGTCGGCGAAAATACGGCGGCCTTCGGGCACGAGGGTGATGCCCTTTTTCACGATGGAGGTGGGGTCGCGGCCGGTCAGATTGTCGCCCCGGAAGGTGATTTTGCCGCCGCTGGGCTTTTCAAGACCCGCGATGGAACGGAGCGTGGAGCTTTTGCCCGCACCGTTGGCGCCGATGAGGGTAACGATCTCGCCCTCGTGGACATCGAAGGACACGCCCTTAACGGCCTCAATGCCGCCGTAGCGCACCTGCAGGTTTTCGATTGTGAGCAGAGTTTCACTCATTCTTCAGCCACCCCCAGATAAGCGTCAATGACCCGCTGATTGTTCTTGATCTCTGCGGGCGTTCCACCGGCAATGAGCTTGCCGAAGTCGATAACATAGATTTTATCGCAGAAGCGCATGACCAGGTCCATATGGTGCTCGATCATGAAGATGGTCAGGTTGTGCTTCTTCTGAATTTCCACGATGAACTCGCCCAGCTCCAGGGTCTCCTGAGGGTTCATGCCGGCTGCGGGCTCGTCCAGCAGCAGCAGCTTGGGATCGGTGGCCAGAGCGCGGGCGATCTCCAGCCGGCGCTGGAGGCCGTAGGGCAGGGAAACGGCCAGATCGTCCTTATACTGGGCCAGATTCTGCTCTTCCAGCAGCTCCATGGTCTCCTGCCGCATACGCTTCTCTTCGGCCCTGTCCAGACGGAAGGTGGCGGTGAAAACATTCTGCCTGTTGCGCATATGCTTGGCGGTGAGAACGTTGTCGAAGACGCTCATGCTCTTCCAGAGGCGGATATTCTGGAAGGTACGGGCAATGCCCAGCCTGGTGATCTCATCGGGCGTGGGGTCAATAATCTCCTTGTCGAGATACTTCTCGCTGTTGGAGCCCTTGTAATCGCGCTTCATCTTGCCCGTGGGATGGCCGGAGACAACCAGCTTATCATCAAAGCTGATGAGGCCGTTGGTGGGCTGATACACACCGGTGATGCAGTTGAAGGCGGTGGTCTTGCCGGCACCGTTGGGGCCGATGAGCGCCACGATCTTGCCGGTTTCCACCTCCAGAGAGAGGCTGTCCACGGCGACCACGCCGCCGAACTGCATGGTCACATTCTCTAAGCGCAGTAAAGCTTCACTCATGCCTTTTCGCCTCCCTTAGCCTTTTTTTCGCTTTTCTTTCCGGCAATGAACTGCCGGACATTTTTCGCGGTCAGCTCCTTGTCGCCCATGAGACCCTTGCGGAAGAAGAGGACGATGACCATGATGATCAGGGAGAACACAACCTTACGGAAGCCGCTGCGGAAGATGTTCAGACCCGCGATGTTGTTGCTGCTTTCGTCCAGGAAGCGGAGCCACCACTCGTTGCAGGCGATGAAGAGGAAGGAGCCGATGCAGGAGCCGGAGATGGAGCCGATGCCGCCGATGACCACGATGAGGAGAATCTCATAGGTCATGGCCGTTTTGAAGGTGGCGGCCTTGACGGTGAACTGGTACATGGCCAGCAGAGCACCGGAGATGCCGGCAAAGAAGGAGGAGATAATAAAGCTCATTTCCTTGTGCTTGAAGAGGTTGATGCCCATGGCCTCGGCAGCAATCTCATCATCACGGATGGCCTTGAAGGCGCGGCCAAAGGAGGAGTTGATGAGCAGCAGCACAATGGCGATGCAGATGCCGGAGAGGAGCATAACGAAGAAGGTGGGCGGAATGGCGATTTTGGTGAAGGGGATGTAGATGTGGTTCAGGTCGGTGAAGCCGGAGAGAATGTTGGCGCCGTTGGTGACGGGGCCCAGAGCCTCCCACTGGAACACAGCACGGATGATCTCGGCAAAGCCCAGCGTGGCGATGGCCAGATAGTCGCTCTTAAGGCGCAGTACAGGGATACCGATGAGGGCTGCAAAGACTGCGGCGATAACGCCCGCCAGCAGCAGGGAGGGCAGGAAGCCCATATCAAAGTGGATGGCGCACTCGTAGTACTTGTACACGCTGGTGCCCAGCTTCAGCTCGGTGGGCATATTGAGAATAGCGTAGGTATAGGCACCCAGCAGCATGAAGCCCGCCTGACCCAGAGAGAAGAGGCCCGTAAAGCCGTTGAGCAGGTTCATGGACACGGCGGCCAGAGAGTAGACCGCGCTCTTCTTGAGAATGGAGAAGAGGATGTGGGTGGCAGGGACAACTGCCTCTAATATGAGGATCAGCACATAGAACGCGCCGATGCAGCAGGCGGCAATGATGGCATCCCGCTTTTCTTCCTTGGTTTTCGTCATGACTGCGATCCTCCTTTCAGACCTTATCGGTGGACTTTTCGCCGAAGAGGCCCGTGGGCTTCACCAGCAGAATAACAATCAGCAGAGCAAAGGTAAAGGCATCGGAGAAGGTCGTCCAGCCCAGACCCTTGATGACATTTTCGCAGATACCGATGATAAAGGCACCGATGACCGCACCGGGGATGGAGCCGATGCCGCCGAACACTGCCGCCACGAAGCACTTCAGACCGGGCATACCGCCGGAGGTGGGCGTTACGGAGGCATAGTTGGAGAAGTAGAGCAGGGAACCCACGCCCGCCAGCAGGGAGCCGATGACGAAGGTGGCGGAGATGACGGAGTTGATCTTGATGCCCATGAGCTGACTGGCCTCGAAGTCACGGGCCACAGCACGCATGGCGATGCCGACCTTGGTCTTTTTGATGAAGAGCACCAGCGCCACCACTAAAAACAGGGAGAGGATGGGGGTGATGAGGGTCACGCGCTTGGTGATGGCTCCGAACACTTCCACCGTATCGGAAATCCAGGGGATAGGGGGATAGACCTTGGCAAGGCCGCCGGTGAAGTACAGGGCGCAGTTCTGAATCAGGTAGCTGACGCCGATGGCAGAGATCATAACCGACATACGGGGAGCGGAGCGAAGGGGCTTGTAGGCCGCTCTCTCAATGAGGAAGCCCAGCGCCACGGTGAGAGCCAGCGTGAGGGGGATGGCAATCCACAAAGGCAGAGCCGTGGAAAGATAGACCATAATCAGACCCGCCGCCATAAAAACATCGCCGTGGGCGAAGTTAATGAGACGCAGGATACCGTAGACCATGGTGTAGCCGATGGCAATCAATGCATACTGACCGCCCACCGAAATACCGGCCAGAAGGTAAGGAAGCCAGGTTTGGAACAGGGACATGGTATTTTTCCTCCAAAATCTTATTTCATAGGAGAAGGGCATAAAGCAACAGCCTTCTTGCTCCATGCCCTTCTTCTATGAAGCACATGGTGAACATTTAGAAAAGCGGCGGGGTTTCCCCCGCCGCTTGAGGATTCTTTGCGCTTAGCCGACAGTGACAGCGGGCAGAGCGTTCCAGGTGCCGTCCGCAGTGTTGGCCTGCTTGACGAAAGCAGTGTTGCGAATGGCGTCACCGTTGACCTGGTCAAAGGCGATGGGGCCGGAAACGCCCTGATAGCTGACGTTCCAGAGAGCCTCCATGACCTTGGCGGGCTCGGTGGAGCCGGCGGCCTTCAGAGCCTCGAGAGCAACGAAGTAGGCATCGTAGCCCATGGCGGAAACGGCAGAGATGGTGGTGTCACCGCCGTTGTTGGCGAGCATGGCGGAGTCAGCCTCGAGCCAGGCCTTGAAGCCTTCGTCGAACTCAGCATTGGCGCCTTCGGGATAGAAGGTGGTAACGGTGATGTTCACATTCTTGCCCTTGGCAGCCTGCAGGATAACATTGGAGTCCCAGGTATCGCCGGCCAGCAGGGGGAATTCAGCACCCTGAGCGACGGTCTGGTCGATGATGAGCTGAGCAGCCTCAGTGGACACGGGGGAGAAGAACACGCCACAGCCCTCGGCCTTGGCAGTGGCAACATAGGAGGTGAAGTCCATGGAGCCCTCGGGGAACTCCTCGTGGACGACTTCGCCGCCGCCGGCCTCGAAGGCCTCGATGAAGTAGTTCACCAGACCGCCGGAGTAGTCATCACCCAGCTTGTTGAGGCAGTAGGCCTTCTTCACGCCCAGATCCTTGAGGGCGTAGTTGGCAAGAACGGTGCCCTGGAAGGGATCCAGGAAGCAGACGCGGAAGTAGTACTTGTTGCCCTCGGTGACGGCGGGGTTGGTGCAGGTGATGCCGACCACGGGAACATTGGCAGCCTCAAAGGTGGGGCCGCCGGCGCGGGACACGCTGGAGCCGTAGGAGCCGAGAACAACGGAGCAGCCGGCGCTGACCAACTCGGCGGCAGCGGAGGGAGCCTTGTCATCGGCAGACTCGTTATCAACGATCTTCAGGACGACCTGATAGGTCTTGCCACCGATCTCAACGGTGGGGCACTTGGCGTTGGCGTACTGGACACCCAGAGTCTCCTGCTTGCCGCCGGCACCGTTATCACCGGAAGCGGGCTCGAAGACGCCGATGGTCACAACATCGCCCTTGGCTTCTTCCTTGGAACCGCCGCAAGCGACGAGAGCAAGGACCATGCAAAGACTCAGAACGACTGCGAGGAACTTCTTCATAGTAGTTGTCTCCTTCATTTTTGATATGTCCTTGTTGTACGGACACTTGTTCTTTTCGGGAACATTGTGAGTATTATACACACTTTACCGCGAAAAAGCAATATCAAACTTTACAAAAAATAACGCCTGTTTTTTGGTAATCTTCGTCAGATTGCCGCAAGTTTATGCCATTTCTTCCCAGAATATAGAAATCATGGGCTTTGCTGCCCAGAGCGAAGATTCTTCTCCCCTTCTCGTCCAGTTCTTTGACATCACCGCCCCGGGACAAGAGGGGCAAAGAGGCGTTCTGCCTGATCTCCCGAAGGATTTCTCTTCCCTTTTCGTTTGCACAGAGCGGACGGATGTAGGGGGGAGTGCCCTCGCCGTCCTCCGCTGTCAGACCCAGAGCCGCGCTCCAGAGCATTCGGCGCAGACGGGCGCGGGGATAGCGCTTGCTGACGGCCGCGTTCAGGATTGCCTCCTCGCTGCCCTCCAGTCTTGCGGCGCGATATAGGCGGTTCTCCAGTCCCTCGGCGCAGTCGGGCAGGGCGTGGAAGGCGGGCTCCTCCAGCATACGCAGACGGCTGAGCAGCGCCGTTTCCAGCCGAGTGGGGTCAATGACTCTCCCCTGTTCCTCCTCTCTGCGGAGGATGCGGGCGGAGCTCTCCGGGATGAGAGCGCCGATGTCCTCTCCTGCGGCGTAGCGGGAACGGAGCTCGGAGGCAGAGCCTGCGCCGTTGTGGGCAGAGCCCTCCCGCTTCACGCTCATGGGACGGATGGGACTGCGCTGCAGCAGAAGGGCTTTGCAGTACTCGATACCTAATATATTATTAGGCTGCGGCAGCAGGGCGGCACGCTCCTCCCCCGTCAGTGCTGCCACAGCTTTCTCCCGGGCTTCCGCATAGGGCAGACGAGCTGCGAGCTGCCGGCGGAGCTCCTCATTTAGCTCTTCCGTAAGCAGAAGCTCTGCCAGCTCTTTGAGGGATTCGGCAGAGCCGCATTCGCTGCCGAAGGACAGCGTGTCCACGCAGCCCAAAGCAGCGAGCAGCCCCACGCCGCCCCGGGCAAAGGTCTCGGCCCCTGCCATGCACCAGGGCAGGGGCAGCTCAATGACCAGATCGGCGCCGCCCCGGACGGCCATCTCCGCACGGGCAAACTTGTCCAGCAGGGCAGGGCCGCCCCGCTGGGTAAAGTCACCGGAGAGGACGCAGACCACGCCATCGGCTCCGCTCTCGCTGCGGCTATATTTTATATGGTATCGGTGTCCGGCGTGAAAGGGATCATATTCCGCGATGATTCCGAGAAGTTTCATGGTTTTTCTCCCTTTGGGGCTTGCGTTTTTGCAAAATCTTGTGTAAAATAAAGCGTTAGTGAGATTATACTCGAAAAGTATGCAAACCACAATATCGAAAGGAAAACGAAAAATGAAAATTCTCGTCATCAACGCCGGTTCTTCCTCCCTGAAGTATCAGCTCATCGACATGGAGAATGAGTCTCTGCTGGCCAAGGGCCTTTGCGAGCGCATCGGCATCGACGGCCGTCTGGAGCACAAGCCCCAGAACGGCAAGCCCAAGTTCGAGGCTGAGATGAACTTCCCCACCCACCAGGAGGCCATCGAGGCCGTTCTGGAAAAGCTGGTCAGCAAGGAGTACGGCGTTGTCGAATCCATGAGCGAGATCGGCGCTGTCGGTCACCGCGTGCTGCACGGCGGCAACGAGTTCACCAAGTCCTGCCTGGTGGACGCTGCCTGCGAGGAAGCCATCAAGAAGTGCTTCCCCCTCGGACCCCTCCACAACCCCGCCAACCTCATGGGCATCAAGGCCTGCCAGGCCGTTATGCCCGGCACTCCTCAGGTTGCCGTGTTTGACACCTCCTTCGGCATGGACATGGCTCCCAAGGCCTATATGTATGCTCTGCCCTACGAGTACTACGAGCAGGACGCCGTCCGTCGCTACGGCTTCCACGGCACCTCTCACCGCTTCGTGAGCCAGCGTGCTCTCGAGATCATGAACAAGCCCGGCTGCAAGGTCATCAACGCTCATCTGGGCAACGGCTCTTCCCTGTCCGCCTCCGTTGACGGCAAGTGCGTTGACACTGCCATGGGTCTGACCCCTCTGGCCGGTGTCCCCATGGGCACCCGCTCCGGCGATGTCGACCCCTCCATCCTCCAGTACCTCATGAGCCAGCACGGCTACAGCATCGACGAGATGCTCAACATCCTCAACAAGAAGTCCGGCGTTCTGGGCATCTCCGGTGTGTCCTCCGACTTCCGTGATCTGGACGCTGCTGCCGAGCAGGGCAACGAGCGCGCTCAGCTTGCTCTTGACAAGTTCGCTTACGAAGTCAGGAAGTACATCGGCGCCTACATCGCTGCCATGGGCGGCTGCGACATTCTGACCTTCACTGCCGGCGTGGGTGAGAACTCCTCCTCCATGCGTGAGCGTATCTGCGAGGGTCTGGAGTGCTTCGGCATCAAGCTGGACAAGGAGCTCAACGAGAAGCGCGGCGACGAGCGCAAGATCTCCGCTGCCGACTCCAAGGTCGAAGTGTGGGTTATCCCCACCAACGAGGAGCTCATGATCGCCCGCGACACTCTGGCTCTGGTCAAGTAAAAATCGCTTTGCTCTTCAAAATGGATACCCCTTTGGGGTATCCATTTTGAGTTTCTCGCGCTTATCGCGGCAGCGGAGCTGCCTTGGTCGGCGCGAGGGCGCACCAATAGAGTGCGCCTCAGGGTATTTCCGCGGGGGCAGAGCTCCCGCGGAAATGATTTGATTTTTTCGCACCTGTCGGTGCGAACTCTGCGAGCTCAGCTCAAAATTTGTGGAAAAAGGGCTTGACAAAGAGGGAAAGCTATGCTATTATACACAAGCTATCCGGGTGTGGCGAAGTTTGGTATCGCGCTTGAATGGGGTTCAAGAGGCCGCTAGTTCGAATCTAGTCACTCGGACCAAAAATCCTCTGTCGAAAGGCAGAGGATTTTTTATTCTCATAAAACAGCTTTCTGACCCGGCTGATCGGACTCAGACGAAAAAGTGTAAAAAAACTCTTGCATTTTTCATTCTTCTGTGCTATCATACACAGGCTATCCGGGTGTGGCGAAGTTTGGTATCGCGCTTGAATGGGGTTCAAGAGGCCGCTAGTTCGAATCTAGTCACTCGGACCAAAGAAAAAATCCTGTCACTGACATGACAGGATTTTTTCTTTGTATTCTTCATTATTCATTATTAAGTCTTCAGTATTCACTCAGCAGTGACCGGATTATCTGAACGCACACTTTCGTTGCCGGAGAAACGCGCAGGAGGAAAAAGATGAAAGGAATCGATTGTAAGCACCGCTGTGCTCTCCAGCAGTCCTCTGATTGAATCTCTGCCCAGGGAGGCAAGCATCGAGTTTGCCAGAAAGACCAACGACGCAATCGCTGCCGTTTGCAGAAAGTATCCGGGAAAATTTCTCGGCAGCATCTGTCTGCCCACCATTTATGATGCGATGAGCTTGGGATTCCGATCTATCTTCATCCGCACAATACCTGTTCCGAATATATGCTCGGTTCGGGTATTATGTTCGGCTCCGACTATCCGTTTGAGTACTTTGCGGAGAGCGTGCGCTTTGTGCAGAGTCTGCCTCTCAGCGAGGAAGAGAAAGAGAAGATTTTTTATAAGAACGCGGAAAAGTATCTTCTGCATCTGAACGGGTGAGTTATTTCACTCGATCCTGATTCCCAGCCCATCCAGCAGATCCAGCACCTCGGGATAGGTGAACCTTGCGCCCCGGAGCCGGTTGTTGTTTACATCGATGATAAAGCCCCCGGCGTGGCGGAGATCGGCCTTGCGCAGGTCGCAGCGGAAAAACTCCGTGTCGGAGAGGTCGCAGGAGCGCAGGTCGCTCTCGCTGAGATCGCAGTCGGCAAAGGTGCAGTGAGTCAAAGCCGACTGGGCAAAGTCGAATTTCCGCAGGTTCATACCCGTAAAGCTGCCGTAGCGGATGCGGCAGCTTTTCATTTTCTCGATGGGCTCGCCGAAGGGGCCCTCGGGCTTCAGCAGTGCCCAGTTGAGCCCCAGCACCGTGCAGTCCTCGAACTCACAGAACTTCAGTTCGCTGTTGCGGGTCTTCACCTGCGAGATGGTGCAGCCCTCGAAGCGGCACTCCCGGAAGGAACAGCGAAGCAGCATCAGACTCTCAAAGCTGCAGTTTCGGAACAGACAGTCCACAAACTCGCCGCCGGAGACCGTATCGTCAGAGAGGGTGAGATTCTCGAAGCTCTCGCCCTCGGCATAGTCAGGATTCATCGTTTCTCTCCTTTTTGACACATTTGGGGACGGTTCTCAAATGTGTCATTTTCCGTGCAGGGAGCGGTAGTGGGCGAAGAGGTATTGCTGCATGATGCCGTTATGGGGGCGGTAGCTTTCATAATCAAAGCCGCCGGGGTACTCGTCGGCCAGCATTCTGTCCATCCACACATCCACCGGGAAGGCATCGCTGCGGCCAAAGCCGAAGAGCATGGTGCACAGGGCGATCTTCTTCCCCACGCCCCTGAGGGCGCAGAGAGCCGTGTACAGCTCCCCGTCCGGCAGAGAAGCGAGATGCTCCACGCTCTCAACGCCCAGAGCAAAGCGCTGCGCCGTATCCCATAGGTACGGTGCCCGATAGCCCAGTGAGCAGCCTTGCAGCTCCTCCAGACTCAGTGCGGCGAGCTCCTGCGGCGTGGGGAAGGCATAGATGCTCTCTCCCCTGAAGCTGCCGACAACACGCCCGGCCTTCCTGCAAAGAGCCTCCACGGCGTTTTTGATGGCGGGGATGTTCTTGCGCTGGGAGAGGGTGAAGGTCACAAGGGTCTCCCAGCTGTCCTGCCGGAGGATGCGGATGCCCTTCTGCGCCGCTGCCGCAGCCCTGAGAAAGCTGTCTTCGGCAGGGATGGAGGCACAGAGGGCGGCATAGTCCCGCTCCATGTCCAGATAGTTCTTCCAAAGGCTGCCGTATTCCTCCTCGCTGCAGTCCAGCTCCAGCTCGTCGGGAAGCTGACGGAGGTGCAGAACTCTGCCGAAGGCGGGGACAAGGTACTCGTCCTCTCCCAGCCTGCGCCAGCGGAAGCACTGGCCGCTCTCTTCAATCTGCCGGAGACTCAGCTCCGGCGGGATCACAATACGCATGATTCTCTCCTTATCAGTCCTTTTTCCACGGCGTAATCCCAGAGAAAGCCCCGCACGGAGCCGTCTGAGAATCGCAGCACCACGGTGCTGCCGTTGAAGGACTGAACCTTGCCATGACCGAAATGCCGGTGAACCAGCTCTTCGCCCACCCTCGGCTTTCCCTCGGGAATGTCCGAGAGGGGAAGGGGCGCTTTGGAATTCAGCAGCCAGGGACGCAGCTCCCGGAGGAAGGACTGGGGCTTGTCCTGATACTGGAAAAAGCAGAGCTCATTTTTCGCCCTCGTCATGGCCACATACAGCAGCCGCCTCTCCTCGGAGGCGGTTTTTCTTTCGTCCTCGCTTCTTGCCTCGGCGGTGCCGATGCTGGGCAGTACCCCGTCGTGGACATCCAGCAGGTACACCCGGTCATACTCCAGCCCCTTGCTGGAGTGGACGGTGGAGAGCAGGAAGGGCACCGCCGTCTCGTTCACATGAGCGGCGATCAGCTCCCGCAGCTCCGAGATCCGTCTGAGGAAGTCCTCCACACCCTCGGTCTGCGCCGAAAGCAGCAGGAGGATGGGGTATTTCTCCGCGTCCAGCTGCCGCTGCTCCACAAAATTGCTGTAGCCGATGGCACGCCAGACCCGCTCGATGACGGTGGCGCCGGTGTCGGCGCGGAGCGTCTTGAACTGGTTTTGCAGCTCAACAGCGGCGTTGTTTACATAATCCTGTATATCCGGCAGCTTCGCCAGCTCTTGCAGCACGCTTTTCCCGCTGATCCGGGCATTTTTTGCGGCGGCACAGGCGGCATCCCGGGAGATGAAGCGCCCCAGCTTATAGTAGATGCGCAGAAAGCAGTCGCCGTCATTCTCATTGAGGGCAAGGCGCAGAATATCGCACACATCGGTAACGATGCGATGGGAGAAGAAGGTTCCGTCCTGGGCGCGGCAGCGGTAGGGTATGCCCTCCCGCTCCAAAAGGTCGATGAGGGGCAGGGCGCTGTCGTTGTTCCGATAGAGCACCGCCGTGTCCCGCTCGCAGTCTTTGGCCACTTGCAGCAGGTATTTATACTGGTTCTCCCGCCACATGGCGGGGATCAGGGTCAGGGTGGCCTCTTCTCCCCGGAAGGCCCGCAGGGTTTTGGGGAAGCGATCCGGCGACTTTTCCACGAAGTGCCGGGCCAGCTCCACAATGCGTTTGCCGCTGCGGAAGTTCTCCTCCATCTTCAGCACCCGCGCCGGGGCATAGTCGGTCTCAAAGTGCAGCAGAGCCTCCGGCCATGCGGCGCGGAAGCCGTAGATGCTCTGATCCTCATCGCCCACCATGAAAAGGCTCTCGCTCTCTCCGGCGAGAAGGCGGATGATCTCGTGCTGGATGCGGGAGGTGTCCTGAGCCTCGTCCACGGAGATGTGGCGGAAGCGGCTGCGGAAGTGTGAGAGTACCTCGCCCTTGCTGCGGAGAATCCGCAGGGCGTAGCCCATCTGATCGTCGTAATCCATGAGACTGCGGCGGCGCAGCTCGTCGTTGTATTCCTTATATATTTCCGGGAAGCCCGCAGGCTCCCACTTTCTTGTGGAAATCTCCTTTTCCGTCAGCAGCATATTCTTGCAGTAGGTGATGGCGGTGCGGATGTCCTTAACGGTGGAGTCCAGCGGGGGCTCCTTGCTTTTGCGGCGGTAGATGTCGCTGATGAGCTTATTCAGCTCCCCCTCGTTGTCCATCAGCGCGAAGGGCTCACGGAGGGACACATGGCGGGCGTACCAGCCCACGACGGTGGCGGAAAGGCCGTTGATGGTGCGCCACTCCATACGCTCGGAGAGCGCATCCCCGAAGAGGGAAGCGAAACGCTTTTTCATCTCCACGGTGGCGGCGCGGGTATAGGTGACGGTGAGAACGCTCTCCGGCTCCACGCCGTCTACGAAAAGGAGATAGCCCAGCCGCAGCACCAGCACCGTGGTCTTGCCGCTGCCGGGAACAGCCAGCAGCAGGGTGTTGCCCCGGTCGGAGAAGACCGCATCTCTCTGCTGATCGTTGAGCTTATTCATATATTTTTCGGCAAATTCTTCCCGCGTCATGGCTTTTCTCCCTGAATTTCTGCTCCCTATGATACCACAGTCATAAAGCGGTTGACAAGTCCCTGAAAAAAGGCTATAATCCCCTTATTCAAAGGCAGAGATGAGGAGGAGTAGCCCTCATGCAGAGCCCACAGAGAGGACGCGGCTGGTGGAAAGCGTCTGGGCAGGCAAGGGTGAAGGTCGCCTCGGAGCTGTCCGCGTGAAGGAGAGTAGCGCGGAACCGGGTTCTCCCGTTACAGAGATCGGAGTGCCATGGGTCTCCCATGGAATTCGGGTGGTACCACGTAAGTTTTTTTACGCCCCGGAACATCTGTTCCGGGGCTTTTTTGACCCCTCAGGCGCTTCGCGCCAGCTCCCCTTTCAGGGGAGCCATTATTGGAGTCTCCCCTGAAAGGGGAGGGAGCCGCTGGCTTTCCCGCCTTGCCTCCCCTGAAAGGGGAGGGAGCCGCTGGCTTTCCCGCCTTGCCTCCCCTGAAAGGGGAGGGGGACCGCGCAGCGGTGGAGGGGTCATCCGCATTTTGCAATTTCATAGGAGGATTACAATACATGAAAGAACTGCCCAAGATTTATGAGCCCCAGAAGGTCGAGAAGCAGATCTACGACTTCTGGATGGACGGCGGCTGGTTCCACGCCCAGCGGGATCCGGACAAGAAGCCCTTTACCATCGTCATTCCCCCACCCAATGTCACCGGTCAGCTCCATCTGGGTCACGCCTTTGACGAGACCCTGCAGGATGTTCTCATCCGCTGGAAGCGCATGAGCGGCTACAGCGCTCTGTGGCTGCCCGGTGTGGACCACGCCGGCATCGCCACCCAGATCAAGGTGGAGGAGCAGCTCCGCAAGGAGGGTCTGACCCGTTTCGATCTGGGTCGTGACAAGTTCCTGGATCGGGTCTGGGAGTGGAAGAACCAGTACGGTAACCGCATTGTGGAGCAGCTCAAGACGCTGGGCTCCTCCTGCGACTGGGACCGTCAGCGCTTCACCATGGACGATATGTGCGCCAAGGCCGTCCGCGAGACCTTCTGCGACCTCTACGAAAAGGGTCTGATCTACCGGGGCAAGCGCATCATCAACTGGTGCCCCCACTGCACCACCGCCCTCTCCGATGCCGAGGTTGAGTACAAGGAAATGCCCTCCAACTTCTGGCACCTCCGCTATCCCCTCTCCGACGGCTCCGGCTGGATCGAGGTGGCCACCACCCGTCCCGAGACCATGCTGGGCGACGCCGCCGTGGCCGTGAACCCCGAGGACGAGCGCTACAAGCAGCTCATCGGCAAGATGCTGACCCTGCCTCTGGTGGGTCGTCAGATTCCCATCGTGGGGGACGAGCACGCCGACATGGAGTTCGGCACCGGCTGCGTGAAGATTACCCCCTGCCACGACCCCAACGACTTTGAGGTCGGTCTGCGCCACGACCTGCCCCAGTACCTGATGCTGGACGGTGAGGGCAAGGTCACCGGCGGCTACAAGTGGGACGGCATGGATCGCTACGAGGCCCGCAAGGCCATTGTGGCCGAGCTGGAAGAGCAGGGCTATCTGGTGAGCATCGAGCCCTGCGTGCACAATGTGGGCACCTGCTACCGCTGCCACAACGATGTGGAGCCTCTGGCCAGCAACCAGTGGTTCGTGAAGATGGAGCCCCTTGCCAAAGAGGCCATCCGCGTGGTGGAAGACGGCGAGGTGAAGTTCGTGCCCGACCGCTTCTCCAAGACCTATCTCAACTGGATGTACAACTGCCGCGACTGGTGCATCTCCCGTCAGCTCTGGTGGGGTCATCAGATTCCCGTGTGGTACTGCGCCGACTGCGGCGAGATGACCGTTTCCCGTGAGGATGCCACCGAGTGCGCCCACTGCCACTCCAAGAACATTACCCGTGACCCCGATGTGCTGGACACCTGGTTCTCCAGCGCCCTCTGGCCCTTCTCCACTCTGGGCTGGCCCGACATGGACAGCGAGGATCTGCAGTACTTCTACCCCACCGACGTGCTGGTCACCGGTTACGACATCATCTTCTTCTGGGTGGCCCGTATGATCTTCTCCGGCTGCGAGCAGATGAAAAAGCCTCCCTTCCACACCGTTCTCATCCACGGTCTTATCCGCGATCCTCAGGGCAAGAAGATGAGCAAGTCCGCCGGCAACGGCGTTGACCCCATCGAGGTCATCAACACCTACGGCGCCGATGCCCTGCGCTTCAACATCATCACCGGCAACTCTCCCGGAAACGATATGCGTTACTTCCCCGAGCGCTGCGAGGCCATGCGCAACTTCTCCAACAAGCTGTGGAACGCCAGCCGCTTCGTGATGATGAACCTGACCATCGAGGACAACGCCCTGCCCGAGAAGCTGGAGCAGGAGGACAAGTGGATTCTCAAGCGCTTCAACGACCTGACGAAGGAAGTCATCGACAACCTGAACCGCTATGAGCTGGGCATCGCCGCCCAGAAGATTTACGACTTCATCTGGGACGATTTCTGCGACTGGTACATCGAGCTCACCAAGGCCCGTCTCACCGGCGAGGACAGGGACGCCAGCGTTGCCGCCCAGCGGGTGCTGCTCTATGTGCTCACCGAGACGCTGAAGCTCCTGCACCCCTTCATGCCCTTCATCACCGAGGAAATTTTCCAGGCTCTGCCCCACAGCGGCGAGGCTCTGATGATTCAGGACTACCCCGTGTACCGGGAAAAGCTGAACTTCGCTGCCGACTGTGCCGCTGCCGAGCGGGTCATGGAGGTCATCCGCGCCGTCCGCAGCCGCCGCGCCGATATGAATGTGCCCCCCTCCAGGAAAGCGCACCTGTTCATCGTCAGCGAGAACAGCGCCGACTATGAGAACGGCCGCGCCAACCTGCTGCGTATGGCCATGGCCAGCGATGTGAGCATTTCCGCCGCTCTGCCCGAGAGCAGCGAGGGCATGGTCTCTCTGGTCACCACCGATGCCAGATGCTTCCTGCCCCTCAGCGAGCTGGTGGATCTGGACAAGGAACGCGAGCGCATTCAGAAGGAGCTGGAGAAGAACCGCAAGTTCCTCGAAAATCAGGAGAAGAAGCTCGCCAACGAGTCCTTCGTCTCCCGCGCCCCCGAAGCCGTGGTGCAGAAGGAGCGGGAAAATGCCGAGAAGCTCCGCTCCCTCATCGCCAATCTGGAGGAGAGCCTCAAGCAGCTGGGCTGATAAACAGAACAGAAAATACCGGGTATCGCCAACGGAAGATACCCGGTATTTTTTGAGCCTGTATTCGTTTTTTACTTATCGAACAGGGCGTGGGCCTTGTTGGCCAGACGCTCGCCGTAGGTCTTGCAGAGATCGGCCTTCTGATCCAGCGTCTCAGCGGCCAGAGCGGGGCCGATGTGGATGAAGGGGCGGCCCAGAGAGGTACCGCTGGAATAAACCACCATGCCCTTGAGCAGCAGCATGGAAACCATGGTCATAATGGCCAGCTCACCGCCGCCGCCATCGGGGCTGTTCTCGGTGGTGAAGCAGGCACCCAGCTTGTCGGCCAGCTTGTAAGCGCCGGACATCTGAATCCACTGCATCATGGGCCAGGACAGGTTCGCGGAATAAACGGGGCTGCCGAAAATCACGGCATCGCTGGAATTGATATAGTCCTTGTCGGGGTTGGGGTCTTCCTTCAGGTTGAAGATGCGAACCTCCGTATTCTCCACGGCGGCGGCACCCTCGGCGATCCAGCCTGCGCACTTGGCGGTATTGCCGGACTGACTGTAAACAATGATGCTGATTCTGCTCATTTGCTCTCCTCCAATGTAATATATTTCGGGGCTCACAACAGTTATATTTTAGCAAAGCCGGATAAGCTTTGCAAGGGTTTTTTATTTTTTCGTGTGTTTTCCATGTTTGTTATAATAAATTCTCTGTTTCTTTGTTTATTTCGTGTATAGACAAATGTCCGTTTCTCATGTATATTATACCCATCAAGAGCAAAGGATGTGGTTCCGATGGGCCATAAAGGACACTACCAGAAAGAATAAAATTCGGAGGTACAGTCCCATGGGCTAAGCACAGCCGCCAGTCTCCTGAGTTTCGCGGCACTCAGAATTGA
This sequence comes from Clostridiales bacterium UBA1728, assembly GCA_002315975.1. GTDB lineage: Bacteria > Bacillota > Clostridia > Oscillospirales > Oscillospiraceae > Apopatocola. The sequence goes on from DCIK01000008.1 coordinate 28,508, forward strand.
AGAAAGAGAGGTTAATCAAGGATGTTAGATACCAAGAACTCAGAGGAATGACCCCGAATCACGGAAGTTGTGTGATTCGGGGTCATTCCTTTTTATTGCCCTTTTACTCCGCGTACTGCGCCAGAGCGGAGCTGTCGAGGCTCTCGAAGCGGCGGAGGAAGGGCAGCAGCTCCCGGGCGATCTCCTTTACGCCGCCTTCTTCATCGCTCTCGATGTTCAGCGGCAGCAGAGGATCGTGGAGAGAGAGGCGCAGCAGGAACCAGCCGCTGCCGATATTCACGCGCACACCCTCATAATTTTCTTCTTCCGCCTTCCAGCCGGGGGCGGTTTTTGCATATGCGGCCAGCTCGTCCAGAACGCCCTGACCGTAGGCGGCGAAATCGGGAACGCTGATGTTCATGCGGAACTCTATGGCCTCCCGGGGCTCTGCGAGGCCGGTGAGCAGGCTCTCCAGACTGCCGCGCTTCACCAGCTCGGAGAGCAGGCGGGTCATGAGATAGGCGCCGTCATCGAGGAAGTAATTCTCCTTCAACGCGCCGTGACCGGAGGTCTCCATGGCCATCTGGCAGTCCTGACCCAGCCCGTTGAGGCGCAGACCCTCGTTAATCACATTGCGGTAGCCCCGCTTGAAGCGGCGATGGACACCGCCCCGCTCCCGGATGAACTGCGCAAGGCCGGTGGAGGTGATGGAGTCGGTGACGATAGTGGTGCCCGGATGCTCGGCGAGGAGTATGGCGGAGAGGGCGGCAATGATGCGGTTGCGGTTCAGCTCCGTGCCGTCGGGAAGTACGGCACCGGCGCGGTCCACATCGGTATCGAAGATCACGCCCAGCGCGGCACCGTTCTCCAGCACGGCCTGACGGATGCTCTCCATGGCGGTTTTGTCCTCGGGGTTGGGGATGTGGTTGGGGAAGCTGCCGTCCGGCTCCAGATAGCGGCTGCCTGTGGTGTCGGCGCCCAGAGGCTCCAGCACATCGCGGGCATAGAAGCCGCCCATGCCGTTGCCCGCATCCACCACGATGCGCAGACCCGCAAAGGGCTGCTCTTTTCCGGTGAAGCCCTTGATCTTCTCCCGAAGCTGGGCAGCGTAAACGCTCATGAACTCGCCCTGCCGGGGCTCTCCGGCGGCGGCATAGCCCGTGTGCTCTTCGGAGGCAGCAAGGGCGAGAATCTCGCGGATGTCCCCGTCCTCCAGACCGCCCTCGGCGGTGAAGAACTTGTAGCCGTTGCGCTCCATGGGCAGGTGACTGGCGGTGGCCATCACCGCGCCGTCAAAGCGGCAGCCCTCGGTGACGGTGGTCATGAACATGGCGGGGGTGGTGGCCATGCCCATGTCGGTGACGCTCATACCCTCGGCGGCAAGAGCCTTGCCCAGCTCCGTCAGCAGCATTTCGCCGCTGAGACGGCAGTCCCGCCCCAGCGCCACGGTGCAGGGACGACGGAAGCGCTTCTGCAGCCAGAGAGCGAAGCCCCTGCCGATGTCATAGCAGGCCTCCGGCGTTAGGTTGACGCTCTTGCCGCCCTCCACGGCGATGGCCACGCCGCGTATGTCGCTGCCATTCTGCAGCTTGGAATAGTCCATGGTTGTATATCCTCCAATTTGAAAAATATATTCCGCTTTGGGGCTTTAAAAAAGCCTGTCATTGCGAGGAGCGAAGCGACGTGGCAATCCGTATTCTCTGCGGCTCGTCCGGGAGGCCGAGCCCTACAAGGGAGCCGTGGGAGACGGATTGCCACACCGGGGCGCGGACGCTTTCGCAATGACAGGGAGTATTTTTACAGCCTCTTTTTTATTCTTCCTCGTACATCCTCGCAAAGAACTCTCCGTAGGGTCTGAGCCAGCTGTAGCCATCGCAGAGAAGCTGCGGCAGCTCGGGGCGCAGCACATCTCCGCCGAAGTCGTGGCTGCACTCGATGAAGATGCTCTTCTTGTTGTACCACGGGTTCAGAAGCTCGCCCACATCGCCCTTGTGACGCTTGTAGTCCTGACCGCCCAGCCGGAACTTCTTCTGTCGGTTCAGCCGTTTGGCCAGCCGCTCGGCTGTACCCTTGTCGGCCTCCAGCAGAGTGCGCCAGCGGCTCATCCGGGCGGGATCGCCCCACACGCCCACGCCGTAGCTGTAGTCGGCAGGGCCGATTTCAAACCAGAGACTCAGCTCGCCCCTCCAGCTCCGGGGGTGCAGGGAGAACCACAGATGCTCCTTGTAGGGCCCCCGGCCGTAGAGCCTCCGGGCATCCCGGTAGATGCGGGAGATGTGCAGGCTCACATCCTCGCCGTAGGCCTCCTGCGTCAGAGCGCAGGTCTCATAGGCCAGAGCCTCGAAGGGCTCCTTCACGAGGGTGACAAACTGCTGTCTGTGCTCCTCGAACCAGCTTCGTTCGTTGTGCAGCAGCAAATCCCAGTAGAAGGCCGAAGCCTCCTCGGTAAAGCCGGTAAATCGGATGGTGTCTTTCATTGCAGCTCCCGATAGTAAAGCCCGCCGGTGCGCTTGTCGGCGCTTTTGCGGCGCAGATCGTAATCCGTCAGCACGGTTTCAATGTCCTTTTCGCTCTCGCGGGTGAAATAGAAGAGCAGGTAGTCAAAGCCCCGCAGGTCCCGCTCGGCGATGTGCAGAGGCAGATTGTTCAGCAGGGTGGAATAGTGCTTTTCCGTGCACTCCACCGGGAAGCGGATGCCCAGCCGGTCGGTGATGCTGCCGCTGCCGCCGCATTTGCCGCAGCCGATATTGGCCTTCACCGGGCAGTTCCGCCAGCGCATCAACGGCAGATAGCCATAGGCGAAGATACCCCTGGGAATCTCGCAGCCGATGGCTCTGGCCTTGCTCATCTGCAGCTCATAGGACAGCGCCGCCGTTTCCAGTCCCTGCTTTTCATATTCCCGCAGGGCGGTGGAGTTGAGGATATTCAGAGCGCAGCCGCCGTGCACCGCAAGACCCAGCTCCCGCCCCAGCCGGAGGGCGTAGACATTGTCCGCCACGATGCCCCGCAGTCCCAGATTCCGCAGCTCCCGCAGGTGCCGGGCAAAGGCCGGCTCGTCCTCGGGGAAGAGCACCGCCGGAGTCTCGCAGAGGAGCTTATCCCCCAAGCGCTCGAGAATTTCAGCGTCAATTTCGCCGGCGGGGAGGATGATCTTTTCAAAGCGCTCCGCAAGGGTAAGCTGCTCCTTTTTGTAAAACCGCGCCCAGTATGCAGGCTCGGCGGGGGCGGTATGCTTTGCGCTCTTTTCGCTTTCGCTCTCTATATAGGGGTAAGACTTGCCCACGCTGCGCTCGCCCAGCATTTTCTCCAGTGCTTCCCTTCTCAGGGCGTTGAGGGCGGAGGCAGGGAGCATGAGCCCCGGCGCGATATGAGCCTCAAAGCTGCCCACGGTGAAGGGCGTGCCGCCGCACTTGCAGAGATTTTTCCCGGCACTGTCGCTGTCCATGGGGCGGTTCAGCGCTGTCTGCGGCTTTTCGCCCTCCACGGTAACGCAGCGTTCCCCGTCGCTGACACTGAGGGAGGAGCCGTTTTCGTCAGCCGTAAAGCGGAAGTCCAGCGCGATGCGGCCCAGCTCGCCCTTATAGAGGTTCTGCAGCTCTTTATATACCTTCTCCGCGCCGGTAACATCCTCCTTGGTGCGGAAGCCGAACATATCCTGATCCCGTCTGCCGGTGAGGTAGCCGTCGGTAAAGCCGCTGCGGGAGAACACATTGCGAAGCTGCTGCTCGTCATAGGGCTGTCCCTCTCTGGCAAGACGACAGGCAGTGACGGCGGCGGCCACATACTCCGGCCGCTTCATACGGCCTTCAATTTTCAGGGAGGTGACACCCGCCTCCTCCAGCTCTCCGATATGGGAGATGAGGCTCATGTCCTTCAAAGAGAGGGCGTAATGCGCCTTCCCCGCCTGCCAGTCCAGGCGGCAGGGCTGGGCACAGAGACCCCGGTTGCCGCTGCGTCCCCCGATCATGCCGGAGAGATAGCAGGCACCGCTGACCGACATACAGTGAGCGCCGTGGACAAAGGCTTCGGCGGCGGTCTCCGGGGAGATGGCGGAGCAGATGGCCTCCATTTCCCTGAGGCTCAGCTCCCGGGCCAGCATGATGCTCTGAAAGCCCAGCCGTTCCAGCTCCAGCGCACCGCTGACATTGTGCACCACCGTCTGGGTGGAGGAAAAGCGTGTCAATGACGGGTAGTGGCGCTTGCAGTAGTCCAGCACCGACAGGTCCTGAATGATCACCGCGTCGGGGCCCGCCGCCGCCACCTCGTCCAGCGTGGCGGCAAGGGCGGACATCTCCTCGTCCATCACCAGGGTGTTGACCGTTACATATACCTTTACCCCTCTGCCGTGGCAGTACCGCACCGCCTCGGGGAGGGTATTGTCATCAAAGTTGGTGGCGTTGCGCCGTGCGTTGAAGCCTCCGGCACCCAGATAGACCGCATCGGCTCCGCAGCGCACCGCCGCATAGACCTGCTCCATGGCACCCGCCGGCGCCATAATCTCGGCTCTCTCCGCTCTTCTCATGGAATCGCCTCTTTTCGTTACAATTACGGTTATTTTACACCCTTTTTCCCCATTTCGCAAGGGCTGAACTTCCTGAGAAAAAAAGCTGTTTTTTCCGAAAGATTGTGGTATAATGGAATATCCTCGAAAAGGAGGGTTTGTGCTTGGCAAAAAGAAACCTGAGTTTTTTCTTTTTTCTTCTCCTTCTGATTCTGCCCGTCCGGGCCGCGGATGAGGCCCGCTCCCTAAACGAGCGCTGCGATATGCGCATCTACGGAGAGCACGCCGACACGCTGCTGGACGGCAATCTCCTCTCCCACAGCAAGCTCCATTACGGCACCGAGCTCACGCTCTCGTGCAGCGAGCTCATCGGCGGGCTCTATCTGGAGTTTTCCCAGCACCCCGGCTCCTGGACTCTCCAATGCGGCGAGAAGACCATCGAGTGCGGCGGAAAGGGCTTTCTCCATGAATATATCAGCGATCTGAACGCCTACTCCCTGACGCTCCACTTCCACGGTGAGGGAATACTTGCCAATGTCTACGCCCTCTCGCCGGGAGAAAAGCCCGACTGGGTGCAGGACTGGCAGGAGAGCTGGGACAAGGCCGACGTGCTGCTGCTGCCCACCCACTCCGACGACGACACGCTCTTTTTCGGCGGCATTGTCCCCTGGTGCATCGACAAGGGGGCGCGGGTGCAGGTGGCCTATCTCATCAGCCACGATGATGAGCCCTTCCGGCGCAACGAGCTCCTCAACGGCCTTTGGGTCAGCGGACTGCGGAACTACCCGGTGCTGGGCGAATACGAAGACACCGGTGCCGACGAGGATATGCCCATCGGGCGCTACGCCGAGCTGGGCATCAGCTATCAGGAGATGCTCAACCGCACTGTGGGGCTGTATCGGCGCTTTAAGCCTCAAGTGGTCATCTGCCACGACAGCAACGGCGAATACGGCCACGGCGCTCATAAGCTCTACTGGAAGCTGGCCACCGATGCCGTCAGCTCCGCCGGTGACAGCAGCGTTGACAGCGATTCTGCCATTCGCTACGGGGTGTGGATCCCGCCGAAGCTGTATGTGCATCTCCGGCAGGAGCGGGGCATCGTCATTGATCTGGACGAGCCTCTGCGTTCCTTCAACTACAAAACCGGCTACGAGCTCTCCCAGAAGGCCTTTGAGTGCCACGAGAGCCAGTACAGCTACTTTGCCTGGTACTTCTGGGGTGCACCCACCGCCGATAAGCTGCAGCAATACAGCTCCCGGGAATACGGGCTCTACTACTCCGCCGTGGGTGATGACACCACGGGAAAGAGCTTTTTCGACAACCTGACGCTCTATGATGCGGTGGTGGTCGAGGCGAAGGCGGAGAGCGAGGCAGTACCCGAAGAGCGCCCGGTGGCAACGGAGGCTCCCGCGGAGGCTGCTCCCGCTCCCGAAGCGGACAATTCCCGTCTGCTGGAGATTCAGAACGAGCAGCGCAGCCTGCGCACGGCCATACTGGGTCTGACGGCGCTGGTGCTGCTGCTGATTCTGCTGCTCATCCGGCTGAAAGCCAAAGGAAGGAAGGATTCATAATGAAAAAAAGAAGCTTTGCCCTGCTGCTGGTGGCAGCGCTGCTCTGCTCCCTGATGCCCGCAGCGCTGGCCTCGGATGTGCCGCCGGTGATCGCCCCTGCGCCCGCCGCGGACAGCGTGGTCATCACCGATGTGGAGGGGCTGATGGCCATGGCCGACAACCCCGGCGGCAGCTATGTACTGGGTGACAACATCAACATGGACGGCGTGGAGTGGAAGCCCTTCGCCTTCAGCGGCAAGCTGGACGGTCAGGGCTACAGCATCTACAATCTGGAAACCATCGTGGCCGGAGCGGAGAAATTCACCTCCGTGGACGGCAACCGCAAGGAATACGAAACTCTGGGCGTGGGTCTGTTCTCCACGCTGAAGGGTGCTTATGTCTGCAATCTGGGCATAGTCAACGGCCGCGTGACCGTGATTGCCGATCAGAACTGCTTCTGCGCCCTTCTCTCCGGCTGCATTGAGGACAGCGTAGTGGAGAATGTAAAGGTCTCCGGCACCGTGGAGCTCACCAGCAGCGCCATCATGGTGGGCGTGGCCGGTCTCTGCGGCTTCGGCAAGGGCGAGTTCCGCACCTGCGAGGCGGATGTGACCCTCGTCCACACCGACCGGCTCACCGTCATGCGCTGCGAGCAGTTCACCGGCGGCATCCTCGCCACGGGCTTTGCCTCGTTGGAGAACTGTAAGGTGAAGATCGCCGGCTACACCTCCTGCCACGGCTATGTGCACGACGGCGGTCTTATCGGTATGCACTTCCGCTACTTTGACTGGGACTCCACGCCCCACGCCTGCAGCAACAACCGGGTGGAGGGTTTTATCAGCTTCTTCGAGCAGAACATAGACCGCCGCGCCTACTGCGATCCCTTCTGCGGCGAAAATCTCTTCGGCACCCTCACGCTGGAGAACAATGAGCAGAGCTTCGAGCGGCAGGAAACCATGGACTACAGCACCGAGCTGGTGCCCCACAGCTGTCAGGACGCCGCCTGCTCCAGCGCCGTCACCGAGCCCGACTGCACCCACTTCGGCTATACCACCTATACCTGCGATGCCTGCGGCTACAGCTACACCGACGACTACACCGCGCCCCGTCACGGCGAGGGCGTGTGGGAGGTGACCGTGGAGGCCACCACCGAGGAGGGCGGCGAAAAGGTATGCAAGTGCAGTCTCTGCGGCGAGGTACTGGAAACCGCCCAGATCGCGCCCCATGTGCCCGGTGAGTGGGAGATCACGGTGGAGCCCGGCTACCAGACCCCCGGCGAACAGGTTCGCCGCTGCACCGACTGCGGCGAGGTACTGGAGGTGGAGCAGATCGCCCCGCTGATCCGCTCCGAGCGCATTGAGCTCAGCGAGCGGGAGGTGAAGCTGAAGTTCAAGGGCACCGTGAACCTCACGGCCAGTCTCCTCCCCGAAAACGCCGATGACACCGCCATGAACTGGTCTTCCTCCGACAACAGCGTGGTCACCGTGAACAGTGAGGGTCTGGTCTTCGCCCGCTCCATCGGCGATGCCACCATCAGCTGCACCGCCAACGACGGCGGCTGCGAGGCCGAGTGCACCGTTCACGTGCGCTATACCTTCGGCCAGCAGCTGATCCGGATCTTCCTGCTGGGATTCCTGTGGTACAAATAAAAAGAGCTGTCTCAAACTATACGTCATACGTCGTTTGAGACAGCCTTTTCATTTTATTCCCGGATAAAATTGGTCATCATGGGTTTTTCCTGCTCGGGCAGGGGGATGGCGGCTTTGTCGATGCACTGCAGCAGCCACGCCATGTTTTCGCCGAGGACGCGCATGGTCTGCATACCCTCCTCGTCCTTGCGGACATCATCGGGGCAGGAGCCGTGGACCTGATTCCAGTATCTGCTGGACACCACGGGCATCTGGGCGATGGTGAAGTACTTGTTGATGCGATCAAAGGCAGCGCTGGCACCGCCGCGGCGGCAGGAGACCACAGCGGCTGCGGGCTTCATGCGCATTTTGCCGGAGGCGGAGCGGAAGAGTCTGTCCATGAAGGAGCAGAGCTGGCCGTTGGCGGAGGCGTAGTAGACGGGAGAGCCGAAGACAAAGCCGTCGAACTCATCCAGCCGCGCCGAGAGCTTTGCCACGCCGTCGTCGATGACGCAGTGACCCTGCTTGCGGCAGCCCCGGCAGTCCTGACAGCCGGAAACGCTCTCTCTGCCGATCCAGAGAATCTCGGTCTCGATGCCCCGCTTTTCGAGGGTGTCGGCCACCTCGCGCAGGGCGGTATAGGTGCAGCCCTCCTGATGGGGACTGCCGTTGAAAAGAAGAACCTTCATGTCTGATGCCGCCTTTCCTGTATGATTATCCTGCCGCTCTGGCAAGAATTCTTTCCTCGCCGCTCTCGTTGTTCACCAGAACGGCTCTGCCGTCCTCGTAGGATTGGAGCGTATACGCACCCAGACCCACGGACACGCCCTTCACCTCGGGCAGGGCGCTCACATTGCCCTTGGGGAAGCCGTAGGAGCCGTTGGCATAGTCGTACATTCCGTCGCAGCCGAAGATGTGCCGGGGCGCGGGGATGAGATCGGCCACAGCCTCGATGTAGCTGCTGTCCATGGTGTCGAAGCGGATGGTGGCCATGCGGTCGCCCACGCGGACGATGCCGGGGATGCGCACCACGATGCCGCCGGAGTCCTTTTCCTCCGCTGCCCACTTCTGCACGGCCTTTTCCTTGGCCATCTCCACTATATCGCCGCGGCCTATGCCCTCGATGGCCCAGTAGGTTTCGGCGCTGCCGCCGTAGCTCTCCACCATCTCGTTATAGAAGTCGTCCATGGTGGGGAAGCTTTGCTGCATATCCCAGCTGATGCCGGTTTTCTTGCCCACCAGCGTGCCGTTCTCCAGCAGATTGCCGAAGGACAGCTCCACCATGGCGAACATGATCTGCATTCCCTCGCTCTGCTTCAGCTCCTCCACGGTGTAGCCCGTGTGGTACTCGGCGGTAGCCGCAAACTTCACCAGACAGTAATCCACCAGACGCTCGGCGTCCTCCCGCCACACATCCAGCAGCGCCTGACGGATGTCGGCAGCCTTGTCCTGGTCGTACTCGTCCAGAGCGTCCTGGGCCAGCTTCTCGTGGTAGTCGTTGTAGGGCTGAGCCAGCTGGGTCTCCTTGAGCTTTTTCTGTAGGTCCTCGTCGTAGCGTCCCTCGTTGTAGAGCTCGTCGAAGAGCTTGCCGTACTTCTCCCAGAATTCACCGCTGACGCCGTGGTAATAGTCCTGCAGACCCGTCACCGGGAGGGTGTTGAAGGTGCTGGGGCCGGTATAGCTCTCATCCAGCAGCACATAGAGGGTAAAGAGCAGATCGTCAATGTCCACGCTCTGCCCGTCGCTGTAGCGCAGGCCGCCAGGAAGCTCCACCGTGACGGTAAAGCTGCCGTCCTCATTCTCCGCGCCGGTGACGGTGCCGCTGTCCATCTGACCCAGAGGCAGGGAGGTGGAAGAGATCACCTCCAGATCACCGTCAGCTTCCGCCGTGAGGGGGTTGAAGACGCCGCTCAGGGCCGAGTAGTACTCGATCTTTTCCCTGACCTCCTCCACCACCTCGGTGGGGGTAACGGTCTCCACCTCGCCGCTCTCCTCCTCATGGGTGGGAGCCACCAGAGACATGACCTCATCCTTGGTGAGAGCGCAGCCGCCGAGACCCGACAGCAGGCTCAGGCAAAGGAGCAGGGATATTATTTTCAGCTTCATTTTCATGCAAGTCAATCCTCCTTTGGAGCAAGCCATTTTACCACAGAAAGCGCCCTTCTGTCAATCTGAAGCGCACTTGCTTTCGCCGGAAGCCCGCCCATGATCTATGTGGAGCACGACCGCGCCTTCTGCCAGCGGGTGGCCACGAAAACCGTGGAGCTGTAAGCGTCTTGTGTACTTGCCGAGAGGCGTGAACCTCATCCGTCACGGCTGCGCCGTGCCACCTTCCCCAAAGGGGAAGGCTTGGGATGCGGCATAATTTTACATGACCGTCAGATTTCTGGCGGTCTTTTTTCTTTCCCCCCTTGACAATCTGTATTTACTGTGTATACTGTGTATATACAGAGTAATCATACAACACAGGAGGTGAGGCAGTGAACCTATGGATTGACAACCGCAGTGCCATGCCCATTTACGATCAGGTTTTCAGCCAGATCAAAAACCACATCATCAGCGGGGAGCTTTCCGCTGACGAGGCGCTGCCCTCCATCCGCTCGCTGGCCCGGGATCTGCGCATCAGCGTGGTGACCACCAAGCGGGCCTATGAGGAGCTGGAAAAGGAAGGACTCATCTACACGGTGCCGGCCAGGGGCACCTTTGTGGCCGAGCGCAGCACTTCCCTGCTGCGGGAAGAGAATCTGAGAAAAATCGAAGAGCATATGGGCGAGATTGCCCGCCTCGGCTCCCTCTGCGGACTGGGCAGAGACGAGCTGCTGGATATGCTCCGCTTTGAACTGGAGGAAGAACCATGAACGCATTGGAAATCAGGGGTCTGCGCAAGGAGCGCAAGGGCTTCACGCTGGAGGGGCTGGACCTGACGCTGCCCGGCGGCTGCATTATGGGTCTCATCGGCGAGAACGGCGCGGGCAAGAGCACCACCATCCGGCTGCTGCTGGAGATGATCCGCAAGGACAGCGGCGAGGTGGCCTTTTTCGGCACGCCCCAGCGGGAGTATCTGGCCCGTCATACGCACGAGCTGGGCATTGTGCTGGACGAGGTGGGCATCAGCGGCTGTCTGAAGGCGGCGCAGGTGGAGCGCATCATGGCCGCCGCCTATCCCAACTGGGACAGTGCGGAGTTTGCAAAGCTGGTCAGGAAGCTGGACATTCCCACCGACAAGGTCTTCTCCAAGCTCTCCCGGGGCAACCAGATGAAGCTGGGGCTGGCGGTGGCGCTCTCCCACCACGCGAAGCTTCTCATCCTCGATGAGGCCACCAACGGTCTTGACCCGGTGGTGCGGGAAGATGTGGTGGAGCTCATCCGGGACTTTGTGACCGATGAGGAGCACGCGGTGCTCATCTCCTCCCACATCGTCAGCGATCTGGAGAAAATCTGCGATTATATCGCCTTTCTCCACAGGGGACAGCTCCTGCTCTGCGAGGAGAAGGACAGGCTCTACGAGGACTATACCCTCATCCGCGTCAGCGCAGAGGAGCTGCAAAAGCTGGACGGCTCCGCCGTGCTGGGCAGCCGCGTCACCCCCTACGGTGCCGAGGCCATCGTCCGCGCCGATGCTCTGCGCACTGATATGGAGACCTTCAAGGTGGACATCGAACAGCTCTTTATCACCATGGTCAAGGAGGAACGCTGATATGCTTGCCTGCATCAAAAAGGATTTTTACCTGATCTGGGGCTACTGCCGCTTTTTAGTGCTGGTATCCCTGCTGTTCATGCTCATCCCCTATTTCAGCAGCGACACGGACAGCGCCTTTTACTCCGTCTATCCCCGGATGTTTATGGGCATGATCCCTCTCACACTCTATACCTACGACGAGCGGGAGCACTGGTGCAGCAGCTGCGCCACCCTGCCCATTTCCCGCAGAACCTATGTGCTGAGCAAGTACGCTCTGGGGCTGCTGCTCTCCGCTTCGGCTCTGGTGCTGGCGATGGTGCTGAATCTCTTCTTCGGCATCATGGGCAAGCCCAGCGTTGCGCTCTCCCTGGGTCTGAGTCTGGCCATGAGCCTGACGGTGCCCGCTGCCACCATGCCCTTTGTGTTCTGGCTGGGGGCGGAGAAGGGACGGATCGTCTATGTCTGCGGCATCGGCGTGGGTTCCTCTGCGTCCGTCATGCTCTTCAACAATACGCCCCGACTCAGCGTGGGCAATGATACCGCCCTGCTGCTGACCGTAGCGGTGCTGTACGCCGCCTCCGCCGCGCTGAGCGTGGCAGCGTATGAGCGGCGCGAGCTGTAATCATGCTGCTTGCTGCAAACGCTGCTGTGGAAAAACTTGGGTCTGTAAAAAAGCCTGTCATTGCGAGGAGCGAAGCGACGTGGCAATCCGTTTCTCCTGAAAACATTCAGATTTTCAGAAAAGGAGACGGATTGCCACACCAGTCTGCGGACTGGTTCGCAATGACAGGGAGTATTTTTACAGCCCCTTAGATTCCGCGCTGCTTTCACAGCCATGACAGGCTTTTCGCACAGTCCTTTTTTCGGAAAAAACGCAAAAAACTCTTGCTCATGACGCTGCGTCATGTATTATAGTGGTATCCGAGGAGGTGAAAGCCATGTCCACCTATACCACAGGCGAGCTGGCGAAGCTCTGCGGCGTTACGGTACGCACCGTGCAATACTACGACAATCGCGGCATACTCTCGCCCGGAGAATACAGCGAGGGCGGGCGGCGGCTCTACGGAGAAGAGGCAGCGCGAAGGCTGAAGCTCATCTGCTATCTGCGGGAGCTGGGACTGAGTCTCAGCGACATCGGCGCTGTGCTCGGCGAGGAAAACGCTGCCGCCGTGCTCTCCACCCTGCTGGAGCAGCAGAGTCTGGCGCTGAAGGCCGAGCTGGCGAGCACCGCTTCTCAGTTAGCACAGGTGGAGGAGCTGCGCCGGGAGCTGAAAAACCGGGAAGCGCTGCCCATCGACGCTTTGGGGGACATTGCGCGGAAAATGGAAAATCGCCGGGAGCTGAAAAGGCTCCGAATCCGGATGCTTACGCTGGGAATTATTGCGGATGCGCTCAACTGGGGCAGCATCCTTTATGGCTTTCTGCACCGGGTCTGGTGGCCGCACCTGCTGTGTCTGCTTCCCGTCATCGCCCTGAGCGCGTATATCTCATGGGACTATTTCCGCTCCACGCTCTATATCTGCCCGGAATGTCACCGGGTATTTCGTCCCGCTTTCCGGGAAGCGCTGTGGGCTCGCCACACCCCCGCCACCCGGCGGCTCCACTGTCCCGGCTGCGGGATCACGGGCTTTTGCATTGAAACCTACGGAAAGGATGAACCCCCATGCTGAATATCGAACATCTCACCAAACACTATCCCGGCTCGGACAAGGGCGTGAGCGATCTGAGCCTTCACATTGAGCCGGGGGCCATCTGCGCCTTCATCGGCCCCAACGGGGCGGGCAAGACCACCACCCTCAAGTGCATCGTGGGGCTCCACGACTATGACGCGGGCAGCATCACCATCAACGGTCACGATCTGCGCACCGAGCCGCTGGTGTGCAAGCGCAGCTTCGCCTATCTGCCCGACGACCCGGAGCTCTTTGAGTATCTCACGGGGATGCAGTACCTGAGCTTTATCGCCGATGTGTTCGGCGTGGGCGACGTGGAGCGCAGGGAGCGCATCGGCCGCTATGCAGAACGCTTTGAGCTCACTGACGACCTCTCCCAGCTCATCTCCGGCTACAGCCACGGCATGAAGCAGAAGCTGGCACTCATCTCCGCCTTTCTCCACGAGCCCAGGCTGCTCATATTAGACGAGCCCTTTGTGGGTCTGGACCCCAAGGCCGCCATCATCGTCCGGGAGCTGATGAACGAGCTGCGCTCTTCGGGCGGGGCGGTGCTCTTCTCCACCCATGTGCTGGAGGTGGCGGAAAAGCTATGCAGCCACGTGGCCATACTCAAGGACGGGCGACTGGTGCGAAGCGGCACCATGGAGAGCGTGCTGGGACACGGGGAAAGTCTGGAGGACATTTTCCTGGAGGTGGCTGACCGTGGGTAAGGAGCTGCGTCTGCTGACCGCGCTGGGGATGCGGAGCTTTCTCAACCTGAATACCGTTTTCCACACCACCGACCCCAAACGCAAGCGCCGGGCGGCGCTCTTAGCCGTGGTGGGCGGGCTGCTGGTGCTCTGCTTCTTTTTCTACATCGGCGTTTATACCTATGCCCTCTGCTCCTTCGGCATGGAGACGCTGGTGCTGCCCTGGCTGTTTCTGCTCTCCTCGGTGCTGGTGTTTGCGGTGGGGCTCTTCCACACCGGCGGCACCCTCTTTGAGCGCAGGAGCTACGACATTTTAGGCTCTCTGCCCCTGCGGGACAGCGTACTGGTGGGCAGCCGCTTTCTCTGCTGCTATCTGGAGTCGCTGCTCTATACGCTGGGGGTGCTGCTGCCCAGTCTGGCCGTGTACGGCTATATGGTGCACCCGAACCCGGCCTTAGTGCTCCGCTTTCTGCTCTGCGCTCCCCTCGCTCCCCTGCTGCCTTTGAGTCTGACGGTGCTGTTCTCCACCGCGTTAAAGCTCCTCTCCGGCCGGATGCGCAACCGCTCTCTGGTGGAGGCCGGGGCATCCCTGCTGCTCATCGTCCTCATCCTCTACGGCGAGACCCTGCTGAGAAGCAAGAGCGAGAGCATAAGCACCCGGGAGCTGGTTGCGCTCTCCGCCCTGCTGGGGCAGAGCTTAGAGAGGCTCTATCCCCTCTGCGGCTGGTTTGCCCGCTTCTGCGAGGGCGAGCTATTAGAATTATGTAAACTTATCGCTGTCAGCTTCGGTATCAGCGCCGTTATATTTCTGCTGACGGTGCGCTTCTTCCGTCCTGTCTCTCTGGCTCTGGGCAGCACTGCCCGGAGAAAGGGCCGCGAGGCCGTGGGACAGAGCCGGGGGCTGCTCTTTGCGCTGCTGCGGCGGGAGTGGAAGCGTTATCTATCCAGCAGCATCTATGTGACCAACACCGCCGTGGGGCCGCTGCTCGCCCTCATGGGCTCGGCGGCGCTGCTCTTTGTGGACGCCGGCGGGGTTTTCCCGGCCAATGTTCCCCTTGCCGCCGTGGCACCCTTCGGGCTCTGCACGGTGCTGTGCATGATGCCCCCCGCCTCAGTGAGCGTCTCCATGGAGGGCCGACAGCGCTGGATCACCAAAACGCTGCCCATTCCCCCCTCCGTCTATCTGGACGCGAAGCTGCTGATGACCCTGAGCTTTCAGCTGCCCTGCGCCCTGCTGTCCTCGCTGCTGCTGTGCTGTGCTTTGAAGCCGGGGATCGGTGACGGCATCTTTCTCTTCCTGCTGCCGCCGCTGCTCTGCCTCTTCACCGCCACGCTGGCGCTGACCGCCGACATTCATCTGGGCAGCACCGAGTGGGAAAAGGAGGTTACCGTGGTCAAGCAGAGCGCCTCGGCCATGGTCGGCGGCTTCGGAGGAATGCTGCTGGGACTGGCGGGTGCCTTTGCCGCCGTGGAGCTCAGCGAGGGTCTGTTCCGCGCCTTCCGGCTGGCCGTCTGCGTCCTGCTGCCGCTGGGTACGGCTCTGCTGCGGCAGCACAATGTCCGGAAGCTGCGATAAGCCGACTGTGGGGCAGGCGGCTCGTCCGGAGGCCGAGCCCTACAGAGGGTTCCCGTATCATAACACGCGATTTTTCTTGCATAAAGAGAGATCGCGTGTTATGCTTTGCTCAGAAAATCCAATGCGTTTGGAGGGTAAAAACATGACTTTAGACGAACTGAAGCAGCTGGCGCTGGACTGCGGCTTTTCCCATGTGGGTAAGCTGGAGAGTGATACCATCGAGATGCACAAGGAGGTGCGGGATTCCTGCGCCGAGAACAAGTGCCGTGCCTACGGCAAGAACTGGAACTGCCCTCCCGGCTGCGGCACGCTGGAGGAATGCGAGGCGCGGGTACGGAAGTACCGGTGGGGCGTGATCGTCCAGACCACCGCCGAGCTGGAGGATACCATGGACTATGAGGGCATGATGCAGCTGGGCAAGGATCACAAGGCGCACTTCGACAGATTTGCCGAGGCCGTCCGCAAGGCCTATCCCGGCAGTCTCATTCTCGGTGACGGTGCCTGCAGGAGCTGCAAGGAGTGCACCTACCCCAACGCTCCCTGCCGCTTCCCCGAAAAACAGAGCTCCAACATGGAGGCCTTCGGCATGATCGTCAGCGAGGTTTGCAAGCGCAACGACATCCCCTACTACTACGGCGCGGGCACGCTGACCTATGTGGGCTGCGTGCTGGTGGAGTGAGTCAGGGAAGCTGTCATACGGGGACTCAATAAACTGCTTGTACCCGAGATAATTCCGTGGTACACTACCGGTAAGGAGGATGGTACCAACATGGAACTTACACTGGAACAGAAACGGGAAAAGGTGAAAGATCTTCGCCCCATAGACGATGTGTTCTTCGAGGTTCTGGCCTCTAAGCCCGCCGTCTGTCAGGAAATGCTGCGGACGATATTGGAAGACCCGGCGCTCATAGTGGAGGATGTTATTCCCCAGAGCAGTGAGCGGAACATCTATGGCCGCAGCGTGCGTCTGGATGCGCTCTGCACGCTGGGTGACGGCACCAGGGTCAACATCGAGGTACAGCGTTCAGACAACGACAACCACCTCAAACGGGTACGCTTTAATGCTGCCAGCATCACCGTCAAGGAATCCTACACCGGAGAGAACTTCGAGGATCTGGCAAATGTAATCATCGTTTACATCTCGGAGTTTGACTTTTTAGGGGGCGGAAAGACCATTTACCATGTGGATAAGGTTCTCCGGGAGACCGGCAAGGTGATTGATGATGGGCTGCAGGAAATCTTTGTGAACACCGTCAACGATGACGGCAGCGACATCGCGGATCTGATGTCCTGCTTTACCCGTAAGCAGGTGAACAACCCCAAATTCCCGGTGTTTTCCGCATCGGTGGATGAACTGAAACAGAGCGAAGGAGGAGTAACTGTCATGTGCAAAGTTATGGAGCATTACGAAAATATTGCGCGGGAAGAAGGCATCGCAAAAGGCCGGGCGGAAGAGCGCAGACTCATTGCCAAGGAAATGCAGAAGAAGGACGATGAGCTGGCTGCCCTCCGCGCCCAGCTGGAAGCCCTGACTCGGAAAGCCTGACAGTCGTGTATAAATGACAGCAGGGGCGACATTGAGTCAGGGAAGCTGTCATACGGGGACTCACGCAAAGAGGACTCTGCGAAACGAAAATTCGCAGAGTCCTCTTTTTTTCGCGAAGCCTCTCGGCTCCCCCATTGCTTCGCAGCAGGGGCGCCGGGGGGATTCATGAATCGTTATGGTTGAAAATCCTTTTTACAGCGCTTTTTACACATCTCAGTCGAGCACATTAATCTGTGTAATCACGGGCTGGGAGGCGTTGGCCACATAGCCGTCGCTGTTGCCGGTCACGGCGGCGCAGATGCTGTCTACCACATCGATGCCGGTGATCACATAGCCGAAGACCGCGAAGTCGCCGTCGAGGTAGGTGGCGTCGGTCTTGAGAATGTAGAACTGGCAGGAGGCGGAATCGTAGTGGGTGCCTCTGGCCATGCCGATGGCACCGCGGGTATTGGAGAGGGTATTATTCACGCCGTTGGCGGTAAATTCGCCCGGCAGCGAAGTGCCGGAGGAGCCGGTGCCGTTCTTGTTGGGATCGCCGCCGTAGATGCCGAAGTCGGGGAGCACCCGGTAGAAGCTGCTGCCGTCATAGAAGCCCCGCTTGGCCAGATTCAGGAAGTTGGCCGTGGTCTGGGGGGCGATATCACCGTTGAGCTCCACGGTAATGGTGCCGTAGTTCTCCACCACGATCTCGGCGTGGTGGGTGCCGCTCCAGTTCTTGTCTCCGCAGGCGGAGAGACTGAGCACCAGCATGGCGCAGAGGAGCAGGGCAAGGAACTTTTTCATACTGATTTCCTCCTTCAGTTCAGGGTTTTGGCAAAGTCGGCAAGAGCCTTTTTCTTTTCTTCGCATTCGCTGCGGCTCTCGCCCCGGGCCAGTACATACATCTTGATCTTGGGCTCCGTGCCGGAGGGACGCACCACCAGCCGGCTGCCGTCGGCAAGGTAGAAGCTCAGCACATTGCTGCCCACAATGTGGGTGGGGCGGATGCTGCCGTCGGCAGCGGTAATCCTCCCGCTCCGGTAATCGGCCAGCTCAGAGAGGGCGATGCCGCCCAGCTCCTTCGGCGGCTGCGTGCGGAGCTTTTCCATCAGGGCGTTCATCTCCCGCACACCGTCCACGCCGTACATGAAGAGATTCAGGGTCTCCTCGGCGTAGCAGCCGTATTTTTCGTAGAGGGCGTCCATGGCATCCAGCAGGGTCTTGCCCTGGGCGTGCCACCAGGCGGCCATCTCGGCGATCATCATGGAGGCGGTGACGGCGTCCTTGTCCCGGACATAGTCGCCCATCATGTAGCCGTAGCTCTCCTCGAAGGCCAGCAGATACCCATAGCTGCCGTCCCGGTCATACTCAGCAAGCTTCTCGGCCATGAACTTGAAGCCGGTGAAGGTCTCTTCATAGTGGACACCGTTCTGCTCGCAGACGGCGCGAACCATGCCGGAGCTGACGATGGTGGAGAGAGCCGCCGGACGGGCGGGCAGGGTATTCGTGCGCTTTCGGGCGGAGATGATATAGTCCAGCAGCAGAATGCCCATCTGGTTGCCGGTAACGGGGACATATGCGCCGTCTCTGCGCACCAGCACGCCCACTCGGTCACTGTCCGGGTCGGTGCCGATGATCAGATCGGAGTCCACCTTTTTGGCCAGCTCCACCGCCAGATAGAAGCCCTCGGGGTTCTCGGGGTTGGGGCTCTTCACCGTGGGGAAGCTGCCGTCCAGAACCATCTGCTCCGCCACAGGATAGAGCTTCTTCACGCCGATGGCGCGGAGAGCCTCAGGTACCAGCTTATAGCCGCAGCCGTGGAAGGGCGTGTAGACGATGGAGAGCTCGTCGGCGACCTTTGCAACGGCCTCTTTGTCGATGGCCTGAGAGAGCACCCGCTCCATATAGGCGCGATCCAGCTCCTCGCCCATCCACTCAATGAGCCCCTGCTCCACGGCCCGGTCAAAGTCCATGGTCCTGGGCGCGGAGAACACATCGGTCTCGGCCATGATGGCGGCGATCTTCTCGGCGTGCTCCGGGGGGAGCTGTGCGCCGTCGGACCAGTAGACCTTGTAGCCGTTATACTCCTTGGGGTTGTGGCTGGCGGTGATATTCAGACCCGCGGTGGTGCCGTAATAGCGGATGGCGAAGCTCAGCTCCGGGGTGGGGCGCAGAGCCTCCACCAGTCGAACGCGGATGCCGTTGGCAGCCATGACGCAGGCAGCCTCCCGGGCGTAGACATCGGAGTTAATGCGGCAGTCGTGGCAGATGGCAATGCCCCTGTGCATGGCCTCCTCGCCCTCGGAGGCGATGAGCCGGGCAAAGGCCTCGGTGGCATGGCGGATCACATGGATATTCATGCGGTTGGTGCCCATGCCCATGATGCCCCGCAGTCCGGCGGTGCCAAAGGCCAGAGGCGCATAGAAGCGATCCTCTATCTCCTTTTCATCGCCGCGAATGGCATCCAGCTCCTTCCACTCCGCATCGGAGATGGAGGGAGAGTCCAGCCAGGCCTGATAGGTTTCCAGATAGTTGCTCATATGATTACTCCTTGTTTTCCCCTCTTGCCTCCCCTGAAAGGGGATGTCACTAATGGGTATTGAGAACGCGACAGTCCGTAGGGCTCGGCCTCCGGACGAGCCGAAAGCCTGCGATTCTTGCTATGTCGGAAAAAACAGACATATTGCTTGTCCCACGCGGCACGGCCGGGAGGCCGTGCCCTACGGGGTTGTGGGTTTCAGTAGAGCAAGCACAGGTTTTACACGCAGGTTCAATGTTCTTCCTGAATACCGGTCTTATTTATGGTACCTGCTGCCCTCGATGATGGTAAACGCCCGGTAAACCTGCTCCAGCACCATGACCCGAGCCAGGTGGTGGGGGAAGGTCATGGGCGACATACTCAGCCGCAGATCGGCCCGTTGCTTGACCCGCTCGTCCAGCCCGAAGCTGCTGCCGATGAGCAGCACGATGCGGCTCACGCCCCGGTTGCTCTGCTCCTTCACCAGCTCCGCCAGCTCCTCGCTGCTGCGAAGCTTACCCTCGATGCAGAGGGCGATGACATAGGCTCCCGCCGGAATCTTCGAGAGGATGGCCTCGCCTTCCTTTTTGAGATCGCCGGTTTCGCTCAGCTCGGTCAGTTCAAAAGAGCAATACCTTTGCAGGCGTTTTTCATACTCGGCGCAGGCATCGGTATAGAATTTCTCCTTCAGCTTACCGCAGCAGATGAGATTTACACGCAGCATTTTTGTACCTCCACGGAAACCTCGCCCAGAGGCGGTGCCACAGAAAGTGCTCTGTCCCGGAAGCCGGCTGCGTCCAGAGCGTCCCGCACAGCGCGGAAGGCCAGCTCGGGCCGATTATTTTCCTTGCTGAGATGGCCCAGAATGAAGCTCCGGCAGCCGCTCTCGGCCAGTGTGACCGCCAGACGGCCACAGCTTTCGTTGCTGAGATGGCCGTTTTCGGAAAGGATGCGCCGCTTGAGCGCCACGGGATAGGGGCCGTAGCGGAGCATCTGCTCATCGTGGTTGCTCTCAAGAAAGACGGCATCGCAGCCCCGGAGAGCCGCAACGACCTCCTCGGTGATGCTGCCGCAGTCGGTGCAGTAGCCGAAGGAGCCGTCCTCGCTCTCGAAGCGGTAGCCCACGCTGCAGGCGGCATCGTGGGGCGTGGGGAAAGCGCGGATGCGCAGCTCTCCCAGCGTGAAGTCCGCATCCTCGGAAATGCGGTGCATATATGCTTCGACCCCCGCGTCAGCGCGGCTCATGAGAGTCGCAGAGGCACAGGGGGCGAAAAGCGGCCGACCACAGTGCTTCGTGAGCATGGGGATGCCGGAAATATGGTCGTTATGTTCGTGGGTAATGAGAACGCCTTCGAGCTCCTCCGCGGAGAGTCCCCTCTCAAAGAGGAAGGCTTTGATGCGGCGCAGGGAGATACCGGCATCGATGAGGATATGGGTATCGCCCCGGCTGATGAGACCGCAGTTGCCGGAGGAGCCGCTGGCAAAGCCCGTAAAGGTCATACGACGGAGAGCTCCGCTTCCTCGACATCATCGGGGAAGTCCACAATGGCGATATCGGCACCCAGGGCGCGGAGCTTGCCCACAAAGTCCTGGTAGCCGCGCTCGATATAGTGGATATCCTCCACATAGGTGGTTCCCTTGGCGCAGAGACCGGCTATGACCATGGCGGCACCGGCGCGGAGATCGCAGGCCTGCACCGTGGCGCCGGTGAGCTCATAGGGGCCCTCGAGGACGGCGGTGCTGCCGTTTACGGTGATGGTGGCGCCCATTTTGCGCAGCTCGTTCATGTGCTTGTAGCGGTTGCCGTCGTAGACGGACTCGGTGATGATGCTCACGCCCCTGCTCTGGCTCAGAGCCACGGAAATGGGTGCCTGGGCATCCGTGGGGAAGCCGGGATAGGGCTGGGTCTTCACATTGGTTTTCGTGAGCTGCTCCCGGGCGCGCACCAGCACGGAGTCGGGATATTCCTCCACCGTGACGCTCATCTCCCGCAGCTTGGCGGAGATGCAGTCAAGGTGCTTGGGGATCACGTTCTTCACCAGCACTTCGCCCTGGGTGGCGGCGGCGGCGATCATATAGGTGGCAGCCTCGATCTGATCGGGGATGATGGCGTAGCTGCCGCCGTGGAGCGACTTCACGCCGTTGATCTTCACGGTGTCGGTACCGGCACCGCGGATGTCAGCACCCATAGAGTTGAGGAAGTTGGCCAGGTCCACAACATGGGGCTCGCGGGCACAGTTCTCTATGACGGTCTTGCCCTCGGCCATGCAGGCGGCGATAATCACATTAATGGTGGCGCCCACGCTGACCTTGTCCAGATAAATCTCCGCGCCGTGGAGACGGCCGTCCTCGGTCTGAGCCTCGGAGAAAATGTAGCCGTTGCGCACGTCCACGGGAGCACCCAGGGCAGTCATGCCCTTCACGTGCTGGTCGATGGGACGGACGCCGAAGTTGCAGCCGCCGGGCATAGTGGTCTGCGCCTTGCCGAAGCGACCGAGCATGGAACCGATGAAGTAATAGGAGGCACGGATTTTGCGCATACGGTCATAGTCCGCGTTCTCCCAGTGGACATGGCGGCAATCCACTTCGACCGTGGAGGGATCGATCATCTTCACCTTAGCACCCAGAGAGGCCAGAATGTGAAGAAGCGCCTCGGTATCGCTGATTTCAGGGAGGTTTTCGATCCGGCAAACGCCGTCTACCAGAAGTGCAGCGGGAATGATGGCCACAGCCGCGTTCTTGGCACCGCTGATCTCCACCTCGCCGCGGAGGTGGCAGCCGCCCTTGATCTCATATTTTTCCATAATCGTAAGTCCCCTTATGATGCCCCAATGGGCACAGCGCTATGCTGCTGCTGATTCTTTTTCAGGATTATATCACAGCATTATGTAAAGTGCAATAAAAACCGAGCAGAAAAACGATAAAAAATCGGTATTATTTCAGCAAGTCCGTCTTGCAGGCAGCCTTCAGCACGGCGGCCATGGTCTTGCCATCGCAGATTTCGCCGGAGAGCACCCGCTCATAGAGCTCCCGGAAGGGCATACGGTCAGAGTCCAGAAACTCGCCCACGTCGGTATGCGCCTCGCCCCGGTGGAGTCCCTGCGCCAGATAGAGATAGAGCTTTTCCGTGGAGCCGCCGGGACTGACCAGCAGATAGCCCAGAGAAGTCCACCTGTCGGCGCTGTAGCCCGTCTCCTCACTGAGCTCCCGCTGGGCGCAGAGGAGGGGGTCTTCGTTGTATTCGAGCTTGCCGGCAGGAATCTCGATAAGGTGCCGGTCGTGGGCATAGCGGTACTGACGCACGATGCTGGTATAGCCCTCATCGTCCACGGCTAAGATCGCCACGCCGCCGGGATGCCGGATCACCTCGCGGAAGGCCATGGTACCGTCGGGCAGCTCCACCGTGTCCAGCGTGAGATTGACGATCACGCCCTTGTAGGCCACGATCTGGCCGATTTTCTTTTCCGTATAGTCCATAGCACAGCCCTCCTGTATTAAACGCCTTACTATACCATATATAAATCGGGAAAGCAAGCTTTTTTGTTTCTCCCAAGCCTGACCCTTGACAATTTCTCCGCAGAGGAGTAAAATAGCTTGCGTTATATGCCCCTGTACCTCACCAGGATAGAGGGTCCGCCTCCTAAGCGGCAGGCCACCCCCCGCCAAAAGTGAATATTT
>DCIK01000016.1:0-465 GCA_002315975.1 Clostridiales bacterium UBA1728
CACAACTGCGGCCGCTGCGAGGATCTGCTTCCTCCCATGGTCAAGCTGGGCGTTAAGGTCTGGAACCCCGCGCAGGTGGAGAACGATCTGGTGGAGGTCAAGAACCGCTATGGCCGTCAGCTGATCATCCAGGGCGGCTTTGAGTACACCCAGCCCATGAGCTGGCCTGTGGTGGACGAGGAAGAGGTTCGCCAGAAGGTGCGCGACACCTTCGATAAGCTGGCGCCCAACGGAAGCTGGGTCTTCACCGGCGGCATGACCTCTCTGAACCGCAACGACCCCATGGTCAAGACCGTCAACGGCTGGATCACCGACGAGGCCAAGAAGCTCTCCGTCACCGTTTACAAGTAATATTTTCTTCACTTCAAATGGGATGGCAAAGCCATCCCATTTGAGTTTTTTCTCGCTTATCGCGGCGGCGCTGCCGCCGTCCCACTGCAGGACTCGGCCTCCCGGACGAGCCGC
>DCIK01000016.1:647-6083 GCA_002315975.1 Clostridiales bacterium UBA1728
GAGGGAGCCATAGGGCTTTCGCTCAATATGCTAAAACCCCTTATCTTGATTGCAAACTCTGCGAGGCTTTGTCTTGCAAAAGGCGCCGACTGTGGTATAATATGGTCAGTACCATATGAAAGGAAGGTTCGTTCCATGGAACTTCAGGATATACTCGCCCGCTGCGACCACACGCTGCTGCGGACCGACTGCACCGCCTCCGAGATTCGCGCCCTCTGCGATCAGGGCATACGCTACGGCGTGGCCAGCGTATGCATCCCTCCCGCACACGTGGCAGGGGCAAAGCGCTATGTGGGCGACAAGCTGCCCATCTGCACGGTCATCGGCTTCCCCAACGGCTATATGAGCACCCGTGTCAAGGCTTTTGAAGCCGAGGACGCCATCCGCAATGGCGCCTCCGAGATCGACATGGTGGTGAATCTGGGCATGGTCAAAGACAAGGCCTGGGAGGATGTGCTCGCCGAGCTGAAGGCCCTGCGCCGCGCCTGCGGAGAGAAGATACTCAAGGTCATCATCGAGACCTGTCTGCTCACCGAAGAGGAAAAGCGGCTGCTCTGCTCTCTGGTCAGCGAGGCCAAAGCCGACTTCATCAAGACCTCCACCGGCTTCTCCACCGGCGGCGCCACCTTTGAGGATGTGGCGCTCCTGCGCCAGTGCTGTCCGGCGGAGGTAAAGGTCAAGGCCGCCGGCGGCATTTCCTCGCTGGAGGACGCCGAAAGGTTTATCGAGCTGGGCGCCGACCGACTGGGCACCAGCCGGATCGTGAAGATCGCCATGGCGCAGGAAGCGGAATAATCGTTGGGAATCTTCGATTCCCAACGAGAGGATACTCGCATTTCATCGCGGCGGCTTTGCCGCCTTGGTCGATGCGAGGGCGCGCCAACAGAGCGCGCCTCAGGGTATACTCCTGCGGGCAAAGCTCGCAGGAGTATGAGTCCATTTTATTTGCGCCTGCGGGCGCAAACTCTGCGAGGCAAAAAAATTTCTTGACAAGCCCTCTCCCATCTGCTATAATCACAACGCTAAAAAGAAGAAGGTCGGTTCGTATCCGTCCTCACCCGGCTGCCTCAGAGCTTGCCGCGGTCAAGAATGTGTCTCTTTCCCATGGAAAGGGCTGTGTTTTGAGCGGATACGATTGCGTATCTGCTTTTTTCGTCCTACTAATTCTCAACGGAGGTGTTTGAAAATCGCAAGCCAGACTCATCTGATTAACGAAGAAATCCAGGCCCCGGAAGTCCGCCTCATCGGCGAAGACGGCGAGCAGCTGGGCATCATGTCCTCTGCCGAAGCTCTGGAGAAGGCTGAGGAGATGGAAATTGACCTGGTGATGATCTCGCCCCAGGCGAAGCCGCCTGTGTGCAAGCTCATGGATTACGGCAAGTTCCGCTTTGAGCAGGCCAAGAAGGAAAAGGAAGCCCGCAAGAATCAGCACGTTATTGAGATCAAGGAGATTCGTATGTCTCCGGGTATTGACGACAACGATTTCAACACCAAGCTCAAAAGCGGCCAGAAGTTTTTGCAGGGCGGCGACCGGCTGAAGGTCACCATCCGCTTCCGCGGCCGTGAAATGGCGCATACCAAAATCGGCGAGGAGCTGCTGATGCGCTTTGCGGAGCAGAGCAGCGAATACGCCACCATGGACAAGAACCCCAAGCTGGAGGGTCGCAATATGTCCATGTTCCTTTCCCCCAAACCGCAGGATAAGGCTAACAAAAAGTAAAGGAGATAAACCGACAATGCCGAAACTCAAGTCTCACAGCGGCGCTAAGAAGAGATTCAATCTTACCGCCACCGGTAAGGTCAAGCGCGCGCATGCTTACAAGAGCCATCTTCTGAATGGCCACGGAAAGACCACCAAGCGCAAGAGAGGTCTGCGTCAGGGCACCTACGCCGATGTCACCAACGAAGCTACCATCAAGCGCATGGTTCCGTACAAATAAGGGAGGATTTAAGAGATGGCCAGAGTTAAAGGCGCGATGATGACGCGCAAGAGAAGAAACAAGAAGCTTGGTCTCGCCAAGGGTTACTGGGGCAACAAGTCTCGCCACTTTAAGATGGCGAACGAGCAGCTCATGAAGTCCGGCCGTTACGCCTACGTGGGCCGCAAGCTCAAGAAGCGTGACTTCCGCTCCCTGTGGATCACCCGTATTTCCGCCGGCTGCAAGCTCAACGGCATGAACTACTCCACCTTCATGCACGGTCTGAAGAAGTCCGGCATCGACATGAACCGCAAGATGCTCTCCGAGATGGCGATTCACGAGCCCGCCGCCTTCACCGCCCTGTGCGAGAAGGCCAAGGCTGCCCTCTGAGATACAGTTTAAAAAGATTCGAAACGCTCCGGTGTTTCGAATCTTTTTCTCTTTTGGCGATGCAAACCGGCTGAGCGTAGGGCTCGGCCTCCGGACGAGCCTCCGCTTCGTTATCACAACGGTATCGGCTCGTCCAGGAGGCCGAGCCCTACATGATAGCAAAAATACAGGGCCCAGACTTTTGCATATGCATCTCTTTTTTATTGACTTTTCTACTGTTCTCGTATAGTATAAAAAGTAAAGTATTAACAGAGTTTTACCCGGCACCCGTGAGGGGGATAAGAAAGGAATAATCTCATGATTGAGCTGAAAAATCTGAGCAAAGCCTATGGTGAGCTTGTTATTTTTCAAAATCTCAGCGTCACCATCAACCAGGGGGATGTTATCGCCGTAATCGGTCCCTCCGGTACAGGCAAATCCACGCTTCTCAACTGCATCAATCTTCTGGACCCGGCCAACTCCGGACAGGTGATTTTTGAGGGGACGGACTATATGGCTCCCGGTGCCGATCTGCAGAGCTACCGCAAAAAGGTCGGCATGGTGTTTCAGTCCTTTAACCTCTTCGGGCACATGACCGTGCTGGAAAACGTGATGAATCCCCAGATCGACCTGCTGGGAACCTCCCGGCAGGAGGCCTGCGACAGGGCCATGGAGCAGCTTCATCTGGTGGGCATGGCGGACAAGATTTTCTCCTATCCCTCCCAGCTCTCCGGCGGACAGAAGCAGCGCGTGGCCATTGCCAGAACCCTTGCGCTCAACCCCGATGTGATCCTTCTTGACGAGCCCACCTCTGCGCTGGACCCCACCATGGTGGGCGAGGTGGAATATGTAATCAAGCGGCTGGCTGCCCAGGGCCGCACCATGCTCATCGTCACCCACGAGATTCGCTTTGCCCGTGAAATTTCCAACCGCACCTTCTACATGGACGAGCAGGGCATCTATGAGGACGGCCCCACGGAGGAGGTCTTTACCCATCCCAAACGGGACAAGACCCGCCGCTTCATCAACCGGCTCCGGAGTCTGGAGCTTCCCATCCGCTCCCGCCACTTCGACTTTATCGCCGCCATTGAGAGCATTGAGCAGTACGGCAACAAATATGCCATGAGCAAGGAGCGCATCCGGAAGGCGCAGCTTCTCTTCGAGGAGTTTGTCATGGGCGCTCTTTTGCCCCTGTCCCCGGAGGCGACCGACATCAGCGTGGTGTTTGAGTATAACGAAGAAACCGACGCGTTGAACATGACCGTCTCGCACCCGGGCGAGAGCGTTATGGATCAGCTGCCGGAGCTCTCCCGAAAAATCATTCAGAGCATACCCTCTGCGCTCATCAGCCTGACGGAAAAGTGCGTCTGACGGGATTGTCACGGAAAGGAAATCACGGAAATGAGAAAACAACGCAGCCTTCTTTGTTATCTGCTTCTCGCTCTGCTTTTTGTCTCCGTTCTCTCCCCCGCTGTCTGCGCCGAGGAGGGCGAGTATTTTGATTCCTCTGTCTTTGACGGGAAACGCGTGGGCGTGCAGACCGGCTCCACTGCGGTGGAACTGGCTCCCGAATATTTCAAAGACCCTGAAATGAACTATTTTGTCTCCACCACCGATCTTTTCCCGGCCCTGCTGAATAATAAGATCGATGTGGGCTTCGCAGATGAGCCCATACTCCGTTACGGAGCCGCTCAGGTGGGCGGGATGCAGGTAGAGCGGCTGGAATCCGCCATTGACTCCATTGCCATCGTCTGCGCAAAAACGGAAAAGGGCGACACGCTCCGCGCTCAGCTCAACAGCTTTATCACCGCTCTGGACGAAAGCGGCGAGCTGACAGCACTGCAGAGTAAATGGTTTGACGGCAGCGAGGAGCAACAGACCATGGAGGACTACACCCTCTACCCCGACACTAACGGCGTTCTGGCCATCGGATCGGAGGTCAGCTATCCTCCCTTCCAGTTTGTCCGCGACGGGATGTTCGTGGGCTATGAAATCGAGCTGGCCGCCCGGTTCTGCAAGGAATACGGTTACCGTCCCGATTTCCAGAACTATGATTTTGCCGGCATCATCGCCGCTGTCAATACCGGAAAGCTGGATCTGGGCGTTTCCGGCTTCACGGTCACCGAGGAGCGCATGAAGAGCGTAAACTTCACGGTTCCCCACTTCTACTCCTATCTGGGTGTGGTATTTATGGACGAGGAAGAGGGCTCCGGCGTGCTCTCTCCGGCAGACCACTTCCGCAGCACCTTCCTGCATGAAAACCGCTGGAAGAGCTTTCTGAGCGGTGCCTTTGTGACCCTACGCATTTCCGCGCTCTCCATTCTCTTCGGCACGGTGCTGGGCTTCGGCTGGTATTTGCTATATCGCAGGAAAAATCCCGTGGTCGTGTCCCTCACCAATGCGCTGCTCTGGCTGCTGAACGGCCTCCCCGTGGTTGTGCTGCTGATGATCTTCTACTATCTGGTCTTTACCAACGGGTATTTCGACGGCGAGCAGGTTTCCGTTCTCTGCTTCAGCTTCCTCTTTGCCGGCTTTATGCTGCGCGCTCTGGAAAATGGCGAGAAGGCCGTGGACAGCGGTCAGGCTCTGGCTGCTGACGCCATGGGCTACAGCAATCTCAAGGCGTTCTTCCGTATCATCTTCCCTCAGACCGCCCGCTTTGTCTGGCCCAACTATATCGGCGAGATCTGCTCCCATATCAAATCCACCGCCGTGGTGGGTTATATCGCCGTGGTGGATATTACCAAGGTCGGCGATCTGATCCGCGGCATCACCTACGATGCCTTCTTCCCCCTGCTGTTTGTGGCAGCCGCCTACTTCCTGATGACCGCTCTCCTGCAGAGCATCGCCCGCCTCATCGCAAAGAAGACCGATCCCTTCTCCCGCAGTCAGGAGGAAATCCTCAAGGGCGTTGTGCTCAGGAACGGTGAAAAGTAAGCGCTCCACAGGCGATTAGCACTGTACTGTCTGCTTACCCGAGGCTGTAAAAGAGCCTGTCATTGCAAAAGCATCCGCAGACCGGTGTGGCAATCAGGATGAAGTGATTCATCGCGATGAACGAAAGCCCTGTGGATCCCTCTGCGAGGGAGCTGCCCCAGTGCGCTCACTGGGGCTGAGGGAGAGAGGTTCTTTTGAGCTGTTTCGTAGA
>DCIK01000016.1:6120-22151 GCA_002315975.1 Clostridiales bacterium UBA1728
GCCAGCTCCCTCATCTGAGGGAGCCGAGAAAGGGTCTTGTAGCACTTTCCCAGCAATGACAGACTTTTCAGACAGTCTCTTTTTTCTTGACATATTCTTAAACATCGGTTAAAATATGGTCAAACAAGAATAAAGGAGTATATCAATGAAGAGAAAAATCCGTTCTGTACTTTCCATGGTATTTGTGCTGGCCATGCTGCTGGCGCTGGCCGTTCCGGCCTTTGCCGTTGAGAAGCGCAGCGTCCGCAATATCAATCAGGTCTACGGCGTTGTGTGCGAAACCTCCCTGGCTTCCGTCTACAGCGCTACCCTTTATGCGGACGGTAAGACTGCCCAGAGCGTTTATTATGTGGTCTGCCGCGGTCTGGATGTCAGCGAGCTCGACCCCAGCAAGCCTCTGAGCTTTGCCAGCGCCGTGCGCATTTCCATCTCTGACGAGAACAACAGCTATGTGACCGCCCTTGCCAAAATCGTCCGTGATAATGTTCCCACCGGCTCCAGGCTGGTCTTCGCCGGTCACAGTCTGGGCGGCATGGTCGTTGAGCAGGCCATTGCCCGCAAGGAGATCAAGAACAATTATCAGGTTCTCTACAGCGTGACCATGGGCTCTCCCTACATCCTCACCCGCTATAGCAAGGAGGGCACACTCCGCCGCATGGTGGACCCGCTGGATCCCGTGCCCTACCTGAACATCAGCCTGCTGGCCGTCCCCTCTCTGAGCACCGCCTGCATCGAGAGCAGCCGCATCACCCCCTACACCCACACCCGCAGCTACGGTGAGGGCAGCTGCTGGGCGAAGTATGATGCGCTGGGCAAAAAGAACGGCAGCGCCTATATTGAGCTCGGCGACAAGCTCTACGGCTGATGCATTTGGATTGATAAACCCGACTCATTTATTGTGAGTCGGGTTTTTCTCTGCCTTGACATTCTGCGCTTATTCCGTTATGATATGAGCATATTTCTATAAAGGAGTACGGCAATGAAGAAAAGTGTTCGTTCCACGCTGTCCCTGCTGTTTGTGGTGGCCATGCTCTGTGCGCTGGCCGTTCCCGCTTTCGCCTCCGGCGAGCAGACCATCCGCAATGTCAACGAGGCTTATAAGCTGGTACACGGTACCGAGCTGGTGGCCATCTACGACGCTACCGTGTATGCCGACGGCAAAACCGCTGAGAATGTATACTATGTGGTGTGCCGCGGTCTCGACTTCACCGAGTTCGATCCCTCTCAGCCCCGCAGCTATGCCAACGCCATCCGCATCGGTCTTTCCGACGAGAACAACACCTATGTAACCGCCCTCGCCAAAATCGTCCGTGAACAGATTCCCGTTGGCTCCAAGCTGGTGTTTGTGGGTCACAGCATGGGCGGCATGGTCATTCAGCAGGCCATTGCCCGCAAGGAGATCAAGGACAACTACGACATTCTCTACACCCTGTCCATCGGCTCCCCCTACATTCTGACGAGCAGCACCAAGGAGGGCACCCTGCGCCGCATGGTAGACCGGCTGGATCCCATACCCTATCTGAGCATTCCCCTGCTGGCCAACCCCTGCATCGGCGGTGCCTGTCTGGAGACCAGCTTCAAGGCTCCTCTCGTTCACTTCAAGAGCTATGAGGAAGGAAAGTGCTGGCAGAAGTACGATGCGCTGGGCCTGAAAAACGGCAGCGGCT
Source organism: Clostridiales bacterium UBA1728 (assembly GCA_002315975.1). Classification (GTDB taxonomy): domain Bacteria; phylum Bacillota; class Clostridia; order Oscillospirales; family Oscillospiraceae; genus Apopatocola. Next base: position 7,788 of record DCIK01000016.1, read on the forward strand.
ACATTGTGCTCAACGAACTGCTCTACAGCTGATGCCGATAACGAACCCCCCTTTTATGGACTGACCCTGAGAGTCGACCTCAAACATCTTGTCGAAGTTGATCTCCCGATTGTAATTTGTTAAATGAAGTTTGCCCTGTCGGGCAAGTGAAGCGGCTTGCGCCGTGAAGTTTTGCAGCTGCGCCGCAAAATGAAGTTAAGTGTTCCGCCGCTATCGCCCAAAGGGCATTTCATGTCCGAAGGACACTTCATTTGCGAAGCAAACTTCATGTTCCGCCCTGGCGGAACACTTAGTTCACCAAAAAAGCTCTTTCCTTTCGGAAAGAGCTTTTTTGGTGCCGGTGGTGGGGCTCGAACCCACACGCCGTTGCCGGCAAAGGATTTTGAGTCCTCCTCGTCTACCATTCCAACACACCGGCGAGTGGATGTATTATACTCCCCACCCTGTAAAAAAGCAAGAAAAAAGATAAATATATCACTTCCTTTTTTGGGGGGGATATGCTATAATATCTTTGTCGATTTATGCACATCTTGGGTGGTGACATTTTGAACCTACGCAAAACCGTATTTTTGCTTCTCTGTCTTGTCTGTGCCCTCCTCTGCGGCTGCGGCGAACAGAGCAGCAGCGAATATTACGCCCTGCCCCTGAGCGCCACCGACGACGCTCAGCTCCAGTCGCTCCTCTCCTCGGAGCTGGCGGCCGGCTACGAATATGCCGCGCCCCTGTCCGGCTCCAGGCGGCAGCCCCTGCAGCTGGTGGATCTGGACAACGACGGCAGCGAAGAGCTGCTGGCCTTCCTGCGCAACCGCTCCACCGAGAGCTGCCGCATCGAGATTTTCGATCGGCGCGACGAGGGCTATGTCCCCGTGCTTTCTCTGGAGGGGAAGGGCTCGGCCCTCAGCGCTGCCGACTGCGCGGACCTGAGCGGTGACGGCACCATGGAGCTGATCTGTTCCTGGAGCTGCGGCGCAGAGCTGGACCTTCTCTATGTTTACGATCTGCGGGACTGGGGCGGCGAGGTTCTCCTCACCGATTCCTGCAACGAGTTTATCTGCTGCGATCTCAGCGGGGACAGTATCGCCGAGCTGGTTTCCGTATCTCTGGCCGGCAGTGAAACGGGTGTTAGCACCTTCTCCTTCCCCGTTTTGGACGACAGTGCCAAGCTCTCCGCTCCTCTCAGCGAGGGCATCAGCGAATGCGTCCGCATCCGCAGCTGCACCTTAGAAGGGAATACCCCGGGCGTACTGGTGGAATCCTATTTAGAGAGCGGCGAGCTGGTCAGCGATCTCTTCAGTATGCTGGACGGGAAGTTCTACAACATCACGCTGGAGCAGAGCAGCGGCGTATCCCGCACCAGGCGCAGCTACGCAGTCATGGCTGCCGACATTGACAGCGACCACTTTCTGGAGATTCCCATTTCCGCCAGCCTCTACGCCCAGAACAGCGGCGACCACTACCGCTTCCTCAGTTGGGTGGGCTTTAACCGCTACGGCTTCTCCGCCATCAAGCAGGAGACCTACCACTGCTTTGTGGACGGCTGGTACTTTGTCCTCCCCGACGGCTGGAGCAATACTCTGACCGTCCGCCGGGACGACACTGTGGCCGGTGAGCGCTGCGTGATCCTCTCGGATGTGGACCGCAACACCGGCAAGATCAGCGACAAGCTCAGGCTCTACACCCTCACCGGGGAAAACCGGCAGGAGCGCTCCACCGGCGGCGGCCGTTTTGTCCTCGCTTCGGATGAGACCACCATCTACTCCGCCAGCATTATCACCGGCATCTCCCGCAGTGAGGTGCTTTCCCGCTTCCATCTCATCTACTCCGAGTGGACAAAGGATTCCCTGTAGAAAGCTAAGGCTTCAAGGTGTTCGGACAGAACAACGAGCCTTTCCGAATCCGCACGCCCCGTAGGGCTCGGCCTCCGGACGAGCCGCAGCTTCCCCGGCGCATTGGTTTCGGCTTGTCCGGGAGGCCGAGCTCTGCAGGAGCCCGTTCAGGACAAAAATCACCGGGTTCAACCACTTTTACACAAACACCAGCTTCAAATAGAACTCTGAATGTATCAGGTAAAGGAGATAAGGATATGAAAAAGGTATTGGTTATGGAGGACGAAGCCAGCATCCGCAGCTTCGAGGTTATCAACCTTCGTCGCGCCGGCTACGAGCCCATCGAGGCCGACTGCGGTGAGGCCGCTCTGGAGCAGCTCAAACGCCACCCCGACATCCGCGTGGCTCTACTGGATGTGATGCTGCCCGACATCGACGGCTTTGAGGTCTGCCGCCGGATCCGCGCCACCGATTCCAAAATCGGCATCATTATGCTCACGGCCAAGAATCAGGAAATGGACAAGGTCACCGGACTGATGACCGGTGCCGACGACTATATCACCAAGCCCTTCTCCCCCGCAGAGCTCACCGCCCGTGTGGACGCCCTCTATCGCCGCGTGGGCGATGCCGAGGATCAGGTGGAGGAAACCGGCGAGATCAAGCAGGGGCCCTTCAAGCTCAACACCCGCAACCGCACGCTGGAAAAGAACGGCGAGCGCATCCGTCTGACCCAGATTGAGTTCTCCATCATGAAGTTCTTCATGGACAACAGCGGCAAGGCTCTCTCCCGCGAGGAAATCCTCAACGAGGTCTGGGGTCGCGACTACTTCGGCGAGCTGAAGATTGTGGACGTGAACATCCGCCGTCTGCGCATTAAGATTGAAGACGATCCCACCATGCCCAGCTACATCACCACCGTTTGGGGCTTCGGCTACAAATGGGGTCTGTGAGCGTGAAAAAGCTTTTTTCCGTCGGAGGCGCAAAGAAAAAAAGCTCCATACGCCGCCGCGGTATGCTGGTTATCACCGCGCTGGTGCTGACGGTGGCTCTGCTGGCGGTGGCGGTGTTTACCACGCTGGTATATACCCGCACCTACCAGACCATGAACGATGAGCTCTCCTTCCGCGCCGAAACCGAGGCCAATCTTTTCTCCGCCTACATTTCCCGCACCCACGAGGACTATCTGCGCTCTGCAGCCTCCCTCTCCACCAACTTTGAGGACAAGGACACGCTGGAGCTGCAATTCCTCTCTCCCGACGGGCAGGTGGAAATCTCCTCCACGGGCATCGCCGGCGGCAATGTCCGCGCCGACGCAGACGTGGCGGCTGCCCTCAGCAGCGGCACAGCCCAGTGCCGCCGGGGTCAGTCCTCTGCCACTGCCGAGCGGATTATGGCTGCCTCTGCCCCGCTCCATTACTCCGACGGCAGCGTGGCCGGACTTGTCCGGGTGGTCACCAGTCTGCGCGTGGTGGAGCAGAGTCTTATGGAGCGCTGCGGCATGGCCGCCCTCATCGGCATCGGTGTATGGGCGCTGGTGTTTATCTCCAACTGGCTCTTTCTCAATACCATCACCCGACCCATCAGCTCCCTGACCAGCGTGGCCCAGCGAATCGCCGGCGGCAGCTACGGTGCCCGGGTGGAAAAGCAGTATAACGATGAGATCGGCGAGCTCACCGACACCATCAACAATATGTCCCAGAAGCTGGCGCAGACGGAAAAGCTCCAGACCGAGTTTATCTCCAGCGTTTCTCACGAGCTGCGCACGCCTCTGACCGCCATCACCGGCTGGGCGGAGACCATGGCCTTTGATGAGAATATGTCGGACGACTCCCGCAGGGGTCTGGAGATCATCACCCGGGAGGCCTCCCGCCTCACCAAGATGGTGGAAGACCTGTTGGAGTTCACCCGCATTCAGGACGGGCGCTTCACCCTGCGCATGGGCGAGATCAATCTGCCCGAGCTGGTGGAAAACACGCTCTATACCTATTCCGAGCTCTTCAAGCAGGCGGGTGTCACCGTCAGCTATACGCCGCCCGAGGAGATTTATCCCGACATCCCCGGCGATGAGGAGCGGCTCAGTCAGGTGATTCTGAACCTGCTGGACAACGCCTGCAAGTACGGGCGCAACGGCAAGAAGATCGAGGTCGCCATCAAGCGCACCGAAAGCTCTCAGGCCGTTTCCGTCCGCGATCACGGCCCCGGCGTGCCGGCGGACGAGCTGCCCAAGATCAAAAACCGCTTCTACAAGGGCTCCAGCAAGGAGCGCGGCAACGGCATCGGTCTTGCGGTATGCGAAGAGATCGTCACCCGTCACAACGGCAAGCTGATGATTTACAATGCCGAGGGCGGCGGCCTCATGGTCACCGTAACCCTGCCGGCAGAATAAAAAGCTTCGAGCGGAACAGGTTCCGCTCGAGGGCTTGCGCCCCACTGCGCGCACTCGCTTTGCTCGCACACTTGCGGGGCGAGAAGTATTCTTGCGGGGGCAAAGCTCCCACAAGAATCTATTGCAATTTCTTTCCGCTGCAGCAGCAGCGGAAACTCTGCGAGGCATAATCATGAGCAATAATAACAGCGAATACTCCGCCTGCAGCTTTAAGACCAGTATCGGCGGGCAGGCTCTCATAGAAGGTATCATGATGCGCGGTCCGGAGAAGCAGGCTATAGTCTGCCGCAAGCCGGACGGCACCCTTGTCACAAAAATCGACACCATCAGACTGGTGAAGGAGCGCTACCCCATTCTGGGCTGGCCTCTGATCCGGGGCGTGGCCACCTTTCTCAGCTCCATGATCATGGGCGTTCAGGCTCTGAGCTGGTCGGCCGAGCAGCAACCCGAGGAGATCGAGGGTGAGCCGGACAAGCTGGACAAGTGGATCGAGGAGCATTTCTCCCAGGAGACCGCCGGTAAGCTCATTATCGGCGTGGCGGTGGTGCTGGGTATCGGCCTGAGCGTGGGGCTCTTCGCCCTGCTGCCCACGCTGCTGGCGGGGCTGCTCAACAAGGCGCTGCCGCTGGGCGTGTTCCGGGGGCTGGCCGAGGGTCTGATCCGCATCTGCATTTTCATCGGCTATCTCTGGGCGTGCAGTCAGCTCAAGGACATCAAACGGGTCTGGCAGTACCACGGCGCCGAGCACAAGAGCATCTACTGCTACGAGCACGGCAAAGAGCTCACCGTGGAGAACGCCCGGGAGGAATCCCGGCTCCATCCCCGCTGCGGCACCAGCTTTCTCTTTATCGTGGTATTCATCAGCGTGCTGGTATTCTCCTTCATCCGCACGGAGAACACGCTGGCGCGTATGGGGCTCCATCTGGCGCTGCTGCCTCTGCTGGTGGGCGTCAGCTATGAGTTTATCAAGCTGGCCGGACGATACGACAATGCCTTCACCCGCGCCATCTCCGCTCCCGGCAAGGCCCTGCAGCACCTGACCACCGCCGAGCCCGATGACAGTATGCTGGAGGTGGGTCTGGAGGCGCTGAAGCTGGTCATGCCCGAGGAAAAGGGCAAGGACATCTGGTGAGCGCTTTGCGCTTTGCGCTTCGCTGGAAATCTCCGATTTCCAGCGAGTCTTTTCTCGCGCTTATCGCGGCGGCGAGGCCGCCTTGGTCGGCGCGAGGGTGCGTCCTCAAGACGCACCTCAGGGTATTTTTCTTCGGGCGAGGCTCGAAGAAAAATGATTTGATTTTATTGCGCCTGCGGCGCAACTCTGCGAGGCAATTGTGGAGGTGGGTCTGGAGGCGCTGAAGCTGGTCATGCCCGAGGAAAAGGGCAAGGACATCTGGTGAGCGCTTTGCGCTTCACTGGAAATCTGCGATTTCCAGCGAGCCTTTTCTCGCGCTGATCGCGGCGGCGAGGCCGCCTTGGTCGGCGCGAGGGTGCGTCCTCAAGACGCACCTCAGGGTATTTTTCTTCGGGCGAAGCTCGAAGAAAAATGATTTGATTTTATTGCGCCTGCGGCGCAACTCTGCGAGGCAATAGCATGGTATGTACCGTAAATGATCTGTATCTGGAAACCCGCCGGGCGCTGCGAGGCGCACAGGTGGAGGGGGCGGAGCTGGAAGCAAAGCTCCTGCTTTGCCATGCCTTCGGCTGCTCCAAGGAGGAGCTGCTCTCGAAAATGCAGATGTACGCCGGTGAGAGTGTACAGAAATCCGTCCGCTCCATGACAGAGCGGCGGCTGCAGGGGGAGCCGGTGGCCTACATCACCGGGATGTGGGAGTTCTGCGGTCTGCCCTTTGAGGTCAGTCCCGCCGTGCTCATCCCCCGCAACGACACCGAGGTGCTGGTGGAGGAGGCGCTGAAGCTCCTGCGTGCAAAGCGGAAGGCGGACGCCCGCATCCTCGATCTGGGCTGCGGCAGCGGCTGCATCGGCATTGCGCTGGGGCATTATCTCCCCGGCAGCCGCATCACCTCCGTGGACATCAGCCCCGAGGCCGTGGAAACCACCAAGAACAATGTCCGGCGCAACGGACTCACCCGCCGCAGCGCCGTGCTGGAGGGCAACATTTTAGAGCCGCCCCCCATGCGCATGGGCGAGTATGACCTGCTGGTCTCCAACCCGCCCTATATTGCCAGCGCCGAGATCGAAACGCTGGACAGCTCCGTGAAGGATTACGAGCCCCGGCTGGCCTTGGACGGCGGCGACGACGGCTTAAAGTTCTATGAAGCCATTCTGTCCCGTTGGCTGTCCGTTTTATCGGACTCGGGCAGTGTTATCATGGAGACAGGTGAGGGACAGGCCGAGGCCGTGATGAACCTGATGCGGCAAGCGGGACTTAAGGATGTCCGCAGCGCACAGGACAATTACGGCACCGAGCGCTTTGTCCTCGGCAGCAAATAAGGAATTTTACATCCGTACATCGGATCGGGAGGTAGCATTATGGCAGCAAAGAAGTCCGGCCCCAGCGTGAACACTCCGGCCCCCGCAGAGGACAAGAAGAAGGCGCTGGAAACCGCTCTGGCGCAGATTGAAAAGAACTACGGCAAGGGCGCGATCATGCGTCTGGGCGAGGATATTCCCATCAATGTGGAGTCCATCTCCACCGGCTCCCTGAGTCTGGATCTGGCTCTGGGCGTGGGCGGTGTGCCCCGGGGACGCATCATCGAGGTCTACGGCCCCGAGTCCTGCGGCAAGACCACTCTGGCTCTGCACATCGTGGCCTCCGCCCAGAAGCAGGGCGGCGAGGCTGCTTACATCGATGTGGAGCACGCGCTGGAGCCCGCCTATGCCCGGGCTCTGGGCGTGGACATTGACAATCTGCTGATTTCTCAGCCCGACACCGGCGAGCAGGCGCTGGACATTACCGAGGCTCTGGTTCGCTCCGGCGGCGTGGACGTGGTGGTGGTGGACTCCGTGGCCGCCCTGCTGCCCAAGAGTGAGCTGGAGGGCGAGATGGGTGAGAGCAGCGTGGGCGTTGTGGCCCGGCTCATGTCTCAGGCTCTGCGCAAGCTGGCCGGTGCCATCTCCAAAACCAACACCGTGGTGGTGTTCATCAACCAGCTCCGCGAGAAGATCGGCGTCATGTACGGCAACCCCGAGACCACCCCCGGTGGCCGCGCCCTGAAGTACTTCGCCTCCGTGCGCATTGATATGCGCCGGGTGGAAACCCTCAAGAACGGCACGGAGATGATCGGCAACCGCACCCGCGCCAAGGTCATCAAGAACAAGGTGGCTCCCCCCTTCAAGGAGGCCGAGTTTGACATTATCTACGGCGAGGGCATCTCCAAGGTGGGCGAGATTATCGATCTGGGCGCCAAGCTGGAGCTCATCGACAAGGCCGGTGCCTGGTACACAGTCTGCGGCGAGCGGGTGCAGGGCCGCGATGCGGTGAAGGAATATCTCCTCTCCCACCCCGAAAACTGCGACGAGCTGGAGCAGAAGATCCGCGACAACGCCCACAAGCTCATGACGCCCCAGGCCAAGCGTGCCGCCGTGGCCGCCGGACGCGCCATCGACATTGAGGCCGACGACTTCGAAGGATGAACCCGGAAGCAAAGGCACGGGCGCTCTCCCTGCTGGACAAGCGGGACTACTCCCGGAAAATGCTCATTGATAAGCTCTGTGAAAAGGCCATCTCCACCGCCGATGCGGAGGAGGTGGCCGACTGGCTCTGCTCCCTCCGGGTGGTGGACGACGGACGCTACGCCGCCATGGTGGTGCGTCACTACGCCGCCAAGGGCTACGGGCAGCGCCGCATCTGCGACGAGCTCTACCGCCGGGGCATATCCAAGGAGCTCTGGGACGAGGCTTTGGAGGAGATGCCGGAGCAGGACGAGGCCATAGAAAAAATCCTGCGCTCCAGGCTCAAGGGCGATTTCAGCCCCGAAAGCCGAAAAAAAGCAGCCGCTGCCGCCCAGAGGCGGGGCTACGGCTGGGAAGAGATTCGCGCCGCCATGGAGCGGCTGCAAAGTGAGGACGACACATGGACGAAGTGAAGAAGAACGGCAGAACGCTGGCACTGGTCTCTCTGGGCTGCGCCAAGAACTTAGTGAACAGCGAGGAGATGCTGGCGCTGCTGGACGAGGCGGGCTACAGCCTTGTAGACAGCATGGAGGAGGCCGACGGCGTGATCATCAACACCTGCGGCTTCATCAACGATGCCAAGACCGAGGCCATTGACAGCATCCTCTCCGCCGCCGAGCTGAAGAAGGACAGGCAGGAGCTGAAGATCATCGTAACCGGCTGCCTCAGTCAGCGCTACCGCAGGGAAATTCCGGAGGAGCTGCCCGAGGTGGACGCGCTGCTGGGTACCGCCGACTATGAGAACATCGTGTCCGTGGTGGACGCTGTCTTTGCGGGCAAGGAGGGTGTGGAGAGCTTTTCGCCTCTGAACACGCCTGTGCCCGAGCTGCCGCGACTGGTGACCACCGGCCCCAGCTGGGCATATTTCCGCATCGCCGAGGGCTGCGACAACCGCTGCGCCTACTGCGTGATCCCCTTCCTGCGGGGACCCTATCGCTCCCGGAGTATGGAGAGTCTGCTGGAGGAGGCTCGGGGTCTCGCCCGGTGCGGCATTCAGGAGCTGATTGTGGTGGCGCAGGACATCACCCGCTACGGCACCGACTTTGCCGGCAAGCCCCTGCTCTCCGAGCTGCTCAAAGAGCTCTGCAAGCTGGACTTCCACTGGATCCGCCTCCACTACCTCTATCCGGAGATGGTGGACGATGAGCTCATCGAGACCATCGCCTCCGAGGAGAAGATCGTCAAGTATCTCGACATCCCCATCCAGCACATCAACGATGACATCCTCCGCCGCATGAACCGCCGGGGCAACGGGCAGATGATCCGGGAGCTGTTTGCAAGGCTCCGCCGCCGTATGCCCGAGATCGTACTGCGCACCAGCCTGATCTCCGGTCTGCCCGGGGAGGACGAGGCCGCCTTTGAGGAGCTCTGTGCCTTTCTGCGGGAGGCAAAAATCCAGCGGGCCGGAGTATTCCCCTACTCTCCCGAGGAGGGCACCCCCGCCGCCAAGATGGAGGATCGCGTAGACACCGAGGAGGCCGAGCGCCGCGCCAAGCTGATAATGGAGCTGCAGGAGCAGGTCATGGACGCGTGGAACGCCTCGCTCATCGGCACGGTCATGGAAGTATTCGTGCAGGGTGAGGAGGACGGCTATACCTGGGGCCGAACCTACGCCGACAGTCCCGACATCGACGGGCGCGTATACTTTGAGGGCGAGCTGCCCATGGGCAGCTTCGTCAATGTGCGCATCGACAGCTCCGAAGACGGCGAGCTTTGGGGCACGATTGTGTAACGGCTCATCGCTTGGCCGAACCCCACGGGGTTGATATTGCTCTATATAAAGACGGCAGCTGCCTTTTCGCTTGCTGCCGTCTTTTCTTACGGAACCTATTTACTCAATCCACCCGCCGCCCAATACCCGCTCGCCGTCGTAGAGGGCGCAGGCCTGACCGGGGGTGGGGGCGCGGACGGGCGAGTCAAAAACCACGCGACCGTCGGCATAGACCGTAGCCGCGGGGGAATCGCTCCTGGAATGGCGGATGCGGGCGGTGCAGCGGAGGGGAAAGGCCGCCTCCGCGAGCATACTCACATCCCGCAGCCTTATTTCGTCCGTCCAAACCTCATCGTCATCCGAAAGGGTGACGGTGTTTTTTTCGCTGTCGATGCCCGACACATACACCCGCTGCCCCAGCGCGATGCCCAGATGCCGCCGCTGACCGAGGGTGTAGTGGTGGATGCCGCCGTGCTGTCCCACGCCGCTGCCGTGATAGACAAACTCTCCGGGCGGGGGCGTGATGCCCCGCTGCTCAATGTAGCGGGCATAGTTCTTGTCGGGGATGAAGCAGATTTCCATGCTGGCAGCCTTGTCTGCCACGGCGAGACCGCGCTCTCTGGCCAGAGCACGCACCTGCTCCTTGTTGTATTCTCCCAGCGGCAGCAGCAGCCGCTCCACCTGCTCTCTGCGAAGGCGGCAGAGCATATAGCTCTGGTCGTTGGGAGCCCTGCCCTTGCAGAGAGCACCGCCCACCGTGCGGGCATAATGCCCGGTGGCGATATAAGCAGCGCCAGCCCTGTCCGCCTCCCGCAGCAGAGAGGGGAACTTTACCAGCGGGTTGCAGAGCACACAGGGGTTGGGCGTTTCGCCCCGGAGATAGGCGGCGGCAAAGGGGGCGCAGACCTGCTCCTCCAGCTCCTTGCGGATATCCACCACCGTCAGCGGGACGGAGAGCGCCTCGGCTGCCTCCCGGGCTGCCTCCGCGCCGGGGAGACCGTTGTCCAGATATACGCCCAGCAGCTCATAGCCCGCATCCCGGAGCAGCAGCGCTGCCACGGCGGAGTCCACCCCGCCGCTGAGACCCAAGACTGCCTTCATCGGTGCGTCTCCATCCATACCATCAGCGCGGCCATATCCGAGGGGCTCACGCCGCTGATGCGGGAGGCCTGTCCGAAGTTCTCCGGGCGGATTTCCTGCAGCTTCTGCCTTGCCTCCAGCCGAAGCCCGGTAATGGAGAGGTAGTCCAGCTCAGCAGGGAGCTTTTTCTCCTCCATTTTGCGGAAATCCTCCACCTGCCGCAGGGCGCGGCGGATATAGCCCTCGTACTTGATGCGAATCTCCGCCTGCTCCCACACGGCGTGGGGCAGAGGGGGACGGGCCGTATCAAAGGGCGTAAGGTCGCTGTAGCCGATCTGGGGACGGCGAATCAGGTCGGCCAGAGACGCGCCGGACTGGAGCGCAGCGGTGCCCTTTTCCGTGAGCATGGCGTTCAGCGCCTCGGAGGGAGAGAGATACACGCTTTCCAGCCGCTTCTGCTCCTCCGCCACCTGCCGGTACTTTTCCAGCACCCGCCCGTAGCGCTCGTCGCTCACAAGCCCCACCCGGTGGCCGATTTCGCAGAGTCGCTCATCGGCGTTGTCCTGCCGGTGGAGCAGCCGGTACTCGCTGCGGGCGGTCATCATGCGGTAGGGCTCGTTGGTGCCCTTGGTCACCAGATCATCGATCAGCGTGCCGATATAGCCGTCGCTGCGCCGAAGGATCATGGGCTCCTGCCCCCGGAGCTTCAGCGCGGCGTTGATGCCCGCCACCAGACCCTGCACGGCGGCCTCCTCATAGCCGGAGGAGCCGTTGAACTGGCCCGCACCGTAGAGCCCGGAGATTTTCTTGGTCTCCAGCGTGGCGTAGAGCTCGGTGGGGTCGATGCAGTCATACTCGATGGCGTAGGCAGGACGCTGCATCTCGGCGTGCTCCAGACCGGCGATGCTGTGGAGCATCTCCAGCTGCACCTCCTCGGGGAGAGAGGAGGACAGACCCTGCACATAGAGCTCCTCCGTGTTGAGACCCATGGGCTCGATGAAGAGCTGGTGGCGGGTCTTGTCGGGGAAGGTGACGATCTTCGTCTCGATGCTGGGACAGTAGCGGGGGCCCACGCCGTGAATCACGCCGCTGTAGAGGGGGGAGCGGTCCAGATTGGCGCGGATAATCTCGTGGGTGCGCTCGTTGGTGTAGGTCAGGTAGCAGACGGCGCTGTTGTTGACCTCGCCGCCGGTTTCAAAGGAGAAGGGCTCCATGTCGGTATCCCCCGGCTGGAGCTGCATTTTGCTGAAGTCCACGCTCCGGGCGTTGATCCGGGGCGGCGTGCCGGTTTTGAAGCGGCGCATATGCAGCCCCATGGCGCCGAGCTTTTCGGTGAGCTCGGTGGCGGCGGCAAGACCGTCCGGGCCGCTCTGACGGAGCACATCGCCCACGATGGTACGCCCGCCCAGATAGGTGCCGCTGGCGATGATCACCGCGCGGCAGTCGAATCTTGCGCCGGTGTGGGTGGTGACGGAGCAGACACGACCGTCCTCCACACCGATGTCGATGACCTCAGCCTGCCGGAGCAGGAGATTTTCCTGCTGCTCCAGCGTCTGCTTCATGACGGCCTGATACTTTCTCCGGTCAGCCTGGGCCCGGAGGGAGTGGACGGCGGGACCCTTGCCCCGGTTGAGCATACGGTACTGGATGCAGGCGGCGTCGGCGGCTCTGGCCATCTCGCCGCCCAGCGCGTCCAGCTCCCGAACCAGATGCCCCTTGCCCGTGCCGCCGATGGCAGGGTTGCAGGGCATATTGCCCACGCTGTCCAGATTCACGGTGAAGCAGGCGGTCTTCATGCCCAGCCGTGCTGCTGCCAGCGCCGCCTCGATGCCCGCGTGACCGGCACCGATGACCGCCACGTCTATACTTCCTGCGTAATAGGCTGTCATTCCTTTGCAATCTCCTTGAGCATACCCACCACCAGATCGTGCAGCAGATCGCAGCTCTTCAGATCCAGCGTTTCAGAGGGGGAGTGAATGTCGTAAATGTTGGGGCCGATGGAAACGCAGTCCAGCGCCGGGTTCTTGACCACCCAGCAGGAGGTCTCCAGACCCGCGTGGACGCTGATGCGCTCCATGTCCTTTCCGGTGAGAGCTTTGTACTGCTCCATGCACATCGTCTGCAGACGGCTGTCCTGCTTCAGCGGCCAGGGCGGCGTGGAGGACACGATGTCCATGTCTGCGCCGGCTCTGTCGGCCTGGGCGCGGTAGCGCTCCAGCATGGTCTCCGTGACACCGGGCTCGCAGGAGCGCTGCATAAGGGTCACGGCGCAGCCGGCCTCGTTAAAGAAGGCCTGACCCAGATTGCAGGAGCTCTCCACCAGACCGGGGATAGCGGCCACCATGGTGTTTACGCCCAGCTTCAGCGAGCAGATGCAGCCGAGGAAGCGCTCGGTGTCCTCAAAGCTCCATGCCTTGTCCACAGCGCAAAGCTCCATGTCCAGCTTCATGCCGGACTCGATGCCGGCATAGCGCTCCTTCAGCTCCTCGAATTTGTCGAGCATCACGAACTGGAAGCTCTCGGTCTTGCCGACGGGCAGAGAGAGGGTAACGCTGGCATCGCAGGGGATGGCATTGCTGGCATTGCCGCCGGAGAGGGAGGCCATACGCAGGGGGATGCCGCTGTCAAAGCAGCTGTTGAGCATTTCGCAGAGCCCGCGGATGGCGTTGCAGCGACCCTTGTGAATCTCCATGCCGGAGTGACCGCCCATAAGTCCGTGGAGCCGAACGGTGATGCCCTCGCCCTCGAAGCTCTTCAGCCCGTAGGGGAAGCGCAGGTAAAAACGCTCGCTGCCGGCGCTGGCGCAGCAGAGACGGCCGGATTCCTCCCAGTCAAGGTTGATGAGGTACCTGCCCGCGAGCTCCTTGGCATCCATGGCCTTGGCGCCGCTCATGCCCTGCTCCTCGTCCACGGTGATGATGCCGCGCAGAGGGCCGCAGAGGAGGCTTTCGTCCTCCAGAAGCTCCTGAATCAGTGCCACGCCGGAGCAGTCGTCGCCGCCGAGGGAGGAGCACTCGGCGCGGAGCATATCGCCCTCCCGGACGGGCACGGGGGCGTCGGTGAGGGGGTTCCAGTTGCTGCCCGGCTTCGCCACGGCCACCATGTCCATGTGCGCCTCCAAAATGGTCATGGGCGCGTTCTCATAGCCCGGAGCGGCCTGACGCTCCATAATCACGTTGCCCGCCTGGTCCCGGTGAGCCTTTAAGCCCTTGGAGAGAGCCCGCTCCAGAATATACTGCCCAATGGCCTCCTCATGGCCGGTGGGGTGAGGAATGGCGCAGAGAGCCTTGAAATTGTTCAGAAACACTTCGTCCATCTATATATCTCCTTCCGAATAAAATTCCAATTTACTTTATAATATATTTCAGCGGCAGTGTCAAGAAAAAAGGAACTGCACCCCATAGGGCGCGGCCTCCCAGCCGTGGGGTCATTTTCAGCCCCCCATTCTTTCTTTTCCTGGTCTTGCCCAAGAAAAGAAAGAATGCGCCGCTGGCGGTGGAAGAAAGAAAAGAAAACGCTGCGGCGGCAGAACGCCGCTGGAGGAAAATCGCAGGTGCTGCGGACTACTGAGCATCAGCGGCTGAGCGGAAGGGGTTTGTATGCGTCTCGATTATTGAGGAAGCAAGGCCGCAGAACCTCATGTCCACCTCCGGCGGCGTTTTGCCGCCGCAGCTTCTTTTCCCTTTTCTTTCGCCAGCCTTTCCTTTCGCTTTTCTCGCAAGAAAAG
>DCIK01000016.1:22204-30233 GCA_002315975.1 Clostridiales bacterium UBA1728
GGCCGGGAGGCCGTGCCCTACGGAGCGTAAAAAACCTCCCCGGATTTGGGGAGGTTTCATTGCGTCTTACATTTTAACGATGGCATCGCAGAGCTCGTTGAGGTAGTCGCCCTCGAACTTCTCGATCTGACCGGCATCGCAGAGCTTGGCCAGGGCGGGATCGATGGGCAGACGGGCCACGCCGGGAATCTCATAGGTCTTGGCCAGCTCGGCGGCATGGCTCTCGCCGAAGATGGCGTGCTCCTTGCCGCAATCGGGGCACTTGAAGAAGCTCATGTTCTCCACAAGACCGATGACCTGACGCTTGAGCATACCGGCCATCTTCACGCACTTCTCCACGATCATACCCACCAGCTCCTGAGGGGTGGAGACCACCACAACGCCGTCCACGGGCAGGGACTGGAACACGGTCAGGGGCACATCGCCGGTTCCGGGAGGCATATCCACGAACATATAGTCCACATCGCCCCAGTGCACATCCGTCCAGAACTGGGTAACGGCACCGGCAATGACGGGGCCGCGCCAGACCACGGGATCGGTCTCGTCGTCCAGCAGGAGGTTGATGCTCATAACCTTCACGCCGCCTTCGGATACGGCGGGCTCCATGCCGAGCTCGCTGCCGTAGGCGTGACCGTGGATGTTAAAGGCCTGAGGGATGGAGGGGCCGGTAATATCAGCGTCCAGCACGGCGACCTTGTAGCCCCGGCGGGCCATGGTAACGGCCAGCTGGCTGGTGACCATGCTCTTGCCGACACCGCCCTTGCCGCTGACAACGGCAATGACCTTGCCGACCTTGGAATTCTCGTTCAGAGGCTTGAGGAAGCTGCTGGGATCGCGATCGCTGCAGTTTTCCTTGCAGGTCTTGCAATCATGGGTGCATTTTTCGCTCATGTCTGTTCTCCTTGATGATAGTGTATTTCAAATATTTGATTCCGTTTATGCGGGCTCGCAAAAGTTTGGACTTTGCTGCAGCTATCGTAGTAAAGTCAGCGTAGGGCACGGCCTCCCGGCCGTGCCGCAACCTACGAGTCCTGCTTTGTCGGGATAAAACGGACATCGTTCTTGTCCCACACGGCACGGCCGGGAGGCCGTGCCCTACGAGGTAAAGGGTTCTACAGAAAAAATCCCTGTTTCTACACGGATACTATCACTTTTTAGCGTGCCCGATTTTTATCCGCGTAATTCCGGCAGGATCAGGGATGCGATGCGGAAGTAGATCAGCAGGCTCAGCACGTCCACGATGGTGGAGATGAAGGGGCTGGCCATGACCGCCGGGTCAAAGCCCAGCTTCTTGGCCAGAATGGGCAGGGAGCAGCCCACCAGCTTGGCGATGAGCACCACAAACACCAGCGTCATGCATACCACCGCCGCCACGCCCACCGTTACGCCGTTGTGCAGCAGCCACATATCCACCGCCAGCATCTTCACAAAGTTGGCAGCGGCCAGACACACGCCGCAGAGCAGCGACACCCGCAGCTCCTTCCACAGCACCTCGCCCAGATTGGACATATCGATCTCATCCAGCGCAAGACCGCGGATGATAGCCACGCTGGCCTGGGTGCCGGAGTTACCGCCGGTACCGGAGAGCATGGGAATAAACGAAGAAAGAATAATGCAGGCCACCAGCTGGCTCTCGTAGTGGTTGAGCACGATGCCGGTGAGGGTGGCGGAGAGCATCAGAATCAGCAGCCAGGGAATACGGGCCTTCCAGGTTTCCACTACGCCCGTGTGGAGATAGGGCCGCTCGGAGGGCGCCATACCGGCCATGATCTCCATGTCCTCCGTAGCCTCCTCCTCCATGACGTCCATGGCATCGTCAACGGTGACGATGCCCACCAGACGGCCTTCCTTGTCCACCACGGGCATGGCGGAGAAGTTATACTTGGTGAAGGCCTGGGCCACATCCTCCTGGTCATCGGTGGTGGTCACGGAGATGACATTCTCCTCCATAATGTCGGAGATAATGTCGTCATGCTCGGAGAGAAGCAGCGTACGGATGGAGATGGCACCGATGAGCTTACCCTGATCGGTGACATAGCAGGTATTGATGGTGGCCTTGTCCACACCCGTACGGCGGATGCGCTTTTCGGCCTCCTCCACGGTCATCCTGGGCCGCAGAGACACAAACTCCGTGGTCATGATGCTGCCGGCGGAGTCCTCGGGGTACTTGAGAATTTCGTTGATGAGCCGTCTCGTTTCCGGGTCGGCCTGACGGAGGATGCGCTTGACCACGTTGGAGGGCATCTCCTCCACCAGATCAACGGCATCGTCCACATAGAGCTCATCCACCACTTCCTTCAGCTCTGTGTCGGAAAAGCCCTGAATCAGCAGCTCCTGATACTCGCTCTCCATTTCCACGAAGGCCTCTGCTGCCATGTCCTTGGGCAGCAGGCGGAAGAGCAGCGGCAGCGCTGCGGGGTTGTCCAGCTCCTCAAAGACGTAGGCCACGTCCGAGGGGTTCATGGTGGACAGAATATCGCGCAGGGTGGAGTATTTCTTGGCCTCCACCAGCGCGGCGATGGTAGTCTCGATGCTGTAGGTTGTTTCAGCCATTTTTGTACTCTCTCCTTTTTGTTGTTTTTGAAAGGAGCAGCGTACAGCGGGGCCGCAACGGGTTCAGCCGGCGTGCGGGACAGCCGGCTCCGAGCTTCGTCGGCCCTCGCCTGTACCGTTGCTACTACTGCCAGCGTCCATGCATCTCACCTCACAGGAATCAGTTTTGGCAAAAATATATTATATACGGATTTTTCTTCTCTGTCAATGCGGCATTTGTCGGAAATTCCGCCGATGTTGGTGCAAAGTTTTTCCGGGCAACTTTCCTTCCGTGTGCTCTCGCGCGGCTCGTCCGGAGGCCGAGCCCTACGGGGCCGCAAAAGACAGAAAGACCCCCCGCCGAAGAGGAAAGACGGCGGGAGGTCAGGCAGATGTGCCCGCAGGGCTGAGGAGAGGCCCCGGAGCAAGAGGATATACGGTAACGAAAAGTTGCCATCCGGACGGTTCCGAACAGCAACGCAACGAATCTCGTTACTCATTACGCTGCCCCTGAAACGTAACCACTGAGTGAGCTCCAACCGAAAGACCCGACTTTTACGGTGGCAAGGACGCCGCTTCGGATTTACACCGACATTCCATCTGAAGGAGCTAACAATTACGCTATATTTATACCACGCTTCCACAGGCTCTGTCAAGGGGCTGTGCAATACTTTGTTTGCATACTTGTATGAATATGGCGGCATATGCGAAGGGCTGAAAAAGACTGTCATTGCGAGGAGCGAAGCGATGTGGCAATCCGTCCTCTCCGCGGCTCGTCCGGGAGGCCGAGCCCTACAAGGGGGCCGTGGGAGACGGATTGCCACACCGGGGTGCGGACGCTTTCGCAATGACAGGGAGTATTTTTACAGCACCGACAGACGGAGGATGCCTCTTCTGCCGCTGCGGCGGCACCTTCCCCAAAGGGGAAGGCAAGGAGGGCGGCGGGGCTCCAAATAAAAAGGGACTGCCCCGAAAGAGACAGTCCCGAAAAATTTACTTGGCGTATTCCACGGCCTTGGTTTCGCGGAGGACATGAACCTTGATCTGGCCGGGATAGGTGAGCTCGGTCTCGATCTTCTTGGCGATGTCGCGGGCCAGCAGGGTCATCTCGTCCTCGCTGACCTCCTCGGGCTTGACCATGATGCGAATCTCGCGGCCGGCCTGAATGGCGTAGGAGGAGGCGATACCGGGGAAGCTGCGGGAGAGCTCCTCCAGCTTCTCCAGACGCTTGACGTAGTTCTCGATGTTCTCGCGGCGGGCACCGGGACGGGCGGCGGAGATGGCATCCGCGGCCTGCACGATGCAGGCGATGACGGTGTGGGGCTCCACATCGCCGTGGTGCGCCTCGATGGCGTGGATGACCTCCTCGGATTCCTTGTACTTCCGAGCCAGCTCCACACCGATAGCCACATGGCTGCCCTCGACCTCATGGTCGATGGACTTGCCCAGATCGTGGAGGAGACCGGCGCGCTTTGCGGTGTTCACATCCGCGCCCAGCTCGGCGGCGATGAGACCGGCGATGTGCGCCACCTCGATGGAGTGGTTCAGTACATTCTGACCGTAGCTGGTGCGGTACTTCTGCCGACCCAGCAGCCTGACGAGATCGGGGTGCAGACCGTGGATGCCGGTTTCAAAGACGGCGCGGTCACCGGCCTCTTTGATGGCCTGGTTGACCTCCCGCTGGGATTTGGCCACCATTTCCTCAATGCGGGCGGGATGGATACGGCCGTCCTGAATGAGCTTCTCCAGAGCCAGACGGGCCACCTCACGGCGGACGGGATCAAAGCTGGAGACGGTGATGGCCTCGGGCGTATCGTCGATGATCAGATCGCAGCCGGTGAGGGTTTCGATGGAGCGGATGTTCCGACCCTCGCGGCCGATGATGCGGCCCTTCATCTCATCGTTGGGCAGGGGCACCACAGACACGGTAACTTCGCTGGCGTGGTCGGCAGCGCAGCGCTGAATGGCGGTAACGATGATTTCGCGGGCGCGTTCCTCGGCCTCGTCCTTGTACTGGGCCTCGATCTCGCGAACCTTGGCGGCGGCCTCGTGGGTCACCTCGTCGGCAAGCTGCTGGATCAGGTAAGCCTTGGCATCCTCGGCGGTGAAGCCGGAGATTTTCTCCAGAAGCTCCAGCTCGCTGCGCTTGAGAGAGCGGATCTCTTCCTCGTGAGCCTCGGCCTCGGCAATCTTGGCATTGAGGGCGTCGGTCTTCTTTTCCAGAGCATCTGTCTTCTTGTCCAGATTCTCTTCCTTCTGCTGCAAGCGGCGCTCCTGCTTCTGCTGCTCGGCGCGGCGCTCACGCATTTCCTTCTCATACTCGGTGCGGTTTTTGTGGATCTCTTCCTTGGCCTCCAGCAGCGCTTCGCGCTTCTTGCTTTCCGCCGTCTTGATCCCTTCGTTGATAATGCGGGTCGCTTCCGTTTCGGCGCTGGTGATCTCACGCTCGGAAACCTTTTTCCGATACAGAACACCCAGTGCGAAGCCCAGAATCAACGCCACTGCGATACAAATCGCAGCAATCCATACACTCATGGGATGGGGACACCTCCTTCTTTCGGGACTTGAAATATTTGAAAGGGTTTTTTGATTCAAAGGAGACCCCAATTCTCCTTAAAAATCATCCGATTTATTCTATACGCATATTTGTTTGATGTCAAGTGTTAAAAAATCATGACTACGCCGTCGGTTTCCAACATATCCACAGGGTTTTCAACAATCAGAGGGCGGTTTGTCATTTATTGTTTCTTTTTTCGGGCTCCGTGCGGGTAGATGACCCGGTGCCGGGTCGTAGACGAAAAAGGAGCTGTGCAAAATATGGCGACTTACCTTTCGCCGCTTCACACAGCCTCTTTTTGGAGCACAAATCCCCTGCCTCCCCTGTCGGCGCAGCCGATGAGAGAGAAGGGGAATCGACAGGCCTGCCCCCTCAGTCGCTTCGCGACAGCTCCCCCATTCCCTACGGGAACAGGGGAGCCGAGAGCATTCTGCTTCTTTGTGCCTTATGCGACTTTTACTGCAGCCCCTTTGGAATACGGGCTGAACTTACTTGGAAACCCTGGCAAAATAGTCCTTGGTGAGCTTAAAGACCTTGGGACTCAGGGCGAAGAGGGCAATGAAGTTGGGGATGGCCATAAGACCGTTGAAGGTATCGGCAATATCCCACACGAAGTCCAGAGAGGCCACGCTGCCCACGACGATGACGATGATGAAGATGATCTGGTAGACCTTGCCGCCCCTGATACCCACCAGATATTCCACGCAGCGGGTGCCGTAGAGGGACCAGCCGAGGATGGTGGAGTAAGCAAAGAGCATAAGGGCGATGGCAATGAAGAGGCTGGCAAACTTGTTGCCGAAGACCGTGGAGAAGGCGGCCATGATGAGACCGGAGCCGGGCTTGACGCCCCATTCGATCTCAACGCCGGAGATGATAATGCAAAGGGCGGTGAGGGTGCAGATGACGATGGTGTCCATAAACACCTCGAAGATGCCGAAGAGACCCTGCTGCACGCTTCCCTCGCACTCGGCGGCGGCGTGGGCGATGGGTGCGGTGCCGAGACCGGCCTCATTGGAGAAGGCGGAGCGGCGCAGACCCCAGACCACGGCGTTCTTCAGCAGGATGCCGCTGCCGGCACCCAGAACGGCCTGAGGCGTAAAGGCGGAGCGGAAGATCAGACCGAAGGCCTGACCCACATTGCCCAGATGCCCGAAAATTACGATCAGGGTGGCCACCACATAAATCAGGCTCATGAAGGGGATGAGCTTCTCGGTCACGGAGCCGATGCGCTTGATGCCGCCGAAGAGCACCAGAGCGGTGGTAACGGCCAGGAAGATACCCAGAACCCAGTTCACCAGATTCTGATTGGCGAAATCGGGGTTGAAGGCCACAATGGCGTTGTTGAAGGCGCCGACGATGGCGTTGGCCTGAGACATATTGCCGGTACCCAGGCAGGCGCAGGCGGAGAAGACGCAGAAGGCGCAGCCCAGCCACTTCCAGTTCTTGCCCATGCCGTTCTGGATGTAGTACATGGGGCCGCCGACCCAGTCACCCTTCTCGTTGCGCTGGCGGTATTCCACGGCCAGAGTAGCTTCGGCGTATTTAATGACCATGCCCAGCAGAGCAGCCAGCCACAGCCAGAAAACCGCGCCGTAGCCGCCCATGGCGATGGCCTGAGAGGTACCCACAATGTTGCCCGTGCCGACAGTGGCGGCGAGAGCGGTGGTGACGGCCTGCAGCGGCGTCACGGCGCCATGTCCGGCCTCTTTTTTATCGAACAGTTTGCCCAGGGTTTGCTTCATGGCGTAGCCGAAACGCCCAAACTGAATAGCTCGGGTGCCCACCGTGAAATACAGACCACCGACGAACACGCAGGGCAGCAGGACATACAGCCATGCGAAGTTATTCAGTGATCCGGCCAGGAATTTGTAGAGCCCGTTTTCATAGATCGCTTCCATGTGTTTACCTCCATTTTCAAATTTTTTTGCTCTCTGTCCTAAGGAGAGCGGGAGTCCTTTTATAAAACAAGCGGGCTTCCACACGGAAGGCCCGTTTGGTAAAAGGTGGATAAAGTTTCATGCATTAAATCATACACTATTTAATGTAATAACGCAATTGTGGATTCCTACGGATTCATGGTTCTGCAAAAGGCGGCGCAACAGCACTTTTCACAAAGGGGCTTTCGGGCATCGCAGACGGCGCGGCCATGGAGCACCAGCCGGTGGCAGAAATCGTTGCTCTCCTCCGGGGGAAGGAGGGCGCGGAGAATGGGCTCGATCTTCGCGGGCTCCTTGATATTGTCGATAATGCCCATGCGGTTGGTGAGGCGGATGCAGTGGGTATCCACCACCACGGCGCCGCTCTGATGATAGACGTCCCCTAATATCAGGTTGGCGCTCTTGCGTCCCACCCCGGGGAGGGTCAGCAGCGCATCCATGCTGTCGGGCACAATGCCGCCGTAGACCTCGGTGAGCCGCTGGGCGGTGAGCACGATGTCCTTTGCCTTGCCCCGGTAGAAGCCGCAGGAGTGGATATACTCCTCCACCTCGGTGAACTGAGCCCCGGCCATATCCGCCGCTGTGGGGAAGCGCTCGAAGAGGGCAGGGGTAACCTTATTGACCCGCTCATCGGTACACTGGGCGGCCAGCCGCACCTGCACCAGCAGCTTCCAGGGGTCCCGCTCCTCCAGCGTACAGTCCGAATCCGGATACTCCGCCTTCAGTGCCGGGAGGATATGGTCTACTCTTTCCTGCGCTGTCATCTCTCCATCACCTCTTGTGGGCAGTGTAGCACAGGGAAGACCCTTGCGCAAGGAACATTTCCTTACATTCTGAAGCACGGCCTCCCGGCCGTGGGGTCATTTTCAGCCCCCCATCTTCTCACGGAGGCTTCTGTAGGGCACGGCCTCCCGGCCGTGCCGCCGTCGGAAAATCGCAGGTGCTACGGCCTTGCTTTCCTCAGTATACCAGACGCTCCGGGATCGCTTTCCGCTTCCGCTTC
>DCIK01000001.1 GCA_002315975.1 Clostridiales bacterium UBA1728
AGACATACCGTCTCCACATGGCTTGTCCTCGGGAACATATCCACGGCGCAGCCCGCCTGGGGGAGGTAGCCTTTTTCGCGGAAGAAGGCCAGATCACGGGCTAAAGTTGCGCAGTCGCAGCTCACGTAGACCACACGCTTCGGGTGCATCTCGGCGATGGAGGCGATGACAGAGGGAGCCAGACCCTTGCGGGGCGGGTCCACCACCACTGCGTCGGGGGCGGTGCCGCGCCTCTGGAGCTCGGCGGCGGCCTCGGCAGCGTCGGCGCAGAGGAACTCGGCGTTCTCTATGCCGTTGCGTACCGCGTTCTCCCGGGCGTTCTCCACCGCATCGGCGATGACCTCCACGCCGATGACCTTTTCGGCACCCTTGGCCATACAGAGGCCGATGGTGCCTGTGCCGCAGTAGAGATCCAGCACCAGACCGCTTGTCCCTTGCAGGGCGTAGCTTACGGCCCGCTCATAGAGCCTTTGCGCCTGGGGCGGGTTCACCTGAAAAAAGGAGCGGGGGGAGAGCTCAAAGCGCAGGCCGCAGAGCTCCTCGGTGAGGATTTCGCTGCCGTAAAGGGTCTCCATATCTCCGTGCAGCACCACATTGCCCTTCTGCCGGTTGAGGCAGAGAACGATGCCCCGGATTTCCGGCACGGCGGCTGTCAGCATCTCGATGCAGCTTTGCCGCAGAGCCTTTGACAGGGGAGCGGAGGAGATGAGCGTGACCACGCACTCGCCCGTGAGCCGGGAGGAGCGCACGAACACATGGCGCAGGCCGACGATATTGTTCTTTTCATCATAGGCGTGAAGACGGTTTTTCTCCATCCATTGTACCGTGGCATGGGCGGCGCGGCGGGCTTCATCCCGCACCAGCGCACAGTCGGGGGCGGAGACGATCTCGTGACTGCGGGGACGGTAGAAGCCGGCCACAATCTTCCCCTCGGCGTCGGTGCCCACGTTGAAGATGGCCTTGCAGCGCTCTGCGCCCTCTGCGTCGGCACCGAGGATTTCGGAGATGCGAAAATCCGTGCCGCCGATGCGCTTAAAGGCCTCGTTGACCTTGCTGCGCTTGAAGGAAAGCTCCTCGGCATAGTCCATGTGCCGCAGGGCACAGCCGCCGCAGCGGGGGAAGGCGGGGCAGTCGCTTTCGATGCGGTGGGCGTGGGGCGCGGACAACAGCTCCATGCCCCGGCCCCAGACGGCGTTGCCCTGTACACGGGTGATGCGGACGCGCCACTGCTCCCCCGGGAGAGTACCGGAGACGAACACGGCGCGGTTTTCATGGCGGCATACGCCCTCTCCTTCGGAGCCGTAGGCATCCACGAGGGCGGTAAATTCTTCGTTTTTGGTCATGGTGTGACTCCTGAGCGAATTTGGTTTTGCAGAAGAAATGGTACTTACTGTTTCTGATCCGGAAAACACTTTGCGTTTTTATAATTCTGAATTCTTTTTATGCCGATATCTGCAACATAAGAGAATACATAGCACAGAAGGTTTCCCCAAAGCGTTACCAAAACAGGGTTGTGGGGAAGGTACAAAATGGGTTGGAAAATGCTGCTGCTGTTCCCGTAAAAAATACAGGAGATGAACCACATCAGAAGAGAATATTTCCCGATTCTGGAGAGAACAGCTTTCAACCCGCTCAAATAAGCCGTTTTGCAAAAATGAACAAGGACGAAAATAAAAACGGGGGCATAGAAAATATCCATGTTGACGATAAAGTCTGGAAGATGGCTTATCTGCAAAGTCAGCTCAAATGCAAGGAGGCGCCCGGCAGGAGCCAGAAAAAAACAGAAGATGAGAATGATTGACTGAAAATCCCTGCTCCCAATTTTCCGAAGGAGCGATTCCATTTTTTCAAAAAGTCCGTAATTTGCGAAAATATAGCCGATATATACGACAGGAGACCACCAGAACAGGTTGAAGGTGAATTCTGAGCCGATAGGTATAAAATGGCTGACCAGACGAAAAATCGAAGGAATCAAGATCAGGCCTACGATCAGATCAAAATGAATATTTTTTGAGAAAACTCTCTCAGCGAGCAACGGCAGCGTGAGCATGGTAAAGCAATAATAATTAACATACCAGCAAAAACACATCGCCGGGGTCTCGATTGCCAACAATTCTTTTACGAATCCGGAAAAAGTATAGGTGTAGTCAGCAAACAAAACGGCAATCAGGGCGAACGGAAAGAATATGCACCAGTATGAAATGTAAATATCGCTTATTTTTCTGAAAGAATACTTATATGAATGGTCTGTGTTGAAGAAGTAGAAATAGCCGGTAAGAAAACAGAAAACGGGAACACAGAGCTTTAACGGGGAACGGAGATAATCTGCCGCTTTTTCTATCAAAGGGTAAGAAATCCCTTCACCCCACCAATCCGGGAAGGTGAAAAAATGAAGTATGGACATCATAATTAAGGCAATGCCCTTGATAATATTCGTGGTTTTTCTGTCGAAATACGGTTTTTGGCGGTTTGCTGTTATGCTCATAGTGCACCTCTGATAATCCGGAATACAAGAATATATCCCTGTTATTAATTCTAATCTGTAAGACAAGACAGGGGACGGTTCTCTGTCTTTAATAGTTCGTATACGAAGCAGACAAGACAGAGAACCGTCCCCTGTCTTTTTTGGCCCTGCACTTGACAGAATGTACCTTTAGATTATAATTTAATCTATCATAGCATACCGCGTTGGTTTTGTCGACAGGAAAGGAGACGGAAATGCTTCTTTTGGACATGATATGGACCTTTTTCAAGGTGGGCATCTGCACCTTCGGGGGCGGCTACGCCATGCTGCCCGTTTTGCAGCGGGAGGTGGTGGAGAAAAAGCACTGGGTCACCCAGGAGGAAATTCTGGATTACTACGCTGTGGGTCAGTGTACCCCGGGCATCATCGCCGTGAACACCGCCACCTTTGTGGGATACAAGCACGCGGGCGTCCTCGGCGGGGTGCTCTGCTCTCTGGGCTTTGTGCTGCCCTCGCTGCTCATTATCCTGAGCATCGCGGCGGTGCTGCAGAACTTTGCCCATCTCGCCGTCGTGAAGAACGCCTTCGCCGGCATCCGCATCTGCGTGTGTGTGCTGATTCTCAACAGCGTGGTGAAGCTCTGGAAGAGCGCCGTGAAGGATAAGGTGACTCTCTGCGTATTTATCGCCGTGTTTGCGGTGATGGTGGTGGGGAAGTACGCCTTCGGCATCAGTGTGTCCCCGGTGGTATTCGTGCTGCTGGCGGTGCTGGGGGGAGTGGTGCTCAACGCGCTGGGAAAGGAGACAAAATGATCTGCCTTCGGCTCTTCTGGGAATTTTTTAAGACCGGGCTGTTCTCCGTGGGCGGGGGACTGGCCACGCTGCCCTTTTTATATGGTATGGGGGAGAAGACCGGCTGGTTTACCACCGCCGATGTGGCGGATATGCTGGCCGTCAGCGAGTCCACCCCCGGGGGCATAGGCGTGAACATGGCCACCTACGCGGGCTACACCACGGCGGGCGTTTTGGGCGGCGTGATCGCCACGCTGGGACTTGTCACGCCCAGCATCATCGTGATTCTGCTGGTGGCTATGGTGCTGGACAGGTTCCGCAAAAGCGCCGTGGTGGACAGGAGCTTCTATCTCCTGCGCCCGGTGTCCACGGCACTCATCGCCGCGGCGGGACTGTCGGTGTTCGTGCTGGTGCTGTGGAACGGCGGCAGCGAGCCCCTGCATTGGATTCGCTGGGAGGCGCTCTTGCTGATGGCCGGAATATGGCTGCTGAGCAACGCGGTGGAGTTTACTAAAAAGCTGCACCCCATCGTGCTCATCGCCCTCTCGGCGGTCTGCGGCATTGTGTTCTCTCTGGGCGGCACGTAAGAGAAGTCCTTGCACTATCCCCGCATTCATGGTAGAATAAGCTGAAATTCTGCCGAATGCGGGGATTTTTTTATGAAGAGAAAAGCCGGGCTGTGCGCTTTAGTGGCGTGCTGCCTTTTACTCAGCGGCTGTGCCATGCCGGAGTTTATGAAGCTCAAGGGCGTGAACACCGATGCCATACTGCACAAGGAGGAGGCGTTAAGCTCTCCCACCCCCGCTCCCACGGAGAGACCCGACGGCTGCGAGGGCGCGGCGCTGGATCTGCTGGAGGCAATGCGGGACGGCGAGCGCAACACGCTGCTGCTCTTCTCCGACGGGATTCCCGGCTATACCTCAGATTATACCCACCCCCTCTACACGGCGGCTTACAGCTCCCTTCAATGGAGGCTGCAGGGCTACAAGGAGGGCAAGAGCGGCTACACCCTCACCGTGGAGCTGACGGTGAGGGATATGCGCAGGCTCCTCGACGAGCTCTATACCCGCGTGGAGCGGGAGCAGACCCCCGGCTGCGACCGGGTAAGCCTCTGTGACGGGATTCTGCAGGAGCTGATTGCGGAAACGGACTATCCCACATTGAGCAGACGGGAGAGCTTCACGCTCTCCAAGGTCACGGGCACCTGGAGACTGCTTTATGCCGACGATTTTCTCAATGCGGCGGCGGGCTATCTGCCCCAGGCACTGAAGGAATTTGACCTGCCGGAGGCACTGTCGGCGGAGACGCCCATGGAGGACAGCGACTCCGTGAAGAAGACTCAGGTGGTGCGGGACTTTCTCCGCACGGTCACGGTGCTGGGTACCTATCCCAACGAACCCGAGGGCTACCGCATGGAGCTGCAGTGCGAGAACAATGCCGACGGCGAGAGAATTTTTTCCGTGAAAAACATCATTGTCAACGGCTATGTGCTGGACACGAGCTGGAACATCACGGTGGGCGGCGGTCAGACGGCGGTGGGCAGCGTGATTCTCTCCCGCGCCGCGCTGGAGAGCTGCGGCATTACGAGCGTGAACAATATTTATTTTACGCTGGAAACATTTACAGCTCAGGCATGGCCCGTATATCCGGAACTCAGCACGGCCTGCACCGTCTATCCTCACGGAAGGAACGACAGCGCCGCACCGCTTGCGGAGCGGGAGGGACAGCAGCGGCTGCTGGACAGCTGGTGCGCCGGCTTTACGGTGCTGGAAATCCTCGACGAGGGCTGCTGGGGCTGCACGGCGCTGGTGGTTGTGGACAACCGCACAACGGAGGAGCTGTGGTTCGGCGTGGGCGAGCTGGAGATGGACGGACGGGATTTTGACCCCGGCTGGCGCTATCTGCTCCCCGGCGGCTGCAGGGGCGTGGAAAAGCTCCGTATCAGCGCCGGTGAGGTGCTCCGCAGCGGCAGAGCGAGCGTGAGCAAGCTGGAGTTCACGGTCTATGTCAGCGATCTGGTGAACCTCGATAAGAAGGATGAGGGCATCAGCGTCAGCGGGAAATATCAGTTGGCGATCAGCGATTAGCGATAGGGGTCTTGCCCGAAAAGGGAAGTAATGAGACGGGGCGTCCGGTCTTGCCTCTACCTCTGGGAGAGGTGCCCCACAGGGGGCGGAGAGTGTAGTTTGCAGCTGCGCCGGAAAAGCCCTCTCAGTCACGGCTTCGCCGCGCCAGCTCCCCCAAAGGGGGAGCCAGCCCTCTCAGTCACGGCTTCGCCGTGCCAGCTCCCCCAAAGGGGGAGCCGAGAGGGGCTTTGCGCCACTTTTACAGAAACAGTACAACAGGAGAAAAGACATGACCATAGCCGAAATGATGCGTGA
The DNA here is from genome assembly GCA_002315975.1 of Clostridiales bacterium UBA1728. Classification (GTDB taxonomy): domain Bacteria; phylum Bacillota; class Clostridia; order Oscillospirales; family Oscillospiraceae; genus Apopatocola. The sequence continues at coordinate 5,637 of DCIK01000001.1, forward strand.
GCGTACTACCTTATCCTATGAGGTCTTCCCGCCGAAAACCGAGGCGGGGGTGGAGAGCCTCAAGAGGGCGCTTGCGGAGATGAACGCCTTTGCCCCTGCGTGGGTCAGCTGCACCTGCGGGGCCAGCGGCAGCGACAAGGGCTGCCAGAATGAGATTCTGGAGGCAGTCAATGCCCTCAACGGCCCTGTGGCCTCTGCCCACTATACCTGCATCCACCGCAGCCGGGAGCAGATTTCGCAGGACATGGACACCCTCCTGCGCATGGGCATTGACCATGTGCTGGCTCTCCGGGGCGACTTCCAGAAGGGAGAGAGCGGCACCATGGGGCAGTTCTGCCACGCCAGCGAGCTGATGGCGTATCTCAGGGCACAGTACGGTGAGCGCATCCATCTCAGCTGCGCAGGCTTCCCGGAGGAGCACATCCAGAGCGAGCGCTTTACAGACGACATCGCCTTCCTCAAACGCAAGCAGGATCTGGGCGCGGAGTACATCGTCACCCAGCTCACCTTTGATATGGAGGCCTTTAAGCGCTGGCTGGATGCTCTGGATAAGGCTCACATCACCATCCCCGTCTCCGCCGGCGTGATGCCCGTCACCGAGCGGGACAAGCTTCTGCGCCACTGCCTCTCCCAGAACGGCTGCGCCATCCCCGGCCCCCTCGCCAGACTGATCTCCCGCCGCTACGATGACCCCGAGGGCTTCCGGCAGGAGGGACTGGACTACAGCGCCGCACAAATCCGTGAATATTTATCCTTGGGTGTAAACGATCTGCACATCTATACCCTGAACGACGCAAAGGTGACAAACGAGCTTCTTGTACGCTCCGGATGCTTTGCAAAGCCTTGAAAATAAAGTAAAATGCACAGAGCTAAAGCGATAAAGAGAGCACTTTTCGGTGATTTTTTCCCACGGTGAAACGGGAGAAAGAACGGCTTGGTGCAACCTGCGGTTGCACATGGGCAAGAGATATGTGCTTTTGAAAAACGCAAATTCGTAGTAAATTGTATACGGTTTAATAGAAACAATTATATTTTGTCGCATTCTGTCAGTCAATATGACGGCAGAGACAAATAAGAGGAGGAAAACCAATGGCATTCACCAACAAGCCCCAGGTCTTCAACGCGAAGATCAACCCCATCACCTTTGGCGCCAACGGCCACGAAGTGACCCTCGGCGGCAGCAACGTCTACCCCCTGTACAGCTTTGATGCTCCCATCGCCAACGCTCCCAAGGTGGGCATCCAGGTCTCCGACAAGGGCTTTGATGCTTCTCTGCCCGAGCTGGCCAAGTTCTACGAAGGCTGCAACACCGTCGTCGAGATGGCCAAGCGCGCCGCTTCCGCTGAAGGCGTCGATTTCGTCTGCCTGCGTCTCGAGTCCGCCGACCCCAACGGCGACAACGCTTCCGTTGAGGATTGCGCTGCCCTCGCCAAGGCCGTCGCCGAAGCCATCGACAAGCCCCTGGCTGTCATCGGCTCCAAGAACGTCGAGAAGGACGCTACCCTTCTGGGCAAGGTCGCTGAGGCCCTGACCGGCTACAACCCCCTGCTCCTCTCCTGCAAGGAAGAAAACTACAAGGCCGTTGCCGCCTCCGCCATCATGGCTTACGGCGCCAAGGTCGCCGGCGAGTCCGCCGTTGACATCAACCTGGCCAAGCAGCTGAACGTTCTCGTCAAGCAGATGGGCATCGCCGCCGGCAACACCGTCATGAACGTCGGCACCGCCGCCGCCGGCTACGGCTTCGAGTACGTCGCCTCCACCATGGACCGCGTCAAGGGCGCTGCCATGACCCAGAACGACGTTGACCTCCAGCTCCCCATCGTGACTCCTCTGGGCGACGAAGCCTGGGGCGTCAAGGAGACCCTCCTTGAAGAGTCCGATAACCCCGCCTGGGGCGCCCGCGAAGAGCGTGGCATCCAGATGGAGATCTGCACCGCTTCCGCTTGCCTGGCCAGCGGCTCCGATGCTGTTATCCTCAAGCACCCCGCATCCGTGAAGACCATCTCCGCGTTCGTCGCGGCTCTTATGTAAGTTAAGGAGGCACATACAATGGCACTGAAAGGTCTCGATATTTTTAAGCTTTCCCCCAAGACGAACTGCAAGGAGTGCGGCTGCCCCACCTGCATGGCTTTCTGCATGAAGGTCGCCCAGGGCGCCCTCGGTCTGGACAAGTGCCCCCACTTCTCCGCCGAAGCCATCGCTACCCTGTCTGAGGCTACTGCCCCCGCTATGAAGACTCTCGAGCTCGGCGAGTACAAGCTCGGCGGCGAGACTGTCCTCTACCGTCACGACAAGACTTTCGTCTCCCACACCCTCTACGGTGTTTATCTGTGCGACTGCATGGCTGATGTCGATGCCCGCATTGAGAAGATCAACAAGGTTGACTACGACCGTATCGGCGAGCGTATGCACGTTGAGACCGTCACCGTCGCCCACAATCCCGACAAGGCCGCCGAAGACTTCCTCGCTCTCGTCGAGAAGGTCAAGGGTCTGGGCCACCCCGTGATCGTTGAGGTCTGCTGCGCCGATCTGGCTGCCAAGGCTCTCGAGATCCTCAAGGGCGTTCCCTGCATCCTGAACGCTGCCAACGCCTCCAACTACGAGGCCATGAACAAGGTCGCCACCGAAGCCGGCGCTCTGCTGGGCGTTTGCGGCGCTGACCTGAACGAGCTGTCCGAGACCGTCGCCAAGATCGAGGCTCTGGGCAACAAGAAGCTCGTCCTCGACGTGGGCACCGCCTCCATCAAGGACGCCTTCGCCGGTGCTGTGCAGATCCGTCGCTCCGCTCTGCTGGAGACCTTCCGCACCTTCGGCTATCCCACCATCGTCAACGCTGCCAAGCTCGCCATGGGCGACAGCCACATGCAGATGGCCCTCCTGGCCCTCTTCACCGCTCGCTACGGCTCCATCGTGACCGTGGAAGAGATGGACTACGCCAAGGCTCTCCCCGTGTACGGCCTGCGTCAGAACCTCTTCACCGATCCTCAGAAGCCCATGAAGGTCGAGCCCGGCATCTACCCCCTCAACGGCGCCGACGAGAACAGCATCTGCGTCACCACCGTCGACTTTGCTCTGACCTACTTCACCGTCTCCGGTGAGCTGGAGCGCTCCGGCGTTCCCATGAACCTGCTCATCTCCGATGCCGGCGGCTACTCCGTTCTGACCGCCTGGGCTGCCGGTAAGCTCTCCGCCGGCTCCATCAGCAAGTTCATCGCTGAGTTCGACATCGAGAACAAGATCAAGAACCGCATCCTCATCATCCCCGGCAAGGTCGCCATTCTGAAGGGCGAACTCGAGGCCAAGCTGCCCGGCTGGACCATCGTCGTTGCCCCCAACGAGGCCGTTGAGCTGGTCAAGTTCTTCAAGGACAACAAGTTCTAAGATAAACAACCATACCATTACCAGAACAGGAGAAGTAAAATGGCAAAGTTTGTTACCATCGGTGAAAGAATTCACTGCATTTCCCCCGTCATCCGCAAGGCAATGGACGAGCGCGACCCCGCTCCCATCCTGAAGCGTGCCAAGGAGCAGATCGATGCCGGCGCCACCTACCTGGACGTCAACATCGGACCTGCCGAGTCTGACGGCGAAGAGCGCATGAAGTGGGCTGTCCAGCTGCTGCAGGACAACTTCGACAACGTGCCTCTGGCTCTCGACACCTCCAACAAGAAGGCCATCGCTGCCGGCGTTGAGGTCTACAACCGCTCCAAGGGCAAGCCCATCGTCAACTCTGCCGATGCCGGCGACCGTATCTCCTACATCAACGTCGCTGCTGACTGCGACGCCATCGTTATCGCCCTCTGCTCCAAGGCTGGCGTTCCCGCCGGTGTTGACGAGCGTATGGGTTACCTGATGGAAATGCTCGAGCTCGGCATGGGTCTCGGCATGGAGCCCGACGATATGTGGTTCGATCCCCTGGTGGTCGTCGCCAAGGGTATGCAGGATCAGCTGGGTGACGTTCTGGAGGCTCTTCGTCAGTTCTCCGAGCAGGGCTTCAAGTCCACCGGCGGCCTGTCCAACGTCTCCAACGGCATGCCCAAGAATCTGCGTCCCATCATGGACTCCGCCTTCATCGCCATGGCTATGCAGGCCGGTCTGACCTCCGCTATCATCAATCCCTGCGATCTGCGCATGATGGAAACCATCAAGAGCTGCGACATCGTGAAGAACGAGGTTCTTTACGCTGACTCTTACCTCGACCTGTAATTTTTGATACATAGCCCCTGTCGGTATCTGCCGATAGCGGCAGGGGTATTGTATATAGGAAGATAGGCAAAATAAAATCATCGGAAGGATGGCACAACATGAGTGAAGTTTTCCAGACGACGACTGTAGAACAGATGGAGGCTGACACCGCACGGCTGTATGAAAACGCTGTGAAGGTTGGCATGGATGTCTGGCAGGATCGCGTCAAGAACCAGACCCCGCACTGCGGTTTCGGCGAAAAGGGCATCTGCTGCCGCATTTGCTCCATGGGCCCCTGCCGCATCTCCCCCAAGGCCCCCAAGGGTATCTGCGGCGCCAACGCTGCTACCATTGCCGGCCGTAACTACCTGCGTATGGCTGCCGGCGGCGCCTCCGCCCACTCCGACCACGGCCGTGAGTGCGTGTGGAAGATGTACGACGCCACTGCTGACGGCTACTACCACGTCACCGACGAGAAGAAGCTGTACAAGCTCGCCGCTGAGTGGGGTGTCGAGACCGAAGGCCGCGACCTCTACGAAGTTGCTCACGAAGTGGCCGAGATGGGCCTGAATGAGTATGGCAAGATCAACGGCTTCCAGAAGTGGACCCAGCGCGCCACCGAAGAGCGCCAGAAGGTCTGGAACGAGCAGGGCATTATGCCCCGTGCCGTTGACCGCGAGGTCGTCACCGCCATGCACATGACCCACATGGGCTGCACCGCCGACGCTGAGGCTCTGGTTCGCCAGGCTCTCCGTACCGGTCTGGCCGATGGCTGGGGCGGCTCCATGGCCGGCACCGAGTTCACCGACATTCTCTACGGCACTCCCATGCCCAAGGAAACTGAGGGCAACCTCGGCGTCCTCGACAAGGAAATGGTCAACATCGTCTGCCACGGCCACGATCCCGCCGTGTCCGAGATGATCGTTACCTTCTCCGAGACCAAGGAGATGCAGGATCTGGCCCGTGCCAACGGCGCCAAGGGCATCAACATTGTTGGTCTGTGCTGCACCGCCAACGAGATCGCCATGCGTCATGGCGTCAAGATGGCCGGTAACTTCCTGCAGCAGGAGAACGTGCTCCTGACCGGCGTTGTCGAAGCTATCTGCGTTGACGTGCAGTGCATCTTCCCCAACATCGGACCCCTCAGCGAGTGCTTCCACACCAAGTTCTACACCACCTCTCCCATCGCCCGCATCCCCTACAGCACCTACCTGCCTCTCACCTCTGAGAACGCCGGCGAGGTCGCCAAGGAGATCATCACCGCTGCTTGCAACAACTTCAAGAATCGTGATGAGTCCAAGATCTTCATCCCCGACCACAAGCACAAGGCTTCCGTTGGTTACTCCTGCGAAGGCATCAAGGGCCAGCTGGATACCGTTACCAACAGCCACTTCGACGTGCTGGACACCTACCAGCCCCTCATCGACTGCGTCACCTCCGGTGTTCTCCGCGGCGCTGTCGCCATGGTCGGCTGCAACAACCCCAAGGTGCGTCCCGACTGGTCTCACATTGAGATCATGAAGAAGCTCATTGCCAACGACGTCGTCATCGTCGCCACCGGCTGCGCTGCCCAGGCTGCCTCCAAGGCCGGTCTGCTTGACAAGCGCTCCAAGGTTCTCTGCGGCGAAGGCCTGCGCCGTGTCTGCACGCTGGCTGACATTCCTCCCGTGCTGCACATGGGCTCCTGCGTTGACATTTCCCGTATGATGCTCCTCGTCTGCGGCATCGCCAAGGACTGGGGTATCGAGACCACTCAGCTGCCTGTTCTGGGCTGCGCTCCCGAATGGATGTCTGAGAAGGCCGTCTCCATTGCTAACTACGTTGTCGCCACCGGCATCGACGTCTACCTGGGCATCGATCCTCTGGTGGGTGGCTCCGACCAGATGATGGATCTCATCACCAACGGCACCACTGAGTGGGTTGGCGCTGGCTACCACATCAATACCGATCCCGACCAGCTCGTTGAGGATATGCTGAACGCCATCGAAGCTAAGCGCGACGCTCTGGGCATCTGATATGAAGATAGCTGTCACCGGTAAAGGCGGAGTTGGTAAAACTACCTTCTCCTCTGTATTGGCCAGAATGTACGCTGACGAGGGACACAATGTGCTCTGCGCTGACGTGGACCCCGATGCAAACCTTGGCCTGGCACTGGGCTTTTCCGAGGAAGAGCTTGCTGCCATCACCCCCATCTCCGAAATGAAGGAGCTCATTCGTGAGCGCACCGAAGCCGACCAGTTCGAAAAGTTCTTCAAGATCAATCCCAAGGTGGATGATCTTCCGGACAAGCTGGCCACAGAAAAAAATGGCGTAAAGCTGCTTTTAATGGGCACAGTAAAGACGGGCGGCGGCGGTTGTGTCTGCCCTGAGCACGTGATGCTCAAGCGCATACTCTCTCATCTGATCATCGGCCGTGAGGACGTGGTCATCATGGATATGGAGGCCGGCCTGGAGCATCTGGCTCGCGGCACAACTGACTTCATGGACCAGTTCATAGTAGTCATTGAGCCCGGCGCCCGCAGTGTGCAGACCTACCACAGCGTTGTCCGTCTGGCTGCCGATCTCGGCATCCACAAGGTTAACGTTGTGGCCAACAAGGTTCGCGACGAGGCTGACGAAGCGTTTATTCGCGAGAACATACCCGAAGAGAATCTGCTGGGTATGATCCACTACAGCGGCAAAGTGGCCGACGCAGACCGCCGGTGCGCCTCTCCCTACGACATGGCAACGGATGCGGTGGAAGAAATCCGCCGTATCAAGGAAAAAATTGACACCGACAGGAGGAATTAAGCGTGAGACGCTTATTTGACAGAGTATTTTGTGGCAACGACGAAATGTACGCCAAGGCTGAAGCCGCACTGGCTGAAGCTGTTGCGAAGTACGGCGCCGACCATGTTATGAAGATGCCCGACACTGCTTACAACTGCGCCATCATCCTGCAGTACACCGGCATCAAGGTGGAGACCCTTGGCGATCTCCAGAAGGCCATGGAGGCCATCAAGAACGATTGGATGCCCCGCAAGCAGTCCACTCAGGCTATCTTCTTCTCCGGCTTTGCTACCGCCATGGCCGCTCAGGTCATCGAGGCTTGCAAGTACGTTGAGAATCCCGCTCCCTACGGCACTGGCGACGACCGTCAGTACTGGGGCCACATGACCGACGCCGAAGTGCGTGAGCTCGGTGTTCCTCTGGTTACCGAGGACATCCCCGGCTTCGTCGTTCTGATCGGGCCCGCCCCCTCCGATGAGGAAGCTCGTGACACCATCAAGGGCTATCAGTCCCGTGGTATCTTCGTGTTCCTGATCGGCGGCATCATCGACCAGGCTCGCCGCATGAACATCACCATGGACTTCAAGGTCCGTGTGGTTCCTGTGGGTCCTGAGATCTGGCACGCCGCCCACATCGTCGACCTGGTTATGCGCGCTGCCATGATCTTCGGCAACGTCCAGCCTCTCGACTACTGGGCCATGAACACCTACACCCTCGAGCGTATCCGCGCTTTCATCAACGCCTACAAGCCCGTGCCCGACATCGTTGTTGGCGCCGGCGCCTGCTGCATCGCTCTGGGCTTCCCCGTTGTCACCAACGACCACGAGGACGTGCACGTTGTTCCCAAGTCCCTGGTTATCTATGATAACACTCAGGACTGGATCGACGCTTCTCTGGAAGCCCGCGACATCAAGATCAAGGTCACCACGATGGACATTCCCATCGCCTTCAACACCGCCTTCGAGGGCGAGGTTATCCGTGCCAAGCAGATGAAGTTCGACGCCTACGGCGCCACCCAGGACTGCTTCGAGCTGGTGCAGATGAAGGATGCTTCCGAGATCGAGGATCACAAGATCACCGTTATCGGCCCCGACTTTGATACCGTTACCGAAGAGAACAAGCGCTCCTTCCAGCTGGCCTACATCGCCGAGGTTTGCGGCAAGACCATGCAGTCCGACTTCGAGTCCGTCTTCGAGCGTAAGTTCCACTCCTGGATCAACTGCCTGGAAGGTGTCATGCACACCGGCCAGCGTGAGCAGATCCGTGTCCGCGTCAGCAACGCCGCTTTTGATGCCGGCCTCCGTGCCAAGCACATCGGCGAAGTTCTGTACGCCAAGCTGAAGAACGAGTACGACACCGTCATCGACAAGGTGCAGGTCACCGTCATCACCGACCCCGAGACCATCACCAAGCTGAAGAACGAGGTTGCCATGCCTGCTTACCACAAGCGTGACGCCCGTCTCGCCACCCTCACTGACGAGTCCGTCGACGTGTTCTACACCTGCACCATGTGCCAGTCCTTCTCCCCCTCTCACGTCTGCATCGTCACTCCCGAGCGTCTGGGTCTGTGCGGCGCCGTGTCCTGGCTCGATGCCAAGGCTACCAACCAGCTGAACCCCAACGGCCCCTGCCAGATCGTCTCCAAGGAAGGCTGCGTTGATGAGACCGTTGGTATCTGGCCCGATGTCAACCGTGCCGTTAACCAGTACTCTCAGGGCCACCTGGAGAAGGTCACCCTCTACTCCCTGTTCCAGGATCCCATGACCTCCTGCGGCTGCTTCGAATGCATCTGCGGCATGGAGCCTGCCTCCATGGGCGTGGTCATTGTTGACCGTTCTTACCCCGGTTCCACTCCTCTCGGCATGAGCTTTGCTGAACTCGCCTCCATGACCGGCGGCGGCCAGCAGACTCCCGGCTTCATGGGCCATGGCAAGCAGTTCATCGGCTCCAAGAAGTTCATGCGCGCCGAGGGCGGCCTGGCTCGTATCGTGTGGATGCCCTCCGCTCTGAAGGCTGAGGTTGCTGATTCCCTGAACGCCGCTGCCAAGGACCTGTACGGCATTGAGAACTATGTCGACATGATCTGCGACGAGACCATCGCCGGCTCTGCCGATGATCTGGACAAGATGATCGAGTTCCTGAACGAGAAGAACCATCCCGTTCTCGGCCTCGAGCCCTTCGATATGTAATTTATTACAGGTCGAAAAGACTTTTAACCCAAGCAGAAAAATGCCCGCCCACTGGGCGGGCATTTTTCAGAATAAGGAGGATATGCTGAATGCACGTTCTTGAACACGGTCACCATGACCACGTAAACGGCGAGCAGACCCAGATCACCCCTGCCATTCTGCTGGCCCATACCATTGAACACAACAGGAACCACCTGGAAGAGCTGCATGATCTGATTCATCAGCTGGATCCCGACCTTGCTGCCAGAGCTCACGAGGCGCTGGAAAAGGTTGAGGACGCATATGAAGAGTTTGCCGGGGTTCTTGAGGAGATAAAGGAGAAGTAAAATGTGCCTTTCTACCGCTTATCTGAATGAAAAGAAGGAAGATACCATTGTGGCCCGCTATGTGGCGCAGGTGAAGTGCGCCGACGGGAAGGTCGTGCTGTCTGACATTATCGGCGTGGAGACTGAGGTGGTTGGCTCCATCAGCTTCATTGATCTGGAAGGCGGTACCGTTGTGATAAAGGCGGACGTGGCATGATTTACGAAATAATTAAGGAAATAAAGAACGAGTGCGGAAATAACCAGATGCGGGATGTGTTTGTCTCCGAAGAAGAGATTGCAGACCCCGAAATATGGATTCGTACAAAGGAGCCCTTTGCAGAGACCATCGAGCGTGACGATATGCCCGCAGGGATGAAGTACCGGGTCTTTGCCCATGGGCTGTTCACTGAATATACACTGACTGAGGCATAAGCCTGTCAAAAAGTACATTATAAAAAACGAAGGGAGAACCATGATGCCTCATACAATTGCACTGGCCGGCAAGGGTGGCGTGGGTAAGACCACCATTACCGGTATGCTGATCGAATATCTGATTGATAAGGGTAAGACCCCCATTCTGGCGGTGGATGCCGACGCAAACTCTAACCTGAACGAGGTTCTGGGCGTGAAGGTCGATATGACCCTGGGCGATATCCGCGAGGAGATCGAGCGCAGCGAAAGCGCCAAGAACAGCCCCATTCCCGCCGGCGTGACCAAGGCCGATTACGCCGAGCAGAAGTTCAACCAGGCTCTGGTGGAGGACGACGACTTTGACCTGCTGGTCATGGGCCGCACCCAGGGCAAGGGCTGCTACTGCTTTGTCAACGGTCTGCTGACCACTCAGGTGCAGAAGTATTCCGGACAGTACAAGTACATTGTGGTGGATAACGAGGCCGGCATGGAGCATCTGAGCCGCGGCGTTCTGCCCTCTGTAGACACTGTCATTCTGGTTTCCGACGCCTCCCGCCGCGGTGTGCAGGCCTGCGCCCGCATCCACGAGCTGGTGAAGGAGCTTAAGCTAGGCGAAAAGCAGATGAAGCTCATTGTCAACCGTGCCAAGGGCGGCGTGATTGCCGACGGCGTGAAGGAAGAGATCGAGCAGTCCGGCATGGAGCTGCTGTGCGTTCTGCCCGTGGACGAAGACGTTTACGAGTATGACGGCGAAGGTAAGCCCACCTCCGGTCTGCCCAAGGATAACCCCATGAAGAAGGCCCTTTATGCTGCTCTGGACACTCTGAAGTTCTGAGCGGAAGGGGAATAGACATATGCCGAAAATTACTTTTCGCTTCAGCGACGGAAAGGAAATCATAGCAAATGCCCATGCCGGCGAGACTCTGATGGAGCTGGCAAAGAGCAACGGCGTGGACATTGACGCACCCTGCGGAGGCAACGGCACCTGCGGCAAGTGCAAGCTTCGCCTCATCGAGGGCGAAGTGGATTCCAGACAGAGCAAGCACATCTCCGAAGAGGAGTGGGCCAAGGGCTGGCGTCTGGCCTGCCAGAGCCGGATCATCGACAATGTGGTGGTGGAGGTGCCCGATTCCGCATCTGCCTTCAAGACCGGTATCCGCACCGCCGATCTGAACGATCCTGCTACCTTCTCCATCTTTGAAAACATCCAGACCGAGCTGAAGGATGCCGGACTGATGCAGGAGATGGCTGTGTTCAGCGCTCTGGTCACCATGACCGAGCCCACGCTGGACGACACCATGCCCGATAACGAGCGACTGATCTGGGCTGCCGAAGAGGTAACCGGCTGCGAGAAGATTACGCTGAGCTACCCGGCTCTGCTGGAGCTGGCGGGTATGCTCCGTGAAAACGCTTTCGCGGTTCGCTGCGTTTTTGCCCGGAAGGGCGATGCGCTGGAGATTCTGGACATTCTGGACAAGGACGACACGAGCCCCATCTGCGGCGTGGCCGTGGATATCGGCACTACAACCGTTACCTGCTGTCTGGTTGATCTGGAGAACGGTCAGCTCTACGGCAAGGCCAGCGCCGGTAACGGTCAGATCCGCTACGGCGCGGATGTGATTAACCGCATCATTCAATCCGTAAAGCCCGGCGGCGCGGAAAAGCTCCGTCACGCCGTGGTGGAGGAGACCCTGCTGCCCCTGCTGGACAGCGTGTGCCATCAGGGCGGTATCTCCCGCAAGCACATTTACCGCATCTGCATAGCCGGCAATACCACCATGGAGCATCTGCTGCTGGGCGTTTTTGCCGATCCTGTGCGGATGGAGCCCTTTGTGCCCTCCTTCTTCTCCTCCGGCAATCTCCGGGCGGCGGATGTTCTGCCCGGTCTCAACAGCGCTGCCACGCTGGTGCTGGCTCCCAATGTGGGCAGCTATGTGGGCGGCGATATCACCGCGGGTGTCCTGTCCTCTGAGCTGTGGAGAAAGAGCGAGCTGAGTCTCTTTATCGATCTGGGCACCAACGGCGAGATCGTGCTGGGCAACAGCGACTTTATGCTCACCTGCGCCTGCTCTGCGGGCCCCGCCTTTGAGGGCGGCGAGATCAGCCACGGTATGCGCGCCACGGTGGGTGCCATCGAGGAGATCAGCATCGACAAGGAGAGCATGGAACCCCACTACTCCGTCATCGGCGAGGCGGGCACTAAGCCCGTGGGTCTTTGCGGCAGCGGCATCATTGACATTGTGGCCGCATTGTTTCGCACCGGGATTATCGATCCCAAGGGCCGCTTCCATCGGGAGGGCAAGCGGGTTCGCCGGGATGAGCACGGTCAGGGCCGCTATGTAATCGCCTTTGAGGACGAGTCTGCCGACGGCAGCGAGGTTTCCATCAACGAGACGGATATTGATAACTTCATCCGCGCCAAGGGTGCCATTTTCTCCGCTGTGCTGCTGATGCTGCGCAAGCTGGACATGACCCCCGATATGCTGGATTACATCTGGATCGCCGGCGGTATCGGCTCGGGTATCAATTTTAAGAATGCAATAACCATCGGTATGTTCCCCGATGTGGAGCTGGACAAGTTCCACTATATCGGCAATTCCTCCCTCACCGGTGCCTATGCCATGCTGCTGGCGCGGGATGCAGAGGAGAAAGTAGAGGAGCTGGGCCGCAATATGAGCTATGTGGAGCTGAGCAACGAGGCCGGATACATGGATGAGTTCGTGTCCGCCTGCTTCCTGCCCCATACCACGGCGAGCCTGTTCCCCAGTGTGGAGGTAGAATAAATGGAAGCACCTTACAGAGCTGATAACCTGATCGCTGCGCCTCTGGAGCACTACATGGGGATGCTGAAGGAAGCTGACCCTATGGAGATCGCCGAGCGCACCGGCCTCAAATATGAGGACGGCAAGTTCACCCTGGAATTTCTGAATATGGTGCGTCCCATCACCTTCCCCGACTTCTCCGACGAGTGCTGGGATGACAAGGGTCGCATCCTCTTTGGCCGTTTCCTGCTGGAGGGTCACAGGGCCGGCGCCTACCACGACTTTGTGCCCTATCGTGAGCTCAAGTGGGGCGAGACCTACAACGAGCCCTTTACCAACCGCTGCATCAACCGTATGTCCGGCACCTATGGCTGGAGGCCTGAGGTGTTCAGGAAGGCCTGCGAGGGTCTGGGCGGTGTGCCCTTCCAGAGCAGCGGCATCGGCTACGAGTTCCGCTTTATGCCCGAGCTCTACATCCGCTTCATTCTCTGGGAAGGGGACGAGGAATTCCCCGCTGCGGCGCAGATCCTCTTCTCCGACAACTTCGACAACGCCTTCTCCGGCGAGGACCGGGTATACTGCTGCGAGCAGATTCTCGGCAACATGAAGCGCTATCACTGAGAGTTACATAAAAAATCCTCTCCGCTTTTTTGAGCGGAGAGGATTTTTTACTCTATGGAGAAGGTAAAGGAGCTGTCAGCGGCGGCATCCGAGAGGATGTGCTTGAAGGTAATGCATTTCGGGATGCCGATGGCCTCCTCTAAAGCGTCCCAGTTCAGGATGCGGAGGCTGGCGTGGCTGTCGGTGAGACAGTCATAGAGGGCATCGAAGTTAGCCCCGTAGTATTCGGGGAAGGAGAGGAGCCTTGCAAGCTCTGCATGGAGGTCAGAGAGGGAGCCGATAACGGCGCAATCCAGTGTGTATTCCATCAGGGCTCACCGTAGAGCAGCTCGAAGCTCTCATAATGGTCGTCGGTGTAGTAGATCAGGCCATCGTTACTGAAAACGATGCGCTTGGCTCCCCGGGAGGAAGCACCGAGGGTGTCGATATCGCACTCGGTATAGCTGCGGCCTTCGGCCTCGGGCAGAAGACCCTCATAGTTACCGAAGCGGCTGCCGCCGATGCACTTGCCGGGTGCATAGGGCTCCAGACTGCCGCCGGTCCAGCCCAGCTTTTCGGCTTCCTTCTTGGTGATGTAGTTATAGGGCAGATGACCGTAATACTGGATGTAGAGAGCCACATCCTGCTTGTTGTCGTAGCTCTTATCCTCATCCACAGGCCGCGCAGGGTCGGGCTTATCCAGCGGGAGACCGGAGGGAACATCCACTTCCCCGTCGTCCTCCGGCGGAGCGGTTTCCGGCGCAACGGTCTGGGGCACGGCAGTGACGAGCTCTTCAACGCTTTCGCCGGCGGGAACGGGGCTTTCGGCTTCGCCGCCGGGAAGGAAAAAATAGATCGCAAGGGCGGCCAGGAAAAAGATCAATGCATTGCGAAACTTCTTATCACGCAGCATGGGGAACTCCTTTCATATGGTACCCCGGAGTTTCAGCACCACAAGGGCACAAAACTCGCGGAGGGCGTAGTGCAGATAGCCGGCAGCCGAGCAGGGCGCGGGGATGCCGTAGAAGCTCTGAGGCCAGTTCTGTACCTGCGCCAGCTTCAGGGCCCGGAAAATGTGGAAGTTGCTGGTGACGACACCCACGCTGCGGATGTTATCGCCGAGCAAAGGCACGGAATAGAGAAAATTGGTTTCGGTGCTGGTGGAATTTTCTTCGAGGATAATGCGGTTTTCGTCTATGCCCCGGGCAAGCAGACCTTCACGGATGCAGGCGGCCTCGCTGATGCCTTCGTCGGTGCCCTGACCGCCGGAGGCGATGCAGAGGGTATCGGGGTTATCCTGAAGATAGGCGGCGGCGGCGCTGATGCGCTGGTAGAGGGCACCGCTGGGGGCGGTACCGTTGACCTTGGCACCCAGCACGATGATGGCATCCAGCTTTTCGGGCGCTTTGGAAAAGCTGCCGGAGACCACGAAGCTTTCCACATAAAAGAAAAGGGAGAAGCCCAGCACCAGAGCTGTGCGCCACAGGACTATAAACCAGCGGGGGAGAGGTACGGGAACAGAGTGGGTGAGGGAATAGCGCACCAGAGCATAGCGGACAAAGCAGACCGCTGCGGCCAGAGGCCAGAGCCAGAGCATGGACTGGGCGAAGCTGATGACAATGCCCATGCCCAGATAATAGACCAGACAGAAAATACCGATGCCAAGGATGCAATTATTCAGAATCATTTTTGCTGCTCCTGTCTGGCGGCGGCAGCGCCGAAATTGGCACCGCCCACAAAGCCGTCCTGACGAAGAAGGCTGTCCATGGTTCTGATCTCGGCGTTGATGTCCATGGTTTCCGTGAGGAAGAGGGAGTCGTACTGCTTTTCAAAGGCCTCACAGAGGGTTTTCATCATGCCCTCGATATTCTCCTTGGAGCGGCGGATGTTTTCGCCCTCCACGGTGCTGCGCTCGAAGGACGCATAGGAGCGGAGCAGCTTGATGGTGGTGGGCAGGTAGTAGTCCATGAAGCGGCGGAGCTGCTGGGCCTTATCCGGGGTCTGTCGAACGGCCAGAAAGGTGGCGCGGGCGACAGTCTCGATGCGGGTAATCAGCTCGCTCATCTCCTCATCCTCAATGAGGACATTGAGCTGCTGCAGCTCGGTGAGCATGGCCTCGTAGCTGTCGGCCTCGGCGGTTTTGGAGGCCTTTTCCTCCTGCTGCCGCTGCTGCTCCTGGGCGGCCTTGCGCTCGGCGGCGGCAGCGGGGTTGACGATCAGCTCGCCCGCGCCCACATCCACCCGGGCATCGGGGCCGAAGTAGCCGCGGCTGACCATATCCCGGAGATCGGCAACGCATTTATCATACTTGCGCTTCATCTGGGCAGCGAGAAACTTCAGGTTCACGCTGGGATACTGGCCAACGGTTTCCAGATAGCGGGTATAGAGCTTTTCCTTGCGCTTCATGCTGAGACTGAGACCCAAAGGGAAGCTGCCGGCAAAAAGGAAGGTGGCGGCTATGATGGGGATGCCGGGATCGAGAGTGCCGAAGAGCAGCTTGGCCACGGAGAGCACACCCAGCACAGCGGCAGGAGTAAAGAGGGCGGCCACGGGAATCAGCAGGGCGTTGGCACCCTTGCTGACGGGGCGGAGCTTCTTTTCTCTCTTAGGCTGGGAGACGGCAGAGGCCTGCTGCCGTTCGGCGCGCTGACGGGCATAGTCATCCTCGGCAGATTTGAAATCGTTGGTATAGCGGTAGCGATACTGAGATGCGGTTTGCCGGGCGTTTTTTTGCGCCTCTTTTGCGCTGTCGCGGATGGAGCGGACGCTTTCGCCCACGGAGCGGAGCAGCTCGTCCTTGCTGGCAGAGGCGGCATCCAGTACGCTGTCTGAGGCGTTTTTCAGCTCGCGGAGTATGGACTGAGCCAGATCGCCCAGATCATCGTTATTGTTCGGCCTGCGGTCGCCGAAGGGATCAAAGGGGGTCTGGGGCATAGGAAATCCCTCCCTGTATTTTTGCAATGAGAAAGTGGATTGGGAATGTGCACTGCGGTACATTTTTGCGATTGTAATACTATGAAGTTGAAGGGAAGAAACCCGGAGCGGTTTCAATGAACTGATTTGTCCTGCAGAACCCTGTAACCCCGTAGGGCACGGCCTCCCGGCCGTGCCGTGTGGGACAAGAACTGTGTCCGTTTCACCGGACAAAGCAAGACTCGCAGGCTTTCGGCTCGTCCGGAGGCCGAACCCTACATAGGCTTTTCTACGATTGCCGGCACAAAGCCGGAATCTTTACACGAGCACAAACTTCGTTTTACAATCGAATATTATTCGATGAGGCTCATGGAGGCGGCGTACCACACGTTCTGGTAGCGCACGAAGGCCAGAATGTAGCTGTCCTCCAGCTGGGATTTGTTGGTGCTGTACCAGCTCTGGGCGGAAAGGTTGGCCTTGTAGCTGACGGTGCAGGTGAAGCAGTTTTCGCCACGGGAGACGAAGTTGTCGTAGAAGAGATAATCATAGCTGATCTGGGTATCGGAGGCCCAGATCATGGCGGCGGTGGAATTGGAGAAGTAATTATAGAGCTCCGTGCCGTAGAGCGTTTTCTGGAGCACGCTCTGCAGGTGGCTGTTGTCGCCGGCGGCGTAGGCCATGTTATCATCGAAGAAGGCTCTGACAAGCTCCAGATGCTCCTCCTTCAAAGCGGCATCGTTTACGGGGGTGTAGACCAGACTGCCGTCTTTGTTCTCGGTCTTTTCCAGCGTGACACCTGCGGGGGGAGTGACCTCGATGACCGGCTCCCGGTAGAGGCCGGAGGCAGAGTAGGTGAGCTGGGCAGCGCTGCAGCCGTCACCTAAAAAGCGCTCCAGACCCTTCAGGGGGTTGAGACCGCTGTCAGTGAGCTCCGCGGCGCTGAGGGCGGTGCCGCAGACGGTGACGGTGGAGCCGGCGGGGACGGTGACGCTGAAGCTGTAGCCGCCGCTGCCGCCGGGACGGTAGACGGGGATGCCGTTCTCTTCGGTGGCGCTGATCTCGTTGCCGGAAGCGTCGGTGACGGTGAGCTCACCGTAGAGGCCGGAGATTTCGTAGCGCCGGAGGGAGGGCTTTTCGGCGTAGCGCTCCTCCAGAGCGGTGAGGGAGGAGAGCGCCACGGCGGAATCGGTCAGATAGCTCTCGCCCACGGCCACACCGTTGAGGTAGAGAGGCTCGTCGGCCATGGCCTCCAGAGCGATGGTGGCGGAGCTGAGGGCATAGGGGGAGATGTAGGGCACAGCGCTCTCAACCTCCCATGCATAGAAGCCGAAGCCCACGCTCCTGCCCTTCTTCAGGGTGATGCGGGCCACATCGGCAGCCCCGGCCTTGATGGTGTAAACGGGCCTGTCGGCGGTGGAGGTGCCGGCGGCTTCCCGGTAGGTGAAGCTCTTGCCTGTGCAGGAGGCATCGAAGTAGGCGTTGATGATATCCTCGTTGTTCTCAAACTCGGTGAGAGTGAGGATGGGCTGGGAGAGCATAAGGGCGCGGTAATCGTCCTCGGTCTTGCCCTCCATCCAGGCGGTGACGGCATGGGCTCCGCGACCCTGCTCATAGGCGGCAAGGTAGCGGCTGAAGACGAAGAGACCGGCAAAGCCCACCAGAAGGAAGGTCACGGCATAAATCACAAGACCGCGGCGGAAAGCCTTCCGCCGGTTTTTACGCTTCCGGGGTGCGGGATTGGAAGAACGCGGTTCAGCCATTGCTGCTGCCCTCCTTCAGAACGATGAAACCATCGGGGATATAGCGGGGGCCGGTGACAGAGGCGCAGGAATTGATGATCTCGCCCTCGTAGACCATGACGGAGGAGGAGCCGCCGTCCAGATTGCCCACGTTGACAGCGCCGTACTCCAGCATCACATCGCAGACATCCTCCAGCGTGGCACCCAGCGTGCCCACCTGACGGCCATCGAGCACCAGGAGCAGCAGCGCACCGTCGGCTCGCTGACCGATGGCGGTGCGGGGATTGATGCCGCTGTCGAGGTTCTGGGTCTGAATCTGGCCGTTAATGACCAGAGCGCCGTCAATGGCACCCTCCATATTGAAGTTTACGGCGTACTGAATGCCCGCGTCCAGCGCCTGCTGGCCGGTGTAGCGGCCAAGAAGCAGGCGGCCGTCCCTGTCAAGACCGACCACACTGGAGTAGCTGGCGCCGGCGCTGCCGTAGACGATTTTGCCGTTCTGGATCACCAGACCTGTGGGGATGCCGCCGTTGCCGCGGCCGTTTTCATCGTTGAAGCCGCCGCCGTTGATGCCGGCAATGCCGTCGTACTTGGCCACCATGTCGGTGAGCTGCAGACCCGCTGCCTTGCCCAGATTGTCGGAGGTGCCGACAATGACGCTCTTGGGATCGCGGACGATGAGCAGCTTGCCCTTGTAGGTGCTGCCCTTGATCTCGATGAGCTGGAGATAGGGCGTTTCCTCGGCGGTGCCTGGGGTAGTGCTCTCGCTCTCTCCCTCTGCGGGGGCGGCAATGTGGATCAGGTTCAGGTTTACGCTCTCCTGGGCATCACCGAGGGCGATGTTTTCGGCGGAAACCTCTAAAAAGGACAGCTCTTCATCGGAGAGAAAGATGCCGGGTATCCACTTGAGGGCGGAGGTCTCCTTCATGCTGCGGCAGAAGAGCTCCGTGATTGTGGGGGAGGGCCCCTTTTCAAATACATAGATCACGCCCAGCAGCAGCACGAGGATCAGCAGCAGAGTCAGAAAAAATACGGTAAAGAAACGGCCGACGCGCCGAATCGGTGAATTCCATTTTCTTGCTTGTGTCATAGGGGGATACTTCCTTTATGTAATATGGAGACACTATATTATAACGGGAAAGAGGAAATTTCGCAAGATGGAAATTTAAGGTTTGAGAAATCTGACGATGAGGCGGCTCGTCCGAGAGACTGAGCCCGGAGGGAGAGCAGTCAAAAAGGCTTCCCCTCTGGGGAAGCTGTCGAGCGAAGCGAGACTGAAGAGGTGCCCCCCTCAGTTGCTTCGCGCCGGCTCTCCCATTCCCTGCGGGAACAGAGGGAGCCGAGAGGGGACGAAGGCGCGGAAAGAGAAAAAACTTGCGAAAGGGCGGGTTTTGCTGTATACTCTTGCATGGACAGATATGCTGAGAGGTGAGATTCTCATGGAAATATTTCTCGTGGGTCACGAGTACAAATATGCGGCGGAGCAGTCCATGCTGGTGCTGTATCCCAACGAGAGGCCGGTGTATCCCGATGCGCCCTCCGGGGAAAATGCGGTGACGCTGACAATCCGCCGGGGCGGGAGGTTTGCAAGCTGCGTCTGCGAGCTCTCGGTGGAGGGCGTGAAGTCCCGGGGCGAGAGCCGGGTGCTTTTATCGGCGCTGACGGACAAGGTGGCGGAGGACAGACTTTTACAGCGGGCGGTGAAGAACTCCTTTTTCAAGGCTGCCGTCAACGGCGGTCATCCGGCACCCGACTGGGGCTCGCTGACGGGGGTACGCCCCGGGAAGCTTTTCCTCTCTCTGCTCAGAGAGGGCAAGAGCGAAAGGCAGGCCGTCAGTCACTTCCGGCGCGAGTTCGGCGTTTCGGAGGAGCGGACGGAGCTGGTGCGGGAGACCACCCGCGCCACCCTTCGGGCGCAGGAGAGCCTGAAGAGCGAGGATGTGTGCCTCTATCTGGGGATACCCTTCTGTCCCACCCGCTGCGCCTATTGCAGCTTTGTGAGCATTGAGGCCAGCCGCAGTCTGAAGCTGCTGCCGGAATATCTCGCCGCCCAGGAGCGGGAGATGGAGGCGGTGGCGAAGGCACTGGAGCAGAGCGGACGGCACATCGCAGCCGTATACATAGGCGGCGGCACACCCACTACGCTCAACGCCGAGCAGCTTGACCGGCTGTGCTTCCGCACCCGGCAGCTCTTTGATCTGAGCCGCAACCGGGAGTTTACCGTGGAGGCGGGACGGCCCGACACCGTGACCGCCGAGAAGCTCTGTGCCCTCCGGGACAATGGGGTGAGCCGCGTGAGTGTGAATCCCCAGACCATGAGCGACAGCGTACTCGCCGCCATCGGTCGGAGGCACAGCGTGGAGGACATCTATAAGGCCATGGAGCTGGTGCAGAGCGTGGGCGGCTTTGAGGTGAATATGGACCTGATCGCAGGGCTCCCCGGAGACAATGCGGAGCAGCTTGCCGACAGCGTAAGGAAGCTCATTGCCTTTGCCCCGGAGAACATCACCGTACACACGCTGGCACTGAAAAAGGGCTCCCGCCTGACCGTGGAGGGCACGGCGCTGCCCGGCGGGGATGAGGTACGCGCCATGCTGGATGCTGCCAACGCTCTGCTGCGGGGAGACGGCTTTGCGCCCTATTATCTCTACCGGCAGAAGTTCATGTCCGGCTCCTTTGAGAATGTGGGCTGGACGAAGCCGGGGCACGAGAATCTTTATAACATCTGCATTATGGAGGAGCTCTGCGGCATCCTCTCCGTGGGTGCCGGCGGCTCCACCAAGCTGGTGAAGGAGGGAACGGTGGCGCGGCTCATGGCACCCAAGTACCCCAGAGAATACATCGACCGCATGGACACGGTCTGCGCGGCCAAGGACAAAATCGTGGAGTTTTATCGCTAAGGAGGAACGCTATGGCTTACTATCTCACCGAGATCAACGAGCGCTGCCGCAGGGACGCGGCCGCTTATGTTGCCGAGTGCAACGCCATCTATCAGCAGCAGTTGGAGAATGCCGCCGACCGGATCCTCTCCAACTATATCCACAGCCCCATTGTGCTCCTGTCCGGGCCCTCCGGCAGCGGCAAAACCACCACATCGAAGAAAATCAGCGAAATTCTCAAAAAGCGGCACATGGTGGTTCACTATGTGGCCATGGACGATTACTTTATCACCGTGAGCCCGGAGAACACCCCGCGGCTGCCCGATGGCGGCTATGATTTCGAGAGCCCTCTCTGCGTGGACTGGGAGCTTCTGAACGAGCACTTTTCCGCTCTCAGCCGGGGCGAGAAGATTTTTGTGCCCAAATACGATTTCACGAAGCAGCGCCGGGACCCCGTGGAGGGCCACGAGCTGCAGCTGAAGGACGACGAGATTGTGGTGTTTGAGGGCATCCATGCGCTGAACGACCTGACCACCGCTGTCCACCCGGAGGCGTATCGGCTGTATATCTCCGCCCGCAGCAACGTGATGGACGACGACAACCATGTGGTTTTTAAGGGCACATGGATGCGTCTGATGCGGCGCACGGTCCGGGATTACAACTTCCGCGGCACCGATGCCGCCGAGACCCTCCGGCGCTGGGCCAGCGTCCGCCGGGGCGAGAAGCTCTACATATCCCCCTTTAAGGACAAGGCCAATCTGCAGTTTGACTCCTCCTTCGGCTATGAGGTGCCCATGCTTAACAACAGCGTCACCGAGCTCTTCAACGCCCTGCCGAAGGACACGGAACGCTTTGAGGAGCTGCACAGCATCCTCCCGGCCTTTGAGCTCTTTGAGGATATTTCCGTCGACTTGCTGCCCAAGGATGCGCTGCTGAGAGAATTTGTCGGCGGGGGAATATACTGACTTCAATTCATACGGCAAGCCGTATGAATTGAGATTCTCGCGCTTATCGCGGCGGCGGAGCCGCCTTGGTCGGCGCGAGGGCACAGCCCCGGCTGTGCCTCAGGGTATTTTTCATCGGGCAAAGCTCGAAGAAAAATGATTCAAATTTCTTGCGCCTACGGCGCAACTCTGCGAGGCTTGGAAAATGGAACTGTATTTCTGCATACCCTGTCTCTTCGGGCTGGAGGGACTGGTGGGCAATGAGCTGCGGCACATGGGGCTGAAGGATGTGGCCCCGGAGAACGGCCGCGTATATTTTAAGGGCAGCGAGGCCGATATTGCCCGGGTGAATCTCCGCTGCCGCTTCGGCGAGAGACTGCTTTTGGTGCTGGGACGCTTCCCGGCAAAGAGCTTTGATATGCTCTTTGAGGGCACCAGGGCGCTGCCCTGGGAGGACTATATCCCGAAGGATGCCGCCTTCCCCGTGAAGGGCTGGGCGCTGGAGAGCCAGCTCCACTCTATCCCCGACTGCCAGAAAATCGTGAAAAAGGCCGTGGTGGAGCGCATGAAGAGCGTTTACGGCCTGTCCCGCTTCCCTGAGAGCGGCGATACCTACCAGATTCAGTTCGGCATCTGGAAGGATTCCGCAGCTCTGTACCTCGATTGCAGCGGTACCGGGCTCTATAAGCGCGGCTACCGTCCCGCACAGGTGGCGGCTCCCCTCCGGGAGACGCTGGCTGCGGCCATGGTGGACATCGTGCGCTATCGGGGCAAGGGCAGCTTCTGCGATCCCTTCTGCGGCGGCGGCACCATTGCCATCGAGGCGGCGTTGGCGGCGAAAAACCGCGCCCCCGGCCTCTATCGGCACTTTGCCGCTGAGAGCTGGGACTGGCTCAGTAAGAGCGTTTGGGAGGAGGCCAAGGCCGAGTGCCGGGATCGGGAGTTCCACGGGGACTATACCATCTTCGCCTCCGATATCGACCCCCATGCGGTGGAGCTGGCGAAGGCCAACGCCCTGCGCGCCGGGGTGGCCGACTGCATCCGCTTTGCCGTGGCTGATGCCCGGGAGTTTGCCTACACCTGTGAGAGCGGCGTGATTGTGGCGAACCCGCCCTACGGCGAGAGAATGCTGGAGCAGAAGGAGGCCGGGGAGCTGTACCGCGCCTTCGGCGACGCCTACAGGAAAAGCGAAAACTGGAGCGCGGCGATTATCTCGTCCCATCCCCAGTTTGAACAGTGTTTCGGCTGGCGGGCCAATAAGAAGCGGAAGCTGTATAACGGCATGATTCCGTGCACGATGTATATGTACGAGAAAAAGTAAGACCCCTCAGGCGCTCCGCGCCAGCTCCCCTTTCAGGGGAGCCAGGCAAAAAGCCTCGCAGAGTTTGCTCCCGCAGGAGCAAAAGAATAAAATCATTTCAGCGGAGGCTTTGCCTTCGCTGAAATACTCTGAGGCGCGGACTATTGACGCGCCCTTGCGCCGACCAAAGCGGCAAAGCCGCTGCGATAAGCGCAAGTATCCTGCTCGCACGGAAACGCAGTTTCCGTGCGAAACAAAAAATGCGCTCCTGCCGCCAGGCAGGAGCGCATTTTTTGTTAATTAGTACATGCCGTTCATGTTCTGGGCGGCAGCGGGTGCGGGGGGCTCGGGGATGTCAACGACCATGGCCTCGGTGGTCAGGACGGTGGCAGCCACAGAGGAAGCGTTCTCGATGGCGCTGCGGCAGACCTTGGTCGGGTCAACGATGCCGGCGGCGATCATGTCAACGTACTCTTCCTTGTCGGCATCGAAGCCGTAGCCGGGAATGTTGGCGTTCATCACGCGGTCGAGGATAACGGCACCCTCAAGACCGGCGTTGGCGGCGATCTGCATCAGAGGAGCCTGCAGAGCCTTCACGACGATGGCAGCGCCGGTGCGCTCGTCACCCTCGAGACCGTCAACGACCTTCTGGGCAGCCTTGGAGCCGGCAACATAAGCGGTGCCGCCGCCGGGGACGATGCCCTCTTCCACAGCAGCGCGGGTGGCGTTGAGAGCGTCTTCCACGCGGAGCTTCTTTTCCTTCATCTCGGCCTCAGTGGGGGCGCCCACGCGGATGACGGCAACGCCGCCGGAGAGACGGGCCATGCGCTCCATGAGCTTCTCACGGTCGTACTCGGAGGTGGTGGCCTCGTAGGTCAGGCGAATCTGAGCGGCGCGGTCGGCGATGGCTTCCTTGGTGCCGGCGCCGTCGACAATGACGGTGTTCTCCTTGCCGACCTTGACCTGACGGGCGTGACCCAGCATATCCAGAGTGACATCGGCCAGCTCCATGCCGTAGTCGGAGGTGACAACCTGACCGCCGCAGAGAACGGCGATGTCCTTGAGGGTCTCCTTGCGGCGATCGCCGAAGGCGGGGGCCTTGACGCAGACGCAGGTGAAGGTGCCGCGCAGCTTGTTCAGCAGGATGGTGGCCAGAGCCTCACCCTCGACCTCATCGGCGATGATGACCAGCTTCTTGCCCATCTTGATGATCTGCTCCAGCAGGGGAACCAGATCCTGAATGTTGGAAATCTTCTTGTCGGTGATGAGGATGTAGGCATCGTCGATGACGGCTTCCATCTTCTCGCTGTCGGTGACCATGTAGGGGCTCACATAGCCGCGGTCAAACTGCATACCCTCGACCACATCCACATGGGTGGTGGCGGTCTGGGACTCTTCGATGGTGATCACGCCGTCCTGACCGACCTTCTCCATGGCGGCAGCGATCTGCTCACCGATGAAGGCATCGCCGGAGGAGATGGTGCCCACACGGGCGATGTCGTTGGTGCCGGACACGGGCTGGGAGATGGCCTTGACCTCGTCCACAGCGGCCTTGGTGGCCTTGGCGATGCCGCGGCGCAGAACCATGGGATTGGCACCGGCGGCCAGATTCTTCAGACCCTCGTTGATGATGGCCTGAGCCAGAACGGTGGCGGTGGTGGTGCCGTCGCCGGCGACATCGTTGGTCTTGGTGGCAACGGTGCGGATGAGCTGAGCGCCCAGATTCTCGGCGCCGTCGGGCAGCTCGATTTCCTTGGCGATGGTCACGCCGTCGTTGGTGATGAGAGGAGTGGCGTACTTCTTCTCGAGAACAACATTACGACCCTTGGGGCCGAGAGTAATCTTAACAGTGTTGGCCAGCTTGTCAACGCCGGTCTGCAGAGCCTTGCGGGCATCAGCGCCGAAAATCAGATCCTTAGCCATAATTCTTTATCCTCCCGATTAGTCTTCCACCACGGCCAGGATCTCGTCCTGACGCACGATGATGTATTCGACACCGTCCAGCTTGACCTTGGTGCCGTTGTACTTGCCCATCAGAACCTTCTGACCGGCCTTGAGTTCCATCTTGACTTCCTTGCCATTGACCATGCCGCCGGGGCCCACCACGATGATCTCATAGATCTCGGGCTTCTCCTGGGCTGCGCTGGTGAGGAAAATGCCGCCGGAGGTCTTCTCCTCGGCTGCGACCTGCTTCATGACAACATTGTCTGCCAAAGGCTTCAGTTTCATGTTGATTGATCCTCCTATATATTGCTTTTTTGAATCTTTGTGGGGGTTTGGCACTCATAAGGTCTGAGTGCTAACCGTGACTATAAAATAGCATATGTGCCCATAAATTGCAAGTGTTTTTTTCTAAATTCACATTTTATTTATAAAGAGAGAAAAAAGCGGCGGGAATCAGGGACGTGACCTGATTCCCGGCCGGGGTTGTGGGGGTATGTCTCTGAAACCGGTAAGCTCCCGGCTGACCCTCATCCGTCAGCTACGCTGACACCTTCCCCCAAGGGGGAAGGCAAGGACAGAGACTTTTCCGGCTCAAAAACGGAGCAGGGAGAGAACATCAATAGACGATGCTCTGGTAGTTGGTGATGTAGTTGGCACCCTCGTAGGTTCCGTTGAGCATGGACAGGGTGCGCTCATAGGCGGCGCTGCCCTCCTCGTAGGGGGTGGGCTGGTAGTCGTTGACACCGCTGTGACCGGAGATGGAGCAGGGGATGAAGGCGCTGCTCTCGATGGTGACGCTGCTGCCCCGGCGGCAGAGGGTGATCTGGGCGATGCCGGTATCATAGGCACCCTTGTCGTTGCCGTTGCCGGGGTTGGTGTGGCCGCCGAAGGTCCAGTTGCCCATGCCGTAGTAGATGACGGAGCCGTTATAGCTCTCGCTGGGCTGGAGGCGGTGGGTGTGGCTGCAATAGACGATGCCGAAGCCGCAGTCGGCGGCGTAGCGGCACATTTCGGTCTGCTCGGCGGTGGGCTCATAGTAGCCCTCCTTGCCCATGTGCAGGCAGATGATGAGGAACTCCGCGCCCTCGCTCTTCAGCTTCTCCGCTGCGGCGGCGATGAGGGGCTTGGAGTCATTGATCTGCTGCTGCTGCCGCGCCTCGCTCCAGAGCTCCAGCGCGTTGGCGGTGAGCTGGTTATAGAGGCAGTAGATGCCCAGACGCGGGCCGTTGCCGCTCTGGTAGATAAAGCACTGATCCTCGCCCGCGTGGGTCACGCCCACGGCATCCAGCGCGGCTTCGGTGTCGGTGAGAGCGGCCTGACCGAAGTCCATGGTGTGATTGTTGGCCAGCGTGACGAACTCCACGCTGCCCTCGGTGAGGATGTTGGCATAGGCAGCCTTGGAGAGGAAGGTGAACCACTCGTAGGTGGGGGAGGTGTAAGACTTGTCGGAGAGGTTGCACTCTAAGTTGGCGATGGTGAGATAGTCGCCGCTGAGGTATTGGACGGTTTTGGCGAAGGGATAGGCCCAGTCCCCGTTGACGGTCTTCTGGTAGCCGATGCCCCAGTCCACCTTGTCGGAGGAGGCGGAGAGGGTACAGTCGCCCACCATGGACACGGTGAAGTATTCCGGCTCCGGCTCAGGCGTGGGCTCCGCTGTGGCAGGCGCGGCCGTCTCCTGCCGGGGCTCGGCGCTGGGGACGGATGTCGGCGCGCTCTCTGCTGTCTGCTCCGCGGGGGCGGGGGTGGCGGTCACGGCGGGTTTGCTGCCGGGGCGGATGAGGAAGTACCAGATGCCCACAGAGACGGCGGCTACCAAAGTGAAGCTGAGGAGTATTTTGTTGAAGAGGCGAAAATCAAAGTTATCCATGTTGTATGTCTTTCTTTTGTTGGATTATGGCGAGGGAGGAGGGCGTTTTGGGAATTGAGAACCGTCCCCAATTCCCACTATTCGTGGATGTGGGTGTGGGCGTTAATGTGGTCGATGCAGTAGCAGTGGTAGCCGCTGCAGCGGGAGCAGTAGCGGAACTCCAGCTTGGGGTCGCTGACATCCGTGCGGCCGCAGACCTCGCATTTGAAGAAGTAGGGGGCGGCCTTACGCTCGGCGTTGATGCGCTCTGCCTCGCGCTTGAAGTTCACGGTTTTCGGCCGCTGCACCTTCGGACGGCGGCGGAGGGTGGAGAACAGGTCGTCCCAGCAGAAGATCAGGCAGTTGAGCACCGCCACCACCGGCAGCAGATTGGCGGGGAAGGCGATGGTGAAAATGTCGTAGAGGAAAAGCGCCGCATCCACATAGGCCAGCCATTTGATCTTAATGGGGATGATCATGAACAGCAGCACCCTCTGCTCCCCGTTGAGGGCGGCAAAGGAGAAGAACATACTCAGGTAGATGTAATAGGCCGACACGGAAAGGTTGATGCCCCTGATCAGGTACAGGGCAAAGCCGCAGAGCACCGTCAGCAGGATGCCCGAGAAGAAGTAGAGAGTAAAGCGGGCACTGCCCCACTCCCGCTCCAGCGTGTGACCGATGAAGTAATAGAAGTAGAGGAAGATCAGCGTCCAGAGCCCCGAGGAGTTGGGAATCAGGGTGAAGGTAATGAGCCGCCAGAGCTGCCCCCGCAGGATCAGCGCGGGAGAGAACAGCAGGTAGCTCCTGAAAAGGCCGGTGGTGTCCATCAGGGAGAAGAGGAACACCGCCGCATTGCCGATGCAGACATAGAGCATCAGATTGCTGATGCCGAAACGGGGATGCTTCACACAGAAGCGGTCGATGGCGCGTTGAAGCTTATGCATGGAAAGGAAACCTCCTATTTGAGATGGGGAAAAACTCAGACTTCGGGGAGGGGGATGCGATTCTTCAGCAGAACCTTGCCGTAGCAGCAGAAGCTCTTACCGGAGGAGGCCGGGAAGCTGAGGTCGGCATCGGCGCGGGCGCGGTTCAGGGATAGCAGGTAGACATTGCCCTCGCTGTCCCGGAGGAACTGCTTGCAGACCATGCCGCTGTCGGCATAGAAGATGCCCACATCGCCGTCCCGCAGGTCGATGGAGCGGGCACAGCAGACGATGTCACCGTCGTGGATATAGGGCTCCATACTGTCACCGGCGATGCGGGCGGCAAAGTCCGCGCCGCTGTCGGCATCCACGGCCAGATCCTCATAATCCTCCCCCGGCTGGGGCGAGGGTATACCGGCGGCAGCCAGAAAATGATAGAGCGGAATAATGCGGCTTTGCCTTTTCACGGGCGGAGCCGCTTCTTCTTCGTTAAAGGCGGCGGCAATGCGCAGAAGACGGGCGCGATCCCGCTCGTCCATGCCGCGGTAGAGCGTCAGCAGCCGCCCCTCCGCGTCAGCCCGGTCGGTCTCCTGCTCGCCCAAAAGGCCGCAGGCGCGGAGAAAGGCCGCCACCTCCGTGCCGTAGAGGTCCAGCAGACGGAAAAGGGAAATGCAGTCGATGCGGGTATAGCCCCGCTCCCAATTGGAGATGGCCTGGGGCGTGACACCTAAGAATTTTGCGGCGTCGCTCTGGCTCTTTTTCGCCCGGACGCGTTCCTGATGCAGAACCTCGATGAGCTTATCGTTTTCCGTCATGGCTCGTGCCTCCTTTTATGATTAAAGCAAGTATAGCGGATTTCTCCTATGGTGTCAACAAATTATTTAGAAAAAACACTTGACAATAAACGGAATGTGTAGTATAATCCGGCTCACATCAACAAATTGTTGATGATATTGAAAGGGGGATGGAAATGCAGGAGGGAAAAAGCGAAGATAAGCTCAAACGGCGCCGACGAAGGAAAATCAAACCGGAGCAGGTGCAGCAGCGGCTGCTGGAGATTGCCGACCGCTGCATGGAGGCGGAGCCCAAGCGAATCTACAACAAGTCCACGAAGCAGTGGGAGGAGGCAGGTACCTACGAATTCGACGCGGCCAACGCTATCCGGGCGCTGACGGAGATCGGCAAGTATCTGGGTGTGGGCGACAAGGGAGACAAGGGCGAAGAGGGCAGCACGGAGCTGCACATCGACTTCGGGGAGCACGAGGACTATGCAAAATAAGTCCTTTTGCCTGATCCCCAACGAGAAGCAGAAGCGGTTTTTTCTGGCGAGAGAGCGCTACATCGCCTACGGGGGTGCCCGGGGCGGCGGCAAGAGCTGGGCTGTGCGCGCCAAGGCGCTGCTGCTGAGTCTGGAGTACCCGGGCATCCGGCTGCTGATTATCCGGCGCACCCTGCCGGAGCTGGAGGAGAACCACATCCGGCCTCTCCGCGCTCTCATCGGCGAGGCGGCGGAGTACCGGGACAAGGACAAGAGCTTCCGCTTTCCCAAGG
>DCIK01000035.1:0-62188 GCA_002315975.1 Clostridiales bacterium UBA1728
CATAAGTGGTGCCCTGACTGAAGTCGCCCGCGTCCACGAGGATAACCTCTGCGCCCTCTTCCTCGTAGTAGGCCTTAAGAGCCGCCACATAGGCATAGCCTTCGATGGCGCCGTGAACATCATTGGTGTGCAGAACCACGGTTTTGCCCACCATGCTGAGGGCTCCCTCGAGAGTACCTGTTATGACGGGGGATTCTTCAGTTTTTTCGGGGTTCTCATTTTCCTCCGGGGGGGGTTCGGGGTTCGGGTTTTCCTCCGGGAGGTTTTCGGGAAGCGCGTTTCCCTCTGCGAAGGCGGGAATTGCAAGTGAGAATATCATTGCAATGACCAGAAGCAGAGAAAGTAATTTCTTTGTGCTTTTCATTTTTGCCTCCTGTTGTTCTTGAAAATTTTGCCATTTTCTAACTTATTGTAACATAAAGTAATTCATTTGAAAAGCATATAAACATTGTTATATTGACATACTTTTCATCTGCATTTTGTGTAAAACGGCAAATATTTGCGTTATGTAAATTAACCTCCTCCGCTCTGCGTCGGCAACGCTCGCCGTCCTCAGAAGTTAAACTCGGCGGCCCAGTCGAAGTCCTCGCTCTGCTCGATACTCATGGGCCAGTGGGCGCACCATTTGGGCACCGTTGGCTCCTCCACCCGGTCAAGACTGGGGGTATAGGGCTTGATGTCGATGACGGGGGTGCCGGGAAAGGCATCGGTATAGGCCAGGCGGACGAGCCCCTGCACCTTGTCCACATAGGTCACACAGCACACGCTGACGCCGATGGGATTGGGACGGCTGGGACTGCGGGTGGCAAACACGCCCAGCTTCTCAGGCCCACGCTTATAGGGCTTCTCCTCCACCAGCGTGCCCCGATCCACGGGGTTATCGCAGCGGTCGAACCACCAGAGGAGCTGCACATAGCCGAAGTCCTCCAGCCCCTCCAGCGCGGCTTTGTACTTGGGCAGCAGCGCCACGAAAAAGCCCTTGCCGTCCTCCCCGATGCTCCCGATATGCTCTACGGTAAATGTCATTTTTCATTCTCCCTGTTCGTTATTTCGGTACGGTTGAGAGCTATTATAGAGGAGTACGCTTATACTACAAGATACTATAAATATTGAATTGAGGCGTTGTAAGGCTCGGCCTCCGGACGAGCCGCCGCTTCCACAATGGATCGGTTTCGGCTCGTCCGGGAGGCCGAGCCCTACGAAATATGCGTTTACGATAGATGCCCGCTCAGCACACAGCGGGATTTTCGTGAATCATGATGTGCTTGATGTCGGGGTAGTTCTGCTCCACGGCATTGTGGACAGCGTCTGCGATGGCGTGGGCGGCGGCGAGACTCATGGAGCCGTCCACGGAGATTTCCGCGTCCAGATAAATCTTATCCCCGAAGCGGCGGGAGCGCAGCACATCCAGCGAGACCACACCCTCCTGGGCGCTGATGAAATCCGCCAGCTCCCGCTCCATAGCCTCGCCGCAGGAGGTGTCCAGCAGCTTTTGCAGGGCATCCCGGAGAATATCGTATGCCACCTTGAGGATGCACAGGCAGATGCCCACGCAGGCCACGCTGTCGAGCACCGGATAGCCGAGGATGGCGCCGCCGATGCCCAGCAGAGAACCCACGGAGGAGAGAGCGTCGCTGCGGTGGTGCCAGGCATCCGCCATAAAGGCGGAGGAGTTCAGCACGCGGGCGTAGTGCTTCGTATAGTGGAACATGGCCTCCTTGGTGACAATGCTGACCACCGCGGCCACGAGGGCGATGGTGCCGGGAATCTCCAGCGAGGCATAGTCGCCCCGGAGAAGCTTCACCGCGCCGCCGTAGCCGATGCCCAGACCGGTGCCCAGCAGAATCAGCCCCAGCAGCAGCGAGGCCAGACACTCAAAGCGGTCGTGCCCGTAGGGATGCCCCTCGTCGGCGGCCTTGCGGGAGATGCGCACCCCCAGCCACGCCACCAGCGTCGCGAATACATCCGAGAGCGAGTGCACCGCGTCGGAGACCATGGCGGCGGACTTGCCCGCGATGCCAGCATAGAGCTTAAAGGCTACCAAAATAATATTGCCGCCGATTCCCACGGCGGAGATACGGCGGATGATCCTGTTTTCGTTCATGAACACAGCCCCTGAAGGAAAGAGTATGCTCATTCTATGCAATTGCCCTTGCGAAGTCAACGCTAACTCCCAAAGATTAGCCGAGGCTCACAAAAGATTAGCCGGGGCTTACGGCGCTTGACAGGGAAACCGGCGCTTGCTATGATAAGAAAAAATAGTCGATTGTAAAACTGCGTTTTACAATCGAGAAAAGGCACTCGCATTTATCGTGGCGGCTCTGCCGCCTTGGTCGATGCGAGGGCGCACCAATAGAGTGCGCCTGAGGGTATTTTCAGGCGGGCAAAGCTCGCCTAAAAATGATCGCATTATTTTGCGAGCTGCGGCTCGCAAACTCTGCGAGGCTAACGCAATCAATCTGGTGAGCATTTTTATAATTGACTAATGGAAAAAACGAAGGGGGTGGCTCCTGCATGAAGAAGAAATCTCAGCTGTGGCTCTGGCTGCTGGCGGTGCTGATGCTGCTGCTGGGTCTGTACCGGGGCGAGAGCGAGCTGGTGCTGGCAAAGGCCGCCCACATCTGTCTGGAGTGCATCGGAATTGGATAAGAAAAAAACCGCGCTGCACGCCCCCCGGAGGGCGGTGCAGCTGCTCTCCGCTCTGGGGCAGAATCCCCGGCTCTCTGCCCTGCTCTCCGGGAAAATCTATCAGAGGCCGCTGAAGCGCTTCTGTGTGCCGGGGCTCAACTGCTACTCCTGCCCCGCCGCCGTGGGTGCCTGTCCCTTAGGGGCGCTGCAGGCGGTGAACGGCAGTAAGAAGCGCTTTTCTTTTTATCTTGTGGGCTTCCTGCTGCTGACGGGGCTGCTGCTGGGCCGCTTTGTCTGCGGCTGGCTTTGTCTCTTCGGACTGGTGCAGGAGCTGCTCTATGCCCTGCCCACGAAAAAGCTCACGGTTGGGGAGAGGCTGGACAGACCCCTGCGGAAGCTGAAATACCTCCTCCTCGCCCTCTTCGTGTTTCTGCTGCCCCTGCTCACGGGAAGCCCCTGGTTCTGCAAGTATGTCTGCCCCGCCGGAACGCTGGAGGGGGCGCTGCCGCTGCTTGCCGCCGACGAAGCGCTCCGCTCCCTGGGCTCGTGGCTTTTGGGCTGGAAGCTGCTGGTGCTGGGAACTGTCCTCCTGAGCTCCGTATTTATCTACCGCCCCTTCTGCAAATATCTCTGCCCGTTGGGAGCCTTCTACGGGCTGGTGCAGCGCTTCGGCCTGCCGGGCGTGAAAACCGACGGGGAGAAGTGCATCGACTGCGGAAACTGCGTCAGCGGCTGCCCCATGGGGGTGGATATCCGCAAAACCCCCGACAGCGCCGAGTGCATCCGCTGCGGCAAATGCCGGGATGCCTGCCCCACCGGTGCGATCCGGATGGGGAGGAGAGGGTAAACCTCTTCAGTCTCGCTTCGCGAGCCGGCTTCCCCAAAGGGGAAGCCTGTTCCCTCCCCTTTGGGGAGGGTGCCGCGAAGCGGCAGGAGAGGAAAACTGTCCGTTTCTGCGGATGCAGAAACGGACAGTAATCATTTTTCTTACTTCTTCAGTTCGGCGGCCAGAATCTCCGCCTTGCGCTCCATGACCTCACCGCTTTGAAGCTGGGTCAGGAACGTGTCTACGCCCACACGGTCGATGTAGTCGCCGAAGCGCTCGCCCACCCTGCCGCCGTCACGGAAGAGGAGGAGACTGCGCTCCAGCATTTCCAGCAGCTCGTCGTGGGTGAAGATGCGGTCAATGCCTGTGGGCAGATGGCGGCGCTTGCCCCAGTAGCCGCCCACCATGATTCTGTAGCCCCGCTGCTTCTCGCGGACGATCTTATGGGCGCAGGCGTCAATGCAGTTGCCGCAGCCCACGCACTTCGTCTCGTCGATGCGCATGATGCCGTCCTCGCCCTTCTTCGCGGCCTTCACGGGGCATTTGGCCTCCGCGTTGCACTTTTTGCAGCTCTTGCAGTCGGCCTCGTCATAGAGGGGTGTGCGCTGACCCATGATGCCGAAGTCGTTGATGTCGGGCTTGGCGCAGTTGTTGGGGCAGCCGCCCACGCCGATTTTGAACTTGTGGGGCAGCGTCACCTCGTGCCAGCCCAGATAGAACTTCTCATGGAGCTCCCGGGCCAGCGCCTGGGTGTCGATGAGACCGTGGACGCAGACCGTGCCCTTGCAGGCCACGATGGGACGCACCCTGCTGCCCGTGCCGCCGCTGAAGAGACCCACCTCCGCCAGCCGCTGGCACATGGGCTCAATGTTCTCATAGGGGATGCCCTGCACCTCCACCTGCAGTCGGGTGGTCAGCGCCACTTTGCCGTTGCCGTAGCGCTCGGCCACATCCTGCAGGGCAGCGAGCTGCTCGGCGGAAAGTGTACCGTCCACGGTGAGGATGCGGGCCACATAGTGTTCTCCGTCCCTCGAGCAGATGATGCCGCGGCCCTTCAGGGCCTTTTTCATATCAGCACTTACTTCAGCCATTGGAAAAACCTCCCGAAAAAAGATGTTTCATCTGTTGCTATCATACCCTGCCCGCTTCGCTCTGTCAAGTGCGGGCAATTATCCGTTTCCGGCATACATTTTTCGCTGAAAAGAAAAATAACCGTGAAAATAACTTGCAATTATGAAAAAAATCAATTATAATAAAACTGCAAATAAATAATTAGATTGTACCGACTGGAGTCATTTTTGTCATGGTTCGTTTAATCCTCTCCGTACAAATCCTTGCCATTTTTCTGCTTTTTGCAGAGGTATTGTATATCTGTCATCGGCGGCCCTCCAGGATGCAGGTGCTCATGCTCATCACCTGTATCTCCACCATGGTCACGCTGGTGGGCTACACCATCGAGATCAGCTCCGATCATCCCTCCACGGCCCTGATCGGCGTGGCCGTGGCCTATATCGGCAAGCCCTATGCACTGCTCGCCCCGCTGCTTTTTATCGCCGATTACTGCGGAAAGCCCATCAGCAAAAGGCTTGCGACCGTGCTTGCCGTTCTGAACCTGAGCTTTCCCATCCTTATCTTCACCAACGATCTGCACCATCTCTATTATTCCTGGGTGGGCTTTGATTTCTCCCGCCCCTTCAGCCACCTGAGGCTGGGTCACGGGCCGCTCTACTACCTCTACATGGCCAAGGTCATCGTGAACTTTTTCTGGGTGCTCTCCCTCACTGTGCGGCGCTACCGGCAGGAGAGCGACCCGGAGGAGCGGGCGCAGCTCCTCTATCTTTTCGGAACCATTCTCTCCTCCGTGGTGGGCTATCTGGTGTTCCTCACCGGCGCCACCATGGGCTACGATACCACCATGGCCGGTGCCATTGTGGGCACGGTGTTCCTCTCCGTCCTCTTCTTCCGCTACCGGCTCTTCGATGTTCTGACTCTGGCCAAGGAACAGGCACTGAACGAGGCCAACTTCGGCATCCTTGTGCTCGACAGCCGGGGGAATGTGAACTTCTCCAACGCCATGATGGCCGGCCTTCTGCCCGGTACCTTCCGACTGGAGGAGTTTTCCCGCCTGCCCTTCGGCGAGACGGTGGTGCGCAAGGGCGAGCGTATGTATGAGGTCAGCCGCAGCAACCTTGTCGACGGCGGCTGGAGCTTCGGCAACAAGATCGAGATCACCGATATCACCGAGCGCTTCCGCTACTCCGCCACGCTGGAGCGGGAGGTGGAGGAGCGTACCCGCGAGATCCGGCGGATCCAGCGCTCCATCGTCAGCTCCTTTGCCGGCATCGTGGAGGCCAGAGACAATTCCACCGGCGAGCACATTACCCGTATGAGCCGCTATGTGGACATACTTGCCCGCAGTCTCCGGGAGCTGGGCTATTCCGGCGATGCGCTTACCGAGAGCTTTATCACCAGTCTGGTGGATGTGGCGCCCCTGCACGACATCGGAAAAATCTCCATCCCTGACAGCATACTCCTCAAGCCCGGCAAGCTCACTTCCGAGGAATACGATACCATCAAGACCCACACACTCATGGGCGAGAAGGTCATTGATCAGTGCCTCTCCGGTGTGGAGCGCCCCCAATATGTGGAGCTGGCCAAGGAGGTTGCCCTCTGCCACCACGAAAAGTGGGACGGCAGCGGCTATCCCCGGGGACTTAAGGGCGAGGAGATTCCCCTTTCCGCCCGGATCATCGCCGTGGCCGATGTGTACGATGCCGTCCGCTCCGAGCGGGTGTATAAGCCGCCCATGAACCGCGCCGAGGCCCGCCAGGTGATCCTTGACGGCTGCGGCACCCACTTCGCCCCCGAGGTGGTGGCTGCCTTTGAGCACGCTTTGACGCAGATCGAAGCCGTGGCGGAAGAATAAATGCTCCCTTTTGCCTCCCCTGAAAGGGAGAGAGGGATCATGTGCTTTTTCCTCTTGCCTCCCCTGAAAGGGGAGGGGGATCATGTGCTTTTCCCTCTTGCCTCCCCTGAAAGGGGAGGGGGACCGCGAAGCGGTGGAGGGGTCTCTTCGGATGTATGTGCATCCGACAGGACCCCTCAGGCGCTGTGCGCCAGCTCCCCTTTCAGGGGAGCCGAGACCCCTCAGGCGCTGCGCGCCAGCTCCCCTTTCAGGGGAGCCGAGATGTTGCGAGCAAGATAAAGAGGACTCTGCATACTATCATGTTGCAGAGTCCTCTTTTGCGTTTCTCAGAGCATGGCCGCCAGCTGCTCTTTGGGGCGAACGCCCACGGTCATGTCGGTGACCTTGCCCTCCTTCATGACCACCACGGTGGGGATGCTGCTCACCCGGAAGGCAGAGGCCAGCTCCGTCTGCTCGTCCACATTGACCTTGCAGACCTTCACCTTGCCGGCGTAATCCTCCGCCAGCTCGGCGATGACGGGGGCAAGCATACGGCAGGGGCCGCACCAGTCCGCCCAGAAGTCAATGAGCACAGGGATGGGCGATTCCATAACCTCGCTCTGAAAATTGTCTTTCGTAATCGTAATCTCAGCCATAGGACGGTTCTCCTTTAATTCTATCAGTCAGTATTATGCGCTTATTCTACAGCAGGCCGTGCCCTACAAGGGGCTTTCAGTATGGCCATGCTTTTGCACTGACATTTGCCTGTAGCATACCCGAAAACGGAGAATTTATCTGTAACCGCGTCACAGGAAAAGGCGGCTTGTCCGGAGGCCAAGCCCTGCAAAGGGGTGAACAGGCTGCTTTGTTTATACCAGCTCCTCCAGAGCGGCGGGATTTTTAAGCAGGATGACACCCCGGCGGTTTTCCACCAGACCGTCGGCGGCGAACTGCTTGAGCATACGGGCCACCACCTCCCGGGCGGAGTTCACATTCCGGGCGATCTCCTGCTGGGTCATGTGAATCTCGGCGCTGCCGGTTCTGCGGTACTCGCTGAGGAGATAACTGGCCAGACGCCTGTCGAAGCGGGAGAACAGAATGTCCTGCAGCACCCACATAACCTGAGAAAATCGCTCGGTGGCCATCTCATAGAGGAAGCAGCGCACATAGATGTTCTCCTCGCTGAGCTTGCCGAAGGTGCCCGTGGGAACCACCAGCAGCTCCGCGTCCCTGGAGACCGTCATGAGCGTTTCAAAGCGAATCTGGGTTATGACGCAGGAGGCCGAGAGCACGCAGGTATCGCCCTCCTTCAGCCGGAAGAGGGTGATCTCCCGTCCCTCCTCGGAGAGGATAAAGGCCCGTACCTCCCCGGAGAGCAGCAGAATCATGCCGAAGCAGCTTTCGCCCTCTCCGCTGTTTCCGTGGAGATAGCTGCCTGCACGGAAGCGGCGGCGCAGAGCCGCAGCGCGCACTGTTTGCTTTTCCTCCTCACTGAGAGAGGCCCAAAAGGGGAGACGGA
Organism: Clostridiales bacterium UBA1728; assembly: GCA_002315975.1. GTDB lineage: Bacteria > Bacillota > Clostridia > Oscillospirales > Oscillospiraceae > Apopatocola. The sequence continues at coordinate 7,879 of DCIK01000035.1, forward strand.
TTAAGGATTCTTCCATGTTCAACCCCTCCTTTCTACCCTTAGCTTACCGCGAATGATAAAAGAATGCAAGAGCGAAAATTGAAGCTGTTGGTGCAGGAGTATGAGGCCGAGCCCTACGGGGAGATTGCTTTCCGGAAAATAAAGCAGAGCCGACAACGGAGCTGCAGAAGACAGAATAAAGGGGCTGTAAAAAGTCTGTCATTGCGAGGAGCGCAGCGACATGGCAATCCGTTTTCTCTCCGGCTCGTCCGGAGGCCGATCCCTACAGAGGGACGAGGGAGACGGATTGCCACACCAGTCTGCGGACTGGTTCGCAATGACAGGAACTTTACTTGCAGCCCCTTTTTTGCACGCTAAAATCAGAAGTTATCCTCGTGAACCTCGAAGTAGCTCTGGGGATGGGCGCAGACGGGGCACATACCGGGAGCCTTGGTGCCCACCACGATGTGACCGCAGTTGCGGCATTCCCACACCTTGACCTCGCTCTTCTCAAAGACCTGGGCGGTCTCGAGATTCTTCAGCAGGGCGCGGTAGCGCTCCTCATGGCGCTTCTCGATGGCGGCGACCATGCGGAACTTGATGGCCAGAGCGGTGAAGCCCTCTTCCTCGGCGGTCTTGGCAAAGCCTTCGTACATATCGGTCCACTCGTAGTTCTCGCCGGCGGCGGCGGCAGCAAGATTGGCGGCGGTGTCGCCGATGCCTTCCAGCTCCTTGAACCACAGCTTGGCGTGCTCCTTCTCGTTGTCGGCGGTCTTGAGGAAGAGCTCGCTCATCTGCTCATAGCCTTCCTTCTTGGCAACGGAGGCAAAATAGGTGTACTTGTTGCGGGCCTGGGACTCGCCGGCAAAGGCGGCTTCCAGGTTCTTTTCGGTCTGGGTTCCTGCGTACTTGCTCATGGTAAAATCCTCCTATATGAAATAAAAGATAAACGCCTTGGTTAGTCTTGCCTAACTTCCCTGAGAGTATACCGCTTTTTTCCGCATCTGTATGTAACCGGGTCACTGAGCACGCCGACGGAGCCGCGTTTCCCTGACCATTTTGTAGAGCTCCTCGGTGGCCAGACGGGTCTTGGCCACCACATCGCCGCCCTCGGTGGGAAAGCAGTAGTAGAGCGCCTTGCTGTCGCCGATGGAGATCATATCCCCCAGCTCGTACCAGTAGTAGTCGGCGTTGAGGGTGTAGCTGCTCAGCGGCGGCAGGTGATAGTCCAGCTTACCATCGCAGCCCGTGAGGGTGAAGCCGCTGCTGTCATGGCGGAGGCGGCCGCTGCCCACATGATAGAGGCATTTCGTATCCACCAGCATACGGATATCCACGGGGATGTCGAGACTGTATTCACCCTTTTCCAGCTCCTCCCGGACGCATTCCCGCTCCCAGCGGTACCAGTCGGGGACATGGGTGAAATAAGCCTCGCCCTCCCGGGGAATCAGCTCGCCCAGCTCGCTGAGCTCCCAGCTCTTGCCGCAGCGGCGGCAGCGCAGGGTGGTGCCCTTGCCCTCCGTTTCTCCCTCGCTGAGGCAGGCGGGGCATTTATAGAGCACCCGGTTCAGACCGTCAGCGCGGAAGGACTCGGTGATGCGGATGTTTTCCTCCCGCTGCCAGCGGAAGTGGTCAAAGCTGAAGGCATCGCGGAGTATGTCGTTGAGCTCGGCCACGCTGAGCTCCTGCACCTGCGCCGGACTGAGGAGATACTCCATCCGGGCGCCCACGGGTACATTGCGGAGCTGCAGCATATTATAGAGCGGGTCACGGCTAAAGGCACCCCAGGTGGTAAGCATCACCACGGGAACCTTCAGGAATTTCAGGCACTTGCCCAGAGACTCCGGCAGCACCGTGGCGGTGCCGTCAAAGCTGTAGCCGGCCTCGGGGAACATCAGCACGTTGGAGCGCAGCTCGTGGAGGGCGTAGCTCATGTCCCGGAGCAGCTGGGTATCGTTGATGAACTTCCGGGTGGGGATGGCACCCAGCGCCTTGATGAGTCCCTTTTTCCCCACAAAGGCATCGTAGGTGGTCACAATGTTAAAAGGCCGCGGGTAGAGCGCCGTGGCGGCAATCTTCATATCCACAAAGCTGGAGTGGTTCATGAGCACCAGCGCCGGCTCGTCCATGGGCAGCTTTTCCATGCCCACATACTCGCAGCTGTAGCGGAGCTTCTTCAGCTCCGGGGCGGAGATGGTGTGGAGCAGACGGCGCACCGCCATGGAAGGCTTTTTCGGCCTGGTGTGCTCCATGGGCGGCAGAGCGAGCACGCTCTCATAATCCAGTTCTTTGCATTTGATCTTCATGCACTACTCCTTCATGCTCAGCGAAATCTTCTGCTTTTTCACATCCACCTCCAGCACCGTGACCTCCACCACATCGCCCACGGAGACCAACTCGGAGGGGTGCCTGAGGAAGCGATTGCTCATGCGGGAGATGTGCACCAGTCCGTCCTGATGGACGCCGATATCCACAAAGGCGCCGAAGTCCACCACATTGCGGACGGTGCCCCGAAGCTTCATGCCCGGCTGCAGGTCCTTCAGCTCCAGAATGTCGCTGCGCAGCAGAGTAGGCGGCAGCTCGTCGCGGGGGTCACGGCCGGGCTTCATCAGCTCCCGCACGATGTCCCGGAGGGTGGGTACGCCCACGCCGCACGCCTCCGCCAGCGCACTCTCGCCCCTCTCGCTGACGGCCTCGGGCAGCGCGGAGAGCTTACCGGCAGCGCAGTCCTCCAGACGGAAGCCGCAGAGCTCCAGCAGCTTTTCGGCGGCCTTGTAGCTCTCGGGGTGCACGCCGGTGTTGTCCAGCACCGACTCGCCCCCGCTGATGCGCAGGAAGCCCGCGCACTGCTCAAAGGCCTTGGGCCCCAGCCGCGGCACCTTTTTGAGCTGGCTGCGCTTTGTGTAGGCTCCGTTCTCCTGCCGATAGGCCACGATGTTCTTGGCAGTAGTGGCGTTCAGACCGGAAACATAGCTCAGCAGGGACGGCGAGGCGGTGTTCAGATCCGCGCCCACGGCGTTGACGCAGTCCTCCACCACGCCGCCGAGGGTCTCGTCCAGCCGTGCCTGAGGCATATCGTGCTGGTACTGCCCCACGCCTATGCTCTTGGGGTCGATCTTCACCAGCTCGGAGAGGGGGTCCTGCAGCCTCCGGGCGATGGACACCGCAGAGCGCAGAGACACATCGTAGTCCGGAAATTCCTCCGCGCCCAGCTTGCTGGCGGAGTAGACCGAGGCTCCCGCCTCGCTGACAACCATGTAGCTCACACCGGGTGTCTCTTTGATGAGCTCGGCGATGAAGATTTCGCTCTCCTTGGAGGCAGTGCCGTTGCCAATGGCGATGGCGCTGATGCCGTGACGGCGGATCATGGAGAGGAGGACGCGTCTGGCCTCCTCGGTTTTATTGTGGGGGGCGGTGGGGTAGACCACGCCGGTCTCCAGCACCTTGCCGGTGGCATCCACCACGGCCAGCTTGCAGCCGGTGCGGTAGGCCGGGTCAAAGCCCAGCGTCACCCGTCCCCGAACCGGGGGCTGCATCAGCAGGGGCTTGAGATTCAAAGCGAAGTTGTGGATGGCACCCTCGGCGGCGGCATCGCTCAGCTCACTGCGGATTTCCCGCTCCAGACTGGGGAAGAGCAGCCGCTTCCAGCTGTCGGCGGCAGCGTTGGCCACAAAGAGGTTGGAGGTGCTCACCGGACGGATCAGCCGCTTTTTCAGCTCATTGAGCGCCAGCGTCTCGTCCAGCTCTATGCCGACCTTCAGAAATTCCTCCCGCTCGCCCCGGTTGATGGCCAGAACTCTATGACCCTGCATCGTCCGGACACTCTGGCGGAAGTCGTAGTACATATCATACACGCTCTCCTCATCCCTGGCTCTCTCGCTGACCAGCTCCGCGCGGGAGCGGAGGAGACGCTTCAGCGCCCCACGGATTTCCGCATCATCGGAGATGTCCTCGGCGATGATGTCGTTGGCCCCGGAGAGAGCCTCCTCCACGCTCATTACGCCCTTCTCCTCGTCTATATAGGGCAGCGCCAGCTCCTCGCAGCTCCGCTGCTTCTCACTCTGGGCGAAGAGCAGCGCCGCCAGAGGCTCCAGCCCCTTCTCCCGGGCGATGGTGGCGCGGGTGCGGCGCTTCTGCTTATAGGGGCGGTAGATGTCCTCAACCTCCGCGAGAGTGGCGGCCTTTGAGAGAGCGGCACTGAGCTCCTCCGTGAGCCTGCCCTGAGCTTCGATGGCGGCGCTGACCTCGGTGCGGCGCTGCTCCAGCTTCCGCAGGTAGTCCAGTCGCTCGGCGATGGCGCGGATGGTCTGGTCGTCCATGGTGCCGTGCATTTCCTTGCGGTAGCGGGCGATGAAGGGCACGGTGTTGCCCTCGTCCAAAAGGGAGATGATATTGTCCACATACTCGGCCTTGGCGGAAAACTCCCGGGCGAGTATGGCAGTCAGTTCGTTCATGCTTGCGTCCTTTCCTTTGCGTTGTGCGAGCTGAGTATAGCAAAGCCGGGGAGGAATTGCAAGAAAAACAGCCCGGAGGTTTCCCTCCGGGCAATTATCAAATTATATCATCCGGGGCTCTGCCCCAGGGAAAATACCCTGAGACAGCAGCTATTGCTGCTGTCCTCGCGCCGCCGCGATCAGCGCGGGCGTCAGCCGCGCTTTCCGTATTCCTTGACGGTCTGGAACATGGCCTCCACATTCTCGCGCTTGGCGTAGTCCATGCCGTAGGCGGTCTCGAAGATGAAGCCGCCGCCGGGAGCGCAGATGTCGATGAGGCGCTTGCACTCGTCAATGACCTCGTCCCTGGTGCCGTAGTTCAGCAGGTAGTTGGCAAAGCCGCCGGAGATGCAGGCCACGTTGCCCAGAGCCTGCTTGGCAGCGGCCATATCGACCTCCTCGAAGTGGTAGAGGGTCTTGCCGGGTGCAACCTCGCTGAGGCACTTCAGACGGGAGTTGTACTTGCCCTCGGTGAAGATGAAGGGGATCTTATTGGCCTCCACGATGGCGGCAATGATCTGCTGCAGGTGGCTCCAGTAGTACTCGCGGTAGTGCTCGTCGCTCATGAAGCCGTCCATGCCTTTGTGGAGAGCCATAAACACCTGCTTGCCGTCATTCACGCCCTTGCTGGCCTTGATGGCGGCGATGGTCTGCTCAAAGGTGGCGTCGATGAAGCGGCGCACCTCCTCGGGACGGGTGTAGAGGTCTTCCAGGGAGAGGATGGTGCCGCGCAGGTGGTCGGAGTAGCCGTCGAAGGGCACAGCGGCGCCGCCGCCGCGGATGATGGGGTAGCCCATCTCTTCCATTTCCTTGTTGAAGGCCTGAATCCTGGGGGTGAACTCCCTGTAGCCCTCCTCGATCTTCCATAGGTCCTCAATCATCTTCCTGTACTCGGGGCGGGAGACCAGAGAGGCCAGAGCGCGGATGGAGCCGGGAGCCTTGAAGTCCGCCAGAGGCTTGAGCAGCTCGCTGCTGCGGGGCAGGCTCTTGGTGAGCGTCCACATATCGCGGTTGTCCCAGTATTCATCAAATTCATCATCCAGCAGGAAGGGGAACTCAATGTACTGCTGCAGAGAGTTCTCGGGGATGGGGTTGCCGGGCATACCGGCCCAGCGCATGGTGGTGGGCTGCTGCAGCTCCATCAGGGGGCCTTCGCCGGCGTAGTTGCCCAGAGAGGTGGCGTTGTCGGGGTCAAACTCAATGAGATACTTGCGCATGGCGTCTTTGGCCTTCTCCAGCGAAGTGTCATAGATGACCTCGGCCACGGTGTAGCCTGCGTTCAGGATGGGGAAGATAGCGGGAGAGGGGGTAATGGGAATACGGTCGGGCTCCTTCAGGGCAATTGCATCACGGATTCTTTTCCATTTGGCATCAAATTTGGCCTGTGCTTCGTTGGTCATTGTAGCGTACCTCCCATGATTTGTTATGTTTTTTTGGTATTACTAATTGGATTATATCACCATAAATTGCATAGGTCAAGGGAGAAAAAGGAAAATTTTTGCAGGGTATGGAAATTCTTTTCCGGGGAGAAAGCCGGGGAATTTTTCCCTTTTGGTCTTGCAATTCCCGGACAAAGGTTTATAATGTATAAACCTGAAACCCGGATTTGCAAATGACTTTTCAAAGGAGAAACGAACCATGAAAAATAAGCGCATTCCTGCGTTGCTGCTGGCGCTGCTGCTGACCCTGCTGGTGGGCTGCAGCGGCAAGACTGCTGCCTCCGAGACAGCGAAGACCGAGGAGACCACCGCGCCCCAGACGGAGGCGACAAGCCCCGAGGAGCCCGCGGAGGAGCCCATAGAGGAGCCTGCGGAAGCACCGTTCCGATATGTCCATGACCCCCGCGACAACCCCGAGGCCATGAAGGACATCGTCGAGAATCCCGATGCCATCTACGGCTTTTCGCCGAGCCCCGACTCGGACCGTCTGGCGAGCTATGTGGACTTTGACTGGTCGGATCCCGAAGTGGTGGAGAATGGCCGGCAGGAGAGAATCGCCTATCACGAAAGTCTGGACACGCTCTATGATATGCTCTTCCAACTGCGGGATGAGGGCAAGAGCATAGAGGAAATGGCGCGTGCCGTGAGCACGGAGAGAAACAGACTCCGTCTTGCCGCCTATACCGATAACCCCGAGGGACTGGCAGCGGTAAAAAAGAGCAATCTGGAGAAGTACGGCCACGAAGACGGCCCCACGCCCGATGAGCTCTACGAAAAATACGGCTCCTGGGAGCTTGTGATCCAGAAGGCCTTCGGCACCAACCCCGGCATGGACGCCTGCCTGGGTCTCTATGACGACTATTACGACCTCTACGCAGAGCTTGGCATGATCGCGTAACTCCCCCGCAACAGCTGAAATCCGATAAACAGCAGAGGGAAAACCCCGGAACAAGAGGATTTTCGCTCTGCTGTTTTTGCATGAGATGCGTTATATGGAATATTTGCCGGAAAACATACTGACCATAGACAACAGAGCGGACTTCCGGCTCTGGCTTTCCCGGCACGCCCGGACGGAGAAGGAATGCTGGCTGGTGCTGAAACGGGGACGGCCCCGGGATGACGGGCAGTTCTGGTATCTGGACGCGGTGGAGGAGGCGCTCTGCTTCGGCTGGATCGACTCCACGCTGGGGCTGGTGGACGGCGTCCGGATGCAGCGCTTTACGCCCAGAGGGAAAAACTCAAGCTGGACGGAGCTGAACAAGGAGCGCGTCCGCAGGCTGGAGCGGCTGGGCCTGATGACGGATGCCGGTCGCGCCGTGCTGCCGGATATGTCCTTTACCATCCACCCGGACATTGAGGAAGCGATACGCGCCGGAGGCGTGTGGGAGATTTTTGCGTCCTTCCCGCCTCTCTACAAAAGGGTGAGAGCCTCCAACCTCGCCGCCGCGAAAAAACGCTCGGCAACGGAATACCGGAAGGCGCTTGCACATTTCCTTGAGCAGACAAGGGCAGGAAAGCTCTACGGGGAGTGGAACGACTACGGCAGACTGACGGAGAGCTGAGTCACGGGGACAGGTTCCCTGACTCATTCAGTCGAAGCGGGCAGTGAGTTACGGAACCCACCCCCGCATTAACCCGTAGGGCTCGGCCTCCCGGACGAGCCGCGTTTCCCTTGCCCCGTCCCCTTCGGGGAAGGCAAGAAGCCAAAGAGAGCACTGCCGCGATCGGCAGTGCTCTCTTTCCATATCACGCGTTATAGTACATATCGTAGACAATATACCCGCCGATGCCGTTCAGGGAGCCCTCATAGCACTCCTGACACATCATGTACTCCGGGTGCTCCATGGGCCGGCCTTCGGTGGGGTAGATGCCGTACGCCGAGGAGGTGCGGAAGCCCACGGTGTTATAGAAGAGATTGTTCCCCTCCACCGTGATGCCTTTGTAGTCCCGGTGCTCCTCGGGGCATATGGTGAGGCTTGAGTTGGTCATAGGAATACCGTCCTTTCTGTCGTCGTGATGCAGCGGAAAGTCAGGCAGACCGCCCTTGGCTCCTTGCTGCGCAACAGGGGAGCCGAGAGGCTGCGCGTTATATTATGCCTTACTGCCAATGCCGGATTATTTGATTTCCTGCTCCAGAGCATCGAACTCCGGCGTGGAGAAAAACTCGCCGAGGGTGATTTCAAAGCCGTCGCAAAGCTTCTTTAGGGTTACTGCGCCGGGATTTTTGCTTTCGCCGTTAAGAATGCTTTTGATCGTGGCCTGTGGTACGGCAGAGATGTTGCTCAGGCCGTTGGGAGTGATGCCACGCTCTTTGCAAAGCTGCAATATTCGATTGGCAATGGCTTCTCTCGTGCACATCCGCTCAGGCCTCCGAATGATTTATCACTAACATGATAAACGAAACGGGTCAGCCTTATTAGTGATACTTCACTAATTCCGAAAAGAATGGTACAATAGTGACATATCACTAAACGGAGGCTTTGCCATGTCAAGCTGTACCTTTTTCGGGCACCGGGATTGTCCGGACACGCTCAGACCGGACATCGAGAACGCCGTCAGGGAGCTGATCGAGCATCGGGGCGTTACGCTCTTTTACGTGGGGCATCAGGGACGCTTTGACGCGCTGGTGCGTTCGGTGCTGCGGGAAATGAAAGCGGCGTACCCCCAAATCGAGTACGCCGTGGTGCTATCATATCTGCCGGAAAAGGGGCGCGGGACGGATGCCGCCGACACGCTCTTCCCCGAGGGCATTGAGACGGTGCCGAAGCGCTTTGCCATTTCGTGGCGCAACCGCTGGATGCTACAGCGCGCCGACTTTGTGGTGAGCTACCTCCGCCATGACTGGGGCGGTGCCGCGGCATGGGCGGAGAAGGCAAAACGGCAGGGGAAAACGGTGGTGGAAATATGCGGGCTGTCAAGGGAACGGGTTCCCTGACACCTCGGCTGAGTGAATAGTGAAGAACGAATAGAGAATAGCGAATAATACAAAGAAAAATCCTGTCACATTCGTGACAGGATTTTTCTTTGGTGCGCGAGGGGGGACTCGAACCCCCACGTCCGGAGTGGACACTAGAACCTGAATCTAGCGAGTCTACCAATTCCACCACTCGCGCGTGTCAGCTTGTGTATAATAGCACCGACCCTGCGTTTTGTCAAGGGTTTTTCCGAACTTTTTTCAAATTTCCCGATCTTTCTTGCCAAGGGCGGCGGGGCATGGTAAAATGGTGAAAATCTGAAAAGGAAGGTCGTTTTCACCTATGAATAAACCGATCAAAGCCATCATTCTCGCCGCCGGCAAGGGCAAGCGGCTTCAGCAGGAGGGCGTGGATGCCCCCAAGGTCATGCGTCTGGCCGCCGGTGAGCCCCTGCTGCGCCATGTGCTGCGTGCGCTGGACTTCATCCCCACCGAGGATGTGATGCTGGTGCTGGGCTACAAGAAGGAGCAGGTGCTCTCCGCCTTCCCCGAGTACCGCTGGGCCGAGCAGGCCGAGCAGCTTGGCACCGGCCACGCCGCCATGTGCGGCCTGAAGGAGCTGGGGGACTACGAGGGCGATGTGCTGGTCTGCGCCGGGGATATGCCCCTTTTGAAGAAGGAGACCTATGAGGCGCTTCTGGCCGAGCACCGCGCCGCCGGCAACGCCTGCACCGTCCTCACCGGCACCGCCGACATCCCCTCCAAGGGCTATGGCCGCATCCTCCGGGACGAGGCGGGGAATTTCCTCACGGTGGTGGAGGACAAGGACTGCACCGGCGAGCAGGCCGAGATTAAGGAGCTGAACACCGCCACCTACTGCTTCGATGCCGCCGCCCTCCGGGAGGCGCTGCAGCACGTGGGCAACCAGAACGCCCAGGGCGAGTATTACCTGACCGATGTGCCCGCCATCCTGATGGAGGAGGGCAAAAAGGTAGGCATCTGCTGCCGCCATCTGGGTCTGGAGATCATCGGCGTAAACACCCCCGAGCAGCTGGCCCAGGTGGAAGAGGCACTGGTGAAGGGGTAAAGAAGGCTGAGACATATGAGAACGAATAGCGGCTGGATAATTCATAATCTTGACGAGATAGCCGAGAAAGTATCTCAGGCTAGTGATACTACTTCAATCTGGTATGAAAACGGTTTTCTATTTACGGAAGAACAGTCTACGGATTCATCAAGATGGATAGCTGATTTTTCTAATTCAGATACCGCTGAGTTTATTTCGGAGATTGTTGATGATATTCTCAACTTTATTTGGAAGAATGATAGGCTTGAAAAATACCCTATTTTGGGCAATCCATGATGAAAAAGTATCAAATCGAAATTAAAGAGACCGTATCACAGGTCTTCGAGGTATACGCAAGCTCCGAGGAAGAAGCATTAAAAACTGCGGAAGATCATTATAAAGAGGAAAAATTCGTTCTTGAGCCGGGGAATCTCCTTGCTGTGGAGTTCAGTTTGATTCCAGACGAATAAGAATCCGGCATCTGTTCCTCCATCTTTCGTTAGGATGAAAGAGTGTCTTTCATTTGTTATAAAATCTAAAAAATAGCTGTACATTCTTGTAAAGCTTTGATATAATAAAAGTATTCATATACTTTGCTAGGTGAATCGATATGATTGCTATTGTGGACGCAGATCTGCTGGGAAGAAAAAAACATCGTTTTCCAAACTTAGCTTGCGAAAAAATTGCTGGATACTGGCGGGATCAAGGAGAGGAAGTCCGGCTAATTCGTTCTTTTGATGAGATCGCATATTGCGACACATTCGGGACGGTTAATCTGATTCCCTGCGAAGAGAGATTTGCAAAAATTTATATTTCCAAAGTATTCACTGATACCCCTGTTCCTATGTGGGTAGAGAAGATGGCTCAGTTTCCACAATCTTCAGATAGTATAATACAAATCGGTGGAACAGGTTTTTATTTTGATAAAGCGTTACCACTTCCTGAAGAAATAGAGCACCATATGCCAGACTATCACCTTTATGATGGCTGGATTGCTGAGGAAAAGGAAAAAGCCAAGCGGCTTGCGGAAGCAACAGGAAAAGAGTTTACCGAAAAACGCTTCATGCTCCAGTTCAAGGAATACACAGACTATAGCATAGGATTTCTAACCCGTGGGTGCTTTAGAAAGTGTCCGTTTTGCATAAATCAAAAATATGAAGCAGTTTCGGTTCATAGCCCCTTAGACGAATTTTTTGATGAGTCAAGAAAGAAAATTTGTTTATTAGATGATAATTTCTTGGGTTGTGGGTTGAAATGGAAAGAACTGCTGAAACAATTAATTGCAACTGGAAGACAGTTTAAGTTTAAGCAAGGTTTGGACGAACGGCTTCTAAAAGATGAAATGTGCGAGCTGATTTTTAGCTCAAAATATGATGGGGATATTACATTTGCGTTTGATAAGATTGAGGACTATGAAAAAATTGAAGAAAAGCTAAAGCTGATTCAGAAGTTTCAGCCGAAGAAACTGGTCAAATTTTATGTTCTGGTAGGTTTCTCTAAACCCGGGAAAGAAGATATTGTTGATGCTTTTAAGCGAATAGAACTTCTCATGAAGTACAAATGTCTTCCATATATAATGAGATATCAAAGCAAAGAGGAAGCACCTTGGAAACAATCAGAATGGGCAGGGATGTATGTTTCTATTGCAAGATGGTGCAACCAACCCAACATCTTTAAAAAAATGAGTTTCCGCCAGTTTTGTCAGGCTAATCAGGAACTACATAAATCAAAAGAAACTATGTGTTCTTCGATGTTAGCAATGAAAAAATTTGAGTCGCTTGCAAGCAAGGAAGAACAACGCTACCTTGATATGTGTTTTTCAAAACAAGAGCTGAGTGTTTGATACTTTTTCCCGCTGAAATTCCACACGGACTTGTAACCGGCATATTCATTCTTTGTGGGGCGTTAATAACAAAAATTTGGAGCAGAGATATATGATGGATTTAAAATACAAGACAGAAACAATAAGGTTTTCCGAGTTAAAAGGGATAATTGAAATACCTAGATTTCAGCGAGGCTTAGTTTGGAGTTCAGATAAAAAGAAAGAGTTTATTAAAACATTGAAATCAGGGTTGCCAATTGGAGTCCTTCTTCTATCAAAAAAAGGGATCATTATCAAGTAATTGATGGGTTGCAAAGATTCACTACAATGAAAGAGTATTCAAACAATCCGTTCGAGTACATTGATAAAAGTGAATTGACCGATGAAGAAATACTGTCGGTTATATCAGAAGATAAAACTGTCAGCCTGAATTTCTCTAATGCAACAAAAGAGAACCAAAATAGAATTATTGAATTAGTTCGTTCGGCCATTGCTGATAGCATCAATGTTGCTAAGTCATCTGATAATTTGCTAGAAGTTAGTCAAAATGCAGAAGACAAAATCAAAAAGAACGTAGCTGAATTTTGCGGTGTCATAAAAAATGGGCTGATAAAACCGATTTTTAATATTGTGAGTTCTTTTTCACTCAAGGCGAATATTGACAATATCGTGATTCCGGTTATTATTTTTCTTGGAAATGAAGAAGATTTAGCGACAGTATACCAGAAGCTAAATCAGGAAGGTGTTAAGCTTACAAAATATGATGTGTTTGCTGCTACATGGATAAACTACACGATAACGATAAAAAATGATAAAGATTTTATAGAATATGTCATCAAAAAATATCAAGCTGCAGAGGAAAAATCGGGACTCGAGATTGATGGCTTTGACGCAGAATCTTTGCGTCAAAAAGGGGAACTAACCGTTTTCGAATATGCTTTTGCTATCGGAAAAGCTATTGTTCATGAATGCCCAAAACTATTTTCAGGGAAAAATGACGACGCGAAGATTGACTCAATTGGTTTTTTACTTTTGTCAAACCTTTTTGGGCTAGCGTATTCAAAAATGGCTGGTTTGGCAGAAACACTAACAAAATACAAAAATATCGATTATAAAGTCTTGAAAGATGATATTGTTGAAAGTGCAAAGATTGTTCAAAAGGCTTTAGGTGATTATATAACCTCTCCAGCAAAAAATAATCCGAGTTTAGTGTGTCATGCTGAGCTTCAGTTGGTATCATTCATAGTTGTAATATTCAAATTGAAGTTCAGCATTTCGATTAACGAAGGAATTGTTCCAATCTCTGGTTCGGGGAAGATAGTAAAAGATTTAACTTCTTATTTACCTAAGCACTATCTTTGGGACATCCTACGTGGCTTTTGGTCAGGGGCTGGAGACTCAAAACTTGAAGAAATAGTTTCTGCGCCCGCTACCTGTAGGTATGTAAAAGATGTAGATCGCACCTCATTTGAAATAGCGGTCAGCGACTGGCTTAAGGGTGCATATGAAAGACAATCTCAGAATCAGGTTTCTGCTGATGCGAAATTGTTTTTAAACTATCTTCTTCGAAGCCGAGTATATGATGCTTCAAAATGTGAATATGACATTGAACACTGTGTTCCCAGAAAAGTATTGCGGGACTATTTAAATATTCAAGAAGTTCCCGTTTCCTCGGTGTGTAACCTTACATTTATTCCGACAAAAGAAAACAGGGCTAAAGCAGAAAAAACATATTATCAGAAACAGGACACAGATGCTTCAACTTATTCTTTAAGCCAGACCGAATTAGATAAGCTTTTGTATCCTACAAGAAGTGAACTTCGCTTTGTAGAAAGTGTAAAGACAATTACACCGGAAAACTACAGGAAGTTCTTGAAAGAAAGAGCGAAGTACCTAACAAAAATGGCAATGGAAGCTTTGTACCCTGATAAGAAGTAAAATCCTTTTTTCAGAAAGCTCTTCTGCAAACAAAAACACGGCGGTTCGTTTGAACCGTCGTGTTTTTGTCTTTCTCACGTTGTGCGCTGAAAAGAGCGGAAAATACAGCGGCACATCCGCCTTATTCTCCGTACACCCGCACCGCTTCGCCTATGCGGAGGAAGTAGAGGATGCCCTCCTTTACGCGCAGACCGCGGATGCGTTCCATGGCCTCGGCGTAGGAGCGAACCTGCACGGCGTAGCTCTGCGCCTTCTCCTGCAGGGTCTCGGCGGTCACATAGTCGGTCTTATAGTCGATGACGGTGAGCTGTCCCTGCTCCTCGATGCAGCAGTCCACCACGCCCTGAAAGAGAATCTCGTCCTCATCGCTGCCGCCCAGCACCGCGGCGCTTTGCAGCAGGGTGAAGCGCTGCTCCCGATATACCCTGTCCGCGTGGAGGATCCGCTGACCGATGTCTGAGCTGAAGAAGCGCAGCAGCGTCCGGGGGTCGATGGCCTTATACTGGCTCTCCCGGAGCTGACCGAGAGCATAGAGCCGCGCCAGCTCCTCTTTGATGCCGTCGAGAGTGGTGCAGCGGCTGTAGTCGATGAACTGGAGACTCAGGTGGACGGCGGTACCCCGCTCGGCGGCGCTGAGGGGACGCTCGCTGTCGGAGAGGTCGATGCTGCGCCGGGGGCGGGGCTGAGAGACGGCATAGGCGCTGTCCTCGTCCCGCTCCTGTCCGGCCTTCAGCTCCGAAACCGTCAGCTTGCTGGGCAGATTCTCCGCGCCCGCATAGGCGTAGCGCCAACTGAGCGCATCCCGTATGCCCAGAGGGGCGGGTGCGGCGGCCTCCTCTGCGCTCTCGATCCGGGCAGCTTCCCCTTCGCTCTTTGTGAGCGGCTCCACCGTCAGCTTCAGGGATCCGTCACCCAGCAGGGCGCAGCGGGCCAGCCAGAGGCTCATGCTGCTGTCGCCCTCCAGCAGCAGCGGCGAGGCGGGGGCGGTGAGCTCGTTGGAGAGCTCGCCCAGCTTTTTTTCCGCCTTGGGCCAGGCGGCGGTGATGTAGAGCCGCTCCCGGGCCCGGGTCATGGCCACATAGAGCACGCGCATTTCCTCGCTGAGACTCTCCCGCTTCTTGCAGGCGGCCACGGCGCGATGGGCCAGAGTGGGGTAGCTGCAGCCCCGCTTACTGTCGATGAGCAGGGTGCCGATGCCCAGATGGGGGTGGATGAGCACCGCATCGCTGCTGTCCTTCTTATTGAACTGACGGGCGGTGTTGCAGAGAAACACCACCGGGAACTCCAGACCCTTGGAGCGGTGGATGGTCATGAGCTGCACCGCATCGCCCTCCACCACGGTGGCACCCGTGGGCTCCCGCCGCTGCTCCGAGAGGTTTTTCAGCCACTGGATAAAGCGGAAGAGACCCTTGTAGCCCCCCTGCTCAAACTGCAGGGCATAGAGCCGCAGCAGCTCCACATTGGCATAGCGGTTCTCCCCGTCCTGCAGGGCGGAGAGCAGGGCATCCAGATCGCTCTGCCGGATCACGCAGTCCAGCAGCTCCGCAATGCTCACATCCGGCGACAGCGCCCGGTAGAGCTCCAGCTCCCGCAAAAAGGCGGCGCAGTGGCTGTCCTCCCGCCGGAGGCAGAGCGCGGAGTAGAAGTCGGTATCCGTGTTCTCGGCGCGGATGGCCGAGAGCTCGTCAGGGGTAAAGCCGTAGAGCGGCGAGCGGAGCACCGAGATGAGCGGGATGTCCTGCCGGGGATTGTCGATGATGGAGAGCAGATTCAGCAGCACGGTGATCTCCAGCGAGCGGAAGAAGCCCCCGCTCTGCTGGGCGCTGACGGCGATGCTCTCCCGCCCCAGCGCAGCGCGGAAGCGGGCAAAGCTCCCCTGATCGGCCCGGCAGAGAATGGCAATGTCCCGGGCCTGCAGCGGCCTCGTGCCCCCGCTGCCGTCGGGTATCAGGGTGGGAGCGTCCAGCAGAGCGCGAATCTTCCGGGCCACGGCCTCGGCCTCCAGATCCTTGCTGTTGGCCTTCTCCTCCCCGGCCACGGTCTCGGGGGTCTCCAGCAGCAGCAGCTCCGCCGGAGGGGCTGCATAGTCCTCGTTCTCCGTCCGGGCGTGGAGGAGCCGGGAGGCATCGTCATAGTCCAGCTCTCCCAGCGTCCGGGAGAGGATATTGCCAAAGACAAAATTGGTGGCATCGATGACGGCGCGGGAGGAGCGGAAATTCTCCCGCAGGAGAATGCGCCCCGGTTCGGCGGACTCTTCCCCGGCCTGCACATCCGCAAAGCTGTTGAAGCGGTGGAGGAAGATGCCCGGGTCGGCCAGCCGGAAGCGGTAGATGGACTGCTTTACATCGCCCACCAGAAAGAGCCGCTGCCCCTCGTGGGAAAGGGCGGTGAAGAGCCGATCCTGACACTCGTTCACATCCTGATACTCGTCCACCATCACCTCCCGCCAGCGCTCGCTGAGCTCGGCGCGGAGGGCGCTGTCACGCTCCAGAAGCGAGAGCACCATGTGCTCCTGATCGGAGAAGTCCACCACGCCCGCCTTGCGCTTGTCGGCGGCGTAGACCTTCTCCAGCTCGGCGGTCAGGTCCAGCAGCGCCTCCATGGCGGGGCGCACCTGCCGCAGCTCCTCCAGCAGCTCCTCCGAGGGGGCGGACAGCTCCGTGCGGAGCTTTTTGCAGTCACCGATGCAGCCGTCCCAGACGGCCTTGGTGGTCTCCTTCAGCTCGTCGCTGCCCCGGAAGCCCTTGAGCCGCCCGATCACGGGCAGGGCTTTGCGCGCCTCGTCCCAGCCCCTTTGGGCGCAGCGGGAGAAGGTCTCCAGCGCATCGGCAACGGCGTTGAAATCCCCGGAATAGGCGGCGTGGAGCTTTTCATGCTCCTCGCCGCTGATGCGCTTTAACGCTTCCCGCAGTCTTGCCGCCCAGAAGTCCGCCCGCTCGGCGCAGCGATCCAGAAAGTAGCGTCCCCAGATGGTCTCGGAGGCATCCGTCATGCCGCTCACATCCAGCAGGCCCCGGCAGCGGCCGATCCAGCCCTCGGGGTCGCTGTGGGAGCGGAGGGAGTCGCAGAGACTCAGCACCAGCGCCTCCAGCTTGCCGTCGTCCTTTCCGGCACCCACGCTATCGGAGAGAGCGCGGAAGGCAGCGTCACTCTCGATATTCTCGTAGCGCTGCTCCAGAATGCGCCCCAGCGCCGCGGACTTCATGGTTCTGGCGCGGTCCTCCTCGATGAGACGAAAGTCCGGGGGCAGGGCGGTGAGATGCACATACTCCCGCAGCAGCCGCCCGCAGATGCTGTCGATGGTGCCGATGCCGGCGCGGGAGATCAGCTCGGCCTGCCGGCGAAGGCGGCGGTTGGCGGGCTGGAGGGAGATGCGCTCGTTGAGCTCTTTGAGTATGCGGCTTTTCAGCTCGGCGGCGGCGGCACGGGTGTAGGTGATGACCAGAAAGCGGTCGATGTCCTCGCCCATATCAATGTAGCGCATGAGCCGCTCCACCAGCACCTTCGTCTTGCCGGAGCCGGCGGCAGCGGAAACCAGTATGGGCCGCCCCCGGGTTCCGGCGGCTAAGTCCTGAGATGGGGTAAGGGGCATGAGGGAAGCCTCCTTTTGTAATGTGTCTTTATTGTCTCCAAAAGCCTTCTCCTTTTGAAAGGAGAAGGCAAGGGCACAGTTCGCTCCTCGCAATCAGGATGAAGGGATTCACCGCGATGAACGAAAGCCCTATGGCTCCCTCTGCGAGGGAGCTGTCGAGCGCAGCGAGACTGAGGGAGAGACCGTCTAAGGAACAGCTCAAAAGATTCTCTCTCCCTCAGCCCCAGTTTGCGAACTGGGGCAGCTCCCTCATCAGAGGGAGCCAAGAAAGGTTCCAGCACCATTTTCACAGCAATGACAGGCTTTTTTCACAGCCCCGGATAAACTCAGAAACCCGGAGTTTCTGAGGAGTGAAGCTCATCCGTCACGGCTCCGCCGTGCCGCCTTCCCCGGAGGGGAGGGCTTGTTTCCCGTTCAGCCTCTCCCAGAACTCCGGGGCCTTGAGACTGACCTTGTATCTGCGCTTATCGCTGTTTTCGTCAAAGTGGCAGGCATCGTAGTAGCTGCAGGTGACGCAGGCACCCTCGTTCTCGCTTTTGAACCAGGGGTCTGCGAGGATGCTGCCCCGCTTCAGCTCCCGGGCCATGCCGCCCAGCAGCTCCTCCACATAGGCGGAGAGCTGCCCTAACTGCTCGGCGCTGGTGAGTGCATCGCCCGCGATTTCGCCTTCTTTGTTGAGCTTGATGGGCAGGTAGCTGTAGCCCTCTTCGCTGTGCTCCATGGCGCGGATCACATCCTCGTCGTTGAGAATCAGACCGCTGCGCCTGAGCTTTTTTGCCTTCTCCGCGAGAATCTCCTCGTCGGTGGGACGCTGGGGGGCGCGAATCAGCTCATCCCGGGCGGGGACATAGAGCACGCCCGCCTCCTCGATGGGCTTGCCGTAGCGCTGCTCTCCGGCGCGGCCCAGAGCCATCATATAGAGCAGCATCTGCAGGCTCATGCCGTACCACACATCGGTGAGGGAAAAGCTTTTGCGGCCGCTCTTATAGTCCATGATGCGGATATAGAGTCTGCCGCCGTGCTCCCAGCCGTCGATTCTGTCGGGGGTGCCGGTGAGGATCAGACCGTCCTCCCCCTGGCCGAACTTCATGCCGACGAAGCCCTCAGTCTTGGAAAAGTTCAGCTCGAAGTCCAGAGGCTGGAAGTCCGATTTCCGCAGCTCGGCGGCGGTGTCCAGCACAATCTGCTCCACGGTGGCACGGAGACGGCGGAAAAGATAGACGAAGCGGGCGGATTTCTCCCGGAAATCCTGCAGCTCGCTGTGGATGTATTCCTCGGTGTAGCGCCCTGCCATCTCCCGGATTTCCTCGTCGCTGTAGGCGGCAAAGCCGCCGTGCTCGCTGCACTCTTTGGCGCAGGATTCCAGAATGGAGTGGAGGAAGGTACCCAGCGCGGGGGGATCAAAGCCCGCCTTCTGCCGGGGCTTGGCCCGCAGGCCGTAGCGGAGGAAATACTGGAACTTGCAGGCGGCAAAGCAGTCGATGCGGCTGGCGGTGAGCCAGGGCTCGCTGCCGTAAAGTCTTCGCACCGCATGGCTGCCTAAGCGCCCTCTGCCCACGGCAGCGCTCTGCCGGAGCCGCGCTAACTTCCCGGCGGCCTCGGCATCGTCCGCGAAGGCGGCGGCAGCCTCTTCGTTGCCCCCGGCGGCCAGCGCAAAGGCCGTGGCGCGGGCACGGGCGCGGGCGCGGAGCAGACTCCCGGGCTCCTCCCGGAGGGAAAAGAGCTTCATGATCCTCTCGCTCACAAAGGAGGGGCGGGTCTCGCTGCCGTCGGCATCCAGCAGGGGACGGGACAGCCACAGACTTTCCGAGGGCAGGGAGATGACATTATAGATCAGACCGAACTCCCGGCTCAGGGAGTCGTCCTCATCCTCGATACTGAATTGCAGGGAGCGGAGCTGTTCCCGCTCGCTGCCGGTGAAAACGGAGGCATCCCGATTGATGCCGGGCAGACGCTCGTCGGTGGAGCCCAGAATCAGCAGATGCTTAATATGGCGGCGGCGCATCCGGTCAAAGTCCCCGGCGGAGATGCGGTCCACCGCCACGGGGATGGTGCCGATGCTGTATTCGCTTAGCAGCAGGGTGAAGAGCCGGGAGAACTCGGCGCTCTCCATGGGCAGATCGCCCAGAATCCGGGCGCACTGCTCCAGCGCCTCGGCGGCGGTGTCGTAGAGCTGCTCGGCCTCCTGCGCCTCCTGCTCCCGACCTAAGGCGCGAAGCTCGGCATTGCGCGCCTCCAGCTGCGCCTGCAGCTCCAGCGCCTCCCAGAAGTCCGCGGCGGCGCGGCACTGCTCCCTTGCGGTGGCAGCGGCATTGCGCACTTCCTCTAAAAGCAGCAGCGGCGCGGCAAAGCGGCGGCGCAGAGCGTCAATGCGTGCAAGGGTCTCCTCGGCCCGGGGGGTGAAAGCCTGATTGTAGCCGTCCGGATGCTGCCGCCAGGGCTTTTCGCTCTTCCATGCATTGCCCCGGATATCCCAGAGCAGCGCGTAATTCTCCAGCTCGTCGCACTCCTCCCGGGAAAGACCGCCCAGTCCGGTTTTGAGATAGGTGAACACATCCTCGTAGCTCCAGCCGTTGTCTAAGATGGCGAAGGCAGAGGTCAGCAGCGTGGGCAGCGCCTTTTGCAGAATATCGCTCTTGCGGGCGATGTAGAGGGGCAGACCGTAGCGGCGGAAGCTGGACTCCAGCACACTGCGGTAGTTCTCAAAGCCCCGGACGGCGATGGCAATGTCCCGGTAGCGGCAGCCGGTCTCCCGCAGGAGCCGCAGCACCTCCCCGGCGCAGAGCTCGCATTCCTCGCTGATGTTGCCCGCCACCGCCAGACGGATGGCTCCCTTGCTGTCAAAGGGGGCATCGGTGTAGCTGAACAGGTTCTCCTCTAACTGCCCCAATGGGTCGGAGGAGCGGACGGAGGGCTGCATGAGGATTTCGGTTTCAATGTTTTCCTCCTGCGCGGCGGCGCGGAGGAGCAGCGCGGTTCTGGCCGGAAGGGCGAACTCCTCGGAGGGGTCGCTGAGGGCATCGCAGCCCAGACAGACGCTGACCTCCGTGAGCTTGCAGAGCTCGTTGACCACCCGGCGCTCCTGCAGGGTGAAGTCGGTGAAGCCGTCAATATAGATATGCGTAGCTTGCAGCTGCGGGCTGCGCTTAAGCTGCTCGCAGAGTATGTCCAGCCGGGATGCGGGGTCTGCGCCGCTGCGCTCGGTGAAGGTCTCCATGGCCTCCTGCAGAAGGGAGAGGTCCATGAGCTTGTCCCGGAGCTGGGGGCTTACCTCACCGGCGGCAGCGCGGAGCATGGCAGGGGTCACGCAGCCGTAGCGCAGCTCGTCCAGGGCCGCAAGCAGGGGTCTGAGCTTCTCGGCGCGGCTGCCGCTGCCGCCGTAGACCTTCAGTCCGCCCTCGGCAGCGGAGAGGGCTAAGGCCATCTGCAGCAGGCGGGCGGGCTTGTCGGCATAGTGCCTTGCGCTGCCGCCGGTTTCCCGGGCCACGCTGAGAGCCAGTCGGGAAAAGCTCAGAACCTCGGCATAGAGGGAGGAACGCTCCCCGCAGAGCCGCAGCAGCTCCTTCTCGGCCTCGTGGCTGTACTGCTCGGGGACGATGAGGATGCTCTTCCCTCCGCTCTCGCCCCGCTGATGGATGGCGCGGAGTATGTTCGCGGTCTTGCCGCTGCCGGCACGACCCAATATGAGATGCAGCATGGCGTTGCCCTCCAAAGTTGTTTTCTGCCTGTATTATACAACGCTTTGCAGAGCTTGAAAAGGCCGAAAATGGGACAGTACGCTTGCCTCTTGCCATTTCCTCCCAGCCGTGCTATACTCTTCATGAGGTGAAGAATGATGCATATGGCAGAACTCATCGAGAAAAAACGCGACGGCGGGGAACTGACCGCCGAGGAAATAAACTTTATCATTCGCGGCTACACCGCGGGCACCATCCCTGACTATCAGATGTCGGCGCTGTGCATGGCCGTTTTCTTCCGGGGCATGAGCAGCGAGGAGACCACCGCCCTGACCATGGCCATGGCCCACAGCGGCGAGATGGTTGACCTGACGGCGCTGGGCGACTACACCGGCGACAAGCACTCCACCGGCGGCGTGGGCGACAAGACCTCGCTGGTGCTCTGTCCCATGGTGGCCTGCTGCGGGCTGAAGATGGCCAAGATGTCCGGCCACGGTCTGGGTCACACCGGCGGTACCCTGGACAAGCTGGAGAGTATCCCCGGACTGAGCGTGCAGATGGACGGAGGCCGCTTCCTGCAGATCGCCGACGAGGTGGGCTTTGTGCTGGCCGGACAGTCGGCGGTGATGGCGCCGGCGGATAAAAAGCTCTATGCCCTTCGGGATGTGACCGCCACGGTGCCCTCCGTGCCCCTGATTGTCAGCTCCATCATGTCCAAAAAGCTTGCCAGCGGGGCAAAGACCATCGTGCTGGATGTAAAGACCGGCAGCGGCGCCTTCATGGAGACCGAGGAGGCCTCCTTTGCGCTGGCCCGGGAGATGGTGGCGGTGGGTCGTCTGGCAGGGCGGAACATGGGTGCCATCGTTACGGATATGGATCAGCCTCTGGGCTTTGCCGTGGGCAACGCGCTGGAGGTGGAGGAGGCCGTCAGCGTCCTCCGGGGTGGGGATGTGCCCGATTTGAAGGAGCTTTGCCTGACGCTGGGCAGTCAGCTTCTGCTGCGCTCCGGCATCGAACGTGATGCGGAGAGCGCCCGGCAGCGCCTGCAGGCGACCATAGACAGCGGCGCGGCGCTGGATCGGCTGGCTGCCATGGTGGAGGCTCAAGGCGGCGACAGGCGGGCCGTCTACGATACATCTCTTCTGCCCAGAGCGAAGGTGGTTTACGAGCTGAAGAGCGAGAGGAGCGGCTATGTGTCCGCCATGCAGGCCAAGGGCATCGGTGTGGCCGCCATGCATCTGGGCGCAGGGCGGGAGACCGCCGAGGAGAGCATCAATCCCGCCGTGGGCATCGTCCTGCGCAAGAAGGTGGGCGATGCGGTGGCCGAGGGCGAAACCCTGGCCATCATCCATGCCGATGCCGATGACGAGAATCTCCGCAGCGTGGAGCGGGAGCTGATGGCCGCCTACAGCTTCAGCGAGGCAAAGCCCAAGCTCAAGCCCTTTATCCGGGGGATCGTGGAATAAACAAACAGGGGTTGTCGATAGGGACAACCCCTGTTTCTTGCTTCGTAGGGCACGGCCTCCCGGCCGTGCCGTGTGGGACAAGAACTATGTCCGTTGTATCCGGACAAATCAAAACTTGCAGGCTTCCTGCACCGTTTTATCCGAATACAATCAGTCCGAGATTGCGTGTCAGTCCGGACTTTTTTACGCCCTCGGTTTTATAAAAGCGGAGGCGGGATAGCTTCCCCTCCCCGCCCAGTCTCCCGTAGCGGGCGGCAAGGCTGTCCTCTCCCTCGCCGAAATGCTCGGCGAAGAAAGCGGCCTGCGTCCGGGTGTCGGCCAAAGAGGAGCGGATATCCCCCGAGCGGAGCCGGGAGAGAAGGTAGGACGGGGAGCGGATGTTTTTGGCACCCACCACATTGCTGCCGTGCTGCCGGTAGAGCATGGTGGGCGCATCCACATAGCCGATACTGCCGAAGCGGGCGGCCACCAGCGCAAGATACCAATCGTGCATGATAACGCCCGTGGCGGGAATGGGCAGCATGGCCTTGTCCCGCAGGGCCCGGTTTACCATCATGGTGCAGCCGGTGACCACATTCTGGATCAGCAGCCGGGGGAAGGAGGCCGCGTCCATGTGCAGCGCCTGATACTCGCTCATGCGCTCCTGTATCACCTGTCCGCTGCCGTCGGCCACGGAAAGGTCGGTGAACACCAGTGCGGGCAGGCCGGATTTTTCGATCTCCGCCATCTTTTCGTGGCAGAGAGCCAGCTTCCGGGGCAGCCAGATGTCGTCCTGGTCGCAGAAGAAGTAGTAGGGTGCTTCCACCTGCTCCATAAGGTAGAAGAAGTTGTCGCGGCTGGAGCCGGTGGCATCGCCGGGGAGAACGAATACCTTGCCGGGATACCGCTCCGCATACTCCGCAAGGATGGCGGGGGTGGAATCCTTTGAGCCGTCGTCGTGGGCGCAGATGACAAAGCTATCATAGCTCTGCTCGAGAAGCGAGTCCAGCTGCTCCCGGAGATAGCTCTCGCCGTTATAGGTGGCTAAAAGAATGGCGCTTTTTCCGTTGGTGTTCATGGGTTCTCCGTTCGTATTTCAGACTGTTCGTAGTATCCGGCTGTCATTCCGAACCAGTGACCGATGTCACTGGTGTGGGAATCCGCATCTCTCGTCCTGAGAAGGAGTACGGATTGCCACACCAGTCTGCGGACTGGTTCGCAATGACAGGAACTTCTATTACAGCTCCTGAATTCCCTGAGGCGCGAACTATTGGCGCGCCCTTGCGCTCATCAGAAAACGCAGTTTTCTGATGAAGATTTTTATCCCTCTTTCGCCAGCTTCTCAATCAGAGTAATGAGGAAGTTCAGGCTCAGCTCGGTTATGTCAAAGTTCATCATTTCCTCGGTGGCATGGGCACCGGAAGCGCCGCCCACACCGGTGGAGATGATGCTCATATCGGGGTTTTTCTCGGCAAACTCGCCGCACTCCACGCCCGCGTGGATGGCCAGCAGCTTGTATTCCTGCCCGGTGAGCGCGAAGAAGAGCTCTTTGGCCATGTCGCCCAGCTTGTTCTCCGCCTTGGGAGGCCAGGTAGCCATGGTGGCGGGAATGTCCATGCCGAAGCCGCAGAGCTCGGCGAGAGCGGTCATGGCCAGCGTGACCTGCTCGGCGTGGAAGTTAGAGGAGCTGCGCATGAAGCAGGTGAAGCCCACCTCCTCCTCGGTGATGCGGAGGGTGCCCAGGTTGGAGGAGCACTGGGTGCCCTCGGCGGTGGTCAGCAGGGAGTGGATGTTGTTGGGCACGGTGCTCATGAGCTGGATGAGCTTGCGGGAGAGCTCAAATTTGAGCATCCTCTCGCCCTTGCCGCCCTCGGCGAAGGAGAAGAACATGGTGCACTCAGTGGGCAGGTAGGCATCGAAGAAGCGCTTTTTGAAGCCCTCCAGCGCCTCAATGGCCTTGTCCCAGTCAGTGTCTCGGATGGCGACCACGGCCTTGGCGTTGCTGGGGATGACATTATTGGCGCTGCCGCCGCTGAAGGAGAGAATACCCAGCGCCACACCGCTCTGAGAGACCGTCAGCAGGGCATTGGCCATGGCGACCAGGGCGTTGGCCTGACCGTGACCCACCCTGCCGGAGTGACCGCCATTGAGACCGCCGATCTCCAGCGCCATGCGCTTGAAGCCCGTGGGAAGCTCGCTCCACTCGGCCTTGCGGCTGAAGTCGAAGTACTTGCCGCCGGCGCAGGAGATGATGGCCGCACCGTAGCCGCCGTCACCGTTGATCATGTACTGTGCGCCCTGCACATACTTTGCGTCCAGCGCGTGGGCACCCACAAGACCCACCTCTTCGCAGACCGTGCAGATCATGCGCATGGGGCCGTGGACGAACTTATCGGCATAGTCGATGTAGTTGAGCATAAAGGCCACGCCCGTGCCGTTGTCGGCGCCCAGCGTGGTACCCTCGGCCTTGACGCTGTTGGCAGTCCAGACCAGCTTCAGGGGGTCGTTCTGCCAGTCGTGGGTCACGCCCTCGTCACAGGCGGGAACCATATCAATGTGACCCTGCACGATGACCGTGGGGGCGTTCTCGTAGCCGGGGGTGGCGGGCAGGAAGAGCACCACGTTGTTCAGCTCGTCCTTCTCGGCCTCCACCCCGTGGGCGGCAGCCCAGGAGAGCAGGTAGTCGGCCATTTTGCCCTCATAGTGGCTGGGGTGGGGCACCTGGGTCAGGTCGGCAAACTCCTGAATGTAGTTCATGACCACGGCGGACTCGTAGTTGACCTCGGCACCTACGGGGACGTGAATGTAGCCGGGGATATCCCGGATGCGCTTTTCGTTGATTCCGTTCAGGGGAGAAACAGCTTCGGACATGGCGGTACTTCCTTTCAAAATATTATATGTGCAGTTTAACGCATTGTGCTGAAAAAGTCAAGGGACAGCGGGGGCTTACTGCGCATAGATTGGCATGAAAGGAGGTAAAGAAAATGCAGGATTGCGATTACTACAGGCAGAATATTGTCTCCGGCCGTCGCGGTGATGACTGCGGCTGCCGCTGTTGTCCCAGCCTGATCGCCGGCCCCGTTGGCCCCATGGGCCCGGTGGGCCCCACCGGGCCTCAGGGTCCTGTCGGCCCTCAGGGACCTCAGGGTGAGATCGGCCCCGCCGGCCCCGCGGGCGCAACGGGAGCAACAGGCCCTGCCGGTCCCACGGGTGCTACCGGCGCCACGGGTGCCACGGGTGCCGTCGGCCCTCAGGGGCCTGCGGGTGAGGACGCCACGGAGAACAGCGGACTTCACACCGAGACGACCACCGCCCTGACCACCGCCGTTCCCACCGCCGGGGTGATCCCCATGGGCACCACCGCCACCAGCAACAGCGATGTGGCCTATGACCCCGGCACCAATCGCTTCACCGTCACCAACGCGGGCACCTATCTCATCCTCTGGAACGCGCTGGTGGAGGCACCCACGGGCGTGTCGGACATCGTACTGACGCTGGAGAATCAGAATGGCGACGTGCTGGGCTCCTCCGGGGAGAATCTGGCCACCGAGCAGGGCAACGCCGGCATCAGCGGCTCCACCGTGGCCACGCTGAACGCCGGGGATACCATCGGCGTGGTGAACCGCTCCACCGGGAGCATCAACATGAACGGTGCCACCGGCAGCCCCGACAGCTACAGCAGCGGCATGACGGTGGTAAGACTGAGCTGAGGCGTATGAGAACGGCAGAAAGCACCGCATCGAATCCATCTGCCGCTGGAATCCGAACGGTGCTTTCATGAGTGAAGTCAGGCGTGGTAAACTTATTTGACGCTCTGGAGTGTACCACGCCGCAGAGCGGGCAACAAGCTCCCCGGGGGGATATTTTTTCGCACTTTTTCAAAAAAACAAGAAAGCGGAGCAGCCTTGCGGCTGTTCCGCTTCTTTTTTGGTTTTCCGTTCATTTCCGCTCAGGGAGAGGAGCGGCGGGCTGAACGGAGCCCGTAGGGAGAAAAGAGAGGAAAAGAAAAAATGAAAAAAAGAGGTGAAAATCAATTGGAAAAGCTTTGTTTGTTCCTGATGGTTGTATGATACTCTGCCGCGGGGGAAAAGTCCTGAACGGTTTATAGATAATTTGCAAACAAAGTGTAAACTCAGGCAAAAATTCCTTAGAAAATGCAGTATATTTTTCCACTTCGCAGGTAACACTACCCACGAAAGCTGAGTTTCGGAGGTATTTTTCACATGGAAAGAAAACGCTTTTTCCAAAGATTTTTTAGCGGCAGCCTTACTCTTTTCCTTCTCCTTTCCGCACTGCTGGTAGGATTTGTATGGCTGCTCTACCCCAAGGAGCGCAGGACGGAGAGCGAGGAGGCAAAGCCCGCCATGGCCGCGCTCCCCACGCCCACGCCGACTCTGCCCGAGCAGCTCGTGAAGCCGTCTCCCGCGCTGAGCGAGCCGGTGGAGATTCCCGAAGCGGAGTGCGAGGCGGAGGAGACCATGGCGCTGCCCCTGTATTTCATCTGGCCGGTGACGGGCAATCTGGAGCGGGGCTACGATGCGGAGAAGCTCACCTACGATGTGACCATGGCCGACTGGCGCACCCATAACGGCTGGGACATCGCCGCCGGACTGGGCGGTCACGTGCTCTCTGCCGCCGACGGCACCGTCAGCGCCGTATTTGCCGATCCCCTCTACGGCACCACCGTGGAGATCGACCACGGCGAGGGCGTGGTGAGCGTGTACGCCAATCTGGCTGCCGAGCCCACCGTCAGCGTGGGGCAGAGCGTACAGGTGGGCGACATCATCGGTGCCGTGGGCGAGAGCGCCCTGTGCGAGGTGGGGGAGTGCTACCATCTCCACTTTGCCATGAAGCTCAACGGCGAGCTTTCCGACCCCGCCAACTGGCTGCCGGAACGCTGAAAAATGATAAACGGGGACGGTTCTCAATTTCCAAAGTGGGAATTGAGAACCGTCCCCAATTCCCACTTTTTGTACTTTCCTTTTGCTCAAAGGAGGAGTATACTATAAGAAAAAAGCTTCGGAGTCTGCATATATGGAAAATTTCAACGAAACTCTCTCGGAAATTCTCAGCATGAAAAGACTGCTGGCTTCGCTGGTGGTGGTGGCGCTGGGCTTTGTCTGCTGGGGCCTGCTCAGACGGCTTATCCGCCATACGCTGGCGCTGCTGGAGCGGCGGGGCAGAAAGATCAATAACCCCGACGGCATCCAGAGAGCCGGAAAATACATAGTGATCGCCGCCTTCGGCGCAGAGCTGCTGAATGTGTTCGGCGTGGACCTCTCCTCGCTGCTGGCCGGTCTCGGCATTGCCGGCGTGGTGGTGGGCTTTGCGGTGCAGGATGTGCTCAAGGATCTGACCATGGGCGTGAATATCATGGCGGATAAATATTTTTCCGTGGGTGATATTGTCAGCATCGGGAGCATCCGCAATGCCCGGGTGGTGAGCTTTAACATCAAAACCACCCGCCTGGAGGATCTGGACAGCGGCAACATCATCACCATCGCCAACCGCAATATCTCCGAAGCCACCGTCCTCTCCGACTGGCAGGATGTGGAGATTCCGGCTCCCTATGAGATCAGCGCTTCCCGTATGCGCGATCTGTGCTGGAAGCTCTGCGAGAGAGTGGAAAATGCTGAATATGTGAAAAGCTGCACCTTTCTGGGTACCCAGGAGCTGGGCGAATCGGCGGTGTACTACAAGCTGCGCATTATCGGCCTCCCCGACAAAAAGCGCGCCATACGCCGCAGCGTGCTGGAGTGTATGCAGGACTTATACGAGGAGGAGGGCATCTCCGTGCCCTATCCGCATATGAATATCACCCAAATGTAAGATTTCTTTGAAGAAATACTTGCATTGGCTGAAAGAATGTGCTATACTCCCTCCGTAAGAAGGAAGTGTGAGGAAAGACTGGGCAGGAGCCCAGTCTTTTTCTTGATAATAAAGGCATTTCAGGTGAGTGATTTATGAGTAAGATTACCGACAGAGTGGAAGCTCTGGCCGCGCCCGTGGCAGCGGAGCAGAATGTGAGCCTCTGGGACATTGAGTATGTAAAGGAAGCCGTGGGCATGGTGCTGCGCGTCTACATCGACTCCGCCGAGGGCATCGGCATCGACGACTGCGAGGCCTTTTCCCGCGCTCTCGACCCCATCCTTGACGAGGCTGACCCCATCCCCGACAGCTACACCTTTGAGGTCAGCTCCGCCGGTCTGGAGCGGGAGCTCCGCAAGGAGAGCCACTTCGCCTTTGCCCTGGGCAGGGAAGTGGAGGCCAAGCTCTACAAGCCCCGGGAGGGCAGCAAGCTCTATAAGGGCGAGCTTTTGAACTATGAAAACGGCGCCGTGACCCTGCGCTGCGGCGGCAACGATGTGCATTTTGAGAAGGAGGAGCTCGCAGCACTGCGGGTGATACTGGGCTGATGAAGAAGAGAACGAGCAAGAAGGAACAGGCTCCCAACATGAACGCCGAATTTTTCGGTGCCATCACGGAGCTGGAAAAGGAAAAGGGCATTCCCTCCGGCTATATGCTGGAGAAGATCGAGCAGGCTCTGCTGGCCGCCTACAAGCGGGATAACCCCGACTGCGGCGAGAATGTTTTTGTGGAGCTGGATCCCGAGAAGTGCAAAATTTCCATGTATGTCCGCATGGGCATCGTGGAGCGGGTGGAGGACGTTTACGACGCCGCTCTGGAGTTCGCTCTGGACGAGGCCCAGACCTACGACCCCAAGGCCGTGGTCGGCGGCTTTGTGGATGTGCCCGTGGAGACCAAGAAGTTTGGCCGCATCGCCGCCCAGGCCGCCAAGCAGGTCATCATTCAGGGCATCCGTGAGGCCGAGCGTGGCCGCACCTATGAGAACTTCACCTCCAAGGAGCACGAGATTCTCACCGGCATCGTCACCAAAATCGAGAACAGCGGTGCCGTTTCCATCAAAATCTCCTCCAACAGCGAGTATACCGAGGCCATGCTGGGCTCCAACGAGCAGATCAGGGGCGAGCAGCTCCGAGAGGGCGACCGCATCAAGGTCTATGTGGTGGAGGTTCGCAAGAACAACAAGGGCCCCCAGGTGCTCATTTCCCGTACCCACCCCGGTCTGGTGAAGCGCCTCTTCGAGCTGGAGGTTCCCGAAATCTTCGACGGCACCGTGGAGATTCGCTCCATCGCCCGTGAGGCCGGCAGCCGCACCAAGATGGCCGTCTGGTCTGCCGATCCCGCCGTGGATCCCATCGGCGCCTGCGTGGGCCCCAACGGTGGCCGCGTGGCCTCCATCGTCAACGAGCTGGGCGGCGAGAAGATCGACATCGTCAAGTATTCCGAGGATACCGCGCTCTTTATCGCCTCTGCTCTCTCTCCCGCCGAGGTGGTCAGCGTGGATATGCTCGATGATAACCGCAGCGCCAAGGTGGTTGTGCCCGACAGCCAGCTCTCTCTGGCCATCGGCAAGGAGGGTCAGAACGCCCGTCTGGCCGCCAAGCTCACCGGCTGCAAGATCGACATCAAGCCCGAATCGCAGGCTTAACAGGCTTCATTTTGATTTTTTCGCACCCGGAGGTGCGAACGCTGCGAGGCTTATCCGAAAGCAGGGAAGGAGTTGAGGTTCGTGCCGAAGAAGATACCGGTTCGGCAGTGTATGGGCTGCCGGGAGCAGAAGCCGAAGAATGAACTGCTGCGCATTGTGCGCTCCCCGGAGGGTGCGATCTCGCTGGACTTCCGGGGCAAGGCCTCGGGCCGGGGCGCGTATATCTGCCGCTCTCAGGAATGTCTGAAGCGGGCGGTGAAGTCCCGCGCACTGGAGCGCAGTCTGGAAACGCCCATACCCGACGGGGTTTACGAGCAGCTCTCCAGAGAAATGGAGGCTGAGAATGGATAAGGCAAGAAGCTACTTAGGCTTCGCCCGCAAGGCCGGAAATCTGGTGCTGGGCGAGGAACGCTGCGGCGAGGCGGCGGCAGACGGGAAGCTGAAGCTTCTGCTGCTGGCCTCCGATGCCTCCGACAACGCCGCAAGGCGGGCGGAGGGCTACACCGTGGGACACCGCTTCCCCCTTCGGCGCATCGACATTCCCAAGGAGGAGCTCTGTGCGCTTTTAGGCAGCGGCGGCTGCGCCATGGTGGGCTTTACGGAGCGGGGTCTGGCGGCGGAATTCGCCAGGGCTATGGCAGTCAACAACAGCGACTGGCAGGAAACTGCCACGCTTTTAGCGGAAAGGCGGGATAAGGCGGCTCGCAGAAAAGCAGCCCCCCGCAAACACAAGTCCAATGGGGCAAAAGGAGGAAATGTGCATGGCAATTGAATTCAAGTATCGCATTCACGAGGTGGCCAAGGACTTTAATATGACCTCCAAGCAGGTCACGGAGATCTATACCAAGTATTTTACCGCGCCCAAGAACCATATGCAGATTCTGGAGCAGAACGAGCTGGATGTGATTTTTGAGGTGCTTACCCAGAAAAATCAGATGGAGAGCATCGCCGAGGTGTTCGCCCCCGCCGCTCCCAAGCAGGAGAAGAAGGAGCAGCCCCAGCAGGAAAAGCCCGCCCAGCAGGGCAACGGTCTGCGACCCAACACCAACCAGAAGAGCGCCCAGCAGGGCAACGGTCTGCGGCCCAACACCAACCAGAAGGGCGCCCAGCAGGGCAGCGGTCTGCGGCCTAACACCAACCAGCGCCCCGCCAATGCCCAGCAGCAGCCCCAGCAGGCTCCCAAGCAGGAGGCGAAGCCTGCCGTGCAGCAGCCCAGGCAGGTGGCCGAGAAGCGCGTGGTGGATACCCGCGGCTCCACCAACACCAACCTCTCCAAGTACGACGAGAAGTACGACAACATGGCCGGCGAGAAGGCTGCCAATATGCAGCGCGGCAAGGAAAAGGTGCAGTCCAAGTCCAAGCAGCGCTCCCAGCAGCAATACAGCGGTGCCAAGAAGCGGCAGGAGGAGCGGGAACGCGAGCAGCGCAAGCTCCTTGAGAAGGCCAAGTCCAAGCCCCTGACCGTTGCCATCCCCGAGGAGATCAACGTGGGCGAGCTGGCCTCCCGCATGAAAAAGACCGTTGTGGAAGTCATCAAGCAGCTCATGAAGCTGGGCGTGATGGCCTCCATCTCCGATGTGATCGATTACGATACCGCCGCGCTGGTGGCCATGGAGCTGGGCTGCAAGGTCGAGCACGAGGTGGTCGTCACCGTGGAGGAGAAGCTCATCGATGCCCACGAGGATAGCGAGGAGGAGCTGCAGCCCAGAGCCCCCGTGGTGGTGGTCATGGGTCATGTTGACCACGGCAAGACCTCTCTGCTGGACTACATCCGCAAGTCCTCCGTGGCCTCCGGCGAGGCCGGCGGCATCACCCAGGCCATCGGCGCCTACACCGTTGACATCAACGGCAACCCCGTGACCTTCCTGGATACCCCGGGCCATGAGGCCTTTACCACCATGCGCGCCCGCGGCGCCATGGTTACCGATGTGGCCATTCTGGTGGTGGCCGCCAACGACGGCATCATGCCCCAGACCATTGAGTCCATCAACCACGCCAAGGCCGCCAATATCCCCATCGTGGTGGCCATCAACAAGATGGATATCCCCGGCGTCAGCGCCGACCGCATCATGCAGGATCTGACCAAGTACGATCTCGTGCCCGAGGAATGGGGCGGCGAGACCATTGTCTGCCCCGTGTCCGCCAAGACCGGCATGGGCGTGGACACCCTGCTGGAGAATCTGGCTCTGCAGGCCGAGATCATGGAGCTGCGCGCCAATCCCAACCGCGCCGCCAGGGGCACCGTTATCGAGGCCCGTCTGGACAAGGGCCGCGGCCCCATCATGACCGTTCTGGTGCAGAACGGCACCCTCCGTCAGGGCGACATCATCATCGCCGGTACCTGCGTGGGCCGTGTGCGTACCATGACCAACGACAAGGGTCAGCGCATCACCGAGGCCGGCCCCTCCGTTCCCGTGGAGATCGCGGGCATGAGCGAGGTTCCCTCTGCCGGTGACATCTTCAACTGCGTCAGCGACGAGCGCATGGCCCGCGAGCTGGCCGAGCAGCGTATGCAGGAGCAGAAGGATGCCGCCGCCAATGTGGGCAAGAAGGTCTCTCTGGAGGATCTGTTCGCCCGCATTCAGCAGGGCGAGATGAAGACCTTCAACATCATCGTCAAGGCCGATGTCATGGGCTCTGCCGAGGCCGTCAAGGCTTCGCTGGAGAAGGAATCCAACGCCGAGGTGCAGGTGAAGGTCATCCACGCCGGCGTGGGTGCCATCACCGAGAGCGATGTTATGCTGGCCTCCACCTCCAACGCCGTCATCGTGGGCTTCAATGTCCGCCCCGAGAAGGCCGCCAGCGACAGCGCCGCCCGCTCCAAGGTGGAGCTGCGTATGTACCGCGTCATCTACGACTGCATCAACGATGTCCACGACGCTCTCAAGGGTATGCTGGCTCCCAAGTTCCAGGAGCTTATCCTCGGTCACGCCGAGGTGCGGCAGACCTACCATGTCTCCAAGCTGGGCACCATCTGCGGCTGCTATGTGCAGGACGGCAAGATCGTCCGCAACAGCAAGGTGCGCGTGAACCGCGACAACATCGTAATCTTCGAGGGCGACCTGGCCTCCCTGCGCCGCTTCAAGGACGATGTGAAGGAAGTCGCCTCCGGCTACGAGTGCGGTATGCAGATTGACAAGTTCAACGATGTCAAGGAAGGCGACATCATTGAGTGCTTCGTCATGGAAGAAGTCAAGAACTGAAGCGTCGATGGCTAAACTTCGTTTAGCCATCGAGAGCTCGCGCTTATCGCAGCGGCTGCGCCGCTTTGGTCGGCGCGAGAGCTCGCTTTGCTCGCTTCAGGGTGTTTTTGAGGCAGCGAAGCTGCCTCAAAAAACTAATATAGGAGTTTTCCCTCAGAGAAGGCTTTGAGGAAGACTGTTTTTCAAGGAGTATCCCATATGGCCAATAATCATATTCAGCGCATCAACGATGATATCCAGTTCCATCTCTCCACCCTGCTGCGCTCGGTGAAGGATCCCCGGGTCAATCAGGGGAGCCTTTTGAGCATCGTCCGCACGGACACCACCGGCGATCTGCGCTACTGCAAGGTATATCTGAGCGTGCTGGGCGAGTGCAACGAGAAGGAGCTTAAAAAGGGACTCAAGTCCTGCTCCCCCTGGCTGCGCCATGAGCTGGGTCAGTCCCTGTCGCTGCGCTATACCCCGGAGCTGATCTTTGAGATAGACCACTCCATTGAGCAGGGCGCCCACATCAGCGCCCTCATCGAAGCTCTGGACATTTCCCACGAGGACGAAGAATAGGTGATTCAGGCACCCCCCGGACGAATGCCCCCAGCCTCGCAGAGTTGCGCCAAAGGCGCAAGATAATAAAATCATTTTCAGGCGAGCTCCGCCCGCCTGAAAATTCCCTGAGGCGCATTCTACTGATGCGCCCTCGCGCCGACCAAGGCGGCTCCGCCGCCGCGATAAGCGCGAGAAACCCTCGATGGAAAGGGAGTTTTCCATCGGCTATAAATAGGAGGAATAAGCCCCATGACAAGGCAGGAATGCGCGGAATATCTCAAGTCCCACGACAACTATCTGATTCTTACCCACGTTCGTCCCGACGGCGATACCCTGGGCTCTGCCACGGCCATCTGCCATTTTCTGCGCAGACTGGGCAAGCAGGCCTGGCTCTATCCCAACCCGGAGGTAAGCAACTTCTACATGGAGCTGGTGCAGCCCTACTTCCTCCCCGAGAATCAGAGCTATGACACCGTTCTTGCGGTGGATGTGGCCTCGGCGAACATGATCGCCAACGGCTACGAGGGCAAGGTGGACCTCTCCATCGACCATCACCCCGACGGCGGAAAATTCTGCACCGAAGCCTGCATCGATGCCACCAAGGCCGCCGGCGGCGAGCTGGTGCTGGAGGTGCTGGAGCTACTGGACACCCCCGATGCCTTCGAGGCCGACTGCCTCTATATCGCCGTCTCCACCGACAGCGGCTGCTTCCGCTTTTCCAACACCACTGCCGACAGCTTCCGCGCCGCTGCAAGGCTCACGGATTACGGCGCTCACATCGCCGATCTCAACAAGAAGCTCTTCCGCAGCAAGTCCCGGGAGCGTATGCTCTTAGAGGGCATGATCTGCTCCTCCCTCCTCAGCTATAAGGATGCCCGGCTGAACATTGCCGTGGTCACCCTGGAGATGATGCGGAAGTCGGGCGCCAGGGAAGAGGACTGCATGGACATGGCCGATCTGGCCGGTATGGTCGTCACCAACAAGGTGGCCATCACCGTCCGGGAGCTGAAGCCCAACTACAGCAAAATCTCCATCCGCACCGACGGCAGCATCAGCTCCATCACCATAGCCAAGGCCTTCGGCGGCGGCGGACATCTCATGGCCTCCGGCTGCATGATTCCCATGGAGCCCTTCGCCGCTGCCGAGGCCGTCCGCAAGGTCGTGGAGGAGCTCTGGCCGTGACCGGACTGCTGCTCATCGATAAGGAGCCGGACTGGACCAGTCACGATGTGGTGGCCAAGCTCCGGGGCCAGCTCAAAGAGCGCCGCATCGGTCACGCGGGCACCTTAGACCCCCTGGCCACGGGGCTGCTGCTGGTGCTCTGCGGACGGGCAACCCGCGCCTCGGAATACGCCGAGGCCACGGAGAAGCAGTATCTCTGCGCCTTGCGTCCGGGCATCGTCACCGATACCCAGGACATCAGCGGCAATATCCTCTCTGAGAGTGCCCTGCGTCCCACGGCGGAGGAGCTGCAGGCGGTGCTGCCCCGGTTCACCGGCGATATCCGGCAGGTGCCCCCCATGTACTCCGCCATCAAAATCGGCGGGAGAAAGCTTTACGACATTGCCCGCAAGGGCGGCGAGGTGGAGCGGGAGGCGCGAAGCATTACCATTTACAGCATTGAATACTGCGGCGAGAACGGGGGAGACTACCTCCTGCGCATCCGCTGCTCCAAGGGTACCTATATCCGCACCCTCTGCCACGACATCGGCGCGGCCTTAGGCTGCGGCGCTGCCATGGCCTCCCTGCGCCGGGAGCGGCTGGGCGTGTTCGATGTGGCAAACGCCTGCAAAATAGCCGAGGCCGCGCCGGACAGGCTGCTGCCTCTGGATACCCTCTTTTCCGATAAGACGGCGCTGACGCTCTCGGCTAAACAGGAGCGCCTCTGCCGCTGCGGCAACGACTTCCGCGTGGATGCGGAGGAGGGCGAGTATCGCTTTTACGGCGAGAGCGGCGAATTTCTCTCCTACGGCAGAGTGGCCGAAGGGCAGGGCCGCAGTATAAAGAGTTTTTTTGAGGTCTGAAGACCATGGAAGATAGAAAGATACTGGCGCTGGGCTTCTTTGACGGTGTCCACCGGGGACACGCGGAGCTGCTGCGCCGAGCCAAAAAACTGGCGGCAGACCACGGCCTGAGCGCCGAGGCCGTGAGCTTCTCCACCCATCCCAGCGCCGTGCTGCAGGGTCAGAGCGTGCCGCTTCTGAGCACCGAGGAGGAGCGGAGGGAGCTCATGGAGGCGCTGGGTGTCAGCGTCCGCTTCCTGCCCTTTGATGAAAAGCTCTGTGCCACGGCCTGGGACGAGTTTCTGGAGCGGCTGCTTTCCGAAGGCGCTGCCGGCTTCGTGGTGGGCTACGATTTCCGCTTCGGCTACCGGGGCGAGGGAAACGCCGAGAAGCTGACCCAATGGTGCGCAGAGCGGGGATTGCTCTTTGAACGGGTCGAGGCGGTCATGGACGGCGGGGAGCCCATCAGCTCCAGCCGCATCCGCGCTCTCCTTGCCAAAGGCGAGGTGGCCGAGGCCACGGAGCTTCTGGGCCACGGTCAGCTCTACTGCGGCGAGACCGGCTCCGGGCTGGTGAACTTCAGGAGCGGCGTGCAGACCGTCCCGGCGGGGGAGTACATCGTCCGCGTGGGAAGCGAGGTCATGGTGGTGCAGATCGACCGCTGGGGTATCTGGCTGCCCGTCAGCGGGAGGTTCAGCGTGTATGTGGAAGAGGAGGCCTGAGGATGAAGCTTCGTAATCCCCTTGCCGCCGCTGCCGAATGGGCCGAGCGTATGTCCAACCCGGAGGAGACCCTCAGACGCAAACAGCAGGAGCTTCAGCAGCGCCGGGAACGCGAGGCCGAGCAGCCCCCGATCCCGGAGGAAAACCAGACGCCCGCTGCAGCCGCTGCACCCTCTCCCGCACCTGCGCCTGTGCAGAGACCCGGACCCGGCGCAGACGAGCTCCGCTCCGCCATCTGGGCCGGCTGCATCATGCTGGCTGTGGCCTGCTCCATAGTAGCCTTCTTCATCGGAATGATACGCTAAATGACAAAAGTGGGGACGGTTCTCAAAAGTGTCAAATGACACTATCGAGAACCGTCCCCGATTTTCTCATTTTCACAGCACCCGGCTCAGCTCACGGCGGAGCTCGCGGGCGCGGCGGAGGCAGGCCTCCTGCCACTGTCCGCTGCCGTGGAGCAGGGCGCT
Source organism: Clostridiales bacterium UBA1728 (assembly GCA_002315975.1). Classification (GTDB taxonomy): domain Bacteria; phylum Bacillota; class Clostridia; order Oscillospirales; family Oscillospiraceae; genus Apopatocola. The sequence goes on from DCIK01000035.1 coordinate 44,695, forward strand.
GCGCTCCTCCAGGTTGATGCACTCCCGGAGCAGATAGGGCTTTGGGCTCTCTCCCCGGTAGCAGGGCAGCAGGGGACAGGCTTCGGCGGTGAGGATGAAATACTCCGCCTGCAGCGCCGCGGACTCCTCCTCCCTTTCCCGGAGAAAGCGGGTGTAGCCCAGCAGACGGTACAGCTCCATGGCTGCCGCGCAGAGCTCCAGCCTTTCCCGCAGGGCTGAGACCACGCTGCCCCGGTTGGGACAGCTCTCTCCGCTGACGCGCTGCCAGACGCGCAGAAATTGCTCTTTATCCATGGCATCCACCTCGCCTCATCCTATTGCAAAGCGGGCGGGAATGTGCGATAATAGCAAAAAAGCTTTTTAAGGAGATACCCTATGCCCAGATTTTTTCTCAGCGGCGGCAGCAATGTGGCCGGCGGCACCGCCTTGATCGCCGGGGAGGACGCCAAACACGTGAAGGTGCTGCGCCTGCGCATCGGCGACAGGCTCATCCTCTGCGACGGCAAGGGTACGGACTACCACTGCTCCGTCACCCGTATGTCCGGCGAGAGCGTGGAGTGCGAGGTCTTTGAGTCTAAGCCCTGCATCGCCGAGCCCAGCGTGAAGGTGCAGATTTTAGTGGGGCTGCCCAAGGGCGACAAGGCCGAGACCATCATTCAGAAATGCGTGGAGTCCGGCGCGGACGAGATATGGTTTTTCCCCTCGGAGCGCTGCGTCATGAAGCTCAGAGCCGGCACCGAGGACAAAAAGCTGGAGCGTTTTCAGAAAATCGCCGAGGAGGCTGCCAAGCAGTCCGGCCGCGGCATCATCCCTCGGGTGGGACTGCTCAAGGACATTGCCGAGGCCTTCAACCGGGCCAATGCCACCGATCTGCCCCTCTTCATGTACGAGACCGGAGAGCGTCAGACCCTGCGCGAGGCCGTGGAGAGCGCGGAGAATATCCGCACTGCTGCTATCATCACCGGTCCCGAGGGCGGCTTCGAGCCCTTTGAGGCGGAGCTGGCCCGGCGGGTGGGGCTCCGCATCTGCTCCATGGGCCCCCGCATCTTCCGCTGCGAGACCGCCCCGGTGGCAGCCCTCAGCGCGCTCATGTACGCCACGGGGAACATGGACTGACATCAGCCCCTATCTTCTCTTTCCCGGGAAAGAGAAGATGCGCCGCCGGAGGCGGACGGTACGGCCTCCGGGCTGTGCCGCTCCTTCTCAGCCCCGAAAAACTCCTTGACTTTTCCGCACTTGACCCCTATAATCAGAAATATAAAAAGGGTGCCGATAAGCGGCGACCCGATTTAGCGCTGATCTACATTAGACACAGACACCGTCACTTGGCCGAGTGGCGGTGTCGCTCTTTTACAGTAACCGTTACGGTATATCCGAAGATATGGAACGTTAATGTAATGGGCATATTGTCACCTCCTCTCGGAGGAAGTGGCCACCGCCTACCGTTTATTGCACCCTTTACTCCTTGTGGAGCATGGATATTATAAAGGAAAAGAGCGGGCTTTTCAAATCGGAAACGATAACAATCCCGTATCAAAAACTTTCCCCTTGACTTATGCACGCTTTTCGCTATAATGAGAAATATAAAAAGGGTGCCGATAAGCGGTGACCCTGTTAGCTGGGTATCATTAGCATGACACCGTCACTTGGCAGAGTGGCGGTGTCGCTCTTTTACAGTAACCGTTACGGTATATCCGAAGATATGGAACGTTAATGTAATGGGCATACTGTCACCTCCTCTCGGAGGAAGTGGCCACCGCCTACCGTTTATTGCACCCTTTACTCCTTACGGAGCAGAACCATTTTACAACTTAATCCGCGCGGAATCCACAACATTCCGGCAACAATCGTATATCAAAAAAGCACCCCTTCGGGATAGACCGAACGGGTGCTTTGCAGCTTCTGAACTTACTTGGTGCCGAAGATACGGTCGCCGGCATCGCCCAGACCGGGGACGATGTAGCCGATGTCGTTGAGCTTCTCGTCCTTGGCGGCCACGTAGATGTCCACATCGGGGTGGGCCTCCTGCATGGCGGCAATGCCCTCGGGAGCGCCGATGATGCTCATGAGCTTGATGGAGCGAACACCCGCCTCCTTCAGGAAGGTGCAGGATGCCACGGCGCTGCCGCCGGTGGCCAGCATAGGATCCACAACGATGCAGTCACGCTCGGTCACATCGGGGGGCATCTTGAAGTAGTACTTCACAGGCTCCAGCGTCTCGGGGTCGCGGTACAGACCGATATGGCCGACCTTCACATTGGGCATCATGGCGACCATGCCGTCCACCATGCCCAGACCGGCACGGAGAATGGGAACGATGGCCAGCTTCTTGCCGGCGATGCGCCTGCAGGTGGCAATGCCCATGGGGGTCTCGACCTGAATCTCTTCCAGAGGCAGATCCCGGGTGGCTTCGTAGCACATCAGCTGGGCGATTTCGCTCACCAGCTCACGGAACTCCTTCACGCTGGTGTTCTTGTCGCGGAGAATGGAAAGCTTGTGCTGGATGAGAGGATGGTCAAAGATATAGACCTTGCTCATTTCGGTACACTCCTTTTATTCTTAATGGTTTTTTTCCTGTCGTTCACGCTCGGCCTGAGAGAGCCGCAGATAAACCGGCAGCAGCTCGTCGGCACCCCGGGGCTCCTTGTCCATGGCGGCGAGGCACACGCCCCAGGCGTTCTGGTAGCGGAGAGGCTCCGGCATAATGCGGTGGGGTACCGCAAGCTCCCGGAGAGCCTTTTCAAATACGGCCCAGCCGTCACCCAGCACCAGAGCAGACCGGCCCATGGCCTTCACCTGCGCGGCAAGCTCGTCGGCGGCAATGGCGGCGTCCTCGCTGAGACGGCTGCCGTCAGCGTCGAAGACGGCCCCGTAGACCTGAGCGCGGCGGGCGTCCATCACCGGGCAGATTACGCTGCCTTCGGCGGCGAAGAGAGCACTGCACATCATGGCCTCCAGCGTGGAAACGCCGATGGCCTTCTTCTCGGCACCCCAGCAGAGACCCTTCACCGTGGCCACGCCGATGCGTACGCCGGTAAAGGAGCCGGGGCCCTGGGCCACGGCAACGGCATCCACATCGCGGACTGTGAGCTGGGCATGGTCAAGCATTTCCTCGACCATGGGCAGCAGGGTGGAGGAGTGGGTGAGCTTGCTGCGCTGATAGCTCATGGCCAGCATCTCCCCGTCCCGGCAGAGAGCGCAGGACGCGGCGGTGGCGGTGGTTTCCAGACCTAAAATCAGCATAGCGCAATCCCCTCAATGTCGATCTCCCGGCTGTCCTCGCCGGTTTTGCGGATGGTCACAACGATTTCGCTGCCGTCGAAGGCATCCCGGACATTCTCGCTCCATTCCACGGCGCACACGCCGCCCCGGGCGAGATAATCCTCCCAGCCGATGTCGAAGAGCTCATCGGCGCTGCAGAGCCGGTACATATCGAAGTGGTACAGCTCCCGCTCGCCCTGAAACTCGTTGACGATGGTGAAGGTGGGACTGCTGATAAGCTCCCGGATGCCCAGACCCTGACCCAGACCCCGGATAAAGGCGGTCTTCCCGGCACCCAGCTCCCCATACATGGCGATTACCTGACTGCCGGAGGGCAGAGAGTGAGCCAGACGCATCCCGAGCGCCTCGGTATCCTTTTCGCACTTGCTCAGATAGGTCATAGTCTCACCTCTTTCCAAATCTTAATTATACGACGATTATCCGCAAAAGGCAAGCAGAAAAAAGCAAAGCCGGCGCTTTCGTTAAGCTTTCATGAAGAACTGCGCCTTTTGCTTGCAAGCATCGTGGGAATGTGCTATGATACAGGTATCTTTCCCTGCGCCGGAGGCTTTACTGACTTGAAACAACTGAAAAATATATTGCAGGACTTCTTCCGCAAGGCCGACCTTTTCCTGCTGGGTGTGTGCGTGATCTGCTCCACCTTCGGCCTTGTGGTTATCAAAAGCGCCACCATGTCCTTTGCATCCAAAACCTTTATCCCCGTGCAGCTGCTGGGTATTGTTCTGGGTCTGGGCTTCTATGTGGCCTTTACGGTCATTGACATTGACGTTTATGCCGACAAGTGGATTCTTTTGGCGGGCTTTGAATTTCTCTTTCAGGGCACGCTGATCGTCTTCGGCGTGGACGGCGGTACCGGCAACTCGGCGTGGCTTCGTTTCGGCCCCATCGGTATCCAGCCCGCGGAGATCTCCAAGATCATCTTCATCGTCCTCATGGCCAAGCAGATGACCTATCTGAAGGAGTACAAAGACATCTCCTCGGTGAGCTCCATCATCCAGCTGGTGGCCCACTTCGGCATTACCTTTGTCTGGCTGATGATCACTGCCGATGACCTGGGCTCCGCCGTGGTCTTTATCGGCATCTTCGGCATTATGCTGATTGCCGCCGGCGTGAAGTTCTACTGGTTCCTGATCGCGGGAGCCTGCGTGGCACTGGCTACCCCCGTGCTGTGGAATGTATTCCTCGATGATTACCAGCGCCAGCGTATTCTGGCCCCCTATGATCCCACCGTGGACCCCGACGGCTGGGGCATCCGCTGGCACGCCAACCAGAGCAAGATCGCGCTGGCTTCCGGGCAGCTCACGGGTGTGGGCTACGGCAAGGGCATCCAGACCCAGTCGGAGGCTCTGTCCGGCAAGCACACGGACTTTATCTTCTCCTCCGCCGGCGAGGAGCTGGGCATGATCGCCTGCGTGACCATCATGATTCTGCTGAGCATCGTTATAATCCGCATTATGATGGTGGGACTGCGCAGCAACAACACCATGTCCTTCCTGGTGTGTACGGGTATTGCCGCCTCCTTCTTCGTGCAGCTGCTCATCAATACCGGTATGTGCATGGAGATCACCCCCGTTATCGGCATCACCCTGCCCTTCTTCAGCTACGGCGGCACCTCGGTCATGACCTCCTTTGCCGCTGTGGGCATTGTCTCCGGCATTAAGTATCGACCAAAGCCCGGCCGCTTTATTCGCGGCAGCTGAGTGTAAAGTACCTCTGCGTTATGTGCGCAGAGGTGCTTTTTTATGGATTACCCCCGCCCCCGCAGGGATCGGCCTCCGGACGAGCCGCCGCTTCCTGTCGCAGCGGCTTCGGCGCATTCGGGAGACCGAGCCCTGCAGAAAGCTTCACTGGGTTCTGACTTTTGTATAAACACCTCTTTATTTCAAAAAAATTACAGAACACAAGACCCCGATTGTAACAATTTTGCTTGAATACAACCGCTGCTTTGTCTATAATCAGAAAAAACAGGCTGAAAAATTGATTAACGAACAGGGAAAGAGGAGAGAACCATGGCAATTCGCAATTCTGAGGATCGTCGTGTCCGCAAAACCAAAAAGCAGCTTCGCACTGCGCTGATGACCCTGCTGCTGAAGAAGGAGCTGGATCACATTACCGTCCGGGACGTGGCCGAGCTGGCCGATGTGAACCGCGGCACCTTCTACGCTCACTACAAGGATGTGGAGGAGCTGCTCCACCAGTTAGAGGAAGAGCTGATGGCTGAACTGGTAGCTCTGGGAGAAAAGTATAAGGGTCAGTATAACCAGGAGGACGCTTTGAGCTATCTCACGGAGCTTTTCATCATGGCCGGTGAGAACAGCGACATGGTCTATGCCCTCCATGCCACCACGGTGGACATGGACTTTCAGCATCGGCTCCATCGGGAGCTGCAGCAGCAGTATCTCATTCCCTTCCTGGAAAAGATGGATCTGGTCGGAGCCCATGGCGGACTGGTCAGCACCTTTTTGACCGCAGGTCTTGTTTCCGTGGCGGTCAGATGGATTGAGGGCGGCAAGAAGGAAACGCCGGCGGAGCTGGCTCGCCTTTGCGAAACGCTGGCATCCCGTGGTATCGGGGCAGTGAAAAGTGAACTATAAGCGCGTTATTTCGGGGCGGTTTCTCAGCCGCCCCAATCGTTTTCTTGCGGAGGTGGAGGTGGACGGCATAACAGAGACCGTCCATGTGAAGAACACAGGCCGCTGCCGGGAGCTGCTTGTCCCCGGCGCAAAGGTGGTGCTGAGCGTTTCCGACAACCCCGCGCGAAAGACAAAGTGCGACCTTATCGCAGTCTATAAAGGGGAGCTGCTTATCAACATGGACTCCCAGGCACCCAATGCGGCGGCAGGAGAGCTGCTGCGCCGACTCTACCCCGATTGCCGGGTGATCCCGGAGCAGAAGTGCGGCAGCTCCCGCTTTGACTTCGCCGTGGACGGCCCGGAGGGGCGCCGCTGGGTGGAGGTCAAGGGCTGCACCCTGGAGCGGGACGGCCACTGCTTTTTCCCCGATGCGCCCACGGAGCGGGGCGTGAAGCACCTGCGGGAGCTGAAGGAGCTCTCCCTCTCGGGCGTGGACGCAACCCTCCTCTTTCTGGTGCAGATGAAGGGGATGCGCTGCCTCTCTCCCAATGACAAGACCGACCCGGACTTCGGCAGAGCCCTCCGGGAGGCCGAGGCTGCGGGCGTGCATATCCTCTGCTACGACTGCGTGGTTACCGAGGACAGTATGGTGGCGGACGCACCCATGAAGATCGAGCTTTAAGCGCACATTTTGTGCGGTTTTCTCTTGCGAACTTATGATTTTCGGGATATACTGTAAGCAGACATAATTGACTTCGTAAAGGAGTGAAAGCTATGAAAACGATCAAACGGATCGGCGTACTGACCAGCGGCGGCGATGCACCGGGCATGAACCCCGTGATCCGCGCCATAGTCCGCACGGCGGTGGCCGAGGGCATCAGCGTTATCGGCATCAAGCGGGGCTATGCGGGTCTGATTAACGGCGATGTACAGGAGCTGAAGAACGCCGATGTGGACGGTCTGACGCTCAAGGGCGGCACCATCCTCTATACGGCCCGCTGTGACGAGTTCCTCCAGCCGGAGTACCGGGAGAAGGCCGCGAAGACCTGCAAATATCTGGGTCTGGACGGCATTATCGCCATCGGCGGCGACGGCACCTTCAAGGGCGCGGTGGAGCTCTCCAAGCTGGGTGTACAGGTGGTGGGCATCCCCGCCACCATCGATAACGATATGGGCTGCACCGAGTATACGCTGGGCTTTGATACCGCCTGCAATACCATACTCGATGCCATCGATAAGCTCCGTGACACCGGGCAGAGCCATGAGCGCGTTTCCGTGGTGGAGGTCATGGGCCGCCACGCGGGCCATCTGGCGCTCTACTCCGGCATTGCCGCCGGTGCCACCGCCGTACTGCTGCCGGAGCAGGATGTGGACTTTGAGCACGATGTGGCGGATGTGATCCGCCGGGGCGCCATCCGTGGCCGCCGCCATCATATTGTGGTCATTGCCGAGGGCGTGGGTCACGCCACCGACTACTGCCGCCGCATTGAGGAGGCCACCGGCATCGAGAGCCGCGTGACCGTGCTGGGCTATATCCAGCGGGGCGGCGTCCCCTCTGCCCGCGACCGCGCCACCGGCGCCCAGATGGGTGTCCGTGCGCTGGACATCTTCAAGGAAGGCGACGAGAGCAAGGCCGTGATCGTCAAGGGCGGCGTCATTGACGATATGCCCCTCTCCGACACCACCGACATGAAACGCGCCCTCGATCAGACCATGTTCGAGAGCTGCAACCGGATTGACACGTCGTGGTATTGGGACAAATAATGTGAGTCATGGGGACAGGTTCCCTGACTCACTGCCGTTTTAGTGAATAGTGAATAATGAATAGTGAATAGTGAATAGTACCAAATAAAAAAACCTGATGCCTTGCATCAGGTTTTTTTATTTGGCGGAGAAGCCGGGATTTGAACCCGGGCCCGGCTCATCACCGGCTACTCCCTTAGCAGGGGAGCCCCTTCGGCCACTTGGGTACTTCTCCAGACCGCCTGGTAATAATACCACAGGCAGAGGGGCTTTGTCAATCCCTATTTTTCTGTTATGAGAGGAGTTCTGTGCGGCTCGTCCGGAGGCCGAGCCCTACGGCGGGGGACGCGTTTTCTAATCAGAGAAAAAGGGTGTCGGCGGCTTTGGCCACGGCGGCGGCGACCTCTTCGATGGAGCGGGCGGCATCTATGATGACGATATTGTCTCTGTCCTTCAGCTGCTCAAAGGCGCGGTAGTAGCTTTTGCGGGTGGCAATGAGCATTTCGGGATTTTCGTAAATCTCCAGATAGGTGCGGTTGCCGCTGTTCATCCGCGCCATGGAGCGCTCATAGTCCACATCTAAAAAGATGCAGAGATCGGGCTTGCGGATCTGGGGGCTGTTGAGATTCATGCCGGCCACCCAGTCCCAGTCGGTGAGGGTGCCCTGATAGGCCATGGAGGAGTAATAGTAGCGGTCGCAGAGAACGGTGCGCCCCTGAGAGAGCAGCTTTTCGATGCCCCAGACGGGGTTCACATTGTGCTGCACCCGGTCGGCGGCGAAGAGCGCGGCGATCTCGCAGTCGGTGCGCCTGATGTAGCCGGAGAGAGCATCGCGGATCATGCCGCCCAGAGTGGAGACCGTGGGCTCGGCGGTCACATCCACAATAAGACCCTTGCCTGAAAGATGCTCCTCCAGCAGCCGAAGCTGAGTGGTCTTGCCGCTGCCGTCCAGACCCTCCATAACGATAAATTTTCCGTCCATGGTATGCTCCTTCACAATAATCGATTGTAAAACAGAGTTTTACAATCGAAGATTTCTTTTTTCACATTTTAGCACAGCCCTGTCCGCTGCGCAAGTATTGATAATGCTGTCGGGTTGTGCTATACTACACCCTGTATTATTATGCGGAAGGAGGCGCAAGCCTGTGGAGTTTTATCTGGCAGAGCTGATGGAAATAGCGGGCTATGGCCGGGCGATTTTTGCGCTCTGGCTGCTGATACGCTGCGCCCTTTCCATGCTTCGGGAGAAAAATGAGCCGGAGGTCTGGGCCTATCTGGAGCGCAGTGACGGCAGCAGCGTGCCCATTCACAACTGGGAGTGCCTGCTGGGGCGCTCCCGCAGCGCAGATGTGCGCATGGAGAGCAAAACCGTGGAGCGCACCCACGCGGCGCTGCAGCGCTCCGCCCGCGGTCACTGGCTCATTTACAATCTCACCTCCGCCGGGGAGACCTGCCTCAACGAGCGCAGAGTGGAGGGTCGCGCCCGTCTGCTGGACGGCGATGTGATCCGGCTGGGGGAGGAGACGCTGAACTTCATCGATCTGAACGCCGAGCAGCGCAAGACCCTCCAGCGCAAGCGGCAGGAGCCGGGACGGCGCATCCGTCCGGGCATTACCCTGCTCCTGCTCACGGGCTTTCAGCTCTTTCTGGCGCTGGAGCACGCCATCACCGCGCCGGAGGAATATGTAACGGCTGTCACCGGCGCTTTTATCGCCACGATCATCGTGGAGTGGATGTTTTTCTTTTTCATGCGCTCCCTCTCGGCCAAGGGCTTTGAGGTGGAGACACTGGCCTTCTTCCTCTCCTCGGTGGGTCTCAGCGTTACGGCAAGCTCCGCGCCCTCGGGCATGGCCAAGGCCTGTGCGCTGCTGCTCATCGGTCTGGGACTCTTTGCCTCGCTGGGCTGGTGGCTCCGGGATTTGCGGCGGGTGAAGCTCCTGCGCTGGCCCATGGCCTTTCTGGCGCTGGCGTTTTTAGGCTTCAATCTGGCACTCAGTCAGGAGGTTTTCGGTGCCCGCAACTGGCTGACGGTGGCGGGCGTCACCCTCCAGCCCACGGAGCTGGTGAAGGTGGCCTATGTCTATGCCGGGGCTGCCACGCTGGATCGGCTCTTTCAGAAGCGGAATCTGCTGCTCTATATGGCCTTTTCCGCGGCCATTGTGGGCGCTGCCGCCCTCATGGGCGATTTCGGCACGGCGCTGGTGTTTTTCGTGTGTTTTTTGGTGGTCAGCTTTATGCGCTCCGGCAGCTTTGCCACGGTGCTGCTCTCCGTTACGGCGGCGGCGCTGGCCTGCGGCATCGTGCTCACGGCCAAGCCCTATGTGGCTCGGCGCTTTGCCACCTGGGGTCATGTGTGGGAGGACCCGCTGGGCGCAGGCTACCAGCAGGTGCGGGCCCTCTGCGCCCTGGCCTCCGGCGGTCTCTTCGGGCAGGGCGCGGGCAACGGCTGGCTGCGGAATGTGCCCGCGGCGGATACTGACCTGGTCTTTGCCATGACCGCCGAGGAGCTGGGAGGCATTGTGGCCTTCTGCTGTCTGGGGGCGGTGGTGGTGCTCTCCCTCTTCGCCGTGCGGAATGTGGGCGCAGGGCGCTCGGCCTATTATGTCATCGCCTCCTGCGCGGCGGTGAGCATTATGATGGTGCAGACCGGGCTGAATGTGTTCGGCTCGCTGGATATTCTGCCCTTTACGGGCGTGACCTTCCCCTTTGTGTCCAAGGGCGGCTCCTCGCTGGTGAGCTGCTGGGCGCTGCTGGCCTATATCAAGGCCAATGATACCCGCCGCAACGCCAGCTTTGCCCTCTCGAAAAAAACCGACGGCGACGGCGACCATCAGGACTTCGGCGAGGCCGACGAGTACACCGACGATGCGCCTGAAGAGCTGATCGAGGAGCCCGCGCCGGAGCAGACTCCCGCGCCTGCGGCTGAACCCGCGCCGGAGCCGCCTGCGGAAGTACAGGGGGAGACGAAGGGGGAAGAGCCATGAAACGGATTCAAAGACGCTCCTCCGCAGCGCTGCTGCTGGCCTTCCTCCTGCTGCTGGGTACCGGGGTACTGCTCTTTCAGCTTATTACCCGGGGCGGCGAATGGGCCTCCTATAACGCCAACAAGGGACTTTATGCCGCAAACGGCATCCTCGCCTGCGGTACGCTGACAGACCGCAACGGCGTTCTTCTGGCTGTCAGCGAAGAGGGGGACTACCACTATGCCGAGGATGCCACCGTGCGTGTGGCCTCCCTGCACGCCGTGGGCGACTACCGGGGCTATATCGGCACCGGGGCGCTGAACCTCTTTGCCCATCGGCTCACGGGCTACAACTTCCTCCGGGGCACCACCCGGGCCAAGGGCAATGTCGTGCCCCTGACGCTGGACGCAGTGCTCCAGAGCACCGCCTGGAATGCCCTTCGGGGGCAGACCGGCAGCGTGCTGCTGATGAATTACGAGACCGGCGAAATCCTCTGCATGGTCTCCTCGCCCTCCTACGATCCCTACGGGGAGCCGGACGAGAGCATAGACGGACTGTATCTCAACCGGGCTCTCAGCGGCATTTATACCCCGGGCTCAGTGTTCAAGCTGGTGACGCTCTGCGCGGCACTGGAGAATATCCCGGACATCTACGAGCGAAGCTTCCGCTGCAGCGGTACGCTGGATGTGAACGGCGTGGCCGTTACCTGCAGCGCCTGCCACGGAGAGCAGACCATAGAGGCGGCGCTGGCCAACTCCTGCAACTGCACCTTCGGCGCCCTCGCGCTGGAGCTGGGCGGAGATACGCTGGCGCACTACGCGGAAAAGCTGGGCTTCACCTCCGCTCACAGTCTGGACGGCGCTGCCACGGCGGCGGGCAACTTCGATGCCGTGGCGGAGCGGGACTCCTATCTGGCATGGAGCGGCATCGGACAGCACACGGACATGGTCAACCCCTATGCCATGCTCCGCTACCTTGCCGCCATCGCCAACGGCGGCAGCGTGCAGGAGCCCACCCTGTTGCTGGGCAACAGCAACGGCTCCACCCGCCTGCTGAAGGCGGAAACTGCAGAGCGGATTGACGAGATGATGAACTATACCTTCACCACCCACTACGGCACCAACGGCCGCTTCCCGGGGCTTGACCTCTGCGCCAAGACCGGCACCGCCGAGCTGGGCGACGGCTCCAGCCACTCCTGGTTTGTGGGCTACTGCCACAGCGGTGCGCCCCTGGCCTTCGTGGTCTGCATCGAGCGGGGCGGCGCGGGCTTTACCAACGCCGGCAATGTGGCCAACACCCTGCTGCAGAAGGCCGTGGAGCTGTATGGGTAAAGTGCCGACCATTGGGGGAACGCGCAGCGAGACTGAGGGAGAGACCGTCTACGCTGCAGCTCAAAAGATTCTCTCTCCCTCAGCCCCGGTTTGCGAACTGGGGCAGCTCCCTCATCAGAGGGAGCCAAGAAGGATTCCGGCACCACTTTCACAGCAATGACAGGGCAGCGACTTATCTGACAGCCTGTCCCCCTTCCCCATCAGAGGAAGGCAGAAAGGAACACAGCATATGATCGACATTACCGTAACCGACCTGAAGAAAGCCTTTGAGGTCAAAAAGAACATACTGGACGGCCTGAGCTTTCAGGTGCAGCACGGGGAGCGGGTGGGCATCCTGGGCAAGAACGGCGCGGGCAAGACCACGCTCTTCCGCATCCTTGTGGGCGAGATCTCCGAGGACACGGGCACTGTGGCCATCGGCGGCGGGGCGCGGCTGGGTCTCATCTCCCAGATTCCCCGCTACCCGGCGGGCACCACCGTGGAGGATGTGCTTCGCTCTGCCCATGCGCGGCTGGATCGGATGCAGCAGCGCATGGAGGAGCTGGCGGCGAAGATGGACGAGAACTCCGATCGGCGTCTGCTGGAGGAGTACGACCGCTTGCAGGAGCGCTTCGAGAACTTAGGCGGCTACAACACCGAGGTGGACATCGCCCGGGTGGCCAACGGTCTGGACATCCCCCTGTCTATGAGAAGCCAGCTCTTCGATTCCCTCTCCGGCGGCGAGAAGACCCGGGTGAATCTGGCGCGGCTCATCTTAGAGGACACGGACATCCTCCTGCTGGACGAGCCCACCAACCATCTGGATATGCACGCCACCGAGTGGCTGGAGGACTATCTGCTCCACTTCAAGGGCACGGTGCTGACCATCTCCCATGACCGCTGGTTTCTGGACAAGGTGGTTACCCGAACCATCGAGATCGTCCACGGCAAGGCGGTGGTCTATAACGGCAACTATTCCTTCTATGTGGAGGAGAAGCAGCGCCGCTACGAGGAGCAACTGAAGATTTACGAGAAAAACCAGAAAGAGATCACCCACCTGCAGGAGGCGGCGGACAAGCTGCACCTCTGGGCGTTTATGGGCAACGATAAGCTCCATAAGCGGGCCTTCTCCATGGAAAAGCGCATTGCCAGACTCTCCGTGGCGGAACGCCCGGAGAAGGAGCGGCAGATGAAGGCCCGGTTTAAGGAGCGCGCCTTTGTGGGCGACGAGGTGCTGGTGCTGGACGGCGTGGGCAAGTGCTACGGCGAGCGGCGGCTCTATAAAGATGTGGAGCTATTGATGGAGGGGGGCGAGCGCATCGCCCTCATCGGCGACAACGGCACCGGCAAGTCCACCCTCCTCAAGTGCATCACCGGCGAGGAGGAGCTCACCGAGGGTCGGCTCTGGACGGGCCCCAGCGTGAAGACCGCCTACCTGCCCCAGCTGGTGAAGTTTGAGAACCCCCACCGGGATTTAGTGGATACCATGCTCTACGAGGCCAGGTGCAGCCCCCAGGAGGCCAGAGACCGGCTGGCATCCTTCGGCTTCATGGGCGAGGATGTGTTCAAAACCGTGGGCTGCCTCTCCGGCGGTGAACAGAGCCGCCTGCGCCTGTGCATCCTCATGGGCGGCAATGTGAACCTGCTGATGCTGGACGAGCCCACCAACCATCTGGACTTAAACAGCCGCGAGTGGATGGAGCAGGCGCTGGAGGATTACGGCGAGGCGCTGCTCTTCGTGAGCCACGACCGCTGGTTTATCGAGAAGTTCGCCAACCGCATCTGGTGCCTGCAGGACGGAAAAATCGAGGACTTCCGGGGCAGCTTTTCCGAGTACCGGGAGTATAAGCGCCGGCAGGAGGAGATTGCCCAGGCCACCAAAGCCAGGCCGGAGAAGAAGGGCGACACCCGCACAAAGCGCCCGCCCAACCGGGAAAAGGCGCTGAAAAAAGCCGAAGCTGCCGTGGAAAAGGCCGAGGCAGCCATGGCGGAGCTGGACGCGCAGATTCAGGCATTCAGCGCCGATTACGAAAAGCTCATGGAGCTGACGGAGAAAAAGGCTCAGGCAGAGAAGGAGCTGGAGGAGCTTTACGCCGCCTGGGAAGCATTGGAGGAAGAAGCATGATTCGCGATATTATTCACGACCCCGTTTTTCTGGCGCAGCCGTCCGATCCCGCCACTGCGGAGGACGCATGGATTGCCGCTGACCTGATCCAGACGCTGGCGCATCACGCCGTGGGCTGCGTGGGCATGGCCGCCAATATGATCGGCATCCGCAAGAAGGTTATCGTCTTTTTCGATGGGGATATGCCCGTGGTCATGTTCAATCCGGAGATCACCCGCGCCGAGGGCCCCTACGACACCGAGGAGGGCTGTCTGAGCCTCACCGGTGTGCGCAGGTGCAAGCGCTATGAAAAGATAAAGGTTCGCTTCCAGAACGAGAAAATGCAGAAGCTCACCAGAACCTACGCCGGCTTCACTGCCGAGATCATCCAGCACGAGATTGACCACTGCAACGGCATAGTGATTTAACCTATCCCTTGCCCTCCCCTTTGGGGAGGGTGCCGCCGATGAAAAGCTCCTTGCCCTCCCCTTTGGGGAGGGTGCCGCCGCAGCGGCAGGAGAGGCATCCTCTTTAATTTCCCTTTCACCGGGAGGTGATTCCCATAGACCTTACAACCGATATACGCTACCTCAGGGGTGTGGGAGAGACCAAGGCCAAGGCGCTCTCCCGGCTGGGCATCACCAATGTGGGGGAGCTTTTGACCCACCTGCCCCGCTCCTACGAGGACAGAACCCGCATCTGCACCATCGCCGAGGTACAGCCGGATGAGACGGTCTGTATTGCGGCCATGGTGGCCGAGGAACCCCGCTTCAGCTATGTACGCAAGGGCATGGAGCTCTTGAAGCTCCGCATCGTGGACGGCGCGGCGGCCATGGATGTGACCTTCTTCAACCAGAGCTATCTGCGCAATACTCTCCATCGGGGCGACAGCTTCATCTTCTACGGTAAGGTGGAGGGTACGCCCCTACATAAGTCCATGACCAACCCCAAATTTGAGCCCGAGGGGAAAAACCGTCTCACCGGGCGCATCCTGCCCGTGTATGCCCTGACGGCGGGCATCGGGAATGCTCTTCTGATCTCCCTGATGGAGACTGCCCTGCCGGAGTGCGCACCCCTGCTGCCGGAGCTGCTGCCGGAGAGCATTCGGCAGGAGCACAGCCTCTGTGCCCTGCCCTTCGCCTATGAGAACATCCACTTTCCCCGGGATTATGAGTCGCTGGCCATTGCCAGACGGCGGCTGATCTTCGAGGAGCTCTTCACGCTCCAGTGCGCCATGAAGCTGCTGAAGCTGCGCCGGGAGCGGGGAGCGGGACGAAAATTTCAAAGCCGGGACATGGAGGAGTTCTACGCCTCTCTGCCCTTTACGCCCACCGACGCCCAGCGCAGAGCCGTAGCCGAGGCCGTTGAGGATATGTGCGGCGGCCTGTCCATGAGCCGGCTGGTGCAGGGCGATGTGGGCAGCGGCAAGACCCTGGTGGCGGCGGCGTGCATCTGGTTCGCGTGGAAAAACGGATGCCAGAGCGCGTTTATGGCGCCCACGGAGATTCTGGCCGAGCAGCATCTGCGGACGATGGAGGGCTTTTTGGCTCCCTTCGGCATCAGCGTGGGCATCCTCAAGGGTGCCATGGGCGTAAAGGCCAGAAGAGAGACGCTGGCTTTGCTCTCGGACGGGCATCTGGATGTGCTGGTGGGTACCCACGCGCTTCTGGGCGATGCGGTGCAGTATGACCGGCTGGGGCTGGTCATCACCGATGAGCAGCACCGCTTCGGTGTGAATCAGCGCTCCGCCCTCTCGAAAAAGGGCGAGGGCGCCCATGTGCTGGTCATGTCCGCCACGCCCATACCCCGGACGCTGGCGCTGATTATCTACGGCGATCTGGATGTGTCCGTCATCGACGAGCTGCCCCCCGGACGGCAGACGGTAAAGACCTTTGCCGTGGACGAGAGCTACCGCGCCCGACTCAACGGCTTTATCCGCAAGCAGGCAGAAGAGGGGCATCAGGTCTTTGTGGTCTGTCCCATGGTGGAGGAGAACGACGAGCTGCCGGAAAAGCTGAAGTCTGCCACCGAGCACGCCGAGGAGCTGCAGAAGACCTTCCCGAAGCTGCGCATCGGCTGCGTGCACGGGAAGATGAAGCCCAAAGAAAAGGAAAAGGCCATGGCGGCCTTTGTCAGCGGGGAAGTTGATGTGCTGGTGTCCACCACGGTGGTGGAGGTGGGCGTGGATGTGCCCAACGCCACGCTGATGGTGGTGGAGAACGCCGAGCGCTTCGGTCTCTCCCAGCTCCATCAGCTTCGCGGTCGAGTGGGACGGGGCAAGGCCCAGAGCTGGTGCATCCTCGTCTCGGACGATAAGAGCGAGACGGCCCGCGCCCGGCTGAAGGTGCTCTGCGCCACCAACGACGGCTTCAAGGTGGCGGAGGAGGACCTGCGTCTTCGCGGCCCCGGCGATTTCTTCGGTCAGCGGCAGCACGGTCTGCCGGAGATGCACGTGGCCGACCTGCAGGCCGATATGGATGTGCTCCGGGAGGCACAGCAGGCCGCCGAAACGCTGATGGAGCGCGACAGCGAGCTCCAAAGCGAGGAATGCCGCCCCCTCCGGGAAAAAATCCGCACCCTCTTCGAGCTCAACAGCGATACCTGGAACTAGGTGACAGTAGTAGGTGACAGTAGGGACGGTTCTTGCTGTCAGCTTTTGTGACAATGAGAACCGTCCCTACTGTCAGCTTATTACAATATGGAGGTGAACGAAATTGCCCAGACAAGCGCGTTTCAGCGGGGAATATCAGCACATTATCGTGCGGGGAAACGGCAAACAGATTATTTTTGAGGATGATATGGACAGGCGGTACTATCTCACTCTTCTGCGCAGGTATTCGCAGGAGACCGGGATTGTTATGCTGGCTTACTGCCTGATGGAAAACCATGTTCACTTCCTGATAAAAGACGCAGCAGGTAACACGCCGCTTTTTATGAAAAAGCTGGGTGTGAGCTATGTGTATTACTACAATCACAAATATGAGCGGGTAGGCCATCTTTTTCAGGATCGGTATAAGAGCGAGACGGTGGCAGATGATACCTATCTGCTGACGGTCTATCGCTATATCCTCCGCAACCCCCAAAAGGCCGGTATTGCCAGGGCAGCAGACTATCCGTGGAGCAGCTACGGAGACTATGCGAGCGGAACAGGCATGACGGATCCAAGCCTCCTGCGTGAGCTGATCGGGTCGAAGGAAGCGTTTACGGATTTTATGAGCGCTGAGGATGATACGGAGTGCATGGAAGCGGATACGCTCAGGCGGGATGATACCTGGGCGCTTTCGATCATCCGCAGGACGCTTCAGCTCCAAAGCGGTACCGAGCTCCAGAATATGCCCCGGCAAAAGCGTGACGAGTGCATCGCCAAGCTTCGCAGCGCCGGTCTGTCTGTCCGGCAGATCGAACGCCTGACAGGCATCAACCGCGGCGTAATCCAAAAAATGTGACAGTAGGGACGGTTCTCGTTGTCAGCTTTTATGACAGAGAGAACCGTCCCTACTGTCACAGACAGAGAGAACC
>DCIK01000035.1:62243-72639 GCA_002315975.1 Clostridiales bacterium UBA1728
CTGTCACAAAAGCTGACGCAATTTCTCCCAAAGCCATGAGCGAAGCTCTGCGTCCTCCTCATCGCCGTTGGGGTAGACCACGCCCCACCAGTTGTGGCCGTGGCCTTCGCCGAGGGTGATGCGCAGGGCGGTATAGCGCCCTGCCGGGAGAAAGCTGCCGCTGTCGAAGCGGGCGGGGTAGCTCTCCTTGGAGAGCGTGGCCGTTACCGGAACATGGGCTAAGGCCTCGGCCTGCCGCTCTATGGCCGGCAGCAGCGTGCGCAGACTCTCCACGGGCGCAGCCGTGCCTTTGAGCGCAGCGTTGATGCCGGGGAGCAGCGCGCAGCGCACAAGGAGCTTGACTTGCTGATCCTCTTCACTGTCGCTTTGGGCGATCACGTGCATACGGATCACTCTGTTCTCCGCCCGCCAATAAGCGATAGCGAAAAGCAGCACACTCAGGGAGAGCAGCAGCGCAGACTGCAAATTTTTCTTCATAAAAAATCACCGCCGATACTAAGTAGGATAGCTTAGTATCGGCGGTAATTCGTTAATTTAACCCTGCTGAAAGGGATTTCCCTCCGGTAATTGGGGGAAGACGATAGCGGGGTCCTGCACGGGAGCCTCGGTCATGGGGGGCAGCACCTCGCTGATGATCTCGCAGAGGGGCAGCGCCTGACGGATGGCCTGCAGCGTCTCCCAGCTGATGGGGTTGGAGGAGAGATTCAGATAGCGCAGGTTGATGCAGGTATAGAGGGAGTTGAGGAAGCTGAGATTGTTGTTGCTCAGATCCAGCCAGGTGAGATTGAGACAGCCGGAGAGGGCGGATACATCGTTGAGCTGGTTATCGCTGAGATCCAGCGTCTCCAGCATGACCATGGAGTTCAGCCCCTCGCAGCTGCTGATGCGGTTGCCCTTGAGCAGCAGACTCTTCAGCTCCGTGTTGGCGGAGAGGGGCGTCAGGTCGGTGATATAGTTCCCGGAGAGGTCCACGGTCCTGAGCCTGCTGCACTTGCGCAGGGGGCCGATGCTGGCCAGCCGGGCCGAGGGCATGGTCAGCTCCTCAATGTCGCTGCGGATGGTCTCGGTGCCCAGCTTGAGCTTGTAGTTGGGCTCATCGTGGATGACCTCGCAGCCGGAGAGGGTGGAGACCAGCTCGTCAATGACCTCGCCGCTGAGCTCGCTGTTGTCGCTGATATTGAGCCAGGTGAGGGAGCGGATGCCCATGACGATGCGGGCCTCGCTGTCGGTGAGACCGGTGGAGGCCAGGTTCAGGGTCTGGAGAGAGCTGAGCTGCTTGAGCGCACCCACGCCCTCCAGCGGGTTACCGCTGAGATCGAGAATCCGCAGCTTGCTGCACTGGGAGAGAATGCTGATATCGGAGATGCCCCGGGAGGAGAGATAGAGCTCCGTGTCCTCGGCGGTGAAGCTCATACCGCCCAGTGTCAGGGGACGGGCAGCGCCGGAGGCGGCATCATCAAAGATTTTGCAGTTGGGCAGAGCGATCTGCAGCGCCTCCAGCGTGGAGGCGGTCAGAGGCACGGACTGGAGCGAGAGCGTTTGCAGAGAGGTGAGAGAATAGAGCGTTTTGAGCTCGTTGAGCGGGTTCCCGTCCAGATACAGGGTGCGCAGACCCGTCATGCCGGCAAGGGGCGAGAGGTCGGCAATGTAGTTCTTGCTGAGATAGAGGGTGGTCAGCCCCGTCAGCGGAGTGAGGAAGCCGATCTCCGTCAGGGTGCAGTCGGTGAGGGAGAGGGTGCGCAGGTTCGTGAGCGCGGATATATTGGCCTTATCCTCATCGCTGAGGATGACCTTGTGGAGATAGAAGGTGTCGGTATTTCGGTCGGTGAGCTTGCCGCCGATAGTGATGCCGTCTTTGATCTGGGGGGCGGCGGTGGCTGTGGGAGCGGCGCTGGCCACAGGCTCTGCGCTTTCCTTTTCGGGGGAGATGAGCAGGGCAATGGCGATGCAGAGCAGCAGTACAAAAAGAAGAGCAGCGCCCATCAGCAGCGCTTTTTCGGTTTTCTTATCAAGCTTCATGAGGCTTCTCCTTTCGCTTTGATAGCGCATTATACAACGCCTTTGGGAAAAAGTCAAATTCAGTCGGAAACCGGGCTGTTACTTTCAGTTCCTTGATTTTTTAACATTTTTGGGGTAAGATAATCCAAATACTTATCACCAACACGGAAAGGCAGATTTTACCATGGAACAGCTCGATGTGGAAAAGATCATGGAGGATATTCGCGGCACCATTCCCGATGCCGAGGAGAAGTGGAAGAGCGTCAGCTTTTCGGATATTCCCGTGGATGCCTCTGCGGACTTCATGGGCGGCGGCAGCGGCGCCTTTGACGCGCTGGAGCTGGAGCAGGGCGTGAAGCGTGCCTCCGAGCACAACACCGTGCCCTACTTCTATCCCATAGAGGGCCATGCCTACACCATCCCCGCCAAGAAGGTTGTGCGCAAGCTCATCCGCGCCTGCGTGGAGCCCATCTGCCGCTATGTGACCGTGTTTCAGAATGCCGCCAGCCGCGCCCTGTGCCAGATCGTGAACTTTGTGCGGCTGCAGCAGGCCGACAACAAGGCGCTCCGCTCCGAGCTGGTGATTCTTCGCCAGCAGGTGAAGGAGCTGGAGCAGCGCATCGGAGAACTGGAGAAAACGCAGAAATGAGAATCGTCCAGCTTCTGCCCAGCATCCGCTCCGGCGATGCTGTGAGCCATGACGCTCTTCTGCTGCGGGAGCTTCTGCTGGGGCTTGACCCGGAGAGCCGCATCTACGCCGGCAACATCGGCGGCGGCATGAACCCGGAGTTCGTCCGCAGCGCCTCCAAACTGCCCAGACTGGGGCGGGACGACACCCTCATCTACCATATGTCCGTGGGGGATGAGGTCAGCCGTCTGGTGGAGGCCCAGAGCTGCCGGAAGATCATGATCTTCCACAACATTACGCCCCCGGAATTTTTCGAGCAATATTCCCGGGAGTATGTCACTGCCTGCGCCCGGGGCTATGCGGAGCTGGAGCGGCTACAGGGGGAGTTTGACTACGCCATCTGCGACTCGGCCTTTAACCGCTCGGTACTGGAGGAGGCGGGCTACCGCTGCCCCATGGCCGTGTGCCCGGTGCTGATCCCCATGGAGGATTATGCGGGGCAGGCCGACGAATATACCCTGCAAAAATATGGCGATGGCCGCACCAATATTCTTTTTGTGGGTCGCCTTGCGCCCAATAAGCGGCAGGAGGATGTGATCGCCGCCTTTGCCGCCTACCGGGAGAAATATGACCCTGCTGCCCGGCTGATTCTGGCCGGAGCCGACGGCATCGCGCCCTATACCCTGCGGCTGAAGGAATATGTCCGCGCACTGGGCGTGCCTAATGTGAAGCTCACGGGCAGCGTGAGCCTGAGCGTGCTCATTGCCCTCTACCGCAGCGCCTCGGCGCTTTTGTGCATGAGCGGCCACGAGGGCTTCTGCGTCCCGCTGACGGAGGCCATGTATTTTGATCTGCCCATTGTGGCAAGAGATACCAGCGCCGTGGGCGAAACGCTGGGAGGCTGCGGCGTGCTGCTTCCCGATAACGACCCCGCTGCCGCCGCCGAGGCGCTCCACGCCGTCCTCTCCGACAGCGCCTACAGGGAGGAGCTGCTGGCCGGACAGAGAAAGCGGCTGCAGGAGCTCACCGGCAAGGCCGCCGGAGAGCGGAAGCTTGCCCTCATCCAGGAGGCTCTGCGCCTTCCTCCCCACAGCCGGCAGCGGCGCTTCCTGCAGGCTCTGCCCCGGCTGAGCACCGCCGATGCGGTGGGGGACGAGGCACTCTCTCTTCTGGAGCTGAGCCGCAAAATGGGCCTGCGCAGCGACATCTGGACGGAGAACTGCGCCGACGGCGTGCTGCAGGGCAGGGTGATCTGCAGCGACACCCCGCCGGAGCTGGAGAGCGGGGATATCTGCCTCTACCATATGGCCTCGGGCGATCGGATGAGCGAGCAGTTTCTGCGGCTGAAGTGCAGGAAGGTGCTGCTCTACCACGGCCTGACCCCGGCCTCCTTCTTTGCACCCTACAGCCCCGGATATGCGGAGGCTGCGGAGCGGGGGAGAAGGCAGTTGGAAAAGCTCATTGCCGGTACCGAGGAGCAGTGGGCCGACTCGGACTACGACGCAAGGGAGCTGGAGGCGCTGGGCGCGAAGAATGTAAAGCGTCTGCCTTTGCTGCTGCGGGAGGAGAACTATCGGCTCAGGGGCGAGAACCGGTCCCTCTTCCACAACGGAAGAACCAATATCCTCTTTGTGGGACGGCTGGCACCCAACAAGAAAATCGAGAATCTCATCCGCGCCTTCGCCCTCTATGGGCAGCGCTATGAGCCCTCCGCCCGTCTGCTGCTCTGCGGCGATGACTACGCGGTGGAGAGCTATACCCGGCGGCTGAAGGCCTATGTGAAGGCGCTGGGGCTGGAGAATGTATACTTTTTAGGAAAAGCCTCCCAGAGGGAGCTGCAGGAGCTCTATGACTGCGCCTCCGTTCTGCTGACGCTCAGCGAGCACGAGGGCTATTGCGTGCCGCTGGCGGAGGCCATGCTCAACGGCGTGCCTGTGCTGGCACTGGACGCCGCCGCCATGGGCGAGACTCTGGGCAGAGACACCCCCGGTCTCCTGAGCGACAGCGAAGCCGAGACCGTGGCCGAGGCTCTCCATCGGCTTCTGAGCGATGAGGCGTATCGCACGGAGCTGCTTACGAAGCAGGGCGAGCGGGCCGGGGCGCTCTCCCCGGAGACCGTGGGTGAGAGAGCGAAGGAGCTGCTGACGGCTCTGACGGAGAAAAAGCCATGAAAGACAAAATCTGCTTTGTGGTGCAGCGCTACGGAACGGAAATCATTGGCGGCAGCGAGAGCGAATGCCGGATGTACGCCGAGCGTCTGTGCGAATACTACGAGGTTCATGTGCTCACCAGCTGCGCCGTGGATCATGTGAGCTGGAAAAACGAATACAGTGAGGGCGAGAGCGTCCTCAACGGCGTGATCGTCCACCGCTTCCCAACGGAGCACGAGCGGGACATGGGTAAGTTTCTGGAGCTCTCCAAAGACCTGACGGACAGACCCAACCACAGCCTGAAGGAGGATCTGGCCTTTGAGGAGGTCAACGGCCCCTGCTGCCCCCGGGCGCTGGACTGGCTCTGCGACCACGCAGAGGAGTTTAAGGTCGTGCTCTTTATGACCTATCTCTTCTACCTGACGGCGCTGGGGCTGCCCCGCTACAGGGGCAGGAGCCTGCTTATCCCCACCACCCATGACGAGTGGAGCGTATACTTCCCTATCTACCGGGAGGTCTTCGAGGCTGCTGACGGCTATGTCTACAACAGCGAGGCCGAGCGCCGCTTCACGGAAAAGCTCTTTTTAGAGACCGTGGGCAAGCCCTATATCACCATCGGTGCCGGGGTGGAGTACCCCAAGGGTGAGCTGCCCGATATCCGGGAGCGCTTCAGTCTCACCAAGCCCTACCTGCTCTACTGCGGACGGGTGGAGGCCGCCAAGGGCTGCGACGAGCTACTGGAATATTTCCGAACCTATAAAAGGCGCTTCGGCGGGGATATGCAGATGGTCTTTACCGGCAAGGTTTGCATGGAGCTGCCCAAGGAGCCGGATATCCTTCCGCTGGGCTTTCTCAGCGAGGAGGAGAAATATGCGGTCATGGAGGGCGCTGTGGCCTTCTGTCTGGCCTCTCACTTTGAGAGTCTCAGCATTGTGGTGCTGGAGAGTCTGATGATGGGGCGGCCTGTGCTGGTTAACGGAGCCTGTCAGGTGCTGCGGGATCACTGCACGCTGGGACAGTGCGGGCTGTGGTTTCACAATGCCAATGATTTCTGCGGCTGCGTCCGCTACCTGCTGGAAAACCCGCAGGTCTATGAGACCATGCGGCGCAACGGCCGGGAATATGTGGAGAAAAACTATACCTGGAGCGCCATCATCGGCAAGCTCCGGGGTCTCATCGAGCTGATTGGAGCGAAGGAGAGAGCGTGATGGATAAGGAAAAGCTGTCGGCATCCCTGCCCTCTGCGGCCAGATGGGAGGCAGAGCGCAGCGCGTTCAAAACCACCGTGGGCACCGATGTGCCCGTTACTCCCTACGGGGAGGAGCCCAAAGGCATAAAGGGGCTCTTTCGCCGTCTGGTGCGCAAAAGCGTACGCTGGTATGCCGAGGCGCTGGTGACGGAGCAGAACCGGGTCAACCGGCAGCTCACGCGGCGCATAGAGGAGCTGGAGGCGCGGATCGCGGAGTTAGAGGGGTCGAAAAAGCCGTGATCTATCAGCTTACCGAGGCACTGATCCCCGGCGATGCCATCTCCTCTGCGGTGCTGGCCATGGATGCCTTTATGAAAAAGCGGGGCATCCCCTGCGGTATCCTTGTGGGTCGGGGCGGCGACCACTGCGGTGCGGGAGCCCTGAGCGCCGACAGAATGCCCGCCCTCCTCAAAAGCGGGGATTATCTCATCTACCAGTATTCCACCGGCTCGGCGCTCAACGACTTTTTTGCCGCCCAGCGCTGCCACCGGGTGCTGGTCTATCAGAATATCACCCCAGCGGAATTCTTCGAGGGCTATGACCCCATTCTGGCCGACCGGCTCCGCTGGGGACGGGAACAGCTCCGGGAGATTGCGCCCGGGCTGGATTTCGCCTTTGCCTCCAGTGAGTACAGCGCCCGGGAGCTCCGGGAGCTGGGCTGCGAGCGGGTGTATGTGCTCAGCGTGCCCGTGGACTTCTCCCGCTATGACTGCGAATCCGACGAGGCGCTCTGGGCGGAGCTCTGCGGCTTTAAGCACAATATTCTCTTTGTGGGCCGTCAGGTGCCCAATAAGTGCATCGAGGATGTGCTGCTCTTCACCGACTACTACGCTGCCGCCTCCGGGGACGACTGCCGGGTGGTGCTGGCGGGCGACCGCAGTCTCCGCGCCTACGCCGAAAAGCTGGATGCGCTGGAGCTGGGGGTGGAGGTTTCCAACTTGGGGCGGGTGTCCCAGCAGAAGCTGGTGACGGCCTATCGGAGCGCAGAGCTCTTCCTCTGCATGAGCGAGCACGAGGGCTTCTGTGTGCCGCTTCTGGAGAGTATGTACTTCCGTGTGCCTGTGCTGGCCTACGCCGCCGCCGCCGTGCCCGAAACCTTGGGAGCGGGCGGACAGATATTCGGGAAAAAGGACTTCCCCGCCGTGGCCGAGCGGATGTATGCGCTTTTGCACGACGAGGAGCTCCGCAAGAGCAGCTCCCACGCCCAGCGTCAGCGTCTGGCAGACTTCTCCGAGGCCAAGGTCACGGAGCGCTTTCTGGAGATTCTGCGCCGCGAAGGGGTGGGGTGAACCCTCTCAGTCTCGCTGCGCTCGCCAGCTCCCCCAAAGGGGGAGTCAAGGAGAGACGATGCGTCAATTTACTTGCCTCTCCCTCTGGGAGAGGTGCCCCAGTTCGCAAACTGGGGCGGAGAGGGGAATCATGCAGATACCCAAGGATGGCCGTTTGCTGGATAATGCAAAAGCGCTTAGAAGAGGAATGACGCCGCAGGAGAGAAAGCTATGGTATTGTTTCCTCCGCGATTATCCTGTCAAGATGTATAAACAGCGGATTATCGGCAGGTATATTGTGGATTTTTATTGCGCTTCGGCAAAGCTGGTCATAGAGCTTGACGGTTCCCAACACTACGAAGAGGCTGGCATGGAAAAGGACAGGAAACGGACGGCGTATCTCGAATCGCTTGGACTGCGGATGGTGCGCTATTCCAATGCAGATGTGAATTTTCGCTTCCAATCAGTTTGTGATGAAATTAACCGCCTTATACAAAATCCGGACGCTCGGAGGAATGACTAATGAAAAAAGCTTTAATCATCGGCGGCAGCGGCTTTGTGGGGGGGTATCTGGCGGCGGAGCTGCTGGATGCGGGCTATGGGCTGACCCTCACGACCACCGGAGAGACCGACACGAACATAGATTGGAACTGGGTAAAGCTGGATATACTGGACGGCGAGGCCATTGGCCGCCTTCTGAGGGAGGGCGCATACGACTGCGTGTTCCACTTAGCGGCCCAGTCCAGCGCGGCGGTAAGCTGGAAAAAGCCCGCGCTGACCATTGATGTAAATGTGCAGGGCACGCTCAGGCTGCTGGAGGCTCTGCGGGGCATGGAGAAGCCCCCCCGGCTGCTGCTCATCGGCTCCAGCGAGGAATACGGCGCGGTGACACCGGCACAGTGCCCTCTGCGGGAGGACACGCCCTGTCACCCCGGCAACCCCTACGCCGTCAGCAAGCTCTGCGCCGAGGAGCTCTCCCTGCTCTATGCAAAGGCCTACGGGCTCGATATCCTCTGCACCCGGAGCTTTAACCATGTGGGGCCCCGGCAGAAAGAGGGCTTTGTGCTCTCGGATTTCTGCCGTCAGATCGCTCTGCTGGAGCGGAGCGAGGGAGAAAAGACCCTTTCCGTGGGCAATCTCTCGGCGAAGCGCGACTTCTCCGATGTGCGGGATGTGGTGCGCGCCTACCGGCTGCTGATGGAAAAGGGGCAGAGCGGCAGGGTCTACAATGTGGGCAGCGGCAGAGCCATCGCCGTATATGAGCTCTTAGAGCGGCTGCTGGCACTCTCCGAGGCAGATATAAAAATAAGCACCGACCCTGAAAAGCTGAGGCCGGTGGATGTACCCCTCCATGTGGCGGATGTGTCCGCACTCCGCGCCGACACGCTCTGGGAAAACGAGATTCCTCTGGAAACGACCCTGCGGGACACGCTGGCCTACTGGCGTGCTCAGGTTCAAGGAGAATAAGCTATGCTGGAAAAATTCCGAAAAAATAAATTTCTCTTCAAAATGCTGGTGAAGCGCGACTTTACCCGCAAATATAAGCGCACCATTTTAGGCATGGGCTGGAGCATTCTCTCGCCGCTGATGAATCTGCTGATTATGTATCTGGTGTTCTCGAAGATGTTCGGCAACAATGTGAACAATTACCTCATCTACCTCTTTGCAGGACAGCTGGTCTTCTCCTTTTTCACCGATGCCACCAACATGGGCATGAGCTGTCTGGTGAACAACGCGGGGATATTTACCAAGGTGAATATTCCCAAGTATCTCTTCCTCTTCTCCCAGAATGTTTCCTCCCTCATCAACTTTGCCCTGACGCTCTGCGTCTTCTTCCTCTTTGTGGCCATTGAGGGGCTGCCCTTCCGGGCCTGCTTTTTGCTGCTGCTCTATCCCACGGGCTGCCTGATCGTGTTCAACACGGGCGTGAGTCTGGTGCTCTCGGCCATGCAGGTGTTCTTCCGGGACATTCAGTATCTCTGGGGTATTGCCACCCAGCTCATCATGTGGATGTCAGCCATCTTCTATACGCTGGATCAGTTTGAGGAGAGCGTCCGTGCCCTCTTCCGCTTCAATCCGCTCTACATCTACATCAGCTATTTCCGGGAGATCGTGCTCTACGGCACGGTGCCCGATCTGGCCACCCACGGTCTCTGCGCCCTCTATGCGCTGCTGGCCTTTGGTGCGGGCTGCTATATGTACAAGCGCTACAACCAGGAATTTCTGTATTATGTCTGAGGTGGAGCATGGCAGAGAATAAACAGAACCTGCCTCTGCTGGAGGCAAAGAACGTGGAGATTGCCTATAAGATCGGCGATTTCCGCGACATAGGACTCAAGGACTATGTGGTGAAAAAGCTCCGGGGCACCTATAAGGTGGAGCGCTTCATGGCCGTCAACGGCGTGAGCTTCACGCTGGAGCGGGGCGAGCTGCTGGGCATCGTGGGCAGCAACGGCGCGGGCAAGTCCACGCTGCTGAAGGCCGTAAGCGGCATTATGGAGCCCAACGGCGGCTCGCTCATCCGCCGGGGCAGAATTTCCGCCCTGCTGGAGCTGGGCACCGGCTTTGACGGGGAGCTCACCGTCCGGGAAAATACCTGGCTCCGGGGTGCCATGCTGGGCTATACGGAGCAGTTCATGGAAAAGACCTACGGGGAGATCATCGACTTTGCCGAGCTGCGGGACTTTCAGGACAGACCCTTCCGGCAGCTCTCCTCGGGTATGCAGTCCCGGCTGGCCTTCTCCATCGCCTCGCTGGTGGAGCCGGAGATACTCATTCTCGATGAGGTTCTCTCCGTGGGCGACGGCGCATTCCGGGAGAAGAGTGCCCGGAAGATGGACGAGCTCATCCACAGCGGTGCAGCCACCATTCTGGTCAGTCACAGTCTGGAGCAGATTCGCGGCCTCTGCACCCGGGTCCTGTGGATGAACCACGGGCGGCAGATCGCTCTGGGCGAGACCGAAAGCATCTGCGAGCGCTACGATGCCTTCCTCCACGGGGATATGAGCGCGTTGGAGGGATAGTCCCTCCGTACCGCTCTGCAGCATAGGGCACGGCCTTTCGGCCGTGCCGCTTTTATTCAGCCCCCCATTCTTTCTTTTCT
>DCIK01000028.1:0-90047 GCA_002315975.1 Clostridiales bacterium UBA1728
TCGCAGGGCTCTCCGTGAGAGCTTGCTTATAATAGCACCCCCGTATCCTTTTGTCAACCCCTTTTTTCAACTTTTTTGAAAAAGTTTTGAGGATTTTTTCGGATCGGGATTTGGCTGTTTTTTGGAGCGAATGAGCCGCTCCAGCCTTCATCGGTAGGAGCGGCTCATTCGAGATCCAACATCCCTAAGCAGGGAAGTCTCGACCTCAGACGGCCCGGGTTACCTTGCCGCTGCGGAGGCAGCGAGTGCAAGCGTAAACATGCTTCGGGGAACCGTCAACGATGGCCTTAACGCGCTTGACATTGGGCTTCCACATACGGTTGCTCCGACGATGAGAATGGCTCACCTGGATGCCGAAAGTAACGCCCTTGTCGCAGAACTGACACTTAGCCATGCTGGTACCCTCCTTCTTGAATCGTCTGTATCAAAACAGCTTCGTAATTATAGCAGACTATTACCACAAATGCAAGCATTATTTTTATGGAATCGCTGCATCTTTTTCTGTTGCCAACGGTGATTTTATTATGTACAATAGGAATACAGAACAGAAATCCGGAGGCATTCTTATGAGTGATTACAGCGTGGACCTGCCCACCATCGTACGCGAGTGCGGACTTACGGAGATTTATCGCTCCGATGACTATGACAGGGTTCGTGTCACCGTGACCGAGGTCAACCGCCCCGGCCTGCAGCTGGCCGGTTTTTATAATTATTTTGAGCCCAAACGGATTCAGATCATCGGCAAGGTGGAACTGACCTTTCTGCAGGAGATGACCGAGCGCACCCAGGAGCTCCGTATCGAGGAGCTTTTCTCCAGCGGCATCCGCGTGGTTGTTGTGGCCCATGTGAGCTGCAACACGCAGGTGCCCCAGCTCATCGTGGACGCTGCCGAGCGGAACAATGTGAATCTCTTCTGCATAAACATGAGAACCAGCAGCTTTATGGGATTGCTGATTGTCAAGCTCCTGGACTGGCTGGCTCCCCGCTGCACAGTCCACGGCGTGCTCATGGAGATCTGCGGTGAGGGTGTTCTCATTATGGGTGACAGCGGCGTGGGCAAGAGCGAGACGGCCATGGAGCTCATGCGGCAGGGTCACCGTCTGGTGGCTGACGATGCCGTGGACATACGCCGCATCAGCAACGATGTGCTGGTGGGTGAGGCGCCGGAGCTGCTGCGCTACTTTATGGAGGTGCGCGGCATCGGCGTGGTGGACGCCCGGCATCTCTTCGGCATCGGTGCGGTGAAGCCCGAGCAGAACATCGATCTTGTGGTGAACTTTGAGCTCTGGGACGACAGCAAGTCCTATGACCGGCTGGGTCTGGAGCAGGAGTACACGGATATTTTAGGCGTGAAGGTTCCCGTGCTGACCATCCCGGTGCGTCCCGGCAGAAATCTCGGCGCCATCCTGCAGCTTGCTGCCATGAACAACCGCGAGAAGAAGATGGGCTACAACGCCGCGCAGGTGCTGGTTGACCGCTACGATTCCCTCATTGACGAGGGCAAGCCCTTTTAAGGAGGAAGAAACCATGACTGTTATAGAAGAGCTTCGCAGCGTGCTGCCCGCTCTCGCCATCCGGGAAAACGAAAAGCTCAGTGAGCACTGCAGCTTCCGCATCGGCGGGGAATGTGCCGCCTTCATCGAGCCCGCCTCCGAAGAGGAGATCGCGGCGGTCTGTGCCATACTCCGTAAGCGCGGCGAAAAGCCCCTTCTCATGGGCAACGGCTCCAATCTGCTCATCACCGACGGGTATCTTGACCGCATTGTGCTGCATCTGGGCAGCGCCTACTCCGCCATAGAATCCCGGGGTGAAACCGGGCTCTATGCCCAGAGCGGCGTTACCTTATATAAATTAGCCATGAGCGCCGCCGACCGGGCTCTGACGGGGCTGGAATTTGCCCACGGCATCCCCGGCACGCTGGGCGGTGCCGTGAGCATGAACGCGGGCGCCTACGGCGGCGAGATGGTGCAGGTGGTGCGCTCCGTCCGCTATCTGAGCGCCAACGGACAGGTGCTGGAGACCGCGGAGCCGGACTTTGCCTATCGCCTCAGCCGCTTCTCCGACACCGACGACATCATCCTCGGCGCCACACTGGAGCTGCAGAAGGGTGACGAGACCGCCATCCGCGAGCAGATGCGCACCCTCATGGATAAGCGCAGAGCCAGCCAGCCCCTGGACTTGCCCAGCGCGGGCAGCACCTTCAAGCGTCCCGTGGGCGGCTACGCGGCTGCCCTCATCGATCAGGCGGGGCTCAAGGGCTTCACCATCGGCGGGGCGCAGGTCAGCGAGAAGCACGCGGGCTTTGTGGTGAACAAAGGCGGTGCGACCTGCGAGGATGTGCTGCGGCTGATGGAGGCCATTCAGGATAAGGTTTACGCTGCTTCCGGCATTATGCTGGAGGCGGAGGTAAAAATCATTCAATGAAAACGACTTCGCCATCTTCATTGAGAAGCTCGCGCTGATCGCGGCGGCTTTGCCTTGCGGCTGTCCCCGGAGGAGTGAACAGCATTCCGGTATTATGTGGGTTGCGGCTCGTCCGGAGGCCGGGTCCTGCAAGGGGAAAAGGAGATAGAATTATGGAACTGATCATTGTAACCGGTCTTTCGGGAGCCGGGAAAACCCAGGCGGCTAACGTGCTGGAGGATCTGGGCTATTTTGTCATGGACAATGTACCCGTGGTGCTGCTGGGCCGCATTGCGGAGTTTGCGCTGGCCTCGGGCAACCGCTTTGAGAAGCTGGCCGTGGTCACGGATATCCGCAGTCAGACCAACTTTGACGCTCTTTTTGCCCTGCCGGAGGAGCTTCACTGCCGCATTCTCTTCATGGAGGCCTCTACCGTCAGGCTGGTGCAGCGTTACAAAGAGACCCGCCGCCCCCACCCTCTGCAGACGGCGGGTGTCAGCATTGAAGAGAGCGTGGACTGGGAGCGGCGGCTTTTAGAGGATGTCCGCAGCCGTGCCCATTGGATTATAGACAGCAGCAATCTCACCCTGGGTCAGCTGCGCCGGCAGATTGAGAGCTATCTGAGTCCCGGCGGCAGTCGCATCATTCCCGTAACGGTCATGTCCTTCGGCTACAAGCACGGCATTCCCCTGGAGGCCGATCTGGTGCTGGACGTGCGCTTTCTGCCCAACCCCTATTACGATGCCGCGCTGCGCTCCCTGACGGGGCTGGACAAAGATGTGGCCGACTATGTACTGCAGAATGTGGAGGCCGAGGAATTTCTCAAGCGCACAACCGCTCTGCTGGATTATCTGCTGCCCCTCTACACCCGGGAGGGGAAAACCAACCTGACGGTGGCCGTGGGCTGCACCGGCGGTCAGCACCGGAGCGTGGCCGTCACCGCTGCGCTGACGCAGGCGCTCTCTGAGCGGGGCATCAACGCCGAAAGCCACCACCGCGACTGCGGAAGGAGAAGCGCACAATGAACGATTCTAAAAGCAATATGCCCAAAGTCGTCGCCATCGGCGGCGGCACGGGTCTGTCCACCATGCTGCGGGGACTGAAGAAAAAAAGCATTGACCTGACCGCCATCGTCACCGTGGCCGACAACGGCGGCGGCAGCGGCACGCTGCGGCAGGAACTGGGGATGCTGCCCCCCGGCGATGTGCGCAACTGCATTCAGGCGCTGTCCAATGCCGAACCCACCCTCACTGCGCTGCTGGGCTATCGCTTCGCTGAGGGCTCGCTGAAGGGGCAAAGTCTGGGCAACCTGATTCTGGCCGCCCTCAACGGAATGTATGAGAATTTCGACGAGGCCGTAGTCACTCTGAGCAAGGTGCTGGCCATCACAGGCCGGGTGCTGCCCGTAACCAACGAGAATGTCCAGCTCTGCGCCGAGTTCACCGACGCTCGGGAGATCGTGGGCGAGTGCGAGATCGCCGAGTACAAAAAGGGCAGCGATGCCCGCATCCGCCGGGTTTGGCTCTCGCCGGAGAAGCCGAAGCCCGTGGAGGCCTGTCTGCAGGCTCTCGCTGAGGCCGACCTCATTGTGCTGGGTCCCGGCTCCCTTTACACCAGCGTGCTGCCCAATCTGCTGGTGGAGGGCATCCCCGAGGCGATCCACGCCTCCAAAGCCATGAAGCTCTACAATATGAATCTGATGACTCAGGACGGCGAGACCGAGGCTTACAGTGCCGCCGACCATATCCGGGCTCTCTTCGACCATGGCGGCGAGGGGCTCTTTGACCGTGTGCTCATCAATAATCTGCCCATTCCCGATGAGATGCTCCCCTCCTATGCCGCTGAGGGCGCCTATCCCACCGTGGTTTCTGAGGAGGAGCTGCACACTCTGGGCGTAAGGCCAAGCTATGCTCCCATTGCCAGATGGGAGGCCGGTCTCATTCGCCACAATCCCGACGCGCTGGCCGACGCCATCATGGCGCTCTACTATTCTGAGGGCGCGGATCGCGTCCGGGGCCGTTGAGGAGGCCGTGCCATGTCATTTTCCGCCGACACCAAGGCCGAGCTGTGCAAAGCGCCGCTGAACCGAAGCTGCTGCGCCGCTGCCGAGGCCTACGGGATTCTGCTCTACGCCAACACCTTCTCCGGCCGGGAGATTCGCATTATCACCGGCTCCCCTGCTCTTACCGCCCGACTGCCCAAGCTCTTCGGCAGAGCCTTCGGCGTAGAGTTTGACCGGCTCCCGCCGGAGAACGCCGAGGGCAAGCGAAGCTTCCGCATCACAGACAGTGAAAAAATCCTCAGAATCTTTTCCGCCTACGGACAGGAGCCGGGAGTGGCGCTGCACGTCAACTTCGGTGTGCTGGAGAACGACTGCTGCCGCTCCGCCTTCCTGCGAGGTGCCTTCCTCTCCGGGGGCAGCATCACCGACCCGGACAAGCGCTATCATCTGGAGCTGATGAGCTCCCACCAGAGCGTACTGCGAGAGACCACGGCGCTGCTGCAGGAGCTGGGCTTTGAGCCCCGCTCCTCCCATCGCAGCGGCGGGGAGCTGCTCTATTTCAAGCAGTCCGATACCATCAGCGATGTGCTGACCACCATGGGTGCACCCCTTGCGGGCATGGCTCTGCAGCAGAGCAAGGTGGAGAAGGATATGCGCAACGCCGTCAACCGCCGGGTGAACTGCGACAGCGCCAATGCCGACCGCATCGTCTCCGCTGCTCAGGAGCAGATGGACATGATCCGCCGTATCGATGCGGAGATCGGTCTGGATGCTCTGCCCGAGGCCCTGCAGGAGACGGCCATGCTCCGCATCGCCAACCCGGAGTCCTCCCTCTCCGAGCTTTCCGCCCTGTCCTTCCCCCCGGTGAGCAAGAGCTGTCTCAGCCACCGGATGAAAAAGCTCATGTCCTTTCTGGAGGATATAAAAGCAGAGCCTGTCGATTGAGTTCGACAGGCTCTGCTTTTGCGTATAATCAGCAGAAATATCTGATCTCGTCAAACATTTCCAGCCATTTGCTTTCAATTTCGCGGTAGTTTGCCTCTATAAGCTGCATCATCCGCTTCAGGATTGCAGCAGGAATCTGCGAGTGATTGTGGCACAAAACACAGTGTCCTGTTTGTGTAAGCCATATTTTCGTCCCGTCAGCCTGTGGCCTTCCTTCTGCAATATGAATGTGTATCGGCTCCAGCGGCTCATTTTCATTGGCCCAGAAATAGACCAGATAAGGCCCGATCCTAAAGAGCTGTGGCATTGAGGATGCCTCCTTCCTCCGCAAACGCTAAAATGAGATGGGCGTTATTCCGAAGAAGCTTCGTAAATCGCAGCATTTCCTCTTCGCTGTAGCCCTCGATCTCTGCCCACTCATAGGTAGGAAGATAGCAGCTTGCATGGTGGAAGCCGTCCTTTTCATCAGGGGTCTCAATATAGACCTTCACGCGGCCATCCTCCTTCACTTCGGAATGTACAATCTCCGTATCATCCGGAAGTGTCATAAACGGATACATCATTCTTTTTCCTCCTTATTCCCCGTTGAGCTCCCGCAGTCTCACGATTACGGTTTCTCTGGCAAGGACGGGGTCGTCGATGTCCCATACGGCGGTCTCCATGGGGCAGAAGCCATCGCGGCTGCGGTTCTCGATCTTGGCCACTTCGCTATCGCAGAGGGCCTCAATGCCGTGGGTGCGCAGCACCGCCAGCGCCGGGGTGCTCATAACCAGCGCCCAGACCCGCTCCACGCCCAGCAGCACATAGAGAAACGCGGCGGCCTTGCCCACCACCCGGTCGGCGGCAGTCCAGCCCGTGAGCTTTTTTCCCTCGTCGATCCAGTCCAGCAGGGGCTTCACGCCCCGCTTGCTGCTCGTCAGGGTCTCTTCGCCCCGGCACAGGGCGGCGGTATAGTTGCCCTCCAGCATCAGGCTGCGGGCTCTTTCCAGATCGCTCATGATACTTTCTCCTTTATCTGAATTTCTTCAGCACCTCATCGTTTTTGCCCAGTGCCAGCATCTTGTCGCCGCTGTCAAAAATGGTATCGGGCGTGACGGTCAGACCCGTGACGCACACGGCGGAGGTGGCCGAAAAAATTCCGTCCGCAAAAGACGCGGTCTGCCCCTCCCGGAAAACAGCATACCCCGTTTCGGGGGGGCGCGTCAAGAAAAAAATGCTGAAAATCCTTTTTCTTCCATCTTGAAAAGGCCAATATCCCGTAGGGCTCGGCCTCCGGACGAGCCGCAGAGAAAACGGATTGCCGCGTCGATGCGCTCTTGCCTTCCCCCTTGGGGGAAGGTGTCAGCGTAGCTGACGGATGAGGGTCAGTCGAGAACTTAGCGGTTTCAAGGACTCACCCTCATCAGTCACCAGTGTACGCACTGGTGCCAGCTTCCCCCAAGGGGAAGCCAAGGGGCGTTGTAACATGGCTTTCACAGCAATGACAGGCTTTTTACAGCCCCATTTTTTACAGTTTATCCACTTCACCGGCGCGGATATGCGGGAGCTTTTCCCGTATCCATGCCTCATCCCGCTCCCACCAGCGGAGCTTCAGCAGCTTTTCGACGGTCTCCTCGTCGAAGCGCCTGCGGATGGGTCTGGCGGGCACGCCGCCCACGATGGTGTAGGGCGGCACATCTTTTGTGACCACCGCCCGGGTGCCGATGACCGCACCGTCACCGATATGGACGCCGGACATGATCACGGCCTCGTAGCCGATCCACACATCGTTGCCGATAACAATGTCGCCCTTGTTGTCCCAGGCCTGGGTGATGTCCTTGCCCTGTAGCCCCCACTCGTCGAAAAACACGGGGAAGGAATAGTTGGATAGGGAGGAGAGCGCATGGTTCCCGGAGGTGAAGAGAAAGCGGGCGCCGCAGGCGATGGAGCAGAACCGGCCGATGATGAGCTTATCTCCGTTGACCGGGTAGTGGTAGAGCACGCAGTTTTTCTCGAAATTTCGCGGGTCGTCGGCGAAGTCGTTATAAATGGTATAATCTCCCACCTCAATATTGGGGCCGGCGATCACATTTTTCAGATATACAATTGTATTGTCATGGGGACGGGGATAGACCAGAGAGGGATCAGCCATGATACGGCTCCTTTCCCGTTATGAAAAAAGCACCTGCTTTCGCAGGTGCTTTTGGCACGCCTTGAGGGATTCGAACCCCCGACCTTCTGGTCCGTAGCCAGACGCTCTATCCAGCTGAGCTAAAGACGCATTTCCTTAACGCTCAGATATAGTAGCACATATGTTCGCAGAATGCAAGCCCTTTTTTCGATTTTTTCAAATTTTTTTCCAATCATTTCGGAGGGGGCTTCGCTCCCTCCGAAATACCCTGAGGCGCGCACTATTGGCGCGCCCTCGCGCCGACCAGGGCGGCAAAGCCGCTGCGATGAGCGCGAGAATCTCGTCAGCGATGGCTTTGCCATCGCTGACGAAGAGGGCCTTCAGCCCAGATAGTCGAGGATGTCTCCTGCGTTCTTCAGCGCCTTGCTGATGCCGTTTCCGGCCTTGCTGCGGCGGGTGCGGGGAGAAACCAGCATGCCGATGGCGCTGCCGGCCACGATG
Source organism: Clostridiales bacterium UBA1728 (assembly GCA_002315975.1). Classification (GTDB taxonomy): domain Bacteria; phylum Bacillota; class Clostridia; order Oscillospirales; family Oscillospiraceae; genus Apopatocola. The sequence continues at coordinate 7,962 of DCIK01000028.1, forward strand.
CCCATGCCGATGCCGCTGATAAACTGTGATCTGTTCATTGTATTCCCTCCTGATATGAATCTACAGGAGAGAGTATACCCGATTTTTCCTTATTTACAGGTATAGCAGTGCCATTCCTCCTGGCAATAGCTGCCGGTGATGGTAAAGCCTGCCTCCTCGATGGCGGCCACCACCTCGTCCTGTCTGCCCTCGATGATGCCGGAGACCACCAGCTCGCCGTCCTCCTTCATGAAGCGGCGCACGAAGCCCACAAGCGGAATAATCACATCGGAGACGATATTGGCGGTCACGATATCGTAGCCCTCGCCCAGGAAGCGGCGCATACCCTCGTCACTGAGCACATCGCCGGCGTAGACCTTGAAGCGGTCGGTGAGAATATCGTTGAGGGCGGCGTTGCTCTCGGCCACATCGGGTGCCTTGGGGTCAATGTCGCAGCCGATGGCGCTCTCGCAGCCCAGCAGAATGCCGCCAATGGCGAGGATGCCGCTGCCGCAGCCCAGATCCAGCAGTCTCTTGCCCGGGGCGGCCATATGCTCCAGCGCCTCCAGGCACATACGGGTGGTGGCGTGGCTGCCGGTGCCGAAGATGAGACCGGGGTCTAAGCGCAGGGCGATGCGCCCGTCCAGCTCCGTGTCCATCCACTCGGGCACCACCATGAGCTTTTCGCCGATGGGGATGGGCTGATAGTATTCCTTCCAGTTGTTCTCCCAGTCCTCATCACGGATCATGGTGGTGGAAACCTCGTAGCCCGCCTTCCGGACGGCGGCAAGGACGGCACGACCCTCCGCATCATCGGAGAGCCAGAACTTCACCTGCGCCTTGCCGGCGAACTTCTGCTCCAGCTCCTCGTCCACATAGTCCCAGTACTGGTGGTTATTTTCCAGAAAATCCTTAAAATCCGCTTCGTTCTCCACGCTCATCCCGCCCACGCCCAGTTCGGCGAGGGCATTGCATATATCCTCGGTATTTCCCGTGCAGGGAAGCGTACATTCGATCCATTCCATAAAGTTTTATCACCTCCCGGACAGTTTATGCGTCTCCTGTCGGTCTGTCAAGGCAGAATTGCATCTTTTCCCCTTGCAGTCTCGGAAAAAATCTGCTAAACTGTTATATTAATTAATAATATATGTAAGGGGTTAAGATGAAGTATTCAAACTGGAAGGTTCCTTCAGAGCCTCCGGTGATTCCCAAGGCGCTGCAGCGAGCCGGCTGTACACCGCTTTTAGCGGCGATTTTAGCGCTTCGGGGCATGGGAAATCTGGACGATGCCGAAACATTTCTTCTGGGGGGCGCAGAGACCCTCCACGATCCTCTGCTCTTAGAGGACATTCTTCCTGCCATCCGCAGGATCACCAAAGCTATTGTCACCCATGAGCATGTGGCGGTCTACGGCGACTACGACGTGGACGGGATCACCTCCGCCTGTCTCATGAGCGACTATCTCCGCTCCCGGGGGCTGGAGGCCGAGCTCTACATACCCGACCGGCTGGACGAGGGCTACGGTCTCAACACCGCCGCCATCGACAAGCTCTATGAGCAGGGCGTGAGCCTGATCATCACCGTGGACTGCGGCGTGACGAGTATTGAGGAGACCGAGCACGCCAACGCTCTGGGCATCGATATGATCATCACCGACCACCACGAGTGCCGGGAGGAGCTGCCCGACGCCGTGGCCGTGGTGGACCCCAAGCGTCCCCTCTGCCCCTATCCGGGCACGGGCCTTGCCGGCGTGGGCGTGGCCTTCAAGCTGGTCTGCGCCCTGGAGGGCGATACCGAGCGGATGCTGGATCGCTACGGCGATCTTCTGGCCGTGGGCACCGTGGCCGACGTGATGCCCGTCACCGGCGAAAACCGCTATATGATCCGCGCCGGTCTTGAAAAGCTCTCCGGCAGGGACTGCAGTCCCGGTCTCTCCGCCCTCATGCGGGAAACCGGCAGCGCCGACAAGCGCATTACCGCCTCCACCATCAGCTACGCCCTGGCGCCCCGCATCAATGCCGCAGGCCGTCTGGGTGACACCCGCACCGCCGTGGAGCTGCTGCAGACCCACGACCGCCGCCGCTCTGAAATGCTGGCGCTGGAGCTCTGCGAGATCAACCGGCAGCGGCAGGAGCTGGAGTTCTCCATCTGGCAGGACGCCCTCCGTATGCTGGACGGGCAGCAGCCCGCCACCCCGCTGGTGCTGGCTGCCGAGGGCTGGCACCCCGGCGTCATCGGTATTGTGGCCAGCAAGCTCACCGATGCCTTTTCTCTCCCCTCCGTGATGATCTGTCTGGATGGTGACAGGGGCAAGGGCTCCTGCCGCAGCGTGGGCGACTTCAACCTCTATGAGGCGCTCACCGCCTGCAAGGACTGTCTGGAGGGCTTCGGCGGTCACGCCATGGCCGCAGGTCTCACCATCAGGGCCGAGAAGGTGGACGAGTTCCGTCAGCGGCTGGGCGAGTATTTTCTGGCTCACCCCTCCAACTATGTGCCCGCGCTGGAGGCCGACATTCTCATCAGCGATCCCGGACTGCTGACCATGGACTGCGTGGAGTCGCTGGACTCGCTGGAGCCCTGCGGCAGCGGCAATCCCCGGCCCCTGCTCTACATGGAAAATGCCCTGCTGGAAAATCTCTCCGCCATCGGCGGCGGCAAGCACAGCCGTATGCGGCTGAGCCACATGGGCACCGACTACGACGCCGTGTTCTTCTCCCGCTCCGTCAATGAGCTGGGCGTGGCGCAGGGCGACGGGGTGGACCTTATCTTCTCCCCCCAGATCAACGAGTTCCGGGGCAGACGCAGCGTCCAGCTGGTGCTGAACGATATACGGAAGCACTGAACGGGCAATTCAATATTCTGCCGCTTTTCGGCTTCCCCTTTGGGGAAGCTGTCGAGCGCAGCGAGACTGAAGAGGTTCCAGGTACCTCTCCCGCCGCTGCGGCGGCACCCTCCCCAGAGGGGAGGGCCAGGGAAAGTTTCCCTATATAATAGCTGATTTCAACGAGGCAAGCCCATGTCAGACGAAAAGAAAACCTATACCCCCCAGGAGGACTATGCGCTCATTGAGGGTGCGTACCGCTCGCTGGCGGACGCCATACTGGAGCACAACCCGGGCATTGACCTGGGGCGGGTACGCTCTGCCTTTGAGTACGCCGACCGGGCCCACAGCGGCCAGCGGCGGCAGCAGGGCACGCCCTATGTGACCCATGTGATCGCCGCGGCGCAGATCTGCGCGGAGATGCGGCTGGACGAGGACAGCATTGTGGCTGCCCTCCTCCACGACACCATTGAGGACACGCCCATCACCCACGAGGACATTGCCCGCAGCTTCGGCTCCAATGTGGCTGACATTGTGGAGGGTGTCACCAAGCTCACCCGGGTGCAGTTCACCAACCGGGAGGATGAGCAGATGGAGAACCTGCGCAAGATGCTCATGGCCATGGCCAAGGACATCCGCGTGATCCTCATCAAGCTGGCCGACCGGCTGCACAATATGCGCACCCTTGACTATATGAAGGAAGAAAAGCGCCTTCAGAAGTCTCTGGAGACCATGGAGATTTACGCGCCCATCGCGCACCGGCTGGGTATGCAGAAGGTGAAGCTGGAGCTGGAGGATCTGGCTCTCAAATACCTGGACCCCGTGGGCTACACGGACATCATGAACTTCCTCTCCGAGCAGTGCATTGCCCTGGACAAGTTCATGTCCGGCGTCCAGAAGGGTATTCTGCGCCGACTGAAGGATGCCGGTATCGAGAGCTCGGTGCAGAGCCGCATCAAGCATACCTATTCCATCTACCGCAAGATGTACACCCAGAAGCGGGAGCTGACGGAGATCATGGACCTCTGCGCCTTCCGGGTGATTGTGGACAGTCTCTCCGACTGCTACAATGTGCTGGGTCAGATTCACGATATGTACCGCCCCATCCCCGGCCGCTTCAAGGACTATGTGGCCACGCCCAAGCCCAACGGCTACCAGAGCGTCCACACCACCGTCATCGGCGAGGAAGGCATTCCCTTCGAGGTGCAGATTCGCACCTGGGAGATGCACCAGGTGGCCGAGTACGGCGTTGCCGCCCACTGGAAGTACAAAAACGGCGATCAGGGCTTAAAGAGCGGCGACGAGGAGAAGTTCGCCTGGGTGCGCCGGCTGCTGGAGGCCCAGCAGGACAGCGATGCCACCGACTTCGTCCACGAGCTTAAGATGGATATGTTCGACGATGAGGTCTTCGTCTTCACCCCCAACGGGGATGTGATCAACCTGCCCGCCGGCGCCACGCCCATCGACTTTGCCTACAACATCCACTCCGCCGTGGGCAACACCATGACCGGTGCCAAGGTCAACGGCCGCATTGTGCCCTTTGACCATGTGCTCAATAACGGCGATATTGTCACCATCATCACCTCCAAGAATGCCCCCGGCCCCAGCCGCGACTGGATCAAGCTCTGCGCCTCCAACTCCGCCCGGACGAAGATTCGCCAGTGGCTCAAGAAGGAGAAGCGGGAGGAGAACGTCCAGCAGGGCCGCGAGATGTTCGAGAGTGAGCTGCGCCGGGTGGGTCTCACCGCCGCCTACCTCAATGACGAGGATGTGGTTGCCGCCGCCCTGAAGCGGCTGAGCTTCACCCAACTGGACGATATGTACGCCGCCATCGGCTACGGCGGCCTGACCAGCACCCGCGCCGCCAACCGCTTCAAGGACGAGATCGCAAAGCAGGCCCGCAGTGCCAGTCACAAGAGCGTCATCGACAAGCTCAACGAGGCCGCCGAGCGCCGCAGCTCCCGCAGCGTGAAGGCCATGCAGGGCGTGCTGGTGGAGGGCATTGACAACTGCCTCATCCGCTTTTCCCGCTGCTGCACCCCCGTGCCCGGAGACGGCATTGTGGGCTTTATCACCCGGGGCGAGGGCATTTCCATTCATCGCACCGACTGCCCCAACTACCTCAATGCCCTCAAGAACGAGGAGGAGAGCCGCCGCTGGATTGCCGTGGACTGGGCCGAGCGGACGCTGGAGGCCTATGTGACCAGCTTCACCATCTCCGCCGATGACCGCAACGGCTTCGTTATGGACGTGGCCACGGTGCTCAATACCCTCAACGCCAAGGTACGGACGCTCAACGCCCGCTCCCACGGGGGCAAGGCCATCCTCAACGTGACCGTGGAGGTGAAAAACCTGACCGCCCTCAACCAGATCATTGCCCGCCTCCGGGGTGTCCGGGGCGTAATCGACATACAGAGAGGAAACACATAAATGCGCGCTGTTCTGACAAGAGTAAAAAAGGCCGCCGTCACTGTGACCGCCACCGGCGAGCTGCTGGGGCAATGCGGCAAGGGCTTTCTGGTGCTGCTGGGCGTCCACGCCGACGACACGGAGAAGGAGGCCGACAAAATTGCCGATAAAATCTGCGGTCTGCGCATCTTTGAGGACGAAAACGGCAAGATGAACGTGAACCCCGCCGATGCCGGTGCGGAGATTCTCATCGTCAGCCAGTTCACCCTCTGGGCGGACTGCAAATCCCGCCGTCCCGCCTTCACCCGCGCCGCCCGCCCGGATACCGCCATCCCCCTCTATGAGCGGGTCATTGAAAAATGCCGGGAGCGGGGCTTCCATGTGGAGACCGGCCGCTTCGGCGAGGATATGCAGGTGGAGAGCACCAACGACGGCCCCGTGACGATCTGGCTGGACACCAACGAACTATAAGGAGATAACTGTACCATGCACGTGAAAACTCTTGAGGTGGGCTATCTGCTCACCAACTGCTATATTATCGCCGACGAGGCCACGAAGATCGCCGTGGTGGTGGACCCCGGCGGGGATGTGGCGGAGATTCTGGACTATCTGGAGGACAACAGTCTCACCCCCAAGGCCGTTTTCCTCACCCACGGCCACTTCGACCATGTGATGGGCGTGGACACCTTCCTCGAATACGAACCGGTTCCCCTTTATATGAACCGCGCCGACGTGGATCGGGACATTGGCAACGAGACCTATCACTTCTCCCCTCCCGCCGATACCGTGTTCGTGGATCACGGCGACAGCATCGACATCGGCCCTTTGCACTTTGAGGTCATCGGCTGCCCCGGTCACACCCCCGGCGGCGTTACCTATAAAATAGAGGACTGCCTCTTCACCGGCGACACCCTCTTCCGTCTCAACTGCGGCCGCTACGACTTCCCCGGCAGCGACGGCAAGGCGCTGATGCGCTCCCTCCAGCGGCTCAAAGCCCTCCCCGGCAACTACGATGTCTACCCCGGCCACGGCCTTTCCACCACCCTCGACTTTGAGCGGCACATGAACCCCGCCCTGGCTTTGTAATCCGTCGCTTGCTTTCCGTCGCGGTGACTTTGCCCGCCGTTCAATGATTGTATTCTTTTTGCGCCTGCGGGCGCAAACTCTGCGAGGCTTATCGCAGGCGTCCGGCTTTGTAACATTTGCTACAAAATATGAAACTGCCCTCCGCAGGCTCTGCGGGGGGCTTTTTTGTTTCCATGCTCTGCCGAAATATGAAAAAATTGCCTTGGAAAATGCCGGAAATGCCTGTTTTTCAGCAATATTCGTAAACTCTTCCAATTTCGCCCACAGTTTTTTGGTTGTTTTTTTTCAAAGTCATGGTTGCCTTTTCCCGGAAATCATGGTATAACTATGCTACAAATGGTTACAAGTTATTACATCGGTTTGGCTTGTAGAATCCGTTAGCGAAAAAGAGAATCAATTGAGTCAGGAGGACAAAAAAATGAAGAAGATAAAGCGTTTCCTCGTGCTTTGTCTCGTGTGCGCCATGGTCCTTGGCATCATGGCCATCCCCGCAAGCGCCGTCTTCTCCGCGGAGAACGCCGGCGAGTATGTCGATCAGCTTTACACCGGTCTGCTGAATCGCAGCGCAGACCCCAACGGTCGGCTCAACTATGTGAACCAGCTCATGAATCAGGGTGTCAGCGCCGGTACCGTGGCGCAGGAGTTCCTGGGCTCTGCCGAGTTCCGTGCCCGCCAGCTGACCAACGAAGAGTACATTGAGACTCTGTACCGTGGTCTTCTGGGTCGTGAAGCCGATGCCGCCGGCAAGCAGTCCTTCCTGGGCTACATGGCCGCCGGTCAGTCCCGCACCTGGGTCTATCAGCAGATTCTGGCTTCCTATGAGTTCAAGAACCGCTGTGAGAACCACTTCAACATGTATGTTGGCAGCTACGCCACCGGCGAGAGCGCTGCCAGCGCCGCTCCCACCAGCGTCAACACCACGCAGGCCAGAGCCTATGTGGAGCAGCTCTATGTTGCTTTTCTGGGCCGCGAGGGTGACGAGGCCGGCATCCAGTACTGGCTGAATATGCTCTCTCTGCAGAAGCTCAGCGCTGCCGGTGTGGCCGCTGCCATTGCCTCTTCCAGCGAGTTCAATTCCAAGTCCTACACCAACAGCGAGTTCATCACCCGCTGCTACCAGGGTCTGCTGGGTCGTAACCCCGATCCCGAAGGCTACGCCAGCTTCATCACTGCCATGGCCTCCGGCAAGTCCCGCAGCTGGGTCTTCTCCACCATCACCTCCAGCAGTGAGTTCCAGAAGCGCGCCGCCTTCGCTCCCGGCAACGCCAACATCACCCCCGGCACCATCACCGAGCAGCAGGCCGGTCTTGTGAGCGGCACCGCCGTGAACACCACCCTCGCCGCCGACTATGTGGCTCGCCTGTACATGAACCTGCTGGATCGCAGCGTGGATCCCAACGGCTCTGAGGTTCAGGGCTGGGTCAAACAGCTGGTCTACCGCCAGATGAGCGCTGCCGGTGTGGCTGCCGCCATCGCCTCCTCCGCCGAGGCCAAGGCCATCGGTCTTACCCGCGAGCAGTATGTGGAGCGTCTCTACGGCGCCCTGCTGGGCCGCGCCTCCGATTCCGTGGGCAAGGGCACCTATGTGGCCGCTCTCCAGGCCGGATATACCCGCAGCTGGGTCTTCGCCAAGATTGTTGCCAGCGCCGAGTTCCAGAACCAGTCTCTCTTCGCCAGCATGCACGTGGTTCCCGGAACCATCAACTACGCTTCCTACGACATGGGTTGATTCTCCCCAGGTCGTTCTCCCACCCCAGGGGCTGTATCTGCCGGTACAGCCCCACTTTTATAAATACTTCGCTGAAAAACTTCGTTTTCCAGCGAGATTGCTCGCGCTTATCGCGGCGGCAAGCCGCCTTGGTCGGCGCGAGGGCGCATCCATAGAATGCGCCTCAGGGTATTTTCCATGGAGCGGAGCCCCCTGGAAAATGATTTGATTTTTTTGCGTCTGCGGACGCGAACTCTGCGAGGCTTTTGGTTTTGCGGCTTTCTGTAGGGCTCGGCCTCCGGACGAGCCGTTTGTGACATTTTTCTATCAGAGGGGAACAATATGGATCATCAGCAGCTCTATCAGCAGCGACTTGGGCGCATTAACGCGGCGGTGGCCTGCAGCCACACGGACCGCATTCCCATTATGCCCTTTGCCCGCGCATATCCCTATGTCCGCAAGGGTCACAGCATGGGCGAGGCCATGAATGACCTGGCTCTGGCCCAGAGCGACATGAAGGACTGGATTCTGGCTTTGCAGCCGGATATGGCCGTCAGCTATACGGCCTCCTTTGCCGGCGCAGGCGCGGCCATGAGCGAAATGGGCGTAAGTCTGCTGGAGTGGCCGGGAAGAAGCGGCGGAGCTCTGGGCAATCACGGCACCACCCAGATCATCGAGGCCCCTCCCATGAGCGAGGACGACTATGAGGAGCTTGAGACCGCCCTCTCTCTGCTGCCCCGTTACGACTACACGCTGCCCAGGGCGCAGGCCTACCGCGCCGCCGCAAAGCAGTTCGAGCAGGAGCTGGAAGCGCTGGGCTACCCGGTGGCCTACAGCGCCATTGCCACCGCGCCCTACGATGTGCTGGGGCTCTGCCTCCGGGGTACGCTGGGGCTCATGACTGACATTTATATGTATGAGGACGAGGTCAACGAGCTGCAGGAGCTGCTGCTCCCGGTGATTCTGGACAATGCCCTTGCCCATGCCGCCGAGAGCGCAGGCCGCTTCGTCTATGTGCCGCTGAAAAACGGCATGGAGGGCTACCTCTCTCTGGAGCAGTACGAAGACTTCTACTTCCCCATGGTGAAGAAGCTCTGCGAGGGGCTCATCGCCAAAGGTCTCACGCCGCTTCTCTATTGCGAAGGCCCCTACAGCTCCCGGCTGGAGCTGCTCAACGAGCTGCCCGAAGGGCAGTGCGTCATCCGTCTGGATAACGCCGATATGCCCCGGGCCAAGGCGGTTCTGGGCAAAACCCACTGTCTCTCCGGCGGCTTCTACGCCTATGATCTGCTGCACAGCACGCCTGAGGCCATCCGCGAGTATCTGAAATCTCTGCTGGATACCATGGGTCGTGACGGCGGCTACATCTTCGATTTCGGCGATTGTCTGGATCAGGCAAAGCCGGAGAATGTAGAGGCCATGCTTACCACCCTTCGGGATTGCGGCGCCTACTAATTTCAGATTCTCTCTTGACCCGTTCCGAGAAAAGGTATATAGTGTAAACGCTGAAAATTATTCAAGGAGGAACGTCCTTATGACTCGCAAGTTTAGCAGAGCTCTGCCTCTGTTTCTCGCTCTTCTGATGCTTCTCACCCTTTCCGTTTCCGCCAAGAAGCCCGGTAAGAAGGAGCCTGAAAAGATCTGCCCCGTAATCCAGCTCAAGACTGTTGTCACCGAAGCGCCCAGCGTGGAAAAGGTCGGCGTTGCCAGCTGCGCCCTCTCCACCCTGAAGCTCGTCGGCGGCAGTGCTGAAGATGAATTCGGCAACCCCGTTCCCGGCGTTTTCGTCTGGGATGATCCCACTGCCACCATGAAGGTCGGCATTCATGAAGTCACCGTTCGTTTCGTCCCCTTCTGGTACAAGAGCTACGCCGAGTGCACCTGCACCGTAAAGGTTCATGCCTACAAGCTGAACCTGACCGTGAAGCAGCTCCCCACCGTGGAGGAGAAGAAGCTGGCCGTGGGCAAGAGCGTGTCTGAGCTTACCCTCTACGACGGCGTGGCCGTGAACCACTTTGAAAAGGGTCGTCCCGCCATTGCCGGACATTTCGAGTTCGTCGATCCCGATCAGAAGTTTGACAAGGCCGGCACCTACGAGTGCGCCGTGGTCTTCAAGCCCGACAACAGTGAGCTCTACAACGATGCCACCGTCACCTACGCCCGCAACGCCGACCGTACCTTCAAGGATGCTTACATCAGCGTCACCGTCGGCTGAGTTACGCAGCTAAAAAGTCTCGTTTTCCTTCCGCTTTCGGCAGGGAACGAGACTTTTTATTTTTGCCGGGAAATACACTTTGTAGGGCTCGGCCTCCCGGACGAGCCGGAGAGAGAACGGATTGCCGCGTCGCCTCGCTCCTCGCAATCAGGATGAAGAGATTCACCACGATAAACGAAAGCCCTGTGGCTCCCTCTGCGAGGGAGCTGCCCCAGTGCGCTCACTGGGGCTGAGGGAGAGAGGTTCTTTTGAGCTGTTTCGTAGACGATCCCTCCCTCAGTCTCGCTGCGCGAGCCAGCTCCCTCATCTGAGGGAGCCAAGAAAGGGTCTTGTAGCACTTTCACAGCAATGACAGGCTTTTCCAGAGTCTCTTTTTTCATGCCCTTTCCCCTCCTTGCATTTCTCCCGCCGCTGTGCTACAATAGGTCGAAATCTGGTCGGGAGGAGCGCAGCATGGACGAAGAGCTGAGCTTGCAGGAAATAGAGCGGGATTGTCTCCTATGCCGGGAGTGCCCCCTGTGCGAGGGACGGCATAATGTGGTTTTCGGCGTGGGCAATGAGCACGCCGAGCTGATGCTGGTGGGCGAAGGCCCCGGCGAGCAGGAGGATCTGCAGGGCGAGCCCTTTGTGGGCCCCGCAGGGCAGCTGCTGGACGATATGCTGGAGCTCATCGACCTGCGCCGGGATCAGATTTACATCTGCAACATCGTCAAGTGCCGCCCGCCCCGGAACCGTGACCCTCTCTCCCAGGAGCAGGACGCCTGCCGTCATTGGCTGGATGCCCAGATCGCGCGGGTGCAGCCGAAAGTGCTGGTCTGTCTGGGCCGCATTGCCGCCACCGCCCTCATCAGCGAGGACTTCAAAATCACCCGGCAGCACGGGCAGTGGTTCCCCGTCAACGGCATAGCCATGACGGCCATCTACCACCCCTCCGCTCTGCTGCGGGACCCCGGCAAGCGCCCGGAAACCTTTGTCGACCTGCGCAGCATCCGCGCCAAGGCCCGGGAGCTCACCGAACTCTATCATTAAGAGAAGGTTGATCTATGCTTACAAAGCAGCCCTTGACCATATCCGATCGCGCCCGCTGGCAGGCCGCTCTTCGGGAGGAAAACAGCCGCAGCGCCTCCCTGTCCTTTGCCTCCGGCTTTATCTGGCATCGCCACTGTCCCCTGTTTCTGGTGGAGGCCGCAGGCCGCCTTACCATGGAGCTGGCCTGTAAAAGGCGGGGCATTTTCTACCTCTGGCCCATCGGTCAGGGAGATATCAGAACCGCGCTGGAAGCTCTCGTAGAGGACAGCCGGGGTGAGCTCGTCCTCCGCTATCTGGAAAAGCGCCATGTGGAAGCACTGGAGGCTCTCTTTCCCGACCGTTTCGAGATCGAGGAGGACAGAGACAGTGCTGACTATCTATACTCTCTCAGCGCCTTTGCCACCCTCGCCGGAAAGAAGCTCCACGGCAAGCGCAACTTCTGCAACCGCTTTGAAGCCGCCCACAGCTGGGAGGCCAGAGCCCTGACGCGGGAGGACTTCCCCGCTTGCCTCGCTCTCTTTGAGCGCTGGGCCGAGGGTCGGGAGGACACTGAGGACGAGCGCACGGCCCTCTCCGCCGCCTTCACCCATTGGGAGACGCTGGAGCTGGAGGGAACCCTGCTGCTCTGCGAAAATGAGCCCATCGCCTTCAGTGTGGGCGAGAGGCTCAATGAAGAAACCTTTGATATCCACTTTGAAAAGGCCGCCGCTTCCATCCCCGGCGCCTATCCCATGATTGCCCGGGAGACCGCAAAACAGCTTCTCTCTTCCCACCCTGAGCTGACCACCCTGAACCGGGAGGAGGACATGGGCATTCCCGGTCTCCGCAAGGCCAAGGAGGAGTGGTATCCTGCAGAGCTGCTGATGAAATATACCGCAAGGCTGAAATAAAATGCACCGCCCCGCTCCCCTCACGGAAGCAGGGCGGTGTTTTTATTGGACTATGCGTTCCCTCACGCTCTCGGCGATCCACATACCCCGGGAAACGGGAATCTCGGGGGTGGTGCTCAGTGCCTGCAGGAGCTCGGGGCGCAGCTCAATTCTGTTCTTCTCGATGAGCAGCACGATGGTGGAGCCGCAGAGCTCAAAATGTCCCATCTCCTGCCCCCGGCGGAAGCGGGCGTTTTCCAGCTCGGTCACAATGCCGCCCACAGCCATGGCTCCCACCTCAATCTGCACCATGGAGCCGAACTCGTCGGTCTCCAGCAGATGCCAGCAGCGGCGGTTCAGCCGATACACCGGGTAGGTCTCGCAGGCGATGGGCTGCACGCTGTGGAGCTGCCCCTCGATGTAGTGGTTCTCGCCTATGTAGCCGTCCGCCACAAAGGCGTAGCGGTGGTAGTCGCTGGCCCGCAGCCGGAAGATCAGGCACAGGCCGCCCCGGTAACGCTCGGCCAGCTCCTCATCGTTCACCAGATCGCAGAGGCGATAGTAGGAGCTCTTTATGGCGAAGCTGCCGTTCTCCTCCACGGGGAAGGCGCTGAGAAGGCCGTCACAGGGGCTGATGAGATGTCTGGGGTCGCTGTCCTCTATGGGGCAGTCCTTCATGCGGGTGAAAAAGGATGCGAAGTTGCGGTACTTCTGCCCCGCAAAATCGTCCATGGGGATGTCATGCTTACGGATGTAGCGCCGCACCATGGGCTTGGAGAGCCGGGAGTTCATATAGGCCGCCATGAGTCTGGGCGTACCGGACTTCAGCATGGCCTGCATGAGCACACGGCCGGTGACGGTGCCGTAGAAAAAGCGCATGGCCTTGTTGCCCAGCGCCGGGTTTTTCCTGTCCTTCAAAAGCGTTCTCCCCTTCACAGAAATGCTTCATGCAGTATAGCAAAAAATCCCCACTCTGTAAAGTGGGGATTTTTTGCAGTTCTTTCACAGCAGGTTAATTCCCGCCTTTTCGCACTTTTCCCGGGTTTCCGTGTCCCATACGCCGCACTGGACCTCGCCGATGTGGGCGCAGCCTAAAAGCAGCATACACAGGCGGCTCTGGCCGATGCCGCCGCCGATGGAGTAGGGCAGCTCGCCCGCAAGCAGAGCCTTGTGGTAGGGCAGACTGCGCCGCTCGTCCTTGCCGGAGAGGGTAAGCTGCCGGTCGAGACTCTCGGGGCTCACGCGGATGCCCATGGAGGAAATCTCAAAGGTGCGCTGCAGCACCGGGTTGTAGAAGAGAATATCGCCGTTGAGCTCCCAGTCGTCATAGTCGGGGGCGCGGCCGTCGTGGGGCTGACCGGAGCGGAGCACCTTGCCGATCTGCATGAGGAACACCGTGTGGTGCTCCCGGGTGATGGCGGTCTCCCGCTGGGTGGGCGTAAGGTCGGGGTAGCGATCCTCCAGCTCCTGAGAGGTGATGAAGTACACCTCGCGATCCAGCCGGCTGTGGATCTTGCCGAACTCCCATTCCAGCTCGTCGGCAGTCATGCAGATGGCGCTGATGATGCGGCGCACGGTGTCCTGCAGGTACTCCACCGTCCGCTCCTCGGGGAGGATGACCTTTTCCCAGTCCCACTGGTCCACATAGACCGAATGGAGGTTGTCCAGCGTGTCCTCATCCCGGCGGATGGCGTTCATGTCGGTGTAAAGACCCTTGCCGGGGTAGAAGTTGTACTGGCGCAGCGCCCAGCGCTTCCATTTGGCCAGGGACTGCACCACCTGGCACTGACAGCCCTCCACGGCGGGCACATCAAAGCCCACAGGCCGTTCCTTGCCGGAGAGGTCATCGTTGAGACCGCTGTCGGCGGAAACGAAAAGGGGAGCGGAGACCCGCTTGAGATTCAGGGCCGACCCCAGATTCTTCTGGAAACTCTGTTTGATAAATTCAATGGCACGCTGGGTCTCATAAACACTCAGCACAGGCGTATAGCCTTCGGGAATAATACAGGGCATGGCCGCTGACCTCCTTATTTTATTCGACTGCAAAGCTGCGTTTTGCAATCGAGTGCTCGCGCATATCGCGGCGGCTACGCCGCCTTGGTCGGCGCGAGGGCTCGCTTTGCTCGCCTGATGGTGTTTTGAATGTGGCAAAGCTACATTCAAAACCTTTTACAAGACGGTACAGTTTTTTGCAATCCATTAGCGAACTGAATCCGCAAATATGTTCGCACTATACGCTGATTGGGGGAAATTGTCAAGCGAGAATTGGAGACGGTTCTCAAATGTGTCATTTTGAGATGCCGAAGATCCGCTTTCCGTTTTCCAGTCCGGCCTGCAGCACCTCCTCGGTGCTCAGCCCCTTGATTTCCGCGATCTTTGCGGCGATGTAGGGGATCATGGTGGAGTCGTTGCGCTGACCCCGGCGGGGAACGGGGGTCATGTAGGGGCTGTCGGTCTCCAGCAGGATGCGGTCTAAGGGCGTTACCGCCAGCACCTCGGCGGCCTTTTTATTATTCTTATAGGTAACGGGCCCGTCAAAGCCCAGATACCAGCCGTCCTTCAGCAGAATCTGCGCCATCTCCGCGCTGCCGGAGTAGCAGTGGAACACACCCCGCAGTCCCGGATAGCAGCTCACCGCGTTCAGGCAGTCCTCGTGGGCCTCCCGGTCGTGGATGATCACCGGTAGCTTCAGCTTCATGGCCAGCTTCAGCTGGGCGTGAAGCATTTCCTTCTGAAGCTCCTTGTGCTCCTTGTCCCAGTAGTAGTCCAGCCCGATCTCCCCGATGGCCACCACCTTAGGCTGCCTGGCCATTTCCTCGATTTCTGCAAGAGAAAGCGCATCCCAGCTCTCCCACTCCTCCGGATGCCAGCCCACCGCCGCATAAACATAACTATATTCATTGGATAATGCAAGAACGGCTGCATTGGAAACCCTCTCGCACCCGGGATTCACAACCAACTGTACACCCTGTGCGGGCAGATTTTGCAGGATTTCCTTCCTGTCAGAATCGAAACTTGCAGAATCGTAGTGAGCATGTGTGTCAAATAGCATGATAACCTCCTAATTATGCGACTATGCTTTAGTCAAATTGCGAAAAGTGAAAAAATTTTGAATTTTCCTCTTGACCAACTTGCAGCTTGGTGCTATACTCCGTTCATCAATAAAAATTCATTCAAGGGAGAATGGGAAAATGGAAAAGAAGAAATTCAAATTCGGGCTCGGCGGATGGATATTCGTCGCAATGATCCTCGGCATTCTGGTTGGTCTCGCCTGCATGGGCGAAGCCGCCGCAGCATTCACCACCAAGTATATTAAACCCTTTGGAACCATCTATGTCAACCTCTTAAAGTTCATGGTTGTGCCCGTTGTGCTGTTTTCCATCATCGACGGTGTCATTTCCCTGGGCGACATCAAGAAGGTCGGCTCCATCGGCTGGAAGACCATGGTCTACTACCTGCTGACCACCGCCATCGCCGTGTGCATCGGTCTGGCCGTGGCTATCCTCTTTAAGAACGGCGGTCTGTTCCCCCAGCTGGCCACCACCGATCTGGCCTACGAAGCCAAGAGCAGCAACATCATGGATGTTCTGGTAGACATCTTCCCCAGCAACTGGCTTGCTCCTCTGGTCAACGCGAATATGCTCCAGACCATCGTCATCGCCCTGTTCTTCGGCGCTGCCATCCTCATGACCGGCGATAAGGGCGGCAAGGTCGGCGATCTGTTCAACGCCATCTACGCCGTGGTCATGCAGATCATGATGATCATCATCAACATTACCCCCATCGGCGTCTTCTGCCTGATGGTCAATGTGGTGGCCGTCAACGGCGCCAAGATCATCGGCGCTCTGGGCATGGCTATTCTGGCCGCCTACATCGGTTACCTGATCCACGTGGTTGTGGTCTACGGCATCAGCGTGAAGGTCTTTGCCAAGATGAGCCCCATGGCCTTCTTCAAGGGCATGGCTCCCGCCATGATCACCGCCTTCACCACCACCTCCTCCGCCGCTACCCTGCCCCTGACCATCGAGTGCTCCAAGAAGCTGGGCGCTGACGACGAGATTTCCTCCTTCGTCCTGCCCCTGGGCTGCACCATCAACATGGACGGCACCGCCATTTACATGGGCATTACCTCCGTGTTCATCGCCTTCTGCTACGGCGTTGACCTGACCATGGCTCAGATGGCCACCATCGTTGTCACCGCCACCCTCGCCTCCATCGGTACCGCCGGTGTGTCCGGCGCCGGCATGATCATGCTGGCCATGGTGCTGCAGAGCGTTGGCCTCCCCGTGGAAGGCATCGCCCTCATCGCCGGCGTGGACAAGCTCTTCGACATGGGTCGTACCTGCCTGAACGTCACCGGCGACGGCACCTGCGCTCTGGCCGTGACCCAGTGGCAGAAGAAGCTGGCCAAGTAAGACTGATCCTTTTCACTCCTTAAAATTTGTTTCCCCCAGCGATAAAGAGGCTGCCGATTCCGGCAGCCTCTTTGTTTTGTGTAGGGCTCGTCCGAAGGTCGAGCCCTACAGCTTCACAGCAAAAAATGAGGCTGCGGCGGGTGCCGCAGCCTCATAGCTGAAGGAAAAATTACTTGTCGCCCTTGGCGTTGGCGATGTGAACCATCAGGCGAACCATGTTCTGGGTGAAGCCCATCTCATTGTCGTACCAGGCAACCAGCTTGACGAAGTGATCGTTGAGGGCGATGCCGGCGGTGGAGTCGTAGATGGAGGCGAAGGTGGTGCCGATGAAGTCGGAGGACACGACCTCCTGGGTCTCGTAGTCCAGAACGCCCTTCATCTCGCCCTCGGCGGCTTCCTTCATGGCGGCGTTGATCTCGTCCATGGTGGCGGCCTTCTCCAGACGGACGGTCAGATCAACCACGGAGCCGTCGGCGGCAGGGATGCGCATGGCCATGCCGGTCAGCTTGCCGTTGAGCTCGGGAATCACCTTGCCCACGGCCTTGGCAGCGCCGGTGGTGGTGGGGATGATGTTGCAGTAGGTGGAGCGACCCAGACGGAAGTTCTTGGCGCTGTACTCATCCACCAGATTCTGGGAGGCGGTGGCGGCGTGGACGGTGGTCATCAGACCCTCGATGATGCCGAACTTGTCGTTGAGCACCTTGGCCACGGGAGCCAGGCAGTTGGTGGTGCAGGAGGCGGCGGAAGCGGTCTTGAGAGCAGGATCAAACTTCTCGTGATTGACGCCGTAGACGAACATGGGGGTCTTATCCTTGGCGGGAGCGGACATCAGCACGAACTTGGCGCCGGCGTCCAGATGGGGCTGCACAGCCTCCTCAGACAGGAACTTGCCGGTGCACTCGAACACATAGTCGCAGCCCAGCTCGCCCCAGCCCAGCTTGGAGGGGTCACGGTTGTTCAGCAGCTTCACGGTGTCGTTGCCGAAGCGGATGGAGTCACCCTCGGCCTTGACTTCGCCGTTCCAGCGGCCGTGGACGGTGTCGTGGGTGAAGGCGTAGATCACCATCTCGGGGGTCTTATCGGGGGCGTTGATCGCGACGAGATCGATATCATCCCGCTGCAGCAGCACGCGGGCGCAGAGACGGCCGATACGGCCAAAGCCATTAATGCCAACTTTGATAGCCATAGTTTATACCTCCAAAAGTGAAATAATGGTATTTTTGCCCTTTGGTTCCATTCTACATCATTTTAACCCGTCTGACAAGCAAATAATCATGGACGAGCTGTAAATATTTCTTCAGCTGTCCCATTTATGCGCTTGCGGCCTTCGGCACAAAATGCTAAAATACGCATAGGATAATTTCGGCAAAGGGGGCATACTGACTGCCATGGAAAATCAATTTTCGGATTATTCTCTGCTTTTCGGCAGCAGTCGGGAGGCCACTGTCCTTTTGCGGGGGCAGGAAGTGGTCTATCAGAACGCCGCCGTGGCCGCTCTGCTCTCCGAGCTGCCTCTGAGCATGGTCATCTCCGCGCTGGATGAAAGCTGCCAGGGTGACTTTGCCCTGAGCATAAACCTCTTCGGCCATTCTCTGGAGCTCATCGGTCAGAGTCTGGGCGAGCTGACGCTGCTGCGGCTCCACCCGGCCGAGGACAGGGCTCTCATCTATCCCGCTCTGGTGGCGGAGCTGCGGGATCTGCTCTCATCCCAGCAGTTCACCACCGAAAGGCTGCTGGGCACGCTCTCCGAGCAGGACAACGACCTCTACGGCAGCTCTATTCGCCGCTGTAACTTTGCCCTGCTGAACTTTACCGAGCGTCTGGGTGATATGAGCCAGCTGGCGCAGGGGAGCATGGTGATTCTCCCCCAGCTCATCGACCTTTCGCAGCTCTACCGGGATCTGATCTACGCGCTCTCACTGGTGCTGCCGAAAAAGTATCCCGCACCCAGTCTCAGTGCCGAGGAGCCCTGCTATGTGAACGCCGACCCCAAACGCATGGAGGAACTGCTGCTCTACCTGCTCAATAATGCCCTGCGCCATACCGACGGAGGCGGCAGCGTACGCGTCCGGCTCCGCAACGAGCGCGGCAGCGTGCAGCTTCGCGTGGAGGACAGCGGCAGCGGCATGGACAGCGGCACAATCTCCGCCCTGTTCGACCCCACTGCCACTCCCTGGCAGAACGGGCATATGTCCATGGGTCTCTCCCTGGCCAAGGGCATAGCCGCCGCCCACGGCGGCAGTCTGCTCATCCGGAGCCGTCAGGGCGAGGGCACCGGGGTTCTCATCTCTCTGCCCGCTGCCGAAAATCCCACGCTCCCCGTGGGCGAATGTCTGCCCCCGGAGGGAATGCGCATCATCCAGCGCACCATGGTGGATATTCTGGGGCTGGATGCGTATAGAGAGATTTTTGATGATTAATAACAGAGGCACGACCAATGGTCGTGCCTCTGTTCGTCAGACAAGCTCTCTTAATACCCCATCTCCTCCGCGATGGCTGCGAAGCAGCGGAAGGCGCTGGGGATGGCCAACTGTCGACGCTCGCTCTGGGTGAACCACTGATAGTCCCCGTCGGGGGCATCGGGTACGATATAGCCCTTCATGTGCCACTCCACATGGGTGAAGATGTGCACGGCCTCGCCGCACATTTCAGCGCCCTCGGGCACTTCGCCGCCGGGGAACTCCCAGAGTCCCGCCAGCAGTCCCTTGTCCCCCCGCTTATGCAGAGCGATCCGATTGCCGCGCAGCAGCAGGAGCACTGTCCGCTCCTCCACTCTGCGCGGCTTTTTTGCGGCCATGACCGGGTAGAGCGCCGTCTCGCCGCGTTTGTTTGCCTCGCATGGCTCCCGGAGAGGGCATTCCCCGCAGCGGGGCGTACCGGGCAGGCAGACCGTCTCGCCCAGCTCCATCAGGGCGGAGCTGAAATCGCCGCACTGTCCCGCCGGGGACAGGGCTGAAAGCTCCCGCTGTACGGCCTTGCGGTAAGCGGGATTCTGAATCTCCGTGGGGCAGGCGGTGAGCCTTGCGTGGAGGCGCATGACATTGCCGTCCACGGCGGCCTCCGGCAGATTGAAGGCGATGGAGGCGATGGCTCCCGCCGTATAGTCTCCGATACCGGGAAGAGCACGGAGTGCCTTGTAGTCCGCCGGAAACTGACCGTCGCAGCGCTCGGTCACGATTTTGGCGCACTTGTGCAGATTCCGCGCCCGGGAATAGTAGCCCAGCCCCTCCCAGAGCTTCAGCACCGCGTCCTCCTCGGCCTGGGCCAGAGCCTCCACAGAAGGAAAGGCGGTCATGAACCTTTCATAGTAGCCCATGACCGCCTGAATCCGGGTCTGCTGCAGCATGATCTCCGATACCCACACCCGGTAGGCATCGGGAGACTCACGCCAGGGCAGCGCCCGCTTATGTTTGCCGTACCACTCTAAAAGGGGAGCGGTAATATCAGTCATCGTCGTCCGTCTCGAAGGCCATGCAGTCCACATAGAAGTCCCGGAACAGCTTGTCGCCGGAGAGCTCAAAGTAGGTGCAGCGGCGGTTCAGCTCGGCGATCTGCTCGCGACCCCAGTCGGTGAGAGCCAGAGAGGCACCGGCACCGGCGGCGTTGCCCACGTGGACGACCTTGTCCAGAGAGACCTCGGGCAGCAGACCGATGTGCAGAGCGGAGGCAGCGTCCATATAGGAGCCGAAGCCGCCGGCAATGACCACCTGGGTGATCTCCTCGGCCTTGTGGCCGGTATGAGCCAGCAGAGTCTCGGCACCGGCGCGGATGGCGGCCTTGGCCAGCTGTACCTGACGGATATCGTCAGCGCAGATGGTCACGCCGTCGCGGAGCTCACGGGGGCTCTCGTCCAGACGGCCTGCCTCGTTGAGCTCTTCCACGGTCAGCAGGCAGGACACGGCATCGATGAGGCCGGAGCCGCAGAGACCCTTGGCCGTCACATCGCCGATCACATGGCACTGCAGCTTGCCGTCCACGACCTTGATCTTGTCGATGGCACCGGCGGAGCCGTCCATGCCGCAGGAGATTTCCGCGCCCTCAAAGGCGGGACCGGCGGCGGTGGCGCAGGAGACCCAGCCGTCCTTGTTGCCCAGAGCCATCTCGCCGTTGGTGCCGATGTCGATGTAGAACCAGAGACCCTCGGCCTCCAGACCGCCGGAGGCGTAGAGACCCGCGGTGATGTCGCCGCCCACATAGCCGGCCATGCAGTCGGCCAGATAGAGCTGAGCGCCGTCGCAGAGACCGTCAAACCAGTTGGCGGCGGGACGGATATCGCCGAAGAGGGATTCGGGCGTGAAGGGAGCCACACCGATGGCCACGGGGCTCAGACCCTCGGGAATGTGCTGCATGACGGTGTTGCCCACAATAGAGACGAAGGTGACTTCGCTGCGCTCACGCCTGGCCACCAGGCAGAGCTCGTCGATCAGATCGGAGATCTGCTTGCGGATGACGGCGGTCATCTCTTCTCCGTGACCCTCGCTCCAGGCCTGAATACGGGAAATAACATCGGCGCCGTAGGAGCGCTGGGCATTGCGGGTGCCGGTCTTGCCCAGCATCTTGCCGCTCTCCAGATCGTAGAGGAAGGTGGCCACGGTGGTGGTGCCGATGTCCACGGCCACGCCCAGACCGGTGCCGCCGGGAGCGATGTCCTGAGCGCCCTTGGTCACGGCGTTGATCTCTTCGGGCTGGGGGATCACAACCTCGCTGACACCCTTGGCCTTGGTCTCGCAGGAGAGCACCTTCTTGCCGTCGGCATAAACAAAGCACTTGCGGCACTTGCTCTTGCCGCCGCAGGCAGCGCCGGGCACCTGCAGGCCGTTGGCACGGATGGCAGTCAGCAGGTCATCGTTTTCGTTGACCTCTATGTACTGTTCGCCGGCGGGGGAAGTAACCTTGATCTTCATTTTGAATCCTCCCTGTATATCATCTTTCTAAAATTTCAAATCATGAACCTATGCAAATAGATTATAATCGTTTTTCGGCGTTTTGGCAAGCTTGATTTTGCACTTCAGTGGCAGTATAATGGAGAAAAAGAAAAAATGCAAGGGACTATGTCACATGACGGAGAAACTTTATTATCAGGATTCCCATATCCGCAGCTTCAGCGCCACGGTGCTCTCCTGTACGGCGTGCGAGGGCGGCTATGACCTTGAGCTGAACGCCACGGCCTTTTTCCCCGGCGGCGGCGGACAGCTCTGCGACGAGGGCAGTATGGGCGGTGTGCGCCTCCTCTCCGTCCGGGAGGAGGGCGAGCACATCTACCACCGTTCCCCTGTGGCCTTTGCCGTGGGCAGCGAGGTACAGTGCGAGCTGGACTGGGATGTACGCTTTCGCCGTATGCAGCTCCACTCCGCCGAGCACATCATCTCCGGTCTGGCCCACACCCGCTGGGGCGCGGAGAACAGCGGCTTCCACATGAACGGCGAGTTCGTGACCATGGATCTGACCGTGGAGCTCACGGAGGAGGATATCCTCTGGCTGGAGCGGGAGGCCAACGCGGTCGTCTGCCGCAATGCCGCCTTCCGTACCTGGTTCCCGGACAGGGCCGAGCTGGACAGTCTCAGCTACCGCAGCAAGAAGGAGCTCAGCGGTCAGGTGCGGCTGGTGGCGGTGGAAGGCGTGGATCTCTGCGCCTGCTGCGCCCCCCATGTGCAGCTCGCCGGAGAGATCGGCTGCATCCGGCTTTTAGATGCCATGCGCCACCGGGGCGGTATGCGCCTCATTCTCCGCGCCGGCTCCTATGCGCTGGAGGAGCAGCAGCGGCAGAGCGCCATTCTCGCTTCCCTCTCCGCAGCCCTGTCGGTGCCCCAGGAGCGCATTTTAGATGCGGTGCAGAAGCTGCTGAATACCGTCGGCGAGCAGAAGCACAGCATCGCCGAGCTGCAGAAGCAGAGTCTGGAGACCATCGCCCGCAGCGCGGAGCCGGTGAACGATGCTCTTCTTTTCTTCGTGGAGGACTGCGACCGGGAGGCGCTGCGCTCCATGGTCAATCTCGCGCTGGAAAAGTGCGCTCTCTGCGCTGCCTTTGCAGGCAGGGACGGCGCGTGGCAGTATATTCTCGGCAGTCGGAGCATAGACCTCCGCGCCAACGCCAAAAGCATCAACGCCGCCATCCACGGCAAGGGCGGCGGCTCAGCGCAGATGATTCAGGGCAGCGCCACCGCCGCAAGAGCCGAGATTGAGGCGTTCTGGGAGGGCTTCCATGGCTAAAGCTGAGGACAAGACCAATGTGATGCGCCTTTTGGAGCAGGCGGGCATCCCCTACACTGCCCACTACTACGATGCCTCCGAGACCCAGGGCACGGCTGTGGCGGCGCTCTTAGGCGAGGACGAGGACGCCGTGTTCAAGACCCTCGTCACCGAAGCGCCCGACAAGAGCCACCATGTGTTCGTCATCCCTGTGGCGGAAACGCTGGACTTAAAGAAAGCCGCCAAAGCCGCCGGGGTCAAGAGCATCGTGATGATCAGGCAGAAGGAGCTTCTGCCCCTGACGGGCTATGTCCACGGGGGCTGCTCTCCCGTGGGCATGAAAAAGCCCTTCCCCACCTATATTGATGAAACCGCCGTGCTTTTTGACCGCTTTTTCGTCTCCGCCGGAAAGGTCGGCGCCCAGGTGGAGCTGAACCCCGAGGCACTGGCCGAATATATCGGCGCGGCGTTCGCGGAGCTGGTATAGTGCTCCCCTTTTCCTTGGCTCTCCCTCTGGGAGAGCTGTCTCGCAAAGCGAGACTGAGAGGGTATCCCCCTCTCCGCCCCGGTGCAGACATCGGGGCACCTCTCCCAAAGGGAGAGGCAAGTAGCCGTTGAAAGGAACCACCCTATGAAATCCACCAAGCTGTATTTCTATGACACAGCGGACAACAAATACTCCGTCACCGCCCTTTTGGGTGCCATGGAGAGCCTCCCCGCCCTCTTCGAGGAGATCGATGTGGGCTTTTTCTGTAAGGCAGAGGAGCTGGAGCAATGCGAGAGCGAGCTGCGGCAGTATCGGCGCGTGATACTGGCCTTCTCCTTCTTTTCCTCCCAGCTCTGGGACATCCACGACATGATTGTCCGTCTCCGCCCTCTGCTCTCTCGCTGCCACGGTGTGACCATCGGCGGCGGCCCCCATGTGAGCGGTGACGGGGAGCGCAGCGTGACGGTCATCGGGCTGGACTACGCCCTTATGGGCGAGGGCGAGGTGAGCTTCCCCGCTCTGCTGCTGAAGCTGCTCAGGGATGAAGACCCAGCGGGGATGCAGGGGCTCTGCTGCTATGACCGCAACGGCGTTCTCGTCAACGGCGGCATGGCGGCGCGGGTGAACATCGACGATTTTGACCCGGTCTCCCCCCGCTTTCGCCGCTACGGGCCGCTGGAGATCACCCGGGGCTGTCCCTACGGCTGCAGCTTCTGCCAGACCGGCGGGCTCTGCGGCCATCAGGTGCGTCACCGGAGCCTGGAGCACATCGAAGAGGTCATGCTCCGGGCCAGGGAGCTCTTCAAACTACGTTTCTTCCGGGCGCTGACTCCTAACGCCCTCTCCTACGGCTCCGGAAACGGCGTGGAGGTCAATACGGAGGAGCTGGAGCGGCTGCTGCTGATGCTCCGCCGCGTACTGGGCGAACAGGGGCAGATTTACATGGGCTACTTCCCCAGCGAGGTGCGGCCCAATAATGTCAACGACGATACCCTCTCCCTGCTCAGACGCTTTGTCTGCAACGAGGACATCGTCATCGGCGCCCAGAGCGGCAGCGAGCGGATGCTGAAGTCTGCCCACCGGGGGCACACGGCAGAGCAGGTCTATGACGCGGTGGAGTGCCTGCAAAAGCACGGTTTTATCCCCAATGTGGACTTTATCTGCGGTCTGCCCGGGGAGACCGAGGAGGATGCGCAGCAGAGCGTGAAGATGATCGAGGAGCTGGCCAACGGCGGCGCAAAGATCAATGTCCACGCCTTTATGCCTCTGCCCCAGACCCGCTGGGAGCAGGAGCCCTCCGGCAAAATCCGCCAGTGCTACATAGACCTGCTGCGCCGCCTGACGCCGAAGAATGTGGTCTACGGCGACTGGGTCAACCAGAGCGCCCAGGGGAAGAGGATGCACCGGTACTTCACCACCGGGGAGATGTAAAGCACTTGCAGTCGGTATTCTCCTTGATCCATGACTCAAAATAATTATTACCATCAAAAATGGCTGTGCAAAAAATGACGATTTGCAAGTAAACCCGCTTTCGTCAAATGATGCACAGCCGTTTCTGATTTTCTGACCCTCCTGGCTCCCCTGTTCCCGTAGGGAATGGGGGAGCTGCCGAGCAGAGCGAGGCTGAGGGGGTATTCGTGCGCCCCCTCAGTCGCTTCGCGACAGCTCCCCCATCGGCGATGCCGACAGGGGAGCCAGGAAGTGTTTTGCTTTCTTTGCGTTTTGCGCGGCTCGTTAACAGCCTTTCGCTTCATTTCCCCATCTTCTTCAGCTCGGCCATGAATTCGCTGCGGTAGCCGTGGCCGGAGAGGGTCTGCTGGGTGGACATCTGGGCGGCGGCGTTGCCCTCCACCAGTACCCAACCCTTATCGCTGAGAGCCAGGTCCCAGCCCACATAGCGCATTTCGGGCACCACCTGCGCCAGCTCCTTCACCAGCGCCACAGCCTCGTCCCAGCGGGGCAGCTGTGCGCCGGGAATGTGCACGCCGGTGTCCGGGTGCTCCTGCACATCGGCGGCATAGTGGGAAGCGGCCTTGCCCAGCACGCCGGTCTCCGGGTCGATGAGGGCAGCCACACCGCCGGAGGAGATGTTGTCCACAAAGCTCTCGCCCTTGCCCATGCGCAGGAAGGGATACCAGAGCTTCACGCCGTCATCCTGCCGGATGGTGGGGAAGCGGACGGTGTTCAGGGACTGGGGATGGAACCTTGCGGTGGCCTCGTCCTGCACGATGAGCTCCTCGGCCACAAAGCCGAAGATGCGCTCGCTGACGATGTCGTCATAGAGCTCCTGCGCCGTGCGTCCGTCCCGGCTGAGCTTGCGCACACCCACGCCGAAATACAGGTCGATGGGCTTGACCACAAACTCCTCGTGGCGGGACACGAAATCCCCGAAGGCGGCCTTGTCCTCCTCGCAGTCGATACGCACCAGCACCAGCTCCCGCTTGTAGAACTTTCGGAAGCGCTCATAGGTCTCGGCCTTGTTGTCGAACACGTGCTTCAGGGAAGCGTCGTTCATGCGCTGGGTCAGTGCGGTCTTCTCCCGGTTGCCGATATACTCCCGGATTTCGGTCTCGGTGCGGTGCTGCATACCGAAGTAGAAGTATTCGTACAGATCGATCTGGTAGTGGCTGTACTTGTCCAGCAGGTCGTTATAAAGGAACTCCGTGGGCTCCTTCCCGGCCTCTTTGATGGCATCGAGGATGTCCTGTTTATACTTTTTGTCAAAAACCGGCTTGCGGGCAAAGCCCAGCCACGGCGCGGTATAGAAATAGGAATTATTGAGGAGCATACCTGCTCACCCCATTTCTGAGAACTTGATGCAAAAATAGCCTCGCAGAGTTTGTGCCCGCAGGCACAAATAAAATCAGATCATTTTGCAGCGAGCTGTGCCCGCTGCAAAATACCCTGAGGCGCGTACTATTGACGCGCCCTCGCATCCTCGTCGTCGCAAGCTTCGTATCGCTCGCCCCATCCTTTCAGGATAGGGCTCGTTCACTCCGCTGCTCCTCCTCTCCCATTGTGTGCTAGCACACAATGGGGCCCGGCATGGCCGCCGCGATGAAATGCGAGTATCTTTCTCAAATGTCAAACGCAGTTTGACATTTGATGCTTCATTAGAACTTAATGCGCTCGGCGATGTAGTTCTTCACCTCGCTGACGGGGATGCGCACCTGCTCCATGGAGTCGCGCTCGCGGATGGTCACGCAGTGGTCAGCCTCGGTCTTCTCGTCGCCCACGGTCTGGAAGTCCACGGTAATGCAGAAGGGCGTGCCGATTTCGTCCTCGCGGCGGTAACGCTTGCCGATGGAACCGGCATCGTCGTAATCGACCATGAATTCCTTCTGGAGCTCGTGATAAATCTCGGTGGCGGGGCCGGAGAGCTTCTTGCTCAGAGGCAGAACGGCGGCCTTGAAGGGAGCCAGAGCGGGGTGCAGACGAAGAACCGTGCGGACATCGTTCTTCTCGGCGTCCACGACCTCTTCGTCGTAGGCATCGCAGAGGAAGGCCAGGGTCACGCGCTCCACGCCCAGAGAGGGCTCCACCACATAGGGGATATAGCGGGTGTTCTTCTCCTGGTCGAAGTAGCTCATGTCCTTGCCGGAAACGGTCTGGTGCTGGGTCAGGTCGTAGTCGGTGCGGTCAGCCACGCCCCAGAGCTCGCCCCAGCCGAAGGGGAAGAGGTACTCGAAGTCGGTGGTGGCCTTGGAGTAGAAGCTCAGCTCCTCCTTCTCGTGGTCGCGGAGACGGAGGCACTCGTCCTTCATGCCCAGATCCATCAGGAACTGATGGCAGTAGTTGCGCCAGTAGTCAAACCACTCCAGGTCGGTGTCGGGCTCGCAGAAGAACTCCAGCTCCATCTGCTCGAACTCACGGACGCGGAAAATGAAGTTCTTGGGGGTAATCTCGTTGCGGAAGCTCTTGCCGATCTGGGCAATGCCGAAGGGAATCTTCCGGCGGGTGGTGCGCTGGACATTATTAAAGTTCACGAAAATACCCTGGGCGGTCTCGGGACGCAGGTAAACCTCCGTGGTGTTATCCTCGGTGACGCCGATGTGGGTCTTGAACATCAGATTGAACTTGCGGATGCCGGTGAAGTCGGTCTTGCCGCAGCCGGGGCAGGGAATCTGCTTTTCGTTGATGAAGTCCACCATGTCGTCATTGGTCATGGCCTCCACCACAACGCCCTCGATGGGGTTCTCGCCCAGCCAGTCCTCAATGAGCTTGTCGGCACGATGGCGCATCTTGCAGCACTTGCAGTCGATGAGGGGATCGTTGAAGTTGACCACATGGCCGCTGGCCACCCACACCTGAGAGTTCATCAGGATGGCGGAGTCCAGACCCACATTGTAGGGGTTCTCCTGCACGAACTTCTTCCACCAGGCCTTCTTCACATTGTTCTTGAGCTCGGCACCCAGAGGGCCGAAGTCCCAGGAGTTGGAGAGGCCGCCGTAGATTTCGCTGGAGGGGTAGACATAGCCGCGTCCCTTGCAGAGGTTGACGATCTTGTCCATGGTCTTTTCGCTTGCGTTCATGTTCTGTTCCTTTCCTCCGCGGCTGGCTGCCGCAGAATGGCAAAATAATATGGATTTTTATTATAATGTTTGAGGCGCAACTTGTAAAGGGGTTTATTCGCCCCACTTCAGCTTCTTCAGCACCCGCTGATAGCCCTCGCTGCCCTCCTCGTAGAGGGTGGGACAGTAGTCGTTTCTGGCGCTGCTGCTGCTTACGCTGCAGGGCAGGGGCTTTACGCTCTGCAGCGCGGCCGTGCCGTTCTCCCATTTGAGCGTAACGCTGACGATCACGCTGTCCTTGTCCTTGGGGTTCAGGTGGCCGCCGTAGCAGAAATTGCCCATGGAATAGAAGATGGGCACGCCGTTATATGTCTCCATGGGCTGCAGGATATGGGCATGACCGCCCACAATCAGGTTGCAGCCCCAGTCCACCATGTCATGACCCAGCTGATACGCCCACTTCTCTGCCTGCTCCAGATATTCCACGCTGCCCCAGTGCATAAAGCCGATGATAAAGTCGCACTGCTGCTCCCTGCAATACCGGATGTTCCGCTCTATGTCGGCGCGCCAGACGCTCTCGCCCCGCTCATCCTCCACGGTATTATAGTTGACGATGCCCAGTCTGGGGCCGTTGGGCAGCTGATAGATCAGCGGCGTGTCATAGTCGGCCCAGCGGATGCCCTCGGCCTCCACGGCGGCTTTGGTGTCAGCGCGGCCGGTATCCTTCAGATCGCCCGCGTGGTTATTGGAGAGCGCCACGGCCTCCACGCCACCCTCGCTGAGAATCTTCGCATAGGCCGGATCGCCCTTGAAGCGATACTTTTTGCTGACGGCGCTGCTGCTCTTGGTGAGGGTTCCCTCCAGATTCACCATGGTGAAATCGTCGGCAGCAAACACGCTCTTTACATTCTTCAGCGGATAGCCG
The DNA here is from genome assembly GCA_002315975.1 of Clostridiales bacterium UBA1728. Taxonomy (GTDB): domain Bacteria; phylum Bacillota; class Clostridia; order Oscillospirales; family Oscillospiraceae; genus Apopatocola. The sequence continues at coordinate 36,605 of DCIK01000028.1, forward strand.
TAGTCCTGCCCCACCGTGGACTGAAAGTCCCCGGCGGTGCTGCCCTGCCACTCCACCAGACTGCCCAGGGTCGTATCCCCGGCGAAGCTCAGGACGAACTCCGTCTGGGGCGTGGGCTCCGGTGTGGGCGGCAGCGTAGCAACCGCCGCCGTGGGCTGGGGGCTGGGCTCCGGCATTTTCGCATTGTCGCACATCCGCAGACCTAAAAACAGGCACAGAAGCAGCGCGAACACAATATATAAAATCAGGGTGTTTTTCTTCATGGGGAAAGGCTTTCCTTTCGTGAGGTCTGCACTATTATAAATGAAAGTTTCACATTTGTCCACCTTTGGCGCAATTCTCTGTTTTCTTTTTCCGAAAGCTGTGTTAAAATAGTCTGAATATTATGTTCCGGGAGTGTGACTTGCATGGAACTTCAAACCGCTGCCTGTGATTTTCTTTTGCGCCACCATATGCATCCCTCTCAGCTCTCCATCGCCGCCATTGTCGCCGCGTTCCGGGAGGAGATGCAGTTGGGCAACGAGGGTAAGCCCTCTTCTTTAGGTATGTTCCCCGCCTACATCAACGCCACCGCCCAACCGATTGAGGGCAAGGTGCTGGTTATTGATGCCGGCGGCACCAATCTCCGTCTGGCGCGGCTCTCCTATGAGCAGGGCAGCCTCAGCATCGAAAAGCTCGTGAAGCGCTCCATGCCCGGTACCGGCGGTACCATTTCCGCTGAGGAGTTTTTCCGCACGCTGGCCACCGAGCTGCTGCCCCTCTGCGAGGAGGTGGAACGGGCCTGCTTCTGCTTCTCCTACCCCTGCGAGGTGCTCTCCGACGGGGACGGCCGAGTGGTGCGTCTGACCAAGGAGCTCAGTGTGGAGGGTCTGCCCGGTATGCTCCTCTGCGCTCCTCTGGAGGCCGAGCTTCAAAGGCAGGGCGCCAGGGGCAAGCGCCGCTGGCGGGTCATCAACGACACCGTGGGCTCCATGCTCTGCGGCATGGCGCAGGTGCCGGAGCGCTACGATGACTACATCGGCTTTATTCTGGGCACCGGCTTCAATATGTGCGCCAATGTCCGCTCCTCCCGCATTACCAAGGCTCCCGCCGCTGCCGGGCAGGGGGATACCTGCATTGTGAACTTTGAGAGCGGCGGCTTCAACCGCTTTCTCCGGGGCACCGCCGACGAGCGGCTGGATGCAAAAAGCGAAGTGCCCGGGGCGCAGCTGGTGGAAAAATGCATCAGCGGTGCCTATCAGGCAGCGATTCTTATGGAGACTCTTGCCCTGGCCGGAGAAGAGGGGCTGATTTCCCGTGATGCTGCCTCTCTCAGACTTTCTTCGACTGAGGTCAGCGCCCTTGCGGAGGAGGGTCACGACTCTCTCTTCCCCACGCTCTCCGCTGCCGACTATGCTTTCCTGCTGGAGCTCAACGCTCTGCTTTTAGAGCGCGCTGCCATTCTCTCCGCCTGCTGTCTGGGTGCCGCCGTATTGAGCCGCGAGCTTCCCGCCGGGAAGAGGGTGCTCATCTGCGCCGACGGTACCACCTTTGCCCGCAATCCTGTGCTCAGACCCCTCACAGAGCGCTATCTTGCCGCCATTCTCACCGGCAGCGGCGTCAGCGCGGACTTTGTGCAGGTCAGCGACTCCACGCTGCTGGGTACGGCCTACGCCGCTTTGCTGCCATGAGACGCTTACTTTTTCTGATTCTTCTGCTCTCGCTGCTGATGCTGCCCGCATACGCCACCGAGAACAACGACTTTTTCAACCTTCACGCTTCGGAGTGCGTCTACGATGGCCGGGACTATCTGGTCAACGACCCCCATGGCTATCTTTCGGTGCTGGAGGCTCCCTACGGCAGGGTGCAGGACAATCTGCTCAATGAGCAGAGCGTCACTGTCTACGCCCTCTATACCGACTCCACCGGCGCGCTCTGGGCGCAGCTTCGCTATACCATGGTCAGCCGGGGCATCGCCTTCTCCGAGGTGGAGGGCGCGTACATTGGCTGGGCTCCTCTCGCTTCGCTTAGCCGCGACATGGATAAGGACGACTTTCTCCTCCGCTATGGGGACGAGTTCGTCAACCGTCCCATGCGCTTCCGCCCCTCCGAATACCCGGACACCACCCTCTGGGCCTACCCCGGTGCGGAGCAGCCCAGCGGCTATCTGCGCTGGTACATCCACGAGAGCGACACGCTTCTCTCCTTCCCCGCCTGGTGGCAGGATGCCGAGGGCAAGCGCTGGGCCCTGTGGGAGGATCACTTCATTTGCCTCTCGGACCCTGAGCGTCTGGTTGGTGCGTCCATGGCCGACAGCCGGACATTTTACCCGGCCGTAGCGCTGGATGAGCTCCCCATCGTGGTGGAGGCGCCGGTTATCGTCGAGCGCCCGTCCCCTCTCCCCTACTACCTGATGGCGGTCTCTGCCGTTCTGGTTGTGCTGGCTATTGTTGTTCGTAAATTTACAAATACCGATATTGAAAGGAAGTAAGAACTATGGCAGTTATCCGCAATCAACTGGGCAAGCTGGACGAGCAGGTTTCCCGTCTGGGCTTTGGCTGTATGCGTCTCCCCACCCAGGCCGACGGCAAAATTGACCGGGCGCAGGTGGCGAAGATGTTTGACTACGCCATTCAGAACGGCGTGAACTACTTTGACACCGCCTTTATGTACCACAACGGCGAGAGCGAAGTCGTGGTCGGAGAGACCCTCGCCAGGTATGACCGCAGTCAGTACTATGTGACCACAAAGCTCCCCGTGATGATGATCAAGGACATGGCCAAGGCCAGGGAGTGCTACGCCACCCAGCGTGAGCGTCTGAAGCTGGACAAGTTCGATCACTATCTTCTTCACGGTCTCAATGCCGGCAGCTGGAAGACCGTCAAAGAGCTGGGTCTCATCGACTATATGTTCGATCTGAAGGCCAAGGGCGAGATCGGCGCCGTGGGCTTCTCCTTCCACGATGAGTATGCCCTCTTCGATGAGATTATCAACTCCGCTCCCTGGGACCTCTGCCAGATTCAGTACAACTATCTCGACGAACAGGTGCAGGCCGGCACCAAGGGCTATGAGCTCTGCAAGGAAAAGGGCATTCCCATGGTCATCATGGAGCCCATCCGCGGCGGCGCTCTCGCCAAGCTCACCGATGATCTGGAGGCTGAGTACAAGCGCATTGATCCCGAGCGCAGCATCGCCTCCTGGGCTCTGCGCTGGGTGAAGGATCACGACAACTGCCGCGTCACCCTCTCCGGTATGTCCAATTTCGAGCAGGTGGTGGACAACATCAACACCTTCTCTGATCCCACTCCCCTCAGCGCCGAGGAGCTGGCCGCCATCGCCAACACCGTGAAGGTCATGGAGGAGCGCGTAGCCAACGGCTGCACCGGCTGCCGCTACTGCCAGCCCTGCCCCAACGGTGTGGACATCCCCGCCGTGTTCCGCTACTGGAACACCTATACCAAGTTCCGCCAGTATTCCATGGTCTCCCGGGGCTGGGATCATATGCACGATGATGCCAAGCCCGACAACTGCGTGGAGTGCGGTCAGTGCGAGGACATCTGCCCCCAGCACCTGAATATCCGCGACGACCTAAAGAAGGCTGCCGCGCAGCTCAACGGCAAGATCTACGGCTGAACTTGATATAAAAGCAGAATCTGTAAAAAAACTGTCATTGCGAGCCGCAACGCGGCGTGGCAATCCGTTTTCTTCTGAAAAACTGCATTTTCAGAATTGGAGACGGATTGCCACACCAGTCTGCGGACTGGTTCGCAATGACAGTGATTTTTTACAGCAGTATTTTTTATTCCTTTTTCGTGAACTTGTCTCCGGGTACACCGCAGAGGGGGCATTTCTCGGGGGGCGCATCGCCCACGTGCACATAGCCGCACATGGGGCAGACCCACTCCTCGCCCTTCTTTTCCTCTTCTTCCGGGGCCACATAATCGTCCGCTTCGATGATGGCGGCAATCTCAGCAGCCACCGCCTCTGCGCGAGCCACATCAAACTCGCCCATGTCCTGCAGCTTCATGCCGGTGAGCTTCATGAAGGTCCCCAGCAGAGCCTGCTCCTCGGGAGAGAGCGTACCCATGCGGAGCTGACCCTTGATGAAATACTTATGAAAGTCCCGGCAGGGGATCAGCTTGTTGATCTCGTCGGCCACAATGGGAAATTCCTTCTCCGAGAACAGACCCTCGCCCACTAAAAACACGGATTTCGTCTTGAACTGCTCCTTCACGCGGCTCAGATAGAGCTTGGTGAACTGGGCGGTATAGGGGCCGCGGAAATTGAAGCACAGAACCACATGGTCGTAGGGCTTCAGATCCTCAACCTCAAAGGGTGTGTCGATGTTGACGGCCTTGGTGCCCAGCTTCTCGGCAATGATCTGCGCTGCCTTCTTCGCACTTCCGTGGAAGGATTCATAGGTGACAATGCAACGTTCCATTTTCTATCTCCTTTCTGGTTTGCCTTTGCTAACCGCTATTATCCTCTGTTTTCTTATTCTTGTCAATAGTTTACTGAGAATTATTCCTAATATTGCATGAAAAACTGCCGCCCTATGGGCGGCAGTTTTTTTGCTTTGTGTGTTTATTCGGCCTTGTTGTCGCAGCTCTCGGCCTTGGCAGCGGGGGCAGCCTTGGCGACGGGCTTCTTCTTGACTTTGGTGTACTGGCCCTTGACGAGAAGGTCCTCGTGCTTGGTGCCGGTCATGTGGAAGTCACCGGTAAGCTCGATGGCGCTCTTGGAGCAGAAATCGGAGCAGTAGCTGCAGAAGGTGCAGGAGGTGAGGTCGAAGGTGCGCTCGTAGACTTCCTTCTCCTCGTCCTCGCTGATGAGAACGTTGTGGATGGCGCCGCCGGCGCAGACCTTCTCGCAAAGGCCGCACTTGATGCAGCGATCACCGTGGAAAACGATACGGCCGCGGTAGTTGGGGAAAGCCTCCTTGGGCTTAAAGGGATACTCCTCGCAGCTGCTCTTCTTGAACATCTGGGTAAGAGCTTCCTTCACAAAAGGAAAATCAAAAGCCATCAGATCTGACCTCCTTTGTTCTTCATATCCTTGCGCTTCTGCTCAAGGATCATGGCGGCCTGATACAGACCCTCCAGGACGGTCTCGGGCTTGGCAGCGCAGCCGGCGATGTCAACATCAACATCCACATACTTGCTCAGGGGGCCGGCGTAGGTGTAGCCGTCCTTGAACACGTTGCCGGAGGCGGGGCAGGAGCCCATGGTCACGATGCAGCGGGGTTCGGGAACCTGCTCGATGGTGCGCAGGACACGGTCCTTGATCTGCGCGGTGAGGGGGCCGGTCACAACGACGATGTCGGCGTGACGGGGGGTACCGGCCAGACGGAAGCCCAGACGCTCGGCGTCGTAGCGGGGAGTCAGAACGGCAACCAGCTCGATGTCGCAGCCGTTGCAGCTACCGGCGTTGATGTGGAAGAGCCAAGGGGACTTGGCGGCAGACTTATTGATAAGATTATCAAACATGGGCTTTCCTCCTTACAGGCCGAACCAGGCCAGAACCAGGCTCACCAGGGCGAGACCGGCAACCACGGTCCAGTAGAACTTGAAGACCTGCTCAACCTTGAGACGGGCGCAAGTGGCACGGATCAGGGTCATGCTGAAGAAGGTGACAAGCAGGCACTCGCCATAGAAGATGGCGGCGTCGGCAGCAACGATGCCGGTGCCCTTGCCGCCCAGGAACAGGGCAGCGAACAGAGCGGAGACGACCAGCTGCTTCACGTAGTAGTTCAGCTTGAACACGCCCAGAGGAGCGCCGCTGTACTCAACCAGGGGACCTTCGCAGATCTCGGTCTCGGCCTCGGCCACGTCGAAGGGATGGCAGCCCACTTCGCAGGGGACAACCAGCAGCATGGCGAGAGCGGCGGGGATCATGCTCCACTGGCAGATCATGGCGCCGTTGGCAGCCTGGTAATCGGCAATAGCCTTCATGGAGAAGGTCACGCCGTCACCGCCGGCCTTCTTGCCGATGGCAAGGAGAACCATGACCAGGGGAAGCTCGAAGGAGATCACGCTGACCATTTCACGGGAGATACCCACGCCGGCGTAGGGAGAGCCGGAAGCGGCACCGCCGATGATGATGGAGGCAGCGGGAATGGTGAGCAGGTAGATGATAACGATCATATCGGCGTTCAGCTCGCCGAAGGCAGTAAAGCCGAACTGGGGCAGGAGCAGCATGATGGTGACCAGAGCCACAAAGCCTACCACAGGGGCGCCGAGGAACACAGTCTTGTTCGCCTCGTAGGGGATGATGGTCTCCTTGCCCATGAGCTTCATGAAGTCATAGAAGGGCTGGAGAATCGGGGGTCCGATACGCTGCTGCATCTTGGCATAGACCTTACGATCCAGACCGTTGAGCAGAGTGCCGGCCACGAAGCAGAACAGTGCGCCGGGGAAGACCAGGATATAGAAGAGCCACATCGGATTAAACATTCTGCTTCACCTCCTTAAAGTACTGCATTCAGGTACATCACAAACACGGCCAGAGCGCCGATGGCCCAGACAGCGTAGTCGTTGACAACGCCGGAGTGGATGCCCTCGAGCTTCTCAAAGTAGCCCTTGAAGTTGTGGCGGAAGCCCCAGAAGAGGTCGCTGCCCACAACGGTGCTACGGGTGGCCATTTCGCCGCCGAAGAAGGTGGCGTGCTTGTTGTCGGGCTGTTCCTTGGAATTGTTGGTGTAGCCGCGGGAGGACTTGCCGAAGACGGCAACCACCGTGAAGGCCACCAGAACGATGCCGAAGAGAACCAGCCACATAACGGGAGTCCAGTTGCCGATGGTGATCTGCTCAGCGGAGATCTCAGTGGCAGCGGAGCCGGTGATCTTCTCGGTGTAGCCGGCGCCCATCATGGTGTCGATGTACTTGTTGACGCTCATAACAGCGTTGACAGCGGGGGTGATGAGCTTCTCGGTGACGAACTTGGGGGCGACACCGGTGAAGACGCAGAGGATAGCCATGACCCACATGGGCAGGAGCATGGAGCCGGGGACTTCCTTCACATCATCAAACTCAGGACGGGACTGGCCGAAGAAGGCAGACTGGGTGACCTTGATGAAGGAGGCGAGGGTCAGAGTGGAGGTGATGAGGGCCACGACGGTGACGAACAGATAGCCGAAGCTCTGAGCGCTCTTGGCGTAGATGGCCTGGTAGATCATCCACTTGGACACAAAGCCGTTGAAGGGAGGCAGACCGGAGATGGAGAAGGCAGCGATCAGGAAGATGATGCAGGTCTGGGGCATCTTCTTGGCGAGACCGCCCATGTTGTTGAGGTTGGTGCGGCCGGTGGCGTAGTAAACAGCGCCGGCGCAGAGGAAGAGGAGGCCCTTGAACAGGGTGTGGTTCATGGCGTGGTACAGGCCGCCGGCCACGCCCAGAGCAGTGCCGAGGCCGATGGCGGTGAGCACGTAGCCGATCTGGGAGATGGAGTGGAAGGCCAGCAGACGCTTGAAGTCATGCTGATTCAGAGCCATGGTGACGCCCACGAACATGCTCACGGTGCCCACAGCAACCAGAAGAGTCTGAACCTTGCCGAGACCCATGGTCTGGAGAATGATGTAGCACACGCGGATGAGGCCGTAGACGCCGGCCTTGTTGACCATGCCGGAGAACAGCATGGAGACGGAGGCGGGGGCAGCCATGTAGGCATCGGCAGCGACGAAGTGGAAGGGAACGGCGTAGGACTTGATGCCGAAGCCGGTGATAAGCAGAGCGAAGGCCAGGATCATGGTGGAGTTGCCGGTGATGCCGACCTTGGCGATCATGGCGGAGAGCTGAGCCATGTTCAGGGTGTGGCACTGGGCGTAGAGCAGAGCGATACCGGTCAGGGTGCAGGTGGAGCCCAGAGAGCCGATGACCAGATACTTGAAGCCGGCCTCGAGAGCGCCCTTGCTCCAGTTACGGAAGGCGGTCAGGGCAACGCAGGCGAAGGTCATGATCTCGATCATAACGAACATATTGAAAATGTCGCCGGTGAGAACCAGACCCAGGACGGAGCCGGAGAGCATCAGGTACAGGGTGTAGTAGTAGTCGCCACCCTCATCGCGGCTCATATACTTGATGGAGTACCAGCCGGAGAGGTAGGTGGTCAGGGTGACCAGCAGGGCGAAGAAGGCATTGAGGGAGTCCACCTCAAGGCCGATGCCGATGGCATAGTCCTTGACGGGAGTCCAGTTGCCCAGCCAGTAAGTAATAATGTTGCCGTCGATAATGACATACTTGGCCACGCAGAGAACCATCACAAAGGAAGCGGTGGCAGCAGCCATGGCCAGGAAAATGCGCAGGGTCTTGTTCTTGCCGCCGAAGATGGTCACCAGGAAGGCGCCGAGGAAGAGCACCATGGTGGCCAGAGCGGGGAAGTGTTCAACGTAATTCATCATCAGCCTCTAAGCCTCCTGATCTGGTCGGCTTCCAGAGTGCCGTAGGTCTGACCGATGCGGATGACGATGGACAGAGCCATGGCCGTCACGCAGGCGCCGATAACGATGCTGGTCAGAGTAAGGGCCTGGGGAACCGGGTCCACGAAGTAGACGGCGCCGTTCTTGGCGAGGTATTCAAGCTCGCTGCCCACATAGAGGGGAGCCGTGCCGCCTTCGTTGTAGCCAACAGACACGATGAAGAGGTTCACGCCGTAGTCCAGCAGGCCGAGGCCGCAGACGATCTGGATGAGGTTCTTCTTCACCATGAGCATGTACATACCGAGGGCCAGCAGAATGATGGAGCAAACGTAATTCTGAATCATCATAATTCCATACCCTCCTTACATTTCGTCCTGATTGTCGCCAAGGAGCGAGATGAGCAGCATCAGCAGGAAAGCCACGCCGGTGAGGACCTTGAAGCCCACGGCCCAGCTCATGTAGGTGATGGTGCCGGCGGAGATCACCTTGCCGGGATCGCCGTTGTTCCAGATGGCGTTGCGCACGAAGTTGCCGCCGGCCACGAGGCCGATGGTAGCCAGTGCAATGTAGGCGATGGCGCCGAAGGCTTCGCCCTTGTGCATGAGATGGGGATTGATCGCAGCCTTCATGGTCTTGAAGCCGTAGCCCAGATAGAGCAGGATGGCAGCAGAGCTGGCAATAACGCCGCCCTGGAAGCCGCCGCCGGGGGACACGGTGCCGAAGAGAATAACGGCCAGACCGAAGACGATCGCGAAGGGGAGATACATATCAGCGCCGCACTTGACGATCACGTGGCGGACCTTCATCTTGTTGCCATTATTCATCGTCCGCTTCCTCCTCTCTGCCTTTCATGTTCTTCAGGATGATAAAGGAGCCGGCAATGGCGGTGAGCAGGATAAAGCTCTCGCCCATGGTATCGTAGCCACGGTAGTCAAACACGATGGGAGCCACATCGTTGATGGACTCGGTCTCGCTGAGGTCGGTGGTGACGATGATGGAGGCAATGCCGTCGGGATTCTCGGGCAGGTTGCGCTCGCCTTCAGCCTTTTCATCGGGGTTCTTGTCGCTCTCGTAGCTCACATAGTCCTTGTAGAGCTCGTAGGCGTCGGTGCCCACTTCCTGGGCATTGTAGGTCACGGCGAAGTTTTCCTTGAGGTTGGTCACGGCACCGATGCCGGCACCCAGGAAAATCACCAGAGCCAGGAGGATTGCTACTTTCTTCATTACTTTTCCTCCTCCTTAGTGGCCTTGCGCATGGCGATCACGAAGAGGATGGTGCTGAGCACGCAGCCGACAGAGGCTTCGGCGATGGCAACGTCGGGGGCATGGAGGATAATGAACTCCAGAGCGACGAAGGCACCGCAGCCGCCCAGAGCCAGAACGCAGCTCAGGGGCTTCTTCATGCTGGCGGTCAGAATGCCGCCAACGATGATGCCGAGAATGCAAAAGCCGTTGAGAATGGTGAGCCAGTCAATGTTAGCAAAGAAATTAGTCATCGAATTCATCCTCCCCGTAAGCGTCGCAGACGAATTCCTTCTCGGGGCGCACGCCGTGCTTGTAAGCAGCCTTGGCGATGCTGTGGCCGCCGATGGGGTTGGCCAGAATGGAGAAGAGACCGATCAGGGCGATCTTGATGAGCATGGTCCAGCCCAGCTCGTAGCCCTCGACGATCATGCTGATGGCCTTCACGAGACCGCCGATGACGGCGCCGTACAGGCCGAGGGTGGAGATATTGGTGGAGCTCTGCATACGGCAGAAGGCGTCGGGCATACGGAGCAGACCGACGGTGCCGGCAAAGGCGAAGAAGATGCCAATCACCACAAAGGCATCGGAGACGTAACGCAGAATCATATTACAGCCTCCCTTCCAGATAACGGGCCACGCAGACCATGCTCATGAAGCCGAGGATGGCAGTGACCAGTGCGATGTCGAGATAAATGCCGCGGCCGCTCTCCAGAGCGAAGAGCACCAGAGCCACGTCGGTGAGAATGTCCACGCTGTCAGCCGCAACAGCCCGGTCGACCACGGAGGGTCCCTTGGCAACGCGGATCATGCACAGCAGGGCCAGCAGGACATAAATAGCGGCAAAGACAGTCAGTTCCGTCATTCGAAGATCCTCCCTACCCATTTTTCCAGGGTGCCCTTAATGGCGTCGCCCTGCTGCTCGGCGGTACCCTCAGCCACATCGATCCAGTGGATGTAGTACCAGGCCTTGCCCTGCTCGTCCTCGGCCACATCCATGGTGATGGTGCCGGGGGTCAGGGTGATGGAATTGGCCAGCATAGCCTGACCGTACTCGCTCTTCATCTCGCTGGGCACCTTGACAATGCCGGGGTTGATGGGCAGAGCGGGGTTGAGAGCGCGCTTCGCAACGTCCAGGTTAGCCTTGAGCAGCTCGATGGGGAATACGACCAGAACGTAGCCCAGCAGAGCGAAAAGGTGCTTGGGGTTGAGCAGACGGAACGGACTCTCGTGGATGAAGAAACGGCCCGCAAAGAGCGCGACCAGCGCACTGACGGCAGCGCCGGCGATGAGCATCTGGGGATCAAGGGACAGGGTAATGAGCATCCAGAATGCCGCACAGACCACGAAAGTGGCCAGCCACGCACCGAAGCTTGTTTTCTTCATGTGCACACCTCCTTGAAATCTTTTCTTTCCTTTTATTTTAAGTTTTTGCGACAAAATCAGGGCAGCCGACCTTATTCCACGGCCAGACTGTCAACAAAGAACTCGCGACCGGAGACCAGCCTGATGGCACCGCCGCAGCGGGGACATTCGTAGATCTTCTCCGCGGTGCCCTCAAAGCCGCAGTCATAGCAGCGGAGCGTGCCGGGTACGATGTCGCACACCAGCTCCGCGTCCTCGCAGACCGTGTCCTTGGAGACGTAGGGGAAGAATTCGCGCAGGTAGCCGGGCTCGATGCCGGAAAAGGCACCGATGTGAAGGCGGATTTCCTTCACCTTTTTGAAACCCTCCCGTTCAGCCGCTTCGGAGCAGAGCTTCACGAGACTCTGGGTGGTTGCTAACTCGTGCATCAGTCGTCGAGGCAGGAGAAGCAGGGGTCGATGCTGGCCACGATCAGACCGCCGTCAGCCACGGTGTTGCCGCGGAGCATCACGGGGATGGTGGGAGCATTGCGGAAGGTGGGCACGTGGATGGACACGCGCTGGTTGAGCTGGGAGCCGTTACCGGCGACCTTGTAGGTCAGCTGGCCGCGGGGAGCCTCCAGACGGTGAACAAACTCGCCCTCAGCCAGCTTGGGAATCTTGTTGCCCAGATTGATGGGGCCTTCGGGCAGGTTCTCCAGAGCCTGAATGAGGATCTTGGCGGACTCGTAGCACTCCAGGGCACGGACGACCACGCGGGCGTAAACGTCGCAGGAGTCAACCACGGGAATGTCGAAGTCGAAGTCTTCGTAGCTGGAGTAGGGGGCATCCTTACGGACGTCGATCTTGACGCCGGAAGCGCGGGCGTGGGGGCCCACAGCGCCCATGCGGAGGGCTTCCTCAGTGGTCATCACGCCGACACCCTTGGTACGCATGGCGATGGTCTTGTCGGTGGTGGCGATCTCCACGATGCGGTCCAGAGCGGGCAGAGCAGCGGTGAGCTTCTGGAGGAAGTCACGGCGCATCTCGTCGCTGATGTCGCGGCGGGCGCCGCCGGGGATGCACATGGCATAGTTGACGCGGTTGCCGGAGAGAGCCTCCAGCATATCCATGATGACCTCACGGACGTCCCAGATGCGCATGAACATGGAGTCATGGCCGATGAGATGGCAGGCGATGCCCAGCCACAGGAAGTGGGAGTGCAGACGCTCCAGCTCGCAGGTGATCACGCGGATATACTGGCCGCGCTTGGGAACCTCGGTCTTGTTCAGACCTTCCACAGCCAGAGCATAGTTCATGGCGTGGGAGTGAGAGCAGATGCCGCAGACGCGCTCCACCAGAACGATGGTCTGGATGGCGTTGCGCTCGGTAGACAGCTTCTCGATGCCGCGGTGGTTGTAGCCGACGAACACCTCGGCGTCCTTGATCAGTTCGCCTTCGGTATACAGCTTGGCGTGGACCGGCTCTTCCAGAGCGGGATGGTACGGTCCGATAGGTACGACGTAGCTCATTTCTTTTCCTCCAATTCGTGACGCTTTTCAACCAGCTCGGACAGCGGGGTCACGAGGATCTGACCCTTGCCCTGAGTCTCGAGCATATCCTCGGGAAGGAAGAGACGCTTGGAAACGTCAAGACCCTCGAACTCAATACCCATGAGCTCGTTGATCTCGCGCTCCGGCCACTCTGCCGCCGTGTCATAAATCTCGACGATAGAGGGAAGCGTCTTCTGCCCTACCACGTAGTAGGACTCGACACCCTTTTCGCACTCGTAGTCCCAGGAGATCCTCGGCTGGCCGTCGGTCTGCACATAGCCATGGATCATGACGAGCATGACGCCGGCTTTGCGCTTCTTCTCGGCAAGGGGAACGATCTCTTCAGGGGTAATCTCGAATGTCTTGAACTCCTGCATGTTTCCACCTCTTTCAATGTATGGATATTTTTGGTTGCCTACAATATTATATCAGCAAATCCGGGGCAGCTGGGCTCCGGAGAGCTTCTGAAGGATTCTTGTGCCGCCGAAGGCTGTTTCCAGCAGCACGCCGGCACCGCGGGATGCCGTTACGGTTCCGATTCTCGCCGCGTTTTTCCCCTCGGGGACGCTGCGCATGGCGGCCAGAGTCTTTTCCGCATCCGCCTCGGGCACCACGCAGAGGAGCTTGCCCTCGTTGGCGCAGTAGAGGGGGTCGAGACCCAGCAGCTCACACACGGCGTTCACATCCTCGCGGACAGGGATGTCGCTCTCCCGGAGGACGATGGTCAGACCGCAGTCCTCGGCAAACTCGTTGAGGGTGGTGGCCACGCCGCCGCGGGTGGGGTCCCGGAGAACCCGAACCTGTGCGCCGGACTCCAGAACCGCTTTGCACAGACCGTTGAGGGGGGCCGCATCGCTTTGCAGCGCACCCTCCAGACCGCTGCGGGAGAGCATCACCGCCGCACCGTGGTCTCCGGAGGTACCGGAGAGGAGGACGGCATCGCCCACCTGAATGTTTCTCGTGGAGAGACCGGGATATTTCAAAACGCCAATACCGGCGGTATTGATATAGATACCGTCGCCCCGGCCCTTTTCCACCACCTTGGTGTCGCCGGTGACGATCTTCACGCCCGCCCTTTCGGCAGTGGCGCGGATGGACTCCACAATGCGCTCCAGCGAGGCAAAGGGGAAGCCCTCTTCAATGATAAAGGCCAGAGAGAGATATCTGCACTCGCCGCCGCACACGCTCACATCGTTGACCGTGCCGCAGACGCAGAGCTCGCCGATATCGCCGCCGGGGAAGAAGCAGGGGGAGACCACAAAGCTGTCGGTGGAGAAGACCAGCTGCTCGCCGCCCTGCAGTATGGCGCCGTCGCCCAGCGGGTTCAGCTCCTCGTTGCCTAAGCTGGGCAGCAGAAGCTTTTCAATGAGCGCGGAGGTCTTTTTCCCGCCGCTGCCGTAGTCTAAGGTTACAATATCGTCCATGCTAAGCCTCGCAGAGTTTGCGGCTTCGCCGCAAATCAATTTCAATCGTTTTCGGACGGGCTTTGCCCGTTCAAAAACACCCTGAGGCACATTCTATTGATGTGCCCTCGCCTCGACCAAGGCGGCTCTGCCGCCGCGATAAAGGCGAGCTGCTCGATTGAAAACGAAGTTTTCAATCGAAGCTTCTGTATTTATACGCCGCCGCGCAGGCGCCCTCGCTGCTCACCATGCAGGGGCCCACGGGATCCTCCGGCGTGCAGAGTCTGCCGAAGAGGGGGCACTGATGGGGGTGCAGCGCACCCTTCATGATCTCGCCGCACTTGCAGCCGGGGACGGCATCGTTGCTGCCGGGGACGATGCCGAACTTTTTCTCGGCATCATATTCGGCGAACTCGCTCTTAAAGCCGTAGCCGCTCCGGGGAATCGGACCCAGACCCCGCCACAGGGTATCTCTCGGTTCCAGCGCCCTGTCGATGATGGCCATGGCAGCCCTGTTGCCCTCCTGCCGGACGGCGCGGCGGTACTCGTTCTCGAGCTTCGCCTCGCCGGCAAAGGTCTGGCGCAGCAGATGCACCAGTGCCGTGAGGATATCCTCGGCCTCAAAGCCCGCCACCACGGCGGGAATGCCCAGCTCCCCGGGCAGGAAGCGGAAGCCCTCGGCACCGATGATGGTTGCCACATGGCCGGGGCAGAGGAAGCCGTCCACATGGAAGTCCTCCATGGCCACCAGCGCCCGGAGGGCGGGCTCCACCCGCTTGAGAAGAGAATAAACGGAGAAATTCCTTACGCCCCGCTCGGCCGCGTTCAGAATCGCCGCCGCCGTGCCGGGAGCCGTGGTCTCAAAGCCCACACCCAGGAAGACCACTTCCCGCTCCGGGTGTGCCTCAGCGTAATCCACCGCATCCACGGGGGAGTACACCACCTCTACACTGGCGCCGAGGGCTCTCCTCCGGGCCAGATTATCGCCCCGGCGGGAGCCGGGAACGCGGATCATATCGCCGTAGGTGGCAATGGTGATGCCCTTTTGCATACTCAGGTCCAGAAAGGCATCAATGCTGCCCTGATGGGTCACGCATACGGGACAGCCGGGGCCGCTCAGCAGCTCGGCACCCTCGGGGAGCAGCTGTCGGATACCCGCCCTGGCAATGGACATGGTGTGGGTACCGCAGACCTCCATGAGCCGTACGCCGCCCTCTTTTACGGGAAGGGCGCGGATGGCTTCGCGCTTCTCAGGCGAGAGCATCGGCAACTTCCTCCCATGCCTCCAGATCCAGACGGGCCTGCTCCGGGTCCAGCTTTTCGATGGCGAAGCCCGCATGGACGATCACGAAATCGCCTTCCTTCAGACCGGGCAGGAAATCGGCGCGAACCTCGCGGACGAGACCGGCGGATTCAACCCTGATCCTGCTGCCGTCAATGCCGACGACCTTCAGAGGAACTGCAAGACACATACTGCTTCACCTTTCTTACTTCGTTGAAAAACCGCGTTTTTCAACGATAGGGATACTCGCGCTTATCCCAGCGCCCGGTTCAGAATCATCAGCTGACCCAACGACAAACCCTCGTCATTGCAGCTTACCCGGCGGTGGGTGCAGACCCGGATGCCCCTTTGCTCCAGCATACGGGGCAGGCGGGAGAGAATATACATATTCTGGAAGGAGCCGCCGGAGAGAACCGCGGTCTTCACGCCGCTCTCCAGGCTGATGCGCTCCGTTATATCGGCGGCCATAAGGCAGAGGGTGTTCATAAACCGAGCCGCCATAATGCCCTTGCTCACGCCTGCCGCTCTGTCGGCAAGGATGGCGCGAACCATGGGCTCATAATCAAAGATGTTGCCCTCCGCAAGAGCGAAGGGATAGACCTCGTCGCAGCTCTCATCTGCCGCAGCCTCTAAAAGCACCGCGCCCTCGCCCTCGTAAGTGGCGTACTGGCAGATGTCCATCAGGGAGGCCGCCCCGTCGAAGAGCCGACCCATGCCCGAGGACAGGGGACAGTTCAGTCCGCTTCTGAGCTGCATGGATGCCACGGACAGGGGATAGTCGCCGTAGAGGCTCTCGTCGCGGCTCATGGCATAACCGATGCGCCAGATTTCCTTCACGGCCTTATCGCCGCCGATGAGGGGGATGGGTCTGATGTGACCCTTTCGCTCGAAGCCGCCGTAGTCGCCTAGGAGGAACTCGCCGCCCCATACGCTGCCGTCGCTGCCGTAGCCCACGCCGTCCCAGATAAGACCGATGACGGTCTCGTCCAGATCATTGTCCGCCATGCAGGCGGCCATGTGGGCGTGGTGGTGCTGTACGCTCACGAGGGGGATGCCCTCTTTTTCCGCTCTCTCCCTGGCGTACTGGGTGGAGAGATAATCGGGGTGCAGGTCACAGGCGATGGCCGTGGGAGCTATATCAAACATCCGCTCAAAGTGAGCGATCTGCTGACGGTAGTTGTCGAAGGTCTCAAAGTTTTTGAGGTCTCCGATGTGCTGGCTGGGGAAGGTGCTGCTGCCCCGGGAGAGGACAAAGCTGGCCTTCTGCTCGGCACCGCAGGCCAGAAGCTTTCGCTCCAGACCCTTGAGCCTGACGGGATAGGGGACATAGCCGCGGCTGCGGCGGACAAAGTAGTCGCTGCCGTTGCAGACATACATCAGGGAGTCGTCGCAGCGGGTCTGAATATCGCGCTCGTTCAGGAGCAGACCGTCGGCGATGGCGGCAAGCTCCGTCCGCGCTTCCTCGTTGGTGTAGAGGATGGGCTTGTCGGAAAAGTTGGCGCTGGTCATGATCAGCGCATCTATATCGTCTCCGAAGAGGAGAACATGAAGGGGTGTGTAGGGAAGCATGATGCCCATGTAGTTGTTTTCACTCACATCGGCAAAGCTGCCTCTCACCCGCTTTTTCAGGAGGACAATGGGCTTCTGGCGGCTCTCCAGCCGTTCCCGCTCCGCCTCCGTGACCACAGCCATGGTCTCGGCACAGTCGGCGTTGCGGCACATGAGGGCAAAGGGCTTGCTGTCCCGGTGCTTCCGGGCTCTCAGCTCGGCGGCACGCTCCGGGATACAGGCCAGGTGCAGTCCGCCCAGACCCTTGACGGCTAAGATTGCGCCCTCCTTCAGCCGCTGACGGGCGCGCTCAATGGCCTCATCCCGCTCCAGCCGCTCCCCTGCCTCCTCGTAGAAGACCTGGGGGCCGCAGTCGCTGCAGCAGGTGGGCTCGGCGTGGTAGCGGCGGTTGGTGATGTCCCGGTACTCCCGCTCGCAGTCGGGGCACATGGGAAACACGCTCATGCTGGTCTTGGCCCGGTCATAGGGGATGTCCCTGATGATAGTAAAGCGGGGCCCGCAGTTGGTGCAGTTGAGGAAGGGGTAGCGGTAGCGCTTATCCTTGGGGTCCAGCAGCTCCCGCAGACAGTCGGGGCAGATGCCGATATCCGGCGAAATCAGCGTGTCGCGGCTCTGCATGGTGCGGCTTTCGATGATCTCGAAGGCCGTGAAGGGCTCGTCGATCTCGCAGAGGGAGCACTCCACGCTCTCCACATCGGCCAGCAGGGGCTTTTCGGGAGCAATGCGCTCGGCAAACTGACGAAGCTGCGCTTCCTCGCCCTCCAAAACCATGTCCACACCCCGGGAGGAGTTGCGAACCCAGCCGAAGAAGCCGTATTCGCTCACAAGCCTGTGGATAAAGGGACGGAAGCCCACGCCCTGCACGATCCCTCGAACCTCGATTCTCATGCGTACGAACAAGCGCTTCACCGTATCCTTTCGACTGCTGAAGAACGCAGAAAAATGCGAGCATTACCCGCTCTGTCTATTTCGCCAAATCTACCATAATAGCACACTTGTATTATCGTTATTTTTGCGGAAATTGTCAAATGCCTGTCACGCATTTTGTAATAACAAAAATGCATTTATCACTTGTAAACCCTTGTATTTGACAGGAAAAGTGAAACTGATTATAATATACACCGAATTTTGCGAAAAGAAAAGAGCCAATACGAAGCTTCAGCAAAATCAGACAGGCTTTCTCCTCTTCTCACGGAAGATTCGTATGACACAATAATTTTATTTTTGGAAAGACAAGGACAGACATCATGAAAAAACGCGTCTTTGCCCGACTTATGTATATATCAGCCTGTGCCGCGCTGCTCACGGCGCTGCTGCTGGGCTTCTTCTCCCGGGGCAACGCGCTGCTTCTCTTTCCCCAGGGCAGCCCGGAGGAGAGCGCAGACAGCTTCTTCCGCGCACTGGAGGGGGGCGACTATGCCGCTGCCTCCGCTCTCTGCTCTCCGGCTCTGAGCGCCGAAAAACGCAGCGAGGAGACTGACGCCGCGCTGGTGTACGATGCCCTCTGCGTCTCCCGCCACTGGGAGGGCAGCGAGAGCAGCAGCCGCAGCGGCAGCACAGCCACGGTTACAGGCCGCTTCACGGTGCTGGACACCGAAGCACTCACCTCGGGGCTGAAGGAGGAGGTCACCGCTCAGCTGCAGCAGCGGGTGGCCGCTGCCCGGGAGAATGCCGAGGTCTATACCGAGGACGGCAGCTACCGGGACGAGGTGGTCATGGACGCCTGGTACAGCGCCCTGCGTCAGCGGCTCAGCCACGCAGAGGACTACTATGTCACAAGGAACCTCACCCTGACGCTGCACTATCGCAGCGGGCAATGGCTCATTGAGAGCAATGAGGAGCTGCTGCTGGCTCTTTCGGGAGGTGCCGCATGAAAAAGCGCCTTCTTGCCCTGCTGCTGGTGCTCTCGCTGCTGCCGCTCCCGGCGCTGGCCATGGACCCGGCAGCGGAACCATGGGTGCCCCAGGGGGAGCTGGAGGAGGCCTTTGCCGCCCTCATCGAGGAGACCGCTTCCCACGCCAACGTGGCTCTGGGCTACAGGAATACCGTCACCGGCGAGGAATACTACGCCAACGGCGACGACTATATCGTGGGCGCCAGTCTCTACAAAACGCCTCTGATCATGGTTTACGCCGAGCGCATCGCCCGCGGCGAGCTGACATTTGCGGACGAGTTTGCCGGCAAGAGCTTTGAGGACATTTTTTCCTCTGTGCTGACCTACTCCTCCAACGAGCCCGCCGAGCAGCTTCTGGGCGATCTGGGGGGCTATGTCCCCCTGCGCAGGGCCATCGCAGAGTATCTGGGGGAGGACAGCGAGGACGAGGCTTATCTTCGCCGCACCAACCGCTTCTCCGCACGGGAGATGGTGCACTGCATGAATCTGCTGGCCACGGAGGGAGAGCGCTTCCCCAAGGTGGTGGACAATCTTTTGCTCTCGGCACCGGGACTGTTTCTCAAAACCGGCGATCCCGATTATGAGATCGCCCAGAAATACGGCAATCTCAACGATGGCGGCATCTTTTTCCACGCCGCCGGCATCATCTATACCGAGCAGCCCATCGCCGTTTGCGTGATGACCTTCGGCCGCTGCGACTCCAACGCTCTCTACACCCGCTTTGTGGAGCTGGTCACGAAGTATACCGAGGACTCCATCGTGGCTCAGAAGGCTGCCGAGGAGCAGGCGCGGCAGGAGGAAGAGGCCCGGCAGCTTGAGGAAGCCCGGCTGACTGAGGAAGCCCGGCTGGCCGAGGAGGCAGCCGAAGCGCGGCAGGAGGAAGCCCGCAAGGCCGAGGAGGCACAGCGGGAGCAGGCGCAGCTTCTGGCGCAGGAGCAGGCGAGAGCAAAGCGGCTGAAGACGCTTGCCCTCTTCGGCGCGGCTCTGCTGCTTACCGTCCTCTTCCTGCTGTTGGGGAAGAAAGTGCCCCTGCTGTTTCTCTTCTTTGCACTGCTGCCCGCTCTGGCTCTGCTGCGTCCTGACAGCGGCGAAGGCGGCGGCAGCGGAGATACTCTTCGCACTGTCGGCACCCGGCTGGAAAAGCTTTTAAGCCTTGCCCGCTCCCGGGAGCTGGACGAGTTCAAGGATTTTGTGGTGCACTACAGCGTAGACGATTCCGCCGTGGCCGGCCCCCGACCCAGCGCCGAGGGCTACGGTCAGTGCGCCGACTACGGGGAATTTCAAAGCGTGCTGGAGGCCAACCGCTCCCTGCTGGGAGGGGAAACGCTGATGCTCAGCGCCGAGACGGAGCTGCAGAAGGGCAGCGTGATCCGCTACTACGCCGACGAGACCGTTTTTGCGGTGGTCTGGCGGGAGAGCTGCAGCAATCAGGCCCATCAGGCCGTCACGGCCACCTTTGCGGAAATCCGAATCGCCGACGGCTCCCAGTTCCGCCGTAAGCTGGGCGACAACAGCTACGGCAGCAGCATTCAGAAATACCCCACGGAGTTCGCCGCCGAGACCAACGCGGTGCTGGCGGTCAACGGCGACTTCTACCGCTTTCAGAATACCGGCGTCCACGTTTACAACGGTACGGTCTACGCCTGGGACAACGCGAAAACCGACAGCTGCCTCATCAACAGCGAGGGCGAGCTGCTGTTCCTGCCCGCCGGAACTCTGGGGGACAAGTCTGCGGTGGAGCAGTATGTCCGGGACAATGACATCCGCTTCGGCATCAGCTTCGGCCCTATCATGATCGAGGACGGGAAAAATGTGACCCCCGCCTACTACTGGATGGGTCAGGCCAACGACAACTATCCCCGCTGCGCCCTTGTGCAGCAGGGTAAGCTGCACTATGTGATCATGACCGTGCACAGCGGCGCCACCGTCAACGAGACGGCCCAGTGGCTCGTGGAAAAGGGTGCTAAGCGTGCCTATGCCCTTGACGGCGGCCAGAGCGCCGTGATCATTCTGGGCGGGGAGCTGTGCAACCCCATGGATCAGTACATGGGCTCCGAGCGCACCATGAGCGACATACTCTATTTCTGCACGGCTCTGCCCGAGGAGCGCGGCGAGCCATGAGCGGAACGAAGCACCCCAAAAGGGGATACCGGGCGGTGCTGCCGCTGCTGCTCTGCTGCCTTTTCTTTGCCCTGCTGACACTCCGGCAGGAGGAGCGCAGCGTCTTTTCCCTCTCCTCCGTGTCCTCGCGGCTGAGCGCAGCATTGGAGGATGCCCGCTCCCGGGAGCTGCAGGGACTGGCCTACATCCGCAAAACCTACCGTCTTGAACCCGGCACCCTGGCCCCGGAGCCCGATCCGGAGGGCTACTGCATTCTTCATTCCGCAGACGAGGTATTGGCTCTTCTGGACAAGGCCTCGCTGCTGCTTAACGGCCGCGAACCCTTCTTTAACGCCGACACGCCCTTCGACACGGAAAAGGGTGTCCGCTGCTACTATGACGAGAGCATTCTCACCCTGCTGTGGTATCAGCGGGTGGTGGAGGAGGACATCGGCTGGGGGCACGATGCCACCATGGCCGAGGTTTTCCTTTCCGATGCCAGCCAGCTTCGCCGGAAGCTCTCCGGGGATGTGTTCGGCTCGGAGCTGCTGAAATACCCCACGGATATGGCGCTGGAGGTCAACGCGGTTCTCGCCTCCAGCGGCGATTTCTACCGCTACCGCGCCGAGGGGCTGTGCATCTATGAGGGGCAGCTCTGCCGGCTCAACGGCAATACGGTGGATACCTGCGCCTTTGACGATCAGGGCAATATGCTCTTCATCCCCGCCGGAACCCTCCGGACGGAGGAGCAGGTCAACGCTTACATTGCGGAAAACCATGTGCGCTTCACCCTCTCCTTCGGCCCCATTCTGGTGGAAAATTACGAAACCGTGTCCCACGAGGGCTACTACACCATCGGCGAGGCTCACGAGCGCTATCCCCGGCTGCTGCTGGCCCAGCGGGACGAGCTGCACTATCTGGAGATGGCCATCCGCGACCAGACCACGGCCTTTGCCGCCGGTGAGATCATGCGGCGCATGGGTGTGGAGCGCTGCTATACCCTCGACGGCGGGCAGACCGCCACGCTGGTCATGGAGGGCACCGCCCTCAATCCCGGCCTGTACGGACAGGGTAACGGGGCTCAGCGTACCCAGAGCGATATCTTTTATTTTGTCAGCGCCATCGGCGCATCGGAAAGGAGCGGTTGAACCCATGGAAAACACGGCTTTGATCATCGGCTCTCTGAGCATAAGCTACAGCGGCGTTCTGCTCTTTCTCGGAGCCCTGTCGGGGAGCTGCCTTCTTTTCGGTCTTCAGCGCCGCACCAATACCGGGGTCTCGGATGCGGCCGCGCTGCTCTGTCCGGGACTGCTGCTGAGCGTGCCCCTGAGCCGCTTCCTCCACTGGTACTCCAACAGCTCCCAGTACGCCTCCTTTGCCTCCGCGCTCACGGACTACGGCAGCGGCGGCTATGTGGTGCTGGGGGTCTACGCGGCATTTCTGCTCTCCGCCCTGCTGCTATGGGCGCTGGGCAGCATCCGCAAGCTCCCGGCACTGCTGGACAGTCTTGCCCCCGCCGGTGCGCTGGCTCTGGCCATCGTCAAGCTCTCCTGCCGCTTTTCTCAGGTCTGCCGCAGCAAATTCAGCTTTGAGAGTGAGAGTCTGCGCCGCCTGCCCTTTATGATCGCCTCCACCCTCTCCAACGGCGGCACCGAGTGGCGCATTGCCACCTTCTGCCTGCAGGCCATCGCCTACCTTCTCGTCTGCGCCGCGGCACTGCTGATGCTGCAAAAGAAAAAGAGAGCCGGCGATACCTTCGCTCTGACTCTCTCGCTGACGGGTGCCGTGCAGGTTGTGCTGGACTCCACCCGCTATGATGCCGCCTACTTCCGCTCCAACGGCTTTGTGAGCATTACGCAGGTCTTCTGCGTAAGTGCGCTGGTGATTGTGGGGATCGTCTTCTCCGTCCGCTCCGTCAGGAGCTGCGGCGGCGTGAAGCTGCGCCACATCCTCTGCTGGCTCCTCTATGCCCTCTGCGCCGGCGTGGGCGGCTACTGCGAGTACTATGTCCAGCGCCACGCCGGGCTTTTCCTCCCCACCTACGCCGTCATGGGCGGCTGCTTTTTGCTGTGCCACGGCGTGAACTGCGTGCTGAGCCGAACCGACACCCAATAAGCCTCGCAGAATTCGTGCCCGCCGGCACGAAGAAATCCGATCATTTTTCAGCGAGCTTTGCCCGCTGAAAAACACCCTGAGGCGCGTACTATTGGCGCGCCCTCGCGTCGACCAGGGCAGCTTGCCGCCGCGATCAACGCGAGTATCCTTCTCGTCGGAATACATGGTTTTCCGACGAAAGTGTTTATCGGCTCCGCAGCATCCTCTTCGCCTCCAGCAGTCCCGCCACGAAGGCATCAATCTCCTCTGCGGTGGTAAAGCGGCTGAGACTTACGCGGATGGCCCCGTCGATGACCCGTGCGGGTATGCCCATGGCCTCCAGCACATGGCTGCGTTTGCCCCGCTTGCAGGCCGAGCCCTTGGACACGAAAATTTCCTTTCTCTCCAGATAGTTCATCAGCACCTCGCTGCGGTATCCGGGCAGCGACAGGCAGAGGATATGGGGTGCGCCCCCGCCGATGACCACCGCCTCCGGCGCTTCCGCCCTCACGCTGTCGATACAGCGCTGCCGAAGCTGCGCCATCCGCGCCTGCGCCTCCTCAGCCTCCTTTGCGCCGGCCTCGGCGGCAGCGCCGAAGGCGGCAATCTGGGGCAGAGCCTCGGTGCCGGAGCGCAGGCCGTTCTCCTGCCCGCCGCCCATGATATAGGGCTGCAGCCTTACACCGCTGCGGATGCAGAGCGCACCGATGCCCTTGGGGGCGTGAATCTTGTGGCCGGAGAGGGAAATCAGATCCGCGCCCAGCGTTTTCGCGCTGAAGGGGAGCTTCAGGAAGCCCTGCACCGCATCGGTGTGCAGCAGCGCCTTGCTGCCGGCCTCCTTCAGAACCTGCCGCATGGCGGGGATGTCCGTAACGGCGCCCGTCTCGTTGTTCACCAGCATGAGGGAAACCAGCGCCGTGTCCGGCCGCAGAGTCTCCCGGAGCTGCTCCGGCGTGATCATGCCCTCCTTGCCCGGCTTCAGCAGCGTGATCTCATAGCCCTGCTGCTCCAGATACTCCAGCGTTTTGCGGATGGCATCGTGCTCCACTGCCGAGGAGATGATATGCTTCCCCACCCGCTTCTGGGCCTCCGCGCCCCTGATGAGCGCCCAGTTGTCGCTCTCGGAGCCGCAGGAGGTGAAATAAATCTCCTCGCTCCTGGCACCCAAAGCCGCGGCCACCTGCCCTCTGGCCCTGTCCAGTATGGCCTTGGCCTCTCTGCCCTTTGTGTGGGTGGAGCTGGGGTTGCCATAGGCGATGGTCATGGCGTTCACCGCCGCCTCCGCCGCCTCCGGGCATACTCTGGTGGTAGCGCCGTTATCTAAATAGACTTCCATTTTTTCTCTATCCTTTCCGCGTTCCCCGTTGTTATTGCTGTGAAAGTCGTGTACAATCTTCTCTTGGCTCCCTCAGATGAGGGAGCTGTCGCGAAGCGACTGAGGGAGGGATCGTCTACGAAACAGCTCAAAAGCTTCTCTCTCCCTCAGCCCCAGTGTACGCACTGGGGCAGCTCCCTCACAGAGGGAGCCACTTTTCTTTTTCATTTCATCCAACACGAGGTACAATGCCATGCGCTATATTATAGCCACTTTGGGCTGCAAGGTCAATCAGTATGAAGCGGAAGCCATGGAGCTTTTGCTGAAGGCTCACGGTCACCGTCCCTGCGAGAAGGGGGATGCCGATGTGGTCATCCTCCACTCCTGCGCCGTCACCGCCGAGGGGGAGCGCAAGGCCCGGCAGACCGCCCGCCGTCTGCTGAAGGACAATCCCGCTGCCCTGCTCTGCGTCAGCGGCTGCTGGAGCCAGATTGCCCCCGAGGCGGCCCGGGAGTTGGGTGCAAAGGTGGTCTTCGGCACCGGCGACACGCTGGGCTTCGTGGAGGCCATTGAGGCCGCCGTCAGCGAGGGCAGCGAGACCGTCTCCATCCCCGACAACCGGGAGAAGCGTCCATACCAGCCCCTGCCCGCCGGGGCCTATGCCGGTCATGCCAGAGCCTATCTCAAGATTGAGGACGGCTGCGACAACTACTGCGCCTACTGCATCATCCCCTACGCCCGGGGTCATGTGCGCTCCCTGCCTGTGGAGGACTGCGTAAGGGAGTATGCCGCTCTGGCCGAAGCGGGGTATCGGGAGATCGTGCTGACGGGCATCGAGATTGCCTCCTACGGTCACGATTTGGAGGGCGTAAGCCTCATCGATGTGCTGGAGGCCATGGGCAGCGCCGCGCCGCAGGTGCGGATGCATCTGGGCAGTCTGGAGCCGAGAGTTATCACCGAGGAATTCGCGCAGCGTCTGCAAAGGCTCAACATCTGCCCCCACTTCCACCTGTCTATGCAGTCGGGCTGCGACGCTACCCTGAAGCGCATGAAGCGCCGCTACGACACCGCCCTCTTCTACGAGGTCTGTGCGCGGCTGCGGCGCTACTTCCCTCACTGCGCTCTGACCACCGACCTGATCTGCGGCTTCCCCGGCGAGAGCGAGGAGGAGTTTGCTGCCACGCTTTCCTTCATCCGCAGGTGCGATTTTGCCGCCATGCACATCTTCCCCTACAGCGTCCGTCCCGGTACGCTGGCAGAGAAGCTCCCGGGCAAGCTGCCCGCAAAGCTCAAAAACGAGCGTACCGCCGCCGCCATTGCCGTGGCCGACGAGATGGAGAGCGCCTATCTCCAGAGCTGCGTGGGCTCCACCCTCTCGGTGCTCTTCGAGACCGAGGAGGGCGAGAGCGTCCGGGGTCACGCCGAGAATTATACCGAAGTCCGCGTACCCGGTCAGGGTCTCCGCGGTCAGCTTCTGGCGGTGGAGATCACCGGCGTGGACGGGAAAATACTGACAGGAAAAATCGTGAGTCAGGGAACCTGTCCCCGGTGACTCATTCTCGGCTCCCTCAGATGAGGGAGCTGGCTCGCGCAGCGAGACTGAAGGAGGGATTGTCTACTCTGCAGCTCAGAAAAATCTCTCTCCCTCAGCCCCAGTGCGCGCACTGGGGCAGCTCCCTCACAGAGGGAGCCGCGGGACTTTCTCAATAACAAGGAGTTTTTTACGACCTCAGCTGCGTCACATCCTCTGTGGCGCAGTTTTTCTTTTTTGCATAGAATGCCCCACAACCGTGCAAAGGAGGGAGCGCAGTGACATGATATTGGAGTTATCGCAGCTATCCCTGGTGTACCAGAGCGCCGAGGGAGAAACAGAAGCGCTGCGGGATGTGAGCTTTGGGGTAGAGGAGGGCGAGTTTGTCTCGCTGCTGGGGCCCTCGGGCTGCGGCAAGAGCAGTCTCCTGAAGCTCATGGCAGGACTGGAAAAGCCCACGGCGGGGGAGATTCTGCTGGACGGAGAAAAAATTGACGGCTGCGGCGGAAAGATCGGCTATATGCCCCAGCGGGATGCCCTGTTCCCCTGGCGCAGCGTGTGGGGCAATGTGAGCCTCGCCCCGGAGCTGCGGGGGGAGAGGAATCCCGAGAGCTATGCCCGTCTTCACACCCTGCTCTCGCAATACGGACTGGGCGAGTTTGAGAACCGGTCCCCCGCCGCCCTGTCCGGTGGTATGCGGCAGCGGGTGGCGCTGATCCGGACGCTGGGAGCCTCCCCCCGGCTCCTGCTGCTGGATGAGCCCTTTTCCGCGCTGGATGCCCAGACCCGACTCAGCGTGGGGGAGGACATCCGGCGCATCATCCGCGCCGAAGGGCTCACGGCGGTACTGGTGACCCACGACATCGGCGAGAGCGTGGCGCTCTCCGATAGAATCATCGTCCTCACGGAGAGGCCGGGGCGGGTGCTCTCCGTCCACGACGCAGGGGAGCTACGCGCCCTTTCGCCCCATGAGCGGCGAGCCCATCCCCTATACGCGGCCGTCTTTGACCGCATCGGAAAGGAGCTGCATATACTTGCCTGAACTATCCAATGAAAGGCGGCAGTGGCTCCGCTCCCAATCCGTCCGGCAAAGGCGCATCCGACTCACCCGGCTCTGTCTCATCGGGGGCTTTTTCCTGCTCTGGGAGCTGGGTGTACGCTATGGCAGCGTAGATGCCTTCATTTTCAGCTCCCCCGGCCGCATGGGGGCTACCGCATGGAACATGGCGCAGAGCGGCGAGCTGTGGCGGCATCTGGGCGTGTCCATAGCCGAAACCGTGGCGGGCTTCCTGCTGGGCACGGCGCTGGGCACGCTCATCGCCGTGGTTCTCTGGTGGAGCGAGTTCGCAAGGGCGGTATGGGAGCCCATCCTCATTGTCCTCAACGCCCTGCCCAAAACCGCGCTGGGGCCCATCTTCATCGTGTGGATGGGAGCGGGCATGGGCAGCATCATCGCCATGACGCTGGCCATTTCCCTCATCGTCACGGTGCTCTCGGTGCTGGAGGGCTTTCTCTCCACCGATGCCGAGCAGCTGCAGCTCATGGCCACCCTGGGTGCCAGCCGCTTCCAGACTCTCACAAGACTGGTGATCCCCGCCAATCTCAGCACGCTCATGAACGCCCTGAAGGTGAATGTAGGTCTGAGCTGGGTGGGTGCCATCATGGGCGAATTCTTGGTGAGCCGCGCCGGGCTGGGCTATCTGATCGTC
The DNA here is from genome assembly GCA_002315975.1 of Clostridiales bacterium UBA1728. Classification (GTDB taxonomy): domain Bacteria; phylum Bacillota; class Clostridia; order Oscillospirales; family Oscillospiraceae; genus Apopatocola. Next base: position 64,032 of record DCIK01000028.1, read on the forward strand.
TACGGCTCGCAGGTGTTCCGCATGGATCTGGTGATGACCACGGTGGTGCTTTTAGGCATCAGCGCCGCAGGGATGTATCGCTTAATTCTCATTTTAGAAGCTCAACTGAAAAAACATTTCGGGGTGATGGGATGAGTCTTCGTCAGAAAACTCCGTTTTCTGACGAGCCTTTCTCGCGCTTATCGCGGCGGCAGACCGCCTTGGTCGGCGCGAGGGCGCACCAATAGAGTGCGCCTCAGGGTATTTTTCTCCGGGCAAAGCTCGAAGAAAAATGATTTCATTTTTTTGCGCCTCAGGGCGCAAACTCTGCGAGGCTTTTGGAAACCTATTTGAAAAAACATTTCGGGGTGATGGGATGAAAAAACTGCCTGTAATTCTCCTGTGCCTGGCGCTGCCGCTCTCGCTCATGGGCTGCGCCGGGGCAGAAAGCAGAACCGTGCGTCTCAACGAGGTGACCCACTCGGTGTTCTACGCGCCGCTCTATGCGGGAATGTCCCTGGGCTACTTCGCTGAGGAGGGGCTGGAAATCGAGCTGACCAACGGCGGCGGAGCCGACAAGGTCATGACCGCGGTGCTCACCGATGCCGCCGACATCGGTCTTGCGGGGCCGGAGAGCTGCATCTATGTCCGGCAGGAGGGCCGGGAGGACTACGCCGTGGTCTTCGCCCAGCTCACCAAGCGGGACGGCTCCTTCTTAGTGGGGCGCGAGGGCGGCGACTTCGACTGGGAGCAGCTCCGGGGCAAAACCGTTTTAGGCGGACGCAAGGGCGGTGTGCCGGAGATGACACTGGAATATGTGCTGCGGCAGCACGGTCTTGTGCCCGGGGTGGATGTGAATGTGGACACCTCCGTGCAGTTCAACATGATGGCCGGTGCCTTCACCGGCGGCAACGGGGACTATGTGACCCTCTTTGAGCCCACCGCCACCGAGGTGGAGCGGGGGGGCAAGGGCGTGGTGCTCAAGAGCATAGGGCAGGAGAGCGGAGAGATTCCCTATACGGCCTTCTTCGCTCTGAAAAGCACCCTCCGGGACAGGGAAGACATGATTGCCGCCTTCACCCGGGCTCTCAGCCGCGCCCAGAGCTGGGTACAGACCCACTCCGCTGAGGAGATTGCCAAGGCCATCGCCTCTCAGTTCCCGGACAGCGAGCTGAGCCTGCTGACGGCGGTGTGCCAACGGCACAAGGACATTGACGCGTGGTGCGCCACCCCGGTGATGACCGAGGATGCCTTCAACCGCCTCCAGACCGTCATGGAAACCGCCGGTGAGCTGACGGAACGCGCCGATTACGCTAAGCTTGTAGATAACCGCTGGGCGGAAAAATAGAAAAAATGACTGCGGCAGCCTTGTCGCAGTCATTTTTCATAGGTGTTAGTGTAGAAACCCGGACCTGCTTTCACAGATACATTGCCCCCTCAGTCGCTTCGCGACAGCTCCCCCATTCCCTACGGGAACAGGGGATCCAAGGGGTGCAGCAGCGCTTGACCATCTGCGCCTCGATCCCCCATTCCCTACGGGAACAGGGGAGCCAAGGGTGTTCTGCTCAGCCCAGATCCCGCTTCAGCTCATAGAGGAGGTTCAACGCCTCCAGCGGGGTGGTGGTGTTCAGGTCCAGCTCCCGGAGTCTTTTGGCGATGGCATCGCCGCCCACATCCAGCAGGCTCACCTGCGTCTCCTCCTCCCGCACGGCAGGGGCGGCAGGGCGGTTCCCGCTCTCCAGCTCCCGGAGGAAGCCGTTGGCGGCGCGGACGACCCCCTCGGGCACACCCGCCAGCTTGGCCACCTCAATGCCGTAGCTGTCATCGGTGGCACCGGGGATGATCTTGCGGAGGAACAGCAGCTTACCGCCCTGCTTTTTGGCGGAAATATTATAGTTCCGTACGCCCTCTACGCTGCCCTCCAGCGCGGAGAGCTCGTGGTAATGGGTGGCAAACATGGTCTTGGCGCCCAGCCTTCGCCTGTCGGCGCAGTACTCCAGCACCGCCCGGGCAATGGCCATGCCGTCATAGGTGGAGGTGCCCCGGCCGATCTCGTCAAGGATGAGCAGGGAGTCGGCGGTGGCATTGCGGAGGATGGCGGCCACCTCGTTCATCTCCACCATAAAGGTGGACTGACCGCCGGAGAGGTCATCGCTGGCACCGATGCGGGTAAACACCCTGTCCACCACGCCGATGCGGGCGGATTTGGCGGGCACGAAGCTGCCCATCTGCGCCATGAGCACGATGAGCGCCGTCTGGCGCATATAGGTGGACTTACCGGCCATATTGGGGCCGGTGATAATGGCAAGGCGGTCGTCGCCGTCGTTGAGCAGGGTGTCGTTGGGCACAAAGAGCGTGTCCCTCTGCATATCCTCCACCACCGGGTGGCGACCCTCGCGGATTTCCAGCGTACGGCTCAGCTCCACCTCCGGCTTCACATAGCCGTTGCGGACGGCCACCTCGGCGAGGGTAGCATATACATCCAGCTCCGCCACCGCCTGGGCTGCGGCCTGCACCGCATCCACCTTTTCGGCAACCCGGCGCAGCACATCCATAAAGAGCTCGTACTCCAGCTTCACCAGCCTATCCCTGGCGCCCACAATGTCCTCCTCCAGCTTCTTGAGCTCGGGAGTGAAGTAGCGCTCGGCGTTGACCAGCGTCTGCTTGCGGATATATTCTGCGGGCAGCTCCACCGCTCCCGCGGAGTTGGGCACATCGATATAGTAGCCGAAAACCTTGTTGTAGCCCACCTTGAGCTTTTTGATGCCGGTGCGCTCCCGCTCCCGGACCTCCAGCTCCGCCACCATGGCGCTGCCGCCCTTCTCCAAAGCCCGAAGCCGATCGGCCTCCTCGCTGTAGCCGGTGCGGAGGATGCCGCCCTCCCGGACGGAGAAGGGGGGCTCGTCGCAGACGGCGCGGCGCAGCAGGTTGTGGAGCTCAATGAGCGGGTCTGTACCGCCCAGCTCCCGGAGGGCGGCTGCCTTATAGCCTCCCAGACGGGCGAAGAGCTCCGGCAGAACGGAGAGATAATTGCCCATGGAGAGCATATCCCGGCCGTTGGCGCTGCCGTACACCGCCCGGGCGCAGAGCCGCTGCATATCCCCCACGGATTTAAGGAGCACGCGCAGCTCCTGCCGCCCCACATTGTCGTTATAAAGCTCCTCCACCGCGCCCAGCCGCTTGCGGATGGCAACGGCAGAGAGGAGAGGCCGCTCCACCCAGGCGCGGAGCAGCCGTCCGCCCATGGGGGTCATGGTCTTGTCCAGCACGCCTAAGAGGCTGCCCTTTTTCTCGCCGGTACGCTGGTTGAAGGTGAGCTCCAGAGAGTGAAGCGCAGAGGTGTCCAGCTCCATGTAGCGTCCGTGGGTGAACACATCCGGTCGGCGAAGCTGGGAGAGCTCGCCCTTCTGAGTCTCCTTCAGGTAGCTTAAAAGTGCGCCCAGCACCAGCGTGGAGAGGCCGCTGTCCACCGCCTCCGCGCCGTACTGCTTTTCCACCGCTTCCGCCGCGGAGAGCTTGCCGAAGCGTCCGTCATCCACCTCGAAGCGAAAGAGCGCGTTCATGAGCAGCTCCCGGATTTCCCGGCACTCGGCGGCCCGCGCATTCATCACCGTCTCCCGGGGACGGAAGCGGGAGAGCTCGTTGCGCAGATGCAGCGCCGCGTTGCTCTCAAAGGCGGCCACACAGACCTCGCCGGTGGACACATCGCAGAAGCACACCGCCCCCTGTCCGCCGTCTGTGTACAGGGCGCAGAGATAGTTGCTCTCGCCCTCGTTGAGCATGGAGCTCTCCAGCACGGTGCCCGGGGTGATAATGCGGATCACATCCCGTTTCACCAGCCCCTTGGTCAGAGCCGGGTCCTCCATCTGCTCACAGACGGCAACCTTATAGCCCTTGGCGATGAGTCTGGCGATATACTGCTCGGCGGCATGGTAGGGCACACCGCACATGGGAGTCTGCTCCTCCTCGCTCTTGCCCCGATCCCGGGTGGTAAGAGCTAAGTCCAGCTCCCGGGAGCCCACCACGGCATCGTCGTCGAACATCTCGTAGAAGTCGCCCAGACGGAAAAAGAGCAGGCAGTCGGCGTGCTGGGCCTTGATGGCATTATACTGCGCCTTCATGGGCGTGTTTTCAGCAGGCATGATGATCCTCCGCGTTTTTCTATTGGGACTGTGTGATGAGTCTGTCATTGCGTTGAAAGTGGTACTGGAACCTTTCTTGGCTCCCTCTGATGAGGGAGCTGTCGAGCGAAGCGAGACTGAGGGAGAGACCGTCTACGGAAGCACTCAAAAGCACCGCTCTCCCTCAGCCCCAGTGTGCGCACTGGGGCAGCTCCCTCGCAGAGGGAGCCTTAGGGCTTTCGTTCTTTGCGGTGAATTCCTCCATCTCGATTGCCACATCACAGCATGGACCGGTTCGCAATGACAGGGACTGTTTTACAAGCCCTGTCTCTTATTTCGCCTCGCCGAACAGCGAGTACATATTATTTCCGGTGATGTGCACATCCCGGTACTCTCCGATGAGTGATCCGTCGCCCATGAGGTGCACCAGCCGTCCGCCCTCGGTTCTGGCCGTCAGCTCGCCGGGGGTATTGGGCGAAGTGCCGTCGATGAGCACCCGGTAATCCCTGCCCACGCAGGAGGCATGGCGGCTCTCGCTGAGGGCATTGGCCAGCGCCACAAGGCGGTCAAAGCGGTTCTGAATCTCCTCGCGGGAGGCGTTGTCGGGCAGCTCGGCGGCCCTGGTGCCCGGACGGCGGGAGTAGATAAAGGTGAACATGGAGTCGTACTCCACCTGCCGCACCAGCTCCAGCGTTTGCAGGAAATCCTCCTCGGTCTCGCCGGGGAAACCCACGATCATATCAGTGGTGATGCAAAGCCCGGGGATGAGCCGTTTGGCGCTCTCCACCTTGCGGAGATAATCCTCGGCGGTGTAGTGGCGGTTCATGGCCTTCAAAATCGCCGTGGAGCCGGACTGCACGGGCAGGTGCAGCTGGGGCATGACCTTGCTCTCCGTGCCCATGACCTCAAAGAGCTTGTCCGTAGCGTCCTTGGGATGGCTGGTCATAAAACGGAGGCGGTAGTCTCCGTCAAACTGCGCCGCAGCCCGGAGCAGGTCTGCGAAGTCCATGTTGCCCTCCAGATCGTTGCCGTAGGAGTTCACATTCTGACCCAGCAGGGTGATGTCCTTATACCCGGCCTCCACCAGCTCGCGCACCTCGCGCAGCACATCCTCGTGGCGGCGGGAACGCTCCCGACCCCGGACATAGGGCACAATGCAGTAGGTGCAGAAGTTGTTGCAGCCGTTCATGATGGCCAGCCACGCCTTCACGCCCTCCTGCCGCAGCCGGGGCAGGTCCTCGGCAATCACGCCGTCGCTGTCCTCGGCGGCAAAAACGCGGCCCTTGTTCCCCGGAAGGCCATGCACTTCCCTTGCCTTCATGAAGAGCTCCGGGAAGCGCCAGACCTCGTGGGTGCCAAAGCACAGGTCCACCACCTGAAAGCTCTTTTTCACCCGGGAGCGGATTTCCTCCTTCTGGGCCATGCAGCCGCAGAGAGCCACAATCAGCTCGGGATTGCGCTTTTTATGGTGCACCAGCGCACCCACATTGCCGAACACGCGCATCTCCGCGTGCTCCCGGATGGCGCAGGTGTTGACCACGATTACATCGGCCTGCTCCTCGTCCTCGGTCATGGCGTAGCCCATGTCCCGAAGCCAGCCCCGGAGAATCTCGCTGTCGCTCTCGTTCTGCTGACAGCCGTAGGTGTCCACCAGCGCATAGTGCTGCCGCTCCGCATTGAGCGTGGATTTTATCTGTTGGCACAGCAGCCGCTGCTCGGCAATGCGGCTCTCTTCGATTTCCTGACGAATATATGGCATAATATGAGTCTCCTTATGAACAATGCGTTTTTTGGCTCCCTCAGATGAGGGAGCTGGCTCGCGCAGCGAGACTGAGGGAGGGACAGGTTTCTGACAATCTTCCGTAGACGCTCTCTCCCTCAGTCAGCGGCAAGCCGCTGACAGCTCCCTCACAGAGGGAGCCTTGGAAGCATCCCTGATTTCTGCAACCCGGAAGCCACACAGATTTACAGCTTATCATAGCATTTCCCTCTGGAAATTTCAATCGCTTTGCGCTATAATGGAGCATAGAAATTTAGCCCCTCGGAGGTGGCCTATGCCGCAGATTAACATACTCTCCGCCCATGTGGCGGATCTCATCGCCGCCGGTGAGGTGGTGGAAAAGCCCGCCAACGCCGTCAAGGAGCTGCTGGAGAACGCCTTTGATGCCCATGCCCGCAGCGTCACCGTGGATATCCGGGGCGGTGGACGGGAGTGCATCCGCATCAGCGACGACGGTGCAGGCATGAGCAGCGAGGATGCGGGCATCTGCTGTCTGCGCCACGCCACCAGCAAGCTCGCCGACGAAAAGGGGCTGGAGGCCATCGGCACCATGGGCTTCCGGGGTGAGGCGCTGGCCGCCATCTCCAGCGTGAGCCGCATGGTTCTCACCACCCGGCAGCAGGGCGCTCCTACGGGCACCCGCGTGGTTCTCACCGCCGGGGAGATCGATGATATGGGTGAGATCGGCTGCCGGGAGGGCACCACCATCGAGGTCAGGGACCTCTTTTACAACACCCCCGCCCGCCTGAAATTCCTCGGCACCGACCGCGCCGAGGGGCAGACCTGCGTGCAGACCGCTCTCCGCTCCGCTCTGGGTCGTCCGGAGATTTCCGTCCGCTGCCTGAAGGACGGGGTGGAGCAGTTCTTCACCCCCGGTGACGGGAAAATCGAGAGCTGCGTCTACGCCCTGCTGGGGCGGGAGCTGGCGCTGGACTTTCTCAGCGTGGACAGTGAGGGCGAGGGCATTGCCTGCCGGGGCTTCGTCTCCGCGCCGGAGCACTGCCGGGGCAACCGGACGGCGCAGTACTTCTTCTGCAACGGTCGTCCCATCCGCTCCCAGAAGCTCTCCGCTGCACTGGAGCAGGCCTATAAAAACAGCGCCATGGTTGGAAAATTCCCCGCCTGTGTGCTCTACCTTAGTCTCAACCCCAACGCCGTGGATGTGAACGTGCACCCCACCAAGTCCGAGGTGCGCTTTGCCGACGAGAAGGCCGCCTTCGATGCGGTCTACTACGGTGCTCTCACCGCCCTCTCCAGAGAGGACAAGCTCACCGTGCCCGGCTATGTGCCGAAAAGCACCGCCCCCGCTTTTGCGCGGAGCGATGATATGCGGCAAGCCCCTTCCGGAGATAAACCTGTCATTGCGAGGAGCGAAGCGACACGGCAATCCGTCTCCTCGTCCCCGAAGGCAGACTTCTTCCAGTCCATGAGCGCCTCCGAGTTCCGCGCCAGAGCCTCCGGCTGGGAGAAGCCCATGCGGCAGGAAAGTCTCTGGACACCCGCTCCCAAGGGCAGCTATAAGCCCGCGGAAACGGCTGTTCTCCATGACAGCGGCGGCAGCTACAGCGCCCCCCTGCGCCCTGTGGAGCCCCGGAAAATCGCCGTGGCCACCATTGAGCAGGAGGAGCAGAGCACGCTGGAGCCGGGCTTTGCCGAGGAGCCTATCCGCTACATCGGCGAGTGCATGAAGCTCTATATCCTGCTGGAGCAGGGAGACAAGCTTATTGTGGTGGACAAGCACGCCGCCCACGAGCGGGCCCTGTTCGATAAAATCCGCCTCTGGGAGCAGCCGCTGATGGCCCAGGAGCTGCTGCTGAGCGTCAGCGTGGCGGTGGATGCCGAGGCGCTGGAGCTGTGGGAGGCCAACAAAGAGGTCTTTACCCATCTGGGCTTCGAGGCTGAGGAGTTCGGCGAAAACGCCCTCCTGCTGCGCACCGTGCCCGCGGATGTGGACGCAGCCGCGGCGGGAGCACTCTTTGAGGAGCTGCTGGAAAAGCTCCGGGAGGGGCGCAGTCTCAGCCTGAAGGATGTGCGGGAGCGGCTCTCTGAAACGGTAGCCTGCAAGGCCGCCATCAAGTCCGGCTATGTCAGCGATCCCGAGGAGCTGAAGGCCCTTGCCGGGCGGGTTCTCAGCGGCGAGCTGAAATACTGCCCCCACGGCCGCCCCGTGGCCTTCGTGCTGACCAGACAGGAGCTGGACAGGCGCTTTGAGCGGATACAGTAAAAGGGGAAAGGGCTATGTTCATAGCAGCGATTTTCACAATTATGTGCTTTCGTTACTTCACACTGCCCTTTTGTTGCGCACAATCCCCTTGCCTTCCCTTTCGGCGCAGCCGATGGGGAAGAGAGGGAATCGTTCTGTTCCCCCTCAGCCGCTTTGCGGCAGCTCCCCCATTGCTTCGCAACAGGGGAGCCAAGAGGGTTCTGCTTAATTCTTTTTCCGGCGAAGTAAAACTGCCGACACGAAAGTGTCGGCAGTTTTGTTATTTTATCCGTTAATCGTGGGGGCTTCCGCCACGGGCAGGGTGTCGTCAGCGAGAGCGGGGGTGGGCACCGCGGCGGCGTCGGCCGCGGGAGTGCTCACGGGGGTGGGCGTGGAGACCGTGACGCTGACAAAGGGGATCACCGTAACGCCCTTGGGCGGCTCGTTGCTCAGCAGCTTGCTGGACACCCAGCCGAAGTTGCCCTTGGGATCCTGCACAAAGCGCATATTGCCGGAGGCGGCGTAGACCATAACCTCGCTGCCGCACTTGATCTGGCAGATGATGTTATCAATGTCGGTACGGATGCCGCTGCGCAGGTTCAGACCCAGCGTAGCCGTGACATAGAGCTTACCGGGGGAGCCGTACCACTCATCGTCCTTAGGCCGTCTGGTAATCTTGGCCATGTTCGCCTCGGTGAGCCAGGAGGGCAGACCGCCGGCAGTGACCACAACGGGTTCAGGCGTGGCCGTGGGAACGGGCGTGGGTTCAGGCGTGGCTGTGGGAACAGGCGTGGTCTCCACGCCGGGGGTGGGGATGCTCACGGTCTCGGAGGGAACCGTTGCGGCAGGCGCCGTTTCAACAGGAGCCTCCCACTTCACGCTCTCGGCAGCCGTCAGCTTGGTCTGAAGGCTCTCCACCTCGCTGTTGGCAGCGCGGAGCTTGCCGGTAAGCAGCACACAAAGCACCGTAAGGGCAATGAGAAGAACGCCCAGAATCAGCAGAAAGGTGGTCTTGGAGCCGTTTCCCTTCGCCTTGGGCTCTTCCTCATACTCGTAATCGTAATCATCGTCATATTTTTTTCTGGCCATGGTCGAAACCTCCTGATTGGGGTTTTTATATTCTATATTAAAGTTCTGCCATTGTCAAGCATAAAGCTCAACCGGCCATAACCTCGGCCTTCAGAACGCCGTTGGCATCCCGAAGCTTGCGGAGCAGACTGTCCATGTCGGTATACATCCCGGAGGTCTCTGCCGAAATGGTCACATTGGCAGCACCGTTTACGGGAATGCTCTGGTTAATGGTCAGGATGTTGACGCCGCACTCGGCAAAGGTGCCCAGAACCGATGAAAGCACACCAGGCTTATCCCGCAGCAGCACATGGAAGGTAAGAATGTGACCCCGCTTCATATCCTGAAAGGGAGAAATAGCATCTTTATATTTATAGAACGCGCTGCGGCTGATGCCCACCTGCGCCACGGCCTCGGCCACCGTATCGGCGGCGCCGGTCTGGAGAAGCTCCTTGGCGTCCTCGACCTTAAGAAAAATTTCGGGGAGCATATCTCCCTCAACCAGGTAATATTTTGATCTGTTCATGGGCTACTCCTTTCAATATGTCCTTTTTCTCGACAATTATAGCCCATTCAAAAACAAATGTCCATAGGAAAAAACAAAATGACGGGAAAATGTTTGCATTCCGCGCACAAAACAGCACCGCACTCCATTTCGGGGTGCGGTGCGACTGTACATCGTTAAAAAAGCGAACAGAAAAGTGAACACAACGGTACTTCCGCTGCGCCCCGTTCATTTTTGAAGGGAGAGCCTCCCTTACTTCTGGGTCATGGAGTCGATCTCAAGAAGGATGTTATACAGCTTCTCACGGTCGGCAGCATTCTTGTGGGAGAGCAGGTCATAGGCCTTCAGGCTGAAATTGCTCTCGTCACGGCGATCCTCAATCTTTTCAAAGACGCTGGCCATGGGAATGTCCAGAGCCTTGGTGATCTTCTCAAGACTTTCAATGGTAAGGTTCTTTTCTCCGCGCTCAACCTGGCCGATGTAAGTGGGGTGGAGACCAGCCTTCTCCGCCAACTTCTCCTGACTCAGGCCATTAGAGGTACGATAGCCGCGCAGACGCTTTCCTACGGTTTTTGCGATATCGCTCATTTTTTTACACCTCTGAGTTTCCTCTGTATTTATGAATGTACTTCCACTTTCCTCATGTAATACATATCATTCACTGATTCTGGATTATATTCTAATTAATTCCGTAAAAGAAGAGATTAGAGATATTCTTTTATTCCTGCTATGCACAAAAGGCATGATAAAGTGAATCGTTCTGATAATGGTTCCAAAAATTTATGTCCCATTTATCGTACAGCTAATTTTCCGGGCTTCCCAGCTTTGCGAGAGCTGCGGTAAAATAGGCCGGCAGCTCGGTTTCAAGCTCTATGCTCTCGCCGCTGCGGGGATGGACAAACTTCAGGAAGCGGGCGTGGAGACACTGGGTGTCCATACCCTTGTCCACGGGGCCGCCGTACACCCCATCGCCCAGAAGCGGATGGTGGATAGACGCCATATGCACGCGAATCTGATGGGTACGCCCGGTGCGCAGAATGCAGCGAACATGGGTATAGCGCTCATAGCGGGCAATGACCTCCCAGTCCGTCTGGGCGCTGCGGCCGTCGGGGACGATGGCCATGCGCTTGCGGTCGGAGGGGCAGCGGCCTATGGGCGCGTCCACGGTGCCGCTGTCTTCCTTAAATCTGCCCAGAACCACGGCCTCGTATACCCGGCTGAGACTTCTGTCGGAGAGCTGGGCGGTAAGGGACAGGTGCGCCATGTCGTTCTTGGCGGCAATGATCAGCCCCGAGGTGTCCATATCCAGGCGGTGGACAATGCCCGGACGCTTCTCCCCGCCGATGCCGGAGAGGGAAGAACCGCAGTGATAGAGCAGCGCATTGACCAGCGTGCCGTCGCTGTGACCGGGGGCGGGATGCACCACCAGCCCCTTGGGCTTGTTGATGACGATCACATCCTCGTCCTCAAAGACGATATCCAGAGGAATGTTCTGGGGAATGAGCTCGCTCTCCTCCGCCTCGGGTACCTCCCAGAGAATTTCGTCTCCGGGGCATACCTTATAATTCTTCTTCACGCTCTTTCCCCCGCAGAGCACGGCTCCCTGCTCCAGAAGGCGCTGGGCAGCGCTGCGGCTGAGGGAATAGCGCGAGAGGAGGGCGTCGATGCGCTCGCCACTCTCCTCTGAAGTTACTGTATGCTTCACTTGAACTCGTTGAGGATGGAGTCCAGATCAAACTCATCATCGGAAGCGCTCACGGGATCAGACTCCCGGACGGGGGCAACGGGTCTCTGGACAGGGGCAGCGGCCTTCTGCACGGGAGCAGCGGCCTTCTGCACGGGGGCCACGACCTTCTGGGTGGGAGCGGCGGCCTTCTGAGCAGGGGCAGCGGCCTTCTGGGCAGGAGCAGCGGCCTTCTGCACGGGGGCAGCGGCCTTCTGAGCAGGGGCAGCGGCTTTCTGCACGGGAGCAGCGGCTTTCTGCGCAGGGGCAGCGGCTTTCTGCACGGGAGCGGCGGCCTTCTGGGTGGGAGCCACGACCTTCTGGGTGGGAGCCTTCTTCGCCGGTGCGCTCACCTTGCGAGCAGACGCTCTGCGAACAGGCTCATCTTCATCCTCGTCCTCGTCTTCGTCGTCATCGTCATCGCGGCGCTTGCCGAAGAGGCGGCGGCGGGGACGCTCGTCTTCTTCGTCGTCCTCATCGTCCTCGTCGTCTTCATCCTCGTCTTCGTCGTATTCGTCCTCATCATCACGACCACGGGAGGTGAACATACCGATGGCAAAGAGAACCGCACCCAGACCCAGCAGCACATCCGCCAGATTGAAGATAATGTTGGGGAGGAAGAGCAGCTCGAACATATCGGTCACATAGCCGAAAATCAGGTGATCCAGACCGTTGCCCAGCACACCGGCCAGGAAGATCAGCAGACCGGTGCGGGCCAGCTTGCCGCGCACGACACGCAGCGTCAGCACTGCCACAGCCGCGGTGAGCACCGCCAGCACCACCAGCAGAATCAGCTTGTTGCCGGTGAGGAAGGCAAGGGCGCCGCCTTCGTTGCGGAGGTTGACCATCTGGAGAATGCCGGGAATCAGGCTTTTCACGCCGGTATCGATCTCAACGAAGTGATTGGCGATGAACTTGGTTACCTGATCGAGAATCAGCAGCAGGGCTGCAATAACCACAGGAGTCATTTCTTTTACCTCTTTTCAATAAGAGTGGGAAGCGGCTGTCAGAGCTTCAGCGCCCGGGCGCAGCGGGGGCAGAGACCGTCCTCGGTGGCGGGGTGGGTATGGGTCCAGCAGCGGGGGCACTTGGGCAGCTCGCTGCTCTCGACCTTCACGCTGAGACCGCTCAGCTCGCCCTGCGCACCCTCGCCCTGCGCGTTGATGATGCTCAGCTCGGAGACAATGCAGATGGGAGCCAGCTCTTCGGCAGTCAGACCCTCGAGAGTCTTTTCGGCCTCGCCCTGCACATAGAGGGTAACGGCGGCGTCCAGAGGCTTGCCCACCTTCTTCTCGCTGCGGGACTGCTCCAGCGCCTTGTTCACATCGCCGCGGACGGCCAGGATGCGGTTCCAGCGGTCGACCTCGGCCTCGGAGAGCTTCCACTGCGCCTTCACGGCGGGCAGGTCGTTGAGGCAGACGTTGCGTTTGTCGCAGGAGGCATCGTGGGGCATGGAGAGCCAGATCTCATCGGCGGTGAAGCTCAGGATGGGAGCCAGCAGACGGGTCATGGCATCGAGAATATAATAGATGGCGGTCTGGGCACTGCGGCGGGAGGCGGAATCGGCGCCGTCGCAGTAGAGACGATCCTTGATCACATCCAGATAGAAGCTGGACATATCCACCACGCAGAAGTTGTGGATGGCATAGGTGACGCTGTGGAACTCGTAGCGCTCGTAGGCGGCCAGGCACTTCTCGATGAGGGTGTTCAGCCGGTCGAGAGCCCACTTGTCCAGGGGCAGCAGCTCCTCATAGCCCAGAGCGGCATCGGGATCGAAGCCGTCCAGATTGCCGAGAATGTAGCGGGCGGTGTTGCGGATCTTCAGGTACTTGTCGGAGAGCTGCTTGAACAGAGCGTCGGAGCAGCGCATATCCAGCCGGTAATCGGCGCTGGCAGCCCAGAGGCGCACCAGATCGGCGCCGTACTTGGGCACCACCTCTTCGGGGTACACGCCGTTGCCCAGAGACTTGTGCATGGCCTTGCCCTCGCCGTCCACGGTCCAGCCGTGGGTCAGCACCTGCCGGTAGGGGGAGCCGCCGCGAACGGCAACGCCGATGAGCAGAGAGGACTGGAACCAGCCGCGATACTGATCGCCGCCCTCCAGATAGATGTCGGCGGGCCAGGTACCGGGAGCGTCCAGCTCCATGGAGGCCACATGGGTGGAGCCGGAGTCAAACCAGCCGTCCAGCGTGTCGGTTTCCTTGGTGAAGGGGCCGGCCTTGCCGCAGTGGGGGCAGGTGAAGCCATCGGGCAGCAGCTGGGCGGCATCCAGGTCGAACCAGGCGTTGGAGCCCTGCTCGGCGAAGATGGCGGAAATCTTCTCGATGGTCTCGGCGGTGCAGACGGGCTTGCCGCAGTCGCCGCAGTAGACCACGGGGATGGGCAGACCCCAGCGGCGCTGACGGGAGATGCACCAGTCGGCGCGCTCGCGGATCATGGAGACCATGCGGTCATGACCCCAGTCGGGGGACCAGTTCACGCTGTCGGTGGCGGCGCAGGCCTCGTCGCGGAACTTTTCAACGGAGCAGAACCACTGGGGCGTGGCCCGGTAGATGATGGGCTTCTTGCAGCGCCAGCAGTGGGGATAGGAGTGGACGATGTCCTCGCTGGCGAAGAGCATACCGCTCTCCTTCATATCGGCAAGGATGATGGGGTTGGACTCGTCGGTCTTCAGTCCGGCGTACTTGCCGGCATAGTCGGTGTGGCGGCCCTGATCGTTCACGGGCACTACCATATCCAGACCGTAGCGGCGGCAGGTGGCATAGTCATCGGCGCCGAAGCCGGGGGCGGTGTGGACGCAGCCGGTGCCGCTGTCCATGGTAACATAGTCGGCGGTCATCAGCAGGCTGGTCTTGGGCAGGAAGGGATGGTCGGCCAGCATACGCTCAAAGAAGCTGCCGGGATGCTTCTCAAGAATCTCCCAGCTTGTAAAGCCGCCCTTGGGCATCACGGTCTCCACCAGAGGGGCGGCCATGATGTAGGTCTCGCCGTTGGGCACCTTCACCAGAGCGTACTCCTCCTCGGGGGAGAGGGTGATGCCCAGGTTGCCGGGAAGGGTCCAGATGGTGGTAGTCCAGATGACGAAGTAGAGCCTGCTCCTGTCCACGTTGGGGAGCTTGCCCAGATCATCGCGGAGGGGGAACTTCACGTAAACGGTGGTGCAGGGGTCGTCCTGATACTCGATCTCGGCCTCGGCCAGAGCGGTCTCGTCGCTGGCGCACCAGTACACGGGCTTCAGACCCTTATAAATATAGCCCTTTTCATACATCTTGCCGAAGACCTTGATTTCCTCGGCCTCGAATCCGGGATTCATGGTCAGGTAGGGCTTGTCCCACTCGCCCAGCACGCCCAGACGCTTGAAGGAGTCCATCTGGATGCCCACATACTTGCGGGCGTAGCGCTCGCAGGCGGAGCGGAACTCGCTGGCGGACATGGCCTTGTGGTTCAGCTTCTGCTCCTTGATGATGGCGGACTCAATGGGCATACCGTGGTTGTCCCAGCCGGGGGTATAGGTAACGTAGCGGCCGTTCATGGACTGATAGCGGTTGATGAAGTCCTTGAGGCACTTGTTCATGGCGGTGCCCATGTGGATATTGCCGTTGGAGAAGGGAGGGCCGTCGTGGAGAATGAAGGCGGGCTTGCCCTCGTTGCGCTTGACCATCTCGTGGTAAAGATCCAGCTCGTTCCAGCCCTTGAGCATATCGGGCTCGCGCTTGGGCAGCCCCGCACGCATGGGAAAATCAGTCTTGGGCAGATTGACTGTGGCGTTGTAGTCCATTTTTATGTATAACTCCTTTTGAAGTGTGTATATCAGTCAATGGTTAAACTGCGGTTTGCAATCGATATAAAAGAGGCTGCGGTTTCTCACAGCCTCTGTGAATCGCTCAGAAGCGGAACATACGGGTGGGCTCGTCCACCTCTTCCTCGGCAGCGGGAGCCTCGGCAGGAACCTCCTCCGTCAGCTCAACGGCTTCCTCAACAGCTTCCTCAACGGGCAGCTCTTCCTCGACAGGGGCGGGCTCCTCCTCGGCGGGAGCTTCCACGACCATGCTGCGGATGGCCTGCAGGAATTCCTTCTGGCGTTCCAGATTGGCAAAGGCCTTTTCGAAGTAAGCGGCGCTGGCCTCCTTGGCGGCGCCCAGACGGCGCTCCTCCACCTCGCGGACACCGGTGAGATCGGCGGTCAGGGCATCATACTGCTTCTGGGCATCGGCAACGAGAGCATCGGCCTTTTCCTGGGCACCGGCCACCAGAGCGTCAGCCTTCTCCCGGGCTTCGGCCATCAGAGCGTCAGCCTTCTCCTGAGCCTCGGCTTCGATCTCGCCGGCCAGCTTCTGGGCGGAGAGAATGGCCATACGCATGGCATCCTCATTGGCGCGGTATTCCTCGATCTTGTCCACCAGAATCTTCATCTTGGCGCGGAGGGTACCGATCTCCTTCTGGGTAGCGGTGGCATTGGCGGCCAGCTCCTCCAGATAATCGTCCACGCCGCTCATATCGTAACCGCCGAAGGTTGCCTTATCAAAGGTTTTTTCCCGAATGTCCTGTGCAGTAATCATTGTTGTTGCTCCTTCTGTTTATTGGAAGTCCGTTTTTTGTTCAGTGCAGAGAACCCAGAGAGGCCAGCACATCGCCGCTGAGATTGACCTCAGGGGGTGTGACCAGATAGGTGCTGGTGGAAAGGCGGGTAATGCGTCCGCCCAGAATATAGGCTGCGCCGGAGATGAAGTCCACCAGCCGGACGATCACATCCCGGGGCGTTTCCTCCAGATCCAGTACCACGGTGTTGTTGCTGCGCAGCGCCTCGGCCGCCTCCCGGGCATCCTCCAGCGTTTCCGGCTTGAGCACCACCAGCTTCATGGGTGCTCCGGCATCCCGGCTGCCGCCCATGCTGACGCTGCCGGCTCTGGCGCTCGAAGACGGTACCGCGGCGGTGCTGCGCTCGGCGGTGCTGCTCTTCACGGCGGACACCGTGCGCTGCACGGAGCCCAGAAAGCCCCGCTGGGCGCTCTGCTGCTCCGGCTGCTGGGCCGGGGCGGCGGCATAGTTCATGTATGATTCCTGCCCCCGGGGGAAGCTCGGCGTGCTGACATCCAGCTCGTCATCCAGCTCGTCGTCCCCGTAAGGCTTGGTCAGATTTTTAAAGGCATCCCACAGTCCCATAATCTCTCGCTCCGAATAATGCTGTACCGACTCGAATCAGGGTAGCCCCCTCGAGAATGGCATCCTCAAAGTCGGCGCTCATCCCCATCGATAACTCGGCCATTTTTACATTATCGTATTTTTTTCTCCCGATGTCAACAAAAAGCTCATGCATTCGGGCAAAATAATCCCGATTTTTTGCGGAATTGTCGCATTTGGGGGGAATTGCCATCAATCCTTTTACCGTTACGCAGGAAAAATTTCCTGCTTCTTCCAGCAGCGGCTCCAGTGCCGAGCGGGGCAGACCGGTCTTGCTCGCTTCACCGTCCAGATTCAGCTCTATGAGCACGTCCTGCCGCGTCCCGTTTTTCTCGCAGAAGGCGTTGAGGGCGGCCAGCAGCTCCGGGCTGTCAACGCTCTCGATGAGTGCCACCTGCCCGGCCACATATTTCACCTTGTTCTTCTGCAAATGGCCGATGAGATGCACCTCCGCGTTTTCATAGGCGCCCCGCTCCCGCTTTTCGCAGAGCTCCTGCACCCGGTTCTCGCCGAAAATGCGCACTCCCGCCATGCGGGCGAGGGCCACGCGCTCGGCGCTGTTGAGCTTGGAGGCCGCCACCAGACGCACGCTCTCCCGCTCTCTCCCCGCACGGGCGCAGGCGGAGGCTATCCGTTCCTCCACGGCCGCGATCTTCTCCTTCAGTTCCCCATATGCTTTTTCGTCAGCGGCAGTATTGACGGTCATGGCGGCACCTCCCGGTTTCTTTCGTTTTTGATTTCACTGCGTATCTCGCAATGCTCGCCCCTACGGATACAGGAAGCCATCCCTATCGATTTCCTTTACGGGAGAACAACATTCACTCCCGCCTCGATGCCCTCTACCAGCACCCAGTCGCTCTCCTCATGGAGCAGGGTAACGCTCTCACGGCGCTCGGAAACGCCCGTATCCACCAGCACATAGCTGCCGCTGGAGCCGCCGGAGAGCAGCGCCTCCCGGGGCAGCTGCACGCCGGTCACGCTGCTGCGTACCACAGGGCAGGAGGCCGTGCGCAGCTCCAGCGTTTCCCGCAGGGCCGTATCGCAGCTGAAGAGTACTGCCCTTACGCCCTCGCTCTCGGCGCTGATGGTCTCCACTGTCATTGTGCACAGTCCCGCCCGCCATGCGGAAAGATCCAGCTCCACCGTGCCGCCCCGGCGAATGCCGGCGCAGTCGCTGCTTTGGAGCAGGGCAGCGTAGTACCATTTATAGTCCGTAATCAGCTTGCCGTAGCAGCGCTTGTCCACGCTGGGATGACCGGCCATCAGGGTTTTGAGACTCTTCACGCTGAGATTCTCCAGCACCGCCGGCGAGATGCTCTCGCAGCCGTCCAGCAGGGGGGTAAAGATGCCGGAGGCGGGACTGACGAGCTCATGGCTGCCGCCCTCCTCCTCGGCTTCCAGCCGGGAGAGCTCGCTTTTGAGCCCGGCGATCTCCTCCCGGGTCAGGAGGATGCCGTTCTCGAAAACCAGCGAGCGCAGGCGCAGGGCGCAGTAGCGGAGGTTGGCCGTATCATGGGTGGCAACGGCTCCGGACAACGACAACACAGCGGAGGACGTTTCTTCCGCCCGCTCCGCTGTGCTTTCTTTACTTTCCGCGCCGCTGAGGGCCTGCATGGCAAGAGCAATCTCCTGCTGCAGCGCCTCCATGCGGCGGTGCCGTTCCATGTCGGCGGCGCTCTCGTAGCCGATGCCCAGCACCTCGCCGGCGGCCACCCGTTTGCCGGACTCCGCCGTGACCAGCGAGTAGGGTCGCTGATCGGAGAGCAGGGACTCGCTGCGAACCAGAATGCCCGTGGATTCCACGCTGTCCTGATATGTATAGGCCGTGGCGACCACCGTCTGCCGCTGGGGATTGAGGATGCTGTTGATATAAATCCCGCCGTAACCCAGAAGGGCAATGATCAGCAGAACAAGCGTGACCTTCCAGAGTATTTCCGAGTGTTTTTCTTCCATGGGAATATCCTTTGGTTCCTGGCGGAAACAGGAAGGCTCACTCCTCCCGCTCGATTGAGGGCATCAGTGAGAGGTCTATGTTTCTCGCCGGTATGAGGGTGGAGATGGCGTGCTTGTAGATAAGCTCCTGCTTACCCTCGCAGTCCACCACCACGGTGAAGCTGTCAAAGCCGCGGACGATGCCCCGCATCTGAAAGCCGTTCATCAGAAATACGGTAATGATCTGCCGCTCCCGCCGGGCCTGATTCAGAAAAATGTCCTGAAGATTCTGTTTGTTCTGCATGGCGTTTTCTCCCTTTCGCCCCGGCTCGCCCATTATAGCATGAGCGCGGGGTCCTGTAAAGTTATTATAGGATTTCCCTGTGCAGGAAACTCTTTGAACCGCATTTTACACGAAGGAAAACGCAAAAGCCGTCGAAGAGCGTCAGAGCCCCGAGAAGTTTTCCAAAGTGGGAATCGGGGACGGTTCTCGTTTCCCAAAGTGGGAATTGAGAACCGTCCCCAATTCCCACTCTTTCCCTATGGACAAGGGAGCGGGGGAAGTGATATAATTTATGAACCTCGGAAAGGAGTCCTCAGCCATGAATATACTCATCAGCGCCGACAGCACCTGCGATCTCAACAGCACGCTGCTGCAGGAAAACCACATCGCCGTCACTCCCCTGTATGTCTATTTCGGTCAGGAGGAAAGGCGGGACGGCATCGACTGCAGCCCCGAAGAAATATTTGCCTACACCCGGCAGACGGGAAAGCTCTGCACCACCGCCGCCGTCAGCATCGGCGATTACGAGAGCTTCTTTGCCGAAATGTGCGGGCGCTACGATGCCGTGATCCACTTCACCATCTCCTCGGAGATGTCCTCCTGCTACCAGAATGCCTGTGCCGCTGCCGAGGCGTATGCGGGAAAGGTCCGGGTCGTTGACTCCCGCTCCGTCAGCGCGGGCATCGGCCTGCAGGTTCTCCGTGCCGCCGAAGACAGAGACGCCGGTCTGAGTGCCGACGAAATCTATACCCGTGCCATGGAGCGCCGCAGCCGGGTCTGCATCACCTTCGTGCTGGACACGCTGGAATATATGCACAAGGGCGGCCGCTGCTCCACCGTGGCGGCGCTGGGCGCCAACCTTCTCAGGCTCAGACCCTGCATCGAGACCGTGGACGGGCGGATGCAGGTGGGCAAAAAGTACCGGGGCACCCTCCAGAAGGTCATCAAGGACCTGATTCACGACCATCTGCAGGGCCGCAGCGATATCCGCGCCGATGTGAGCCTCATCCCCAACAGTCTCACCGACCCCGCCACGGTGGAGATGGTTGTGAGCGAGCTTTCCGCCATGCAGGGCTTTGGACGCATCGAAAACTGCCCTCTGGGTGCCACCGTGGTCTGCCACTGCGGCCCCGACACCCTGGGCATCGTGTTTGAGTATACCTGATTAGCAATTAGCAATTACTTTACATTTTTCAATTTGTCATTGACAAGCCCCCTGTCTTTCCTGTATAATTCACTATTGCCGACTATAAGCCGGTTCTTCTTAGTGCCAACTGCAGCGTAAAGCTGTCGAGTAATAAGTTGAGAAAAATGAAAGGAAGTGTCCCCAAATGTTCCGTACTTATCAGCCCAAGAAGCGTCAGCGCTCCAAGGAGCACGGTTTCCGCAAGAGAATGGCTACTGCCAACGGCCGCAAGGTTCTCGCCCGTCGTCGCGCCAAGGGTCGCAAGGAACTCACTCTCTGAGTTTCTGCCCCGCAGCGGGAAAGGTTCGTGAGGGGTTTGCTGTTTTCCGTTTCACTGAAGAATAATTATGAGTTCCGCCGCCTGTACAGCAAGGGGCAGAGCGCGGCTTCGCCTGCTCTTGTGGTCTATGCACGCAAAACAAAGCGTGGCATAAACCGCGTGGGCTACACCGTTTCCGTCAAGCTGGGACACGCCGTGGTGCGCAATAAAGTGCGCCGCCGTCTCCGGGAGATTTACCGTCTCCACGAGAGTGAGCTGCTTTCCGGCTACGATCTTGTGGTGGTTGCCCGCAGCCGTGCGGTCGAGGCGAGCTATCAGCAGCTGGAAAAGGATTTCCTGAAGCTGCTGAAAAAGCTGGAACTGAACCGAACCGAGGGCCAGGCATGAAAGATTTGCTTCTGGCCCTGATTCGCTTTTACCGGAAATACATCTCTCCCCTGAAAAGTCAGCCCTGCTGCCGCTTCATCCCCAGCTGCTCGGCCTATGCCTATGAGGCCATTGAGAAATACGGCGCCCGCAAGGGCTGTCGTCTGGCGCTCATCCGGCTGAGCAAATGCCATCCCTTCCATCGGGGTGAGCACGATTATTATGACCCCGTGCCCTGAATCACGGGGGAAAGAGACGGTAGTCAAATGAATTTCATCACCCGCCCCTTTGCTTCCCTGCTGATGTCTTTCTACAACCTCACGGGAAGCTACGGCTGGGCCATTCTTCTTTTCGGTCTGGTCGTAAAGCTCATCATGCTGCCTTTTCAGGCAAAAAGCACCCACTCCACCATGCGTCAGTCCATGCTGCAGCCCCGTCAGAAGGAGCTGGAAAAGAAGTACGGCAACGACAAGGTGAAGTACCAGGAGGAGCTCAGCAAGCTCTATAAGGACGCCAAGGTCAATCCCATGTCCGGCTGCCTCTGGACGCTGCTGCCCTTCCCCATTCTCATCGCCCTCTATGCCCTTGTCCGTCAGCCTCTGAGCAAGCTCATGGGTCTGGCCGCCGCCGAGGTGACCACCCTCACCGAAACGCTGACGAAGATGGGGCTCTACACCGCCCCCGCCAAGACCGACGCCTACGCGGAAATGACCATCGCCAACATTCTGGGCAAGAACTTCGACGCTGTGGTGAGTAATCCCGCCGTGGTGGACTTTGCCGACAAGCTCAAGGCCCTGAACTTCCAGTTCCTGGGCATGAACATGACCGACAAGCCCAAGCTCCAGTTCTGGAACTACTTTGACCAGTACGGCAAGATGGCCGCCTTTCTGCTCTTCCTGCTGCCCTTTATCTCCGCCGGACTGAGCTGGCTGCAGACCAAGGTGGCCACCGCCTACCAGCCCAAGCCCGATCCCA
This sequence comes from Clostridiales bacterium UBA1728, assembly GCA_002315975.1. Classification (GTDB taxonomy): domain Bacteria; phylum Bacillota; class Clostridia; order Oscillospirales; family Oscillospiraceae; genus Apopatocola. The sequence continues at coordinate 85,614 of DCIK01000028.1, forward strand.
AGGACGAGCAGGCAATGGCGCAGGCCAAGAGCACCCAGAGCATGAACACCTTCATGCCCCTGATGTCCATCTACATCTGCTTTATCATGCCCGCCGCCATGGGCATCTACTGGATCGAGCAGAGCATCCTCGGCATTTTCCAGACCATCGGCATGAACAAGTATTTCAAGGCATCCATCGACGAGGAAATGCGCGAGTTCAACGAGGCTCAGGCCAAAAAGGAAGCCGAGCTCTCCGCCAAGCGCGCCGAGACCGAGCGTCTCAAGGCCGAAGGCAAGATGACCCAGAATGTGAACACCAGCAAGAAGCGTCTGGACCGCAAGGAGCGCAACGATGCCGAGCAGGACGCTGCCGCCCGCCGCGCCGCCGAGCGCGCCGCTCTGGGTCTGGAGAAGGAGCTTCCCGCCTCTCAGGTGGGTACCCGCCGCTACGCCCGTGGCCGCGCCTACGAGGAAAACCGCTTTGAGCGCATGGCCGCCGAAAAGGTGGAAAAGGCGCGTCAGGAGCAGGAGCAGCAGGAGCAGCGCATGGCCGATAACGTAGCCGCCGGCTACAGCCGTGGCCGCGCCTACGACCCCAAACGCTATGAAAACGAGGGGCAGAACACCGACGCCCCTGTGGAGGAAAAGAATGATCAGAACAGCTGAAGCTGAGGGCAAGGATATCTATGCCGCCGCTGCCGCTGCCCGCGCTCAGTTGGGCATCGGCGAGGATGAAGGCAGCATGGAGGTGCTGGTGGCTCCCCGCAGCGGTTTTCTGGGAATCGGCGCCCGTGCCGCCCGCGTCCGCGTGAGCGTGGGCAGCGAGGACGCTCCCGCTCTCGAGCGCAGGAGCGTTGAGAAGAAGCCTGCTCCCGAAAAGAAAACCGCCCCCGAGAAAAAGCCCGCTGCCGAGAAGAAGCCTGTCGCAGAGAAGAAGCCTGTCGCAGAGAAAAAGCCCGCTCCCGAAAAGAAGAGCGCTCCCGCCGAAAAGCCTGCCGTGGAGAAGAAGGCCGCCGCTCCCATCGAGCCCGGCACCCGCAAGGCGCAGGTGGAGGAGTTCCTGCAGGGTCTTCTGCAGCACATGGACATCGAAGCCGAAATCATCATCACCGACCGTGAGGGCGGCGGTCTGGATGTGGAGCTGGCCGGCCCCAACATGGGTGCCGTCATCGGCCGCCGGGGTGAGACCCTGGATGCCATCCAGCACCTGACCAACTATGCCCTGAACCGCGGCGGCGAGAAGCATATGCACATTTCCGTGGATGCCGAGGCCTACCGCTCCAAGCGCGAGGACTCTCTGGTGCATCTGGCCGAGAAGATGGCCGCCAAGGCTCTCAAGTACAACCGCAGCATGGCACTGGAGCCCATGAACTCCTATGAGCGCCATGTGATCCACACCGCCCTGCAGAACTACGAGGGTGTTACCACCGCCTCCACCGGCACCGAGCCCAACCGCCGGGTAGTGGTCAGCGTGGTGCGTCCCGCCGGCGAAAAGAGCGAGCGCAGCGGTAAGGGCGGCGGCCGCAGCCGCGGCTCCAGAGCTCCCCGAGAGAAGAAGGAAGCTCCCGTGCAGGAAGCTCCCGTGACCGAGGAGAAGATCGTGGCCGAGCCCGCTCCCGTGATCGAGGAGAAGGCTTGCGTCGTGGAAGCTCCCGCCCCCGTGGTGGAGGAAAAGCCCGCTCCCGTCATGCCCGAGGGCTACGAGCCCATCCAGAAAAACAAGCCCACCTCCCGCGAGTGGTGCTGAAGCTTCGATTCTGATGGCTGACGCCATCGAAATCGAGTGACTCGCGCTTTTCGCGGCGGCGCGAAAGTACAAACCATATATCATGTAGAACCCCTTGGCTCCCCTGTTGCGAAGCAATGGGGGAGCCGAGAAGCTGTGCGCAAAAAAGGACTTTGCAAATTTTCATTTTGCAGAGTCCTTTTTTAAGGAAATGAACGAATGAAATTTCCCTTTTTCATTTCTATGAACATGACAGAATTTCGTAGGCTCACCCTCCCGCAGAAGCTCACAGAGCTGTATCTCTCGGCGCTCTTTCTGCTGCTGCCCTTATATGTGCACAATGCCTACTTTGATATTACCGAGGCCAAGGTGGGCTGCTTTGCGCTGCTCTCGGCGGTCTATGTGCTGCTGATGCCCTTTGCGGAGCTGAAGAGCGGCGACAGCCCTGAACTGAAGCTGCCGGCGTGGTCCTTTCTCCTCTATGCCGCGCTGGGTATTGCCGCGTCCCTGCTCTTTATGGGGCGCTCCTCTCTGCTCTCTCCCTCCAGCCGCTATCAGGGGGTGCTGGTGCTGGGGCTCTATGCTCTGAGCTTTCTCTTTGTCTCCCGCCACGGCTTCTTCGGGCTTTGGGCGCAGACTGCCGCGCTGAGTGCTTTTACGCTGGTGTCCCTCTATGCTCTGCTGCAGAGCTTCGGCCTCGACCCGCTGGGGCTGTGGGAGGGCATACGCGCTGCCGACCGGGGGCGCTATCTCTCCACCGTCGGCAATGTGAACTTTCTGGGCGCATACCTCTCCTTGCTGCTGCCCCTCTGCGCGGGGTTCTACTGCCGGACGCGGAACAGCCTGCTCCTGCTGCCTCTGGCTCTCGGCTCCTGCGCCCTGCTCTGCGGCAGCGACAGCGGCATTCTGGGCGCGGGCGGGGGACTGCTGCTGCTCTATGGCCTCACGGCAGGTGAGGAGAGCTCCCACCGCGCCTGTGGAGCCGCCCTTGGGCTGCTGGGTCTGAGCATTTCTCTCTACGGTCTCTCCCTCTCTCGCTTCGGGCTGCTCTCGCTCTCCGGGGCGGGACGGCTGCTGTACTATATCTCGCCGCTCCTGAGCGCCCTCGGCGCTCTGCTGTGGCGAAGGGGGAAGGCGCTGCGCCGCCCGTGGCTGCTGCCCGCCCTTGTGTGCGGAGGCGGTGCTGCGGCGCTGCTGCTCTGCAACCTTTTTCCCGCTCTTGTGCCCGCTTCGCTGCGGGACGATCTGGTATTCTCCGAGCGTTGGGGCAGCGACCGGGGAAGAATCTGGCTCCACTGTCTGGAGCTCTACCGCTCCTTCACGCCCCTTAATAAGCTCATGGGCGGCGGCAGCGGCTGTCTGGCGCTCTATGACCGCTCCCACCGGCTCTTTCCCGATGCGGTGGTGGACAGCGCCCACAATGAATATCTGCAGATTCTGCTCACCGGCGGGCTTCTGGGCCTTGCCGCCTACCTGAGCACGCTGATCTCTGCGCTCAGAGAGGGCGCAAAAAAGCAGCCCGCTCTCGCCGCCGCTGTTTTCGGCTGCGCGCTGCAGGCCGCCGTGAATATTGCCCAATGCGCCACCACGCCGCTGCTGCTGATGCTGACGGCGGTACTCTGCGCCTGAGGAGGAAGAAAAATGCTCTGCTATTTCGCACCCATGGAGGGGCTCACCGGCCCCGTGTTCCGGCAGGTGCACCACGATATGTTCCCGGGCGTGGACCGCTACTACACGCCCTTTCTCGCTCCCACCCAGAACCATCAGTTTGCGCCCCGGGACCTGCGGGAGATTCTTCCCCCTGCGGGCGACGCCGTGCCCACGGTGCCCCAACTGCTGACCAAAAGCGCTCCGGATTTCCTCTGGGCGGAGGGTCAGCTCCGGAGCATGGGCTTTGAGGAGGTCAATCTGAACGTGGGCTGCCCCTCCGCCACGGTGGTGGCCAAGGGCAAGGGCAGCGGCCTTCTGGGCGACCTTCCCCGGCTGACGGAGCTTTTGGAGGGCATCTTTTCCGGCAACTCCCTGCCCGTCAGCGTCAAGACCCGCATCGGCCTCCGGGACAGCGAGGACTGGGAGGCGCTCATCGCCCTCTATAACCGCTTCCCCATCGCCGAGCTGACCGTCCATCCCCGAACCCGCACGGAACTCTACAAGGGCGACATCCACGAGGATGCCTTCGCCCTCTGCTATGCGAAATCCCGCCTGCCCCTGTGCTTCAACGGGGAAATTCACTCCGCCGCAAGACTCCGGGAGCTGGAGAGCCGCTATGAGCTTCTTCACGCCTGCATGATCGGCCGGGGGCTGGTGGCCAATCCCGCCATGGTGCGGGAGTACCGGGGAGGCAAGCCCCTCAGCAAAAGCGAGCTCCGCGCCTACCACGATGCCCTCTATGCCGCCTACGCGGAGAAATTCGGTGCCCACAACGCCATGCACCGGATGAAGGAGGTCTGGATCTGCCTGCGCACCATGTTCGCCGACTGCGAGCGCTATGCGGATAAAATAGGCCGCAGCAAGGATGCCGATGAGCTGCTCTACTGGGCGGGGAAGATTTTCGCCGAATGCGGGATGAAATTGTGAGAAGTGAATATCAGGCGGTGGCGCTCTGCGAAAAAACACAATGCGGAGCGCCACCGATTTTTCTCACCGGGCCATGGCCTTCTGCTTCAGAGCCAGATGGTCGGCGATCATGGCGACGAACTCGCTGTTGGTGGGCTTGCCCTTGATGCC
>DCIK01000028.1:90057-94226 GCA_002315975.1 Clostridiales bacterium UBA1728
CCGCTGACGGTGTAGCCGAAGAAGCGCTGGAGGGTCTCCACATTGCCCCGATCCCACGCCACCTCGATGGCGTGGCGGATGGCACGCTCCACCCGGGAGGGGGTGGTGCCGAACTTTCGGGCCACCTGCGGATAGAGCACCTTGGTGACGGCGTTGATGATGTCCATGTCCTCCACGGTGAGCATGATGGCCTCCCGAAGGTACTGATAGCCCTTGATATGGGCCGGAACCCCGATCTCGTGGAGAATCTCCGTGATTCGCTCCTCCAGCTCGGTATTGTCCTCGTCCCTGTCTCTGCCGCTGCCCATGCCGGGGGCGGGGCTGCGTCCGCTGCGAAGCTGACGGATGCGCCGCAGCAGCTCGTCCATATCGCAGGGCTTGCTGAGAAAGTAGTCGGCCCCCAGCTCGGCGGCCTCCCGCACCACCCGGGCGGTCACAAAGCCCGTGACCACCAGCACCGTGGGCAGCTCCTCCAGCTCCTGCAGCCGGCGCAGGAGCCCCAGCCCGTCCAGCCGGGGCAGCACCAGCTCCATGACCAGCACGTCCACGTTCCCCTCCCGGCACAGCTCCAGAGCCCGTGGGCCGTCCGCGGCACCGCCTATGTACTCCATATCCTCCTGCTGCGCGATGGTCTCCGAAAGTGCGGCGCGAAAATCCTCGTTGCCGTCTGCCGCCAGGACGCGTATCCTGTTTTCCATATGCTTGTCCTCCGTTTCAACGGAATGCTCCTCTTTCTCTCCGGGTTTCCGTTAAGATATGCGTTAATTTACCACGAATCTTACAAACAGGCAACAAAAAGTATCCGATTTGTTTCCGCTTATCTTGACACTTTCCGCGTTTCTGTTCGACAAAATCGGATAAAAAGGAAAAGAAGCCCTCCCGTCTCTCTGTCGAAAAACGGGAGGGCAGTGCTTTATTCAGTCTTTTTTGCCGAAAAATTCTTCAAAGCAATCGCGGAAGTTGTCGTCCTCGGAGGCGGAGGGAGAGTCGGGCTTCCCCTTGGCGGGACGGACAGCGGGGCTCTTCTTCCCCCCGGTGGCCTTGCTTCCCGCGCTCTTGGAGGCATCAGCGTCGGATTTGGGCTTAGTGCGCGTTTTGAGCTTGGCAGGAGCTTTGACCTTTACGGGACGGGTGGCCTCGTCCTCGTTGTACCATTCCCGGACATCATCATCGCCGTTGGCGATTTCCTTGGCCAGTCTGGCGTTGCTCACGCGCTTGAGATAGGCCTTGCGGCGCTTGCGGTAGCGTACCACCACGAACACATAGAGGAAGGTCAGCAGCACCAGAATCCAGAAGGTCCACTGGACGACGGGTCTGTGGAGGGTGTTGGAGATTTCGGTGCGCATATACTGGACGCGGCTGAGCGCCACATCGGTGCTGGCCACCAGAGCGGAGGTGCCCACGGTCACGCCGTCCTTGACGATGGCGATCTCGCCCAGCACCTGACCGGCGGTGATGGGAGCCTCCAGCTCCTTGCCGTTGGCGGTGGCGGTGATGGTGGGAACCTTCTGGTAGAGGGACAGGTCTTCGTCGTTGGGCAGCAGCCGCACAATGGAGGAGCTGGCACGGACGCTGACCCGGTCTGCGCCGTCGCCCATGGACACGGGCACCTCGGTGATGATGTCGGTGGACTTGATGACCTCCCGATAGCTCCAGTTGTCGAAGCCCCAGTCGAAGAGTCTGGCCGCATCGGAGAAGTTGCAGTAGCGGTCGATGATGCTGTCACCGTTGTCGTCGTAGGCGGGAGCCTTCAGCACGATGGAGAGAAGCTGCTCATTGGCCACGCCCTCCCGGGAGGCCAGAGCGGCCAGACAGTAGCCGGCGGAGGAGGTGAAGCCGGTCTTGATGCCGGCGGCACCCTCGTAGAGGTAGTTGCCGGGGTAGTGGTCGTTGGCGTTGATGAGGGCGTTGGTGTTGTAGAGCTGGCGCTCGGCGGAGAGATTGGTGGGGGGCAGAGTATGGGTGCGGGTGGAGCAGAGCTCCCGGAACACGCTGTGGTTGATGGCCTCGCCGGCGATGAGCGCCAGATCGTAGGCGGTGGTGTAGTGGTTTTCGTTGGGCAGACCGTGGGTGTTGGCGAAGTGGGTGCCGGTGCAGCCCAGCTCCTCCGCCCGCCGATTCATCATGGCTACGAAGTTGTCCACGCTGCCGCCGATGTACATGGCGATCACGTTGCAGGCCTCGTTGGCAGAGGAGAGCATAGCGCAGTAGAGGAGCTCCTCTAAGGTCATGGTCTCGCCCTGGACAATGTCGGCGGTGGAGCCGCTGGCGATCATGTCAAAGTCGAAGCCCGGCTGGGCGGTGACGCTGTTGCTCAGGGCCGCCACCTCGCCGTTGGGGAGGACGGTCTGGTTCTCGGTGGCCTCAATGGCCAGCAGCACCGTCATCATCTTGGTCAGGGATGCGGGATAGGCCCGCTCATTGGCGCCCTTGGCATAGAGCACCGTGTCGGTGTTGGTCTCCAGCAGCACGCAGTAGGCGCACTCCACGGCAGGGTCGTCCAGCGCGGAGGCCGCCGGAGAGAGGATGCCGAAGAGGAGCACCAGTAATAAAAATGTTGACAGAAATCTGATTTTTTTCATTGTGAAACTCCGAAGGAAATGATAGAATACTCTACAGAAATCCTATTATAGTTTATCTGCGCACATTTTGCAACAAAAATTCACACGCCTCCCGGTGGGAAATCCCGGTATTTCAAAGATTCTGGTGCCTATGAACAAAACCGACAAGCTGCTTTTTCTTCTGAGCATCCTTCTGCTCTGCCTCTTTGCCTCTTTGGGCCAGGGCAGCACCCCCCTGAGCGAAACGCGGGTAATGAGCGTTGCCCCCTCTGTGCAGGTGAAGGACATTGACCTCAACACCGCCGATGCGGAGGCGCTCTGCCGGCTTCCCGGCGTGGGGCCGGTGATTGCGGAGCGGATCATCGCCCAGCGGGAAGCCCTCGGCGGCTTCAGCTGCATCGAGGAGCTGCAGACCGTGAAGGGCATCGGCGATAAGACGATGGAAAAAATTTATGCATATATGGAGGAATGAACCATGGAACACGTAAAAGCAATTCAGGGACTGATGAAGGCGCGGGGACTGGACGCTCTGCTGCTCACCGACCCCATCTCCTGCCGCTACGCCACAGGCTTCTACTTCACCGACGGCGCTGTGCTGGTAACTCCCGAAAAGAGCTGGCTGCTGACCGACTCCCGCTACACCGAGGCCGCCTCCAATCAGGTGCATCAGAGCGAGGTGCGGAAGTTCACGGTGGGGCACCCCCTCAGCGAGCTGTGCCGCAGTCTGCTGGGCGACTTTCACGGCGTTCTGGCCGCCGAAGCCGACCGCATGAGCCACGCCCAGTGGGCCAACTGGGAAAAGGAGCTGAACCATAGCTTCACCCCCGCCGGAACACTCCTCAATGAGCTGCGTCGCTGCAAGGACAAGGACGAGATTCAGAGCATGATCGAGGCCCAGCGGATCGCGGAAAAAGCGCTGGACGATGTTCTGGGCATCATCAAGCCCGGTCTCACCGAAAAGGAGATCGCTGCGGAGCTCACCTACCGTATGCTCAGGTACGGCGGCGAGGAAAACAGCTTTGACCCCATCGTGGTCACGGGAGCCAAAAGCTCCATGCCCCACGGCGTGCCCGGTGACGTGGTGATTCAGGACGGCGACTTCGTGACCATGGACTTCGGCACCAAGAAGAACGGCTACTGCTCCGACATGACCCGCACCGTGGCCGTGGGTCACGCCAGCGAGGAGATGAAGAAGGTCTACGGCATCGTGCTGGAGGCGCAGCTGGCCGGCATCGCCGCCTCCCGCGCCGGTATCAGCGGTCGGGAGATCGACGGCGCTGCCCGCAAGGTCATCGAGGATGCCGGCTACGGCGAGTATTTCGGCCACAGCTACGGCCACTCTCTGGGTCTGGAGATTCACGAACAGCCCGGTGCCCGTCAGACCGCCAACGATCTGATGCCCGTGGGCGCGGTGGTCTCCGCCGAGCCGGGCATCTACCTCCCCGGCCGCTTCGGTGTCCGCATCGAGGACGTGGTCATCATGGAGGAGGGCGGCTGCACCAATATCACCAAAGCCCCCAAGGAGCTGATCATCCTCTGAGTTTTCTGTTCTCATGCACGTCTTTCAGCCTTTCTTTTCCCGCAAAAACCCGTAGGGCACGGCCTCCC
>DCIK01000003.1 GCA_002315975.1 Clostridiales bacterium UBA1728
CCCTCAGGCACGGCTGCGCCGCGCCAGCTCCCCCATTCCCTGCGGGAACAGGGACGCCAAGGGGGATGCGGAAAGCCCCCTCAGGCACGGCCGTGCCGCGCCAGCTCCCCCATTCCCTGCGGGAACAGGGGGCGCCAAGGGGACGCACCTTGGCTCCCCTGTCGGCTTGCCGATGGGGGAGCTGTCGCGAAGCGACTGAGGGGGGAAATCCCCGAAAAATTTCCATCAAAAATCCCCGGAAAGCTCTTGCATTCCGGGGATTTTTCCTGTATAATATCGGGGCATTACACATGGGAGTGGATCAGCGACCCTGTGGCACGATCCGGGTCGGGCTGAGTTGAGACTCCCAGAGGTAATAACAAAATAAAGGAGGACTACTAAAATGGCAGTCGTATCTATGAAGCAGCTGCTGGAGGCCGGTGTGCATTTCGGCCACCAGACCCGTCGCTGGAACCCCAAGATGGCCGAGTACATCTACATGGAGCGTAACGGCATCTACATCATCGATCTGCAGAAGACCGTGAAGAAGCTGGAGGAGGCCTACAACTTCGTTAAGACCCTCTCTGAAAACAACCAGTCCCTGCTGTTCGTCGGCACCAAGAAGCAGGCTCAGGAAGCCGTCAAGGAAGAGGCTGAGCGCGTTGGTATGTACTACGTCAACGCCCGCTGGCTCGGCGGTATGCTGACCAACTTCCGCACCATGCGTACCCGCGTGGAGCGCCTGAACCAGCTCCAGAAGATGCAGGAGGACGGCACCTTCGATATGCTTCCCAAGAAGGAAGTCATGAAGCTCCTCGGCGAGATGACCAAGCTCGAGAAGTACCTGGGCGGCGTCAAGGAAATGAAGAAGCTCCCCGGCGCTCTCTTCGTCATCGACCCCCGCAAGGAGCACATCGCCATCGCCGAAGCCCGCAAGCTGCACATCCCCGTCGTCGCCATCGTTGACACCAACTGCGATCCCGACGAGGTTGACTACGTGATCCCCGGCAACGATGACGCCATCCGCGCCATCCGCCTCATCTCCGCCACCATGGCCAACGCCATTCAGGAAGGCCGTCAGGGCGTCGATGCCGAAGAGGCTCCCGCCGAAGAGACCAAGGAGGAAGAATAATGGCTAACATTACCGCTGCTGCTGTCAACGAGCTGCGCCAGGCCACCGGCTGCGGCCTGATGGACTGCAAGAAGGCTCTTGTCCAGTGCGAGGGCGACTTCGAAGCCGCCGTCACCTACCTGCGCGAGAAGGGTCTCGCCTCCGCCGCCAAGAAGGCCACCCGCGTGGCCGCCGAGGGCGTTGCCTACGCCACCGTCATTGACGGCGTGGGTGTCATCGTCGAGGTCAACTGCGAGTCCGACTTCGTGGCCACCTCCCCCGTGTTCACCACCTTCGTTGAGGGTGTTGCCGCCGTTATCGCCAAGAACGCCCCCGCCGATGTGGAGGCTCTTATGGCCTGCCCCTGGACTGAGGCCGGCAAGACCGTGGACGATGCCAAGAACGACGTGTTCCTGACTCTCCGCGAGAATATGCAGATCCGCCGCTTCGAGCGCGTGGCTGACTGCGTCGCCGTTCCCTATGTTCACATGAAGGGCAAGGTTGCCGTTCTCGTGAAGATCGCCACCGACGCCACCGAGGCCGAGGTCACCGCCATGGGCAAGGATGTTGCCATGCAGATCTGCGCTCTGAATCCCCAGTTCCTGGACGAGGGCGATGTGGACGCCGCCTACATCGAGAAGGAGAAGGAAATCCGTCTCGCCACCGCCAAGCAGGATCCCAAGAACGCCAACAAGCCCGAGCAGATTCTCTCCAAGATCGTCGATGGCCAGATCGCCAAGATGTTCAAGGAAATCTGCCTGCTGAAGATGGCCTTCGTGAAGGACGACAAGCAGACCGTGGAGCAGTATGTCGCTTCCGTGGCCAAGGAGCTGGGCAAGGCCGCCAAGGTCACCGGCTACATCCGCTACGAGAAGGGCGAAGGCATCGAGAAGCGTCAGGACGACCTGGCTGCCGAAGTTGCCAAGATGGTCAAGGGCTAAGATTTTTCAGAAAACTGCCAATATCGCGTCTTGTATCCTTGGCGCAACGCCAAACTCAGGACAGCATTGATTAAAGAGGGTTAATAGAATGAAGAACGGTATCCATCCCAACTATCAGCGTACCACCATTCGCTGCGCCTGCGGCGAAGTCATCGAGACCGGTTCCACCCGTAAGGACATCTCTGTGGAAATCTGCTCCAAGTGCCACCCCTTCTACACCGGCAAGCAGAAGCTGGTTGACACCAGCGGCCGCGTGGACAAGTTCAACAAGAAGTTCGGCCTGAAGTAATTTTCCGAAATTTTAAGGAGCTGCTGCAGTTATCTGCGGCAGCTCCTTTTTGCGATTTGGGAGGAAAACGGGGGCTGCGCAGATAGCCTGTCATTGCCACACCGGTGTGCGCACTGGTGTGGCAATGACAGGGACTTACTGCGCAGCCCCTATAATTCTTTATTCTCCGCTGCCGGGCTTTTTGCTGCGGGGACGGTAGCGGCGGCGGTGGTTGGCGTTGGGCTTCTTCTCGCCCTCGGATTTCGCAGCGTTCTCGGCCTTGGGGACGATGCGCTGCTCCTGGGTCTGCTTTTTCTCGCTCTGCCCCTTGGCCTTTTTGGGCTGGGCCTGCTTCTTCTCGTTCTGAGAATGCTGGGGGACAGCGGCGGGCTTCTTCTCTCCGCCCCGGTTATTCCGGTTGCGGCGGTGGCTGCTGCCCTGCTGGGGCTTTTCGTCGCCCTCGCTGCGGAAGCCTTCGGCGGTCTTGGGCTCCACCGGGCTGTCAGTGGAGAAGAGAACGGGCATGGCCCACTCGTCCACAATCTCCTCCTTGGGCTTTTTCTCCCGGGGCTGGAGCACGTGGGCCGGCTTCTCGCCCTCGGGGGGACGGCCTCCGGGCACCTCGGCAATATCCTCCACATCAAAGCTGTGGACAACGGCCTCGCCGCTGCCGTCCAGCTTGACCTTTACATTCTGGCGCAGGAGATTCACGCTGACCACATTGCCGTAGCCCTCCTCGGTCTCCACAAAGCAGCCGGTTTTGGGCACATGCTTAATCAGATCCTCATAGGCCTCCTGCTCGTAGCGCAGGCAGCACATCAGCCTGCCGCAGCAGCCGGAGATTTTGGTGGGGTTCAGCGAAAGGCTCTGGGTCTTGGCCATCTTGGTGCTCACGGGCTGGAACTCGTTGAGGAAGCGGCTGCAGCAGAAGGGCTGACCGCAGATGCCGATGCCGCCCAGCATCTTCGCCTCGTCCCGAACGCCGATCTGCCGGAGCTCGATGCGGGTGCGAAACACACCGGCCAGATCCTTGACCAGCTCCCGGAAGTCCACGCGGCCGTCGGCGGTGAAGTAGAAGAGAATCTTGTTGCCCTCAAAGGAGCACTCCACATCCACCAGCTTCATCTCCAGATCGTGCCTGGCGATCTTTTCCTCGGCGATGCCGAAGGCTTCCTTTTCGCGGTTTTTGTTGATCTCCTCCACCCGGAGGTCATCGGCACTGGCGGGACGGACAATGGGCTTGAGGGGCTGCACCACCGCGTGGTCATCCACCCTGTGGTTACCCACGGTGCAGCGACCCAGCTCCAGACCCTTGGTGGTCTCCACCACCACGGCGTCACCGACGGCAAAGGAGCGCTCGCCGGGATCAAAATAATATACCTTTCCGCCGCTGCGGAACTGTACGCTTATCACTTCAGTCAAAGTTGTAATCCTCGTTTCTATAGGTTGAGAGCATGGCGGCAATGTGTTTGCTGTTCACATTCAGGCGCAGCATCTCGCTGCATTCCCGCAGCTGCTCCTGCAGACTCAGAAGCGCCTTGCCCCGGAGCGCGGAGGCTGCCGCCTCGGAGAGCACCGGGATGAGACCGCGCATGGTGGCCATGTCCAGCTTTTCGGCCCTGGCCTGCCACTTCAGCAGGGCGAACTCGTCGCCCAGCGCGGCAAGATATTCGGCGGAGAGAGCCTTGAGCTCGCTGTCGGCATCCTCGCCCTCGCCGCCCACATGGTAGATACCGCAGCGGGAGCGGACGGTGGGCAGCAGCGCATCGGGATTCCGGGCGCAGAGCAGGAAGAAGACCCCCTCGGGGGGCTCCTCCAGAAGCTTCAGCAGGGCGTTCTGGGCGCTGGTGTTGAGCACATCCGCCTCCGGGAAGAGGTAAATCTTCCGGGGCGCTTCGTTGGGCAGCACCACGCTGTCCTGAGCCACAGCGCGTATCTGATCCACCACGATCTCGGCGCGGAGGGTCTTGCCGTCCTTCTGATAGCCCCGGCGGATGAAGCTGATGTCGGGGTGAATGTCGGCAAAAATCTTCCGGCAGCAGCGGCAGTCACCGTAGCTCTGCCCCCGGTGTCCGGCAGAGCAGAGAAGCTGCTGGGCCATGTCCCGGGCTGCGGCGAGCAGGGAATCGCTGTCTTCGCCGGTGAGCAGGGAGCCATGCAGTATTTTAGTCCTTGATTGCATAGTATATCAGCCTTTTTGGAGAAAATCCAGCGCTATGCTCAGTTCTTTTTCCTGGGGAGCTTGCGGCGGGTGCCCTTTTCGTCCACCAGATACACGCTCTCCAGCACCTGTTCGGCACCCCGGCGCCACTCGGCAATGTACTCCTTGCGGAGGACGGCCTGCTCGGCCTTTTCCTCTTCGGTGAGAGGGCGCTCCTTGGAAAGGTGCGCCAGAGCGTTGATACGGTTCAGCTTTTCGTCAGTCATGATGATGTTTCCTTTGATTCCGGATATGCATGATCACCGCGCACCGTACAAGCTCCTGTAGGGCTCGGCCTCCGGACGAGCCGCTGACGGGATTGGCAGGATGGGGGGTGATTCCATATCGTGTATTGTGCGGTATTGCTGAGAGATTGTAAAAATCCGGGTTTCCCCGGCTCGTCCGGGAGGCCGAGCCCTACAAAGGAGGGCAGAGGGGAAGCCTTTTTACACCCCGGCGCTTTTCTTCAGGGCCCGGATATCCCGACCCACAAAGCGCAGGTACTGGTACTCGCCCTCCAGACGGGAGGAGAGGGCGGCACCGTAGCGCTCGCGGAGGGCGTCCCGGTCCAGATTGGTGGAGATGACGGTGCTCTTGCGCGCGCGGATGCGTCCGTCCAGCAGGGTGTAGAGGGCGCTCTGGGTGAAGGCCGAGCCCAGCTCGGTGCCCAGATCGTCTAAAATCAGCAGATCGCAGCTTTTGAGCTGCCGCACCCGGGAGGCGGCATCGGCCTGTTCCTCCTCGTTGCGGCTGAACTTCTCCTGCTCAAAGGCCGAGAGCAGGGTGATGGCGGTGTCGTAGGCCACGCTGTAGCCCTTCCGGGCCACCTCCCGGGCAATGGAGGCCGAGAGAAAGGTCTTGCCCAGACCGGGGGCACCGGTGAAGAGCAGGTTCCCGCAGCCGGGCGTGAAGTTTTCCGCATAGAGCTGGCAGCCCTTGAAAATGGTCTCCATCTGGATGCGGGGAACGGGCCCGCCGGGAGACAGGGGGGTCAGCGGATAGTAGTCGAAGCGGAAGCTGCCGAAGCTCTCCTGCCCGCTCCTGAGCAGGGGAGAGAGCTCCCTGGTCTGCTCGGCATTGTACAGGCGGACAAGACACTCACAGGGCTTGCCGTTGGAGAGGAAGCCCGTATCCCGACAGATGCGGCAGGAGAGAAGCTCATCGAGATAGTGCTCGTCGTAGCCATGGGCGCGGAGCAGCTTCGCGCGCTCTGCCTGCAGGCGGAGACTCTCCTGCTCCAGCTCCTCGGCAGTCCTCACAGATGTGCCCAGCGCCAGCGCCACCAGCTCGGACATGATGCCGCGAATCTGCCCGTCCAGAGTGCGAACCTCGGGGATGGAGGCATAAATTTCCGTCTGACGGCGATTTTCCTCCATCCGGTTGCGCCGCTGCTTTTCTTCCAGTACATTTCTGGCCTTGGCCAGCAGTCTGCCTTCCATGCCTTATCCTTTCCTGTTGACCATCTCCATAAAGGAGGAGAGGTCGTCGCCCGTCCAGGGGCTCTCCGGCGAATCGCTGCGGGGCTTATGGGCAGCGGCTCTGCCGCCGCGCACATCGCCTTTTTCGATTTCCGCCACGGTTTTCAGTCCCTTTTCCTGCCACGCGAGTAAAATGCTGTTCATGTACTTCCAGTTGAACTTGCCGATCTGGCTGACCATGCGGTCATAGGCCAGAGCGTAGACCTCATCGCCCAGATTCATGGCCGCCCAGCTCTCCAGATACTGCCGCTCGCTGGGACTGGGCTTCCGATCCCGAAGCTGGATGATGTCCAGTATGCTCTGCTCCTTTTCCCGGCTGCGCTCCAGCTTAGCCACATAGGCTTCGGCATCGTCTAAGGTGAGAACCTCCAGCCGTGCCCAGGCGAAGGCCTCCTTCTGAATGGCGTAGAGCGTGGGGACGCGACCCTCGCCGTAGCGCTTGCGGTAGCGCTCCAGCAGATAGTTGATGAGGAAGATGATGGTCTCCGTGCTCATGCCCAGCCGCTGGTAAATGTCGTAGAGGGTGTTCATCTCCTGCCGGCTCAGGTGCTTGCCCATGATGCGCTCGGTCTCCTGCAGGAGCGCCGACCAGTTCCTGTCCTCCCGGGAGCGGGCAAGCAGCTCCTCGGCGGTATATTCCTGGGTTTCGTCCGCAGGCTCCAGCGCCGGAGCACTCTCGCCCAGCAACCCCTCCTTGCGGAGTCGGTCCGCAGCGAGCCGAAGCCGCTCAACGCTCATACGGAGCGCCTCGGCAGCGGCCTTTTCGTCCGGCACGCCACCGGCGCGGAGCAGGTATAGATAGAGCAGCGCACAGTCGCCGTCGGAGAGACGCAGGAGCGTGTCCGCATCGGCAGCGGGCAGCAGCAGTGCCTCCGGAGTGCGCAGGGAGAATTTGGTGTTGTTCATGGTCATTTCTCTTTGGTATAGTAGGGGAGGGGATCCCGCACCCGTTCCGCCGTGCAGGGCGGGAGGGCATACCGGGATCAGTCATTTTACGAAAACTTCAAATTTACAGCATTATATCACACGAAAGGGGCTTGCCGCAAGTGGGCGAAGTGTGGTAAAATGTAAATTTGTAAAAATAGGTGTATTCTGCGGTAAACGGAGTATAAGATGATGGAACTTTTATGCCCCGCTCCCAGCCCCGAAGGGGCCAGAGCGGCGGTTCAGAACGGCGCGGACGCCGTATATCTGAGCTTTGCGGCCCTGGGCGGCTGCCGCGAGGCTCCCAATTTCAGCGATGCCGCCTTTGAGAGCGGCGTGGCCGCCTGCAAGAGCCGGGGCTGTAAGGTCTACCTGTCCATGGATGTGCTCCTCAACGATGCCGAGCTGCAAAAGGCCGGGGGTCTCTGCCTCCGGGCCCAGAGAGCGGGCGTGGATGCCATCCTGCTGCGGGACATGGGTCTTTTCCGCGTCCTGCGCAGGCTGCTGCCGGATATGCCCCTCTTCGCCTCGGCAGCCCTGGGCTTCCGCACGGCGGAGGATATGCGTATGGCCGCCGCTCTGGGCTTCCGGCGGGTGTTTCTGCCCCCGGAGCTGGACAGGGCGCTCATTGCGCCGCTGTCGGGTCAGGGCGTGGAGCTGGCCTATATGGGGCAGGGTGCGCTCTGCGCCGCCGAGCGGGGTCAGTGCTCCCTGAGCCGCCTCAACGGCCGGGGCAGCGCCGATCGGGGCAGCTGCGCCAACAACTGCCGGGAAAGCTTTTCTCTGGGCGGACGCTGGGACACCACGCCGCTGAGCTATAAGGACCGCTGCCTGCTGCAGCAGGTGGACGAGCTGGAAAAGTCAGGTGTGGACTGCCTCTACATCGGGGACATCCACCGCCGCGCCGAGTATGTGGCCGCCATGACCCAGCTCTATGACAAGGCCATCCACGAGGGCAAGCAGAGCGCCGCCCCTGATGTGGAGAAGGCCGAGGAGATTTTCAGCGAATACGGCTTCAGCCCCGATATGGAGCCGGCCGGCGAGGCGGAGAGCGCTGCGGGCAAGGACATCGAGGCCCACTGCTCCACCCTCCGCCGCAGCTACAGCGAGCAGAGCGAGGTGCGCCGCATTGACGTGCAGTTTGCCATCGCCGTCCGGGGCGAGCACCGGAACATCCGCATCGGCGTCATCGACGAGGAGGGTCATCAGGCCATCATCGACGGGCCTCTGCCCGTGTGCTTCGGCGATGTACCGCTGGAGGACGAGAGCGTTCGGGAAATCCTCTACAAGACCGCCGGTACCCCCTACCACTGCACCGCTGTGCGGGTGCGGGACGGCGAGGGACTTTCCGTGGCGGCGGTGGAGCTGGAAACGGCCCGCCGGGAGCTGCTGCGTCTGCTGACCGAGGAGCGCTCCAGACCCGGCGAGCGTACCGAGGGCAGCTTCCCCAAGGAGCCGGACAACAGCGCCGTTTACGAAGAGCCCACAGTGAGCTTCCGCTTCCGCAGCATGGAGCAGATGGATCCCAAGCTGGCTGAGCTGGGTGCCACGCTGATCTATGTGCCGCTGGAGGCCGCCGTGAAGGACCCCGTTCCCCTCTCCCCCTTCCGCAACAAGGGCATCACCATCGTGGGCGTACTGCCGCCGGTGGTGGTGGGCGAGGAGGAGCAGCGGGAGCTGGATACGCTGCTGGAAAAGGCGAAGAAGCTGGGCATCCGCGAGCTCTGCGCTCCCAGCCTCGCGCTGGCCATGAAGGGGCGCAGCGCGGGCTTTGATGTCCGCGCCGGGGCAGAGATGAATGTTTTCAACAGCTATGCCCTGCAGAATCTCAGCACCTGGGGCTTTCTCAGCGCCACGGTGTCCGACCAGCTCTCTCTGGGGCAGGTGCGGGCTCTGCGCAAAAGTCTCAACTGCGAGTTTGTCATCTACGGCCGCGAGACCGCCATGGTCACCAACGGCTGCCTCATCAAGGCCAGCGCAGGCCGCTGCGCCTGCGGTACCCCCGCCCAGATGGCGGATACCCGGGGCGGCGTGTGGCCGGTGATCCGGGAGTTCGGCTGCCGCAACGTGGTCTTCTCCTCCAAAAAGCTCTTTCTGGCCGACAAGGCCGCGGAATTTTTAAGCTGCGGCGCCTGGTCCGTGCAGCTCTCCTTCACCACGGAGTCTGCCCGGGAATGTCTCAGCGTGGCGCGCAGCTATCTGGAAAACAGCGGCTACCGACCCAACGGACTCAGCCGCGGAGAGCGATACAAAGGTGTTAAGTAATATGCAGAATGTGAAAATCGTGCTGGCCTCCTCTTCCCCCCGCCGGCGGGAGCTGCTGGGTATCTTCGGCCTGCCCTTTGACTGCGTTCCCGCCGTGGGCGAGGAAAAGACCGAGGGCTACGCCTCCTGTGAGGCACTCACCGAGGGTCTGGCCAGGCAGAAGGCGCTGGAGGTGGCCGCGAAGGCTGACGGCGATACCGTGGTCATCGGCTCCGATACGCTGGTGGAGCTGGATGGAGCGAAGCTGGGCAAGCCCAGGGACGAGGAGGATGCCTTCCGTATGCTCCGCGCCCTTTCGGGGCGCACCCACCGGGTGTGCACCGGGCTCTGCTGCGTCAGGGGAGCTGCCGTCCTCTCCGGTGTGGAGATCACCGAGGTGGTCTTCCGGGAGCTCAGCGATGGGGAGATTCGCGCCTATATCGCCTCCGGCGAGCCCATGGACAAGGCCGGAGCCTACGGTATTCAGGGCAAAGCCTCCCTCTTTGTGGAGGGCATCCGCGGGGATTACTTCACGGTGATGGGTCTGCCCCTGTGCCGTCTGGGAACCATGCTCAAGGAACTGGGGGTGGAGCTGCTTTGAAGGATTATATACGCAAATACGGCGTCCGTCTGGTGGCTCTGGTGCTCTGCTGCGCCGTGATCGTGGGTCTGGCGGGCAGGAAGAAGGACGACGGCAGCTCCGGCACCATCGCCCGCATCTCCAACAATCTCACCTCCCCCGTCCAGCGGGCCGTGGGCTCCATGGTGGCGTGGCTGGAGGATCTTTACGGCTATATCTACGACTATGACCAGCTGGTGCAGGAGAACGAATCCCTCCGCGCTCAGTTGGCCGAGGCCCAGGACGAGGCCCGCTCCGCCTCCGAGTTCAAGGAGGAGAATCTTCGCCTCCGCTCCCTGCTGGGCTATCTGGAGCAGCACACGGACTATGTGACCGAGTCGGCACAGATCGTGGCCTGGGACGCCTCCAACTGGGTGCGTGCCTTCTCCATCTCCAAGGGCACCAACTTCGGCATCGAAAAGGGTGACGCGGTCATCACCGAAGAGGGCTATCTGGTGGGTCAGGTCTCCGAGATCGGCAGCAACTACGCCACGGTGCGTACCCTCATCGATGTAAACATGGACGTGGGCGTGCTGGTGGGCGACACCGAAATCCCCGCCGTGGTGGTGGGAGACTATGCCCTCATGCAGGAGGGCTGCTGCAAGCTCTCCTACTTCACCGAGGATGTGACCCTCTTTTTAGAGGACAGAGTGACCACCTCCGGCAACGGCGGTGCCTTCCCTCCCGGACTGACGGTGGGCATCATCTCCGAGCTTCGCAGTGAGGCCGGCGGCCAGTCCTACTACGCTGTGGTCAGACCCTATATCAACATCAATACCCTCTCGCAGGTGTTTATCATCAAGGATTACGAGGTTATCGAGTAATGGAAGTGCTCCTTCGCTACTGGAACCGAATACGGCGCGGCGCACTGTTCTTTCTGGTGCTGATGCTCTTTCTGCTGATGCAGGATGTGGTGCTCTCCCATGTGGCACCTCTGGGCGTAAAGGCCATGTTCCTCCCGGCTCTGGTGGTGGCTGTGGGTCACTTCGAGGGCGGCTGGCGCGGCGGGCTCTTCGGACTGCTCGCAGGTATGTTTCAGGACCTGTCCGGTACGGAGATCAGCCTTTTCTTCACCCTGCTCTATCCTCTGATGGGCTTTGTGGCCGGCTTCCTGACGGAATTTCTGCTGAACCGGCACTTCTATGTTTACTGCATCTTCGCCGTCAGCGCCCTCTTTCTGGTGGCCTTTCTGCAGATGTTCCCCCTGCTCCTCTCCCACGGCGAAAACGCGCTGGCTCTGTGGAAGACCTGCATCCTCCAGACTCTCTGGAGTTTGCCTTATATGCTCCCGGCGTACTACACAATCAACGCCCTGCCGAGGCGGCTGGGATAAAAAATTTCGTTTCAGATGGCGCAGCCATCTGAAACGAGAAAACTGCGCTGCGTTGCGCGCCGACAGGCGACGCTCACTCCGCGAGAAGTATTTTTACGGGGGCAAAGCTCCCGTAAAAATGATTGAACTTTTTTCGCGTCTGCGGACGCGAACTCTGCGAGGCTGAGGCTTCGCTTTCGCACTACACAAAGAAAGGACTCGTCATGCGTCAAAGAGTCATCAAGCCGGGTCGTCTGGCTGTTCTCATCGGAATGTTCGTGCTGGCCATGATCATCTATCTGATCTCCCTCTACAGGCTCCAGATCATCGAGGGAGCCAAGTATTACGAGGTCAACACCGCCAATGTGGTCACCAAAAAGGTGGTGCCCGCAGCCCGCGGCAACATCTATGACCGCTATGGCCGCCTGCTGGTGAGCAACTCCTCCTGCAACAATATCACCATCGACACCGCCGAGCTCTTTGAGCAGGAGGACCCCAACGCGGTGATATTGGAGCTGATTCACGCCATGGAGCTCTACGGGGATACCTACACCGATACCCTGCCCATCACCATGGACGCGCCCTTCAGCTACATCGAGGACATGACCTACCTGCAAAAGAGTATGCTGGAGGCCTGGCTGAAGGCCAACAAGATGAACATGGATGCCACCGCCGTGGAGGTGCTGGCCAGGATGCGCTCCCGCTACGGCATCGACAATGCCTACACCGCCTCGGAAATGCGCAAGATCGCCGGCATCCGCTACGAGATTAACGACCGCTTCAACATCAATACCACCGACTATATCTTCGCCGAGAATGTGAGCATGGGCGCTCTGACCTATCTCATGGAGCAGGATGTGCCGGGCTTTGACGTGTCTACCTCCTATGTGCGGGAGTTCAAGACCAACTACGCCCCCCACATTCTGGGCTACACCGGCAAGCTCACCGCCGAGGAATGGGATCAGTACGCCCAGCAGGACTACTCGCTGGACGCCTACGTGGGCAAGGACGGCGCGGAATATGCCTTTGAGAGCTATCTCCACGGCGTAGACGGCGAGGCCGCCGTGACCACCACCGTGGACGGCGTGCTGGTGAGCACGGAGTATACCAAGGAGCCGGTTCCCGGCAACCATGTCTATCTCACCATCGACATCGGCCTGCAGGAGGTCTGCGAGGAGGCGTTGGGTTCCCACATCGACGAGATCAATGCCGAGCGCAACAAGGTCAACGAGGAGGCCGAGATGTACGGCACCGAGCGGGAGGAGACCATCTCCGGCGGCGCTGTCTGCGTGGTCAAGGTGGACACCGGTGAGCCTCTGGCGCTGGCAAGCTGGCCCAGCTACGATGCCGCCACCATGCTGGAGGAGTATGAAAGCCTGCTGGCGGACGAGAACGCTCCCCTCTTCAACCGCTGCCTCATGGGCGTTTACGCCCCCGGCTCCACCTTCAAGCCCTGCACCGCCACCGCGCTGCTGGCCGAGAAGATCATTTCCCCCACCACCACGCTGGAAACCAAGGGTCAGTTCATCAAGTACATTGACGATGGCTACGCTCCCGAGTGCTGGATCTACTCCACCTATGACGGTCTGACCCACGGCACCATCAATGTGGCGCAGTCCATCACCTACTCCTGCAACTACTTTTACTATAACTACGGCGACCTGCTGGGCATCGACAAGATGGCCCGCTACGCCGAGATGTACGGGCTGGGTGAGTACACGGGGATCGAGCTCACCGAGGTCACCGGTCAGATGTCCACCCGCTCCTACAAGGAGCAGTACGAGGGCATCGCCTGGTACAACGGCGATACGCTGCAGGCAGCCATCGGTCAGTCCTATACCGAGTTTACTCCCCTGCAGATGGCTGAGTACTGCGCCACCCTGGCCAACTTCGGCAAGCGGCACTCCGCCTCCATTCTCAAGGAGGCCCGTACCTTCGATTACTCCAATACCACCTATGAGCGGGAGGCCGAGGTGCTCTCCACCGTGGATGCGGACGAAGAGGTCTTCTCCACCATCAAATACGGTATGTGGGGCGTGATTTACGACAAGGCCTCCACCCTGACGGACATCTTCCTGCCCCTGAGCGTGCAGGTGGCCGCCAAGACCGGCACGGCCCAGCGAGGCGAGGGATTGAAGAACAACGCCATGTTCATCTGCTATGCTCCCTATGACGACCCCGAGATCGCTATTGCCATCGCCGTGGAGAAGGGCGGCGCCGGTGCTACGCTGGCTCCCCTGGCCGCGGAAATCGTGAACTATTACTTCAGCTTTAAGAAGAGCAATAACGCCTTGGAAGCAGAAGTGGCATCGCTGAAATAAAAAGTTGCGCCGGATTTGAGAAAAAAGCTTTTCAGAGGTTGATTTTTTGTTTTGACTGATGTAAAATAGACTCAAATTTTATGAAGAGACGAGGTACCGTCAAAATGAAGAAGCTCACCGTTAAGAAAGACATCGAGTGCCAGGCTTGTCTGGCTTGCATGCAGGCCTGCTCCCAGGCTTACTTCAAGCAGTTCCACCAGGATATGTCCTGCATCCAGATTGGCATGAAGGGTGCCGAGGTCAAGCCCACCGTCTGCATCCAGTGCGGCAAGTGCGCCAAGAACTGCCCTGAGCAGGCCATCAAGCAGAACGCCAAGGGCACCTATGTCATCGACAAGAAGCTCTGCAAGGCTTGCGGCAAGTGCGCCGAGGTTTGCCCCATGCACGTCATCGCCTTCCCCGAGGGCGCTTCCGTTGCTTTCAAGTGCATCGCCTGCGGCCTGTGCGCCAAGGCCTGCCCCATGGAGATGCTCGAGGTCATCGAGAAGTAATTTCTCCCTTCTCTGAAAAACCCTGCCGTGAATGCGGCAGGGTTTTTCATTTGGTGCGCTGTGGGAACCGTAACAAACCGAAACAAAACTATTGCGTTTTTTCCCTTTTCACGCTATAATATCAGAATCAACCGGCGTGAGTGCAAAAGCCTGGACTTAGTGACAGCTATCCTGCAGCGGTAGATGTAGGGCACGGCCTCCCGGCCGTGCCGCAGCCTGCGAGTCCTGCTTTGTCCGGATAAAACGGACATAGTCCTTGTCCCACACGGCACGGCCGGGAGGCCGTGCCCTACGGGGTGCAGGGTCAGACAGAACAAATCCACGAATTGAAACAGGTTCAGGTTTTTTCACTAAACAGAATAAACTATTAAGGATGGTGGCATTTCCATGAATATTGCCCTGATGGCGCATGACGGGAAAAAGGAACTGATGGTTCAGTTCTGCATAGCCTATTGCGGAATCCTCTCCGGTCACAGCCTCTGCGCGACCAACACCACCGGACGACTGGTGTCCGAGGCCACGGGTCTGCCCATCACCCTCTATCTGCCCAATGCTCAGGGCGGCTGCCAGCAGATCGGCGCAAGAGTGGCCTTTAACGAGATCGATCTGGTGCTCTTCTTCTGCGATGCCTCCGGCCGGGAGGATACCCGGGAGCTGGACGCGCTGGCCCGGCTCTGCGACCAGCACAATATCCCCTTCGCCTCCAATGTGGCCACAGCCGAAGTGCTGATTCAGGGTCTCCGCCGGGGCGATCTGGACTGGCGCGACATTGTAAACCCCAAGAAGTAAGGAAAATGTGCGCCGTCCTCCACCCACGGAGAACGGCGCTTGATTTATTGTTGAAAGGAAACGACGATCATGGCTCGTATGAAGCCCCACACCCTCTCCGGTTTTATGGAACTGCTGCCGGAGGATCAGAAGAAGATGCAGCGCCTGATGTCTACCATCGAGGAGAGCTACGCCCTCTATGGCTATACCCCGCTGGATACCCCCGTGCTGGAGAGCAGCGAGGTGCTGCTGGCCAAGGCCGGCGGCGAGACCGAAAAGCAGATTTACCGCTTCAACAAGGGCGATACGGATCTGGCCATGCGCTTTGACCTGACCGTGCCTCTGGCCAAGTATGTGGCCATGCACTACGGCGAGCTGACCTTCCCCTTCCGCCGCTACCAGATCGGCAAGGTCTACCGGGGCGAGCGCGCTCAGAGAGGCCGCTTCCGGGAGTTCTATCAGGCCGACATCGACATGATCGGCGACGGCAAGCTGGACATCATGAACGAGGCGGAGATTCCCGCCGTCATCTACCGTACCTTCTCCACCCTGGGTCTCAGGCACTTCCGTATCCGCGTGAACAACCGCAAGGTGCTCAACGGCTTCTTCGCTCTGCTGGGTCTCAGCGAGAACGCCGCCGAGGTTATGCGCACCATCGACAAGCTGGATAAGATCGGCCCCGAAAAGGTGGGCGAGGCGCTGCGGAACGAGTGCGGCGTGGAGAAGAGCAAGGCCGAGGAAATCCTCCGCTTCATCACCTGCCCCGGCAGCAGTAAGGACAAGCTGGAGTTCCTGGGCCGCTATCAGGGTCGCAACGAGGTCTTTGATACGGGTCTCAGCGAGCTGGCCACGGTGGTCAACTATGTGGCCTCCTTCGGCGTGCCCGAGGACAACTTTGAGGTGGACCTGACCATCGCCCGGGGTCTGGACTACTACACCGGCACCGTTTACGAGACCGTCCTCACCGACCACCCCGAGGTGGGCAGCGTGTGCTCCGGCGGCCGCTACGACAATCTGGCCGAGTACTACACCGACAAGCAGCTGCCCGGCGTGGGCATCTCCATCGGCGTGACCCGCCTCTTCTATGTGCTGCAGGAGCAGGCCATGCTCTCCGAGGAGCTGCTGACCGCCCCCGCCGAGGCCGTGGTCATCCCCATGGGCGATGTGCGCGCCTTCGCCGTGGAGGCCGCCACAGTTCTCCGCTCTGCCGGCATCAGGACGCAGGTCTACTTTGAGGAGAAGAAGTTCAAGCAGAAAATCGGCTACGCCGACAAGTCCGGCATCCCCTTCGCCATCATCGTGGGCGAGAACGAGGCCGAAAAGGGCGTTGTGGGCGTGAAGAATATGCAGAGCGGCGAGCAGAAGGAGCTCAGCCCCGCCGAGGCCGCCGCTTACATCAACGAAGCTCTTGAGGCGCGGCGCAGCTGCACCGTCATCTGGGGCTGAACCGACAATAATTTCAGATCAATGCTTTTCCCCGTGGCCTTGCTGCGGGGAAAAATGCTATATGGAGGAAATGCTATGGTAGCCAAGATTCGCTCTCTGGGACTTTTCGGTATCGGCGGCTATGAGGTGGCGCTGGAGATCTTTCTCTCCGGCGGTCTGCCCCAGTTCGATCTGGTGGGTCTGCCGGATGCCTCTGTCCGAGAGGCTCGGGAGAGAGTCCGCGCCGCGCTGAAGAACAACGGTCTCAGCTTTCCCGTAAGCCGCGTCACCGTGAACTTAGCGCCCGCCGACAAGAAGAAGGCCGGCACGGTCTATGACCTGCCCATGGCGCTGGGCATTCTGGCCGCCTCCGGGCAGATTCCCATGCCCAGGGAGGACGAGGCCTTTGTGGGCGAGCTCAGTCTCACCGGCGAGCTTCGCTCCGTCCGCGGCGCTCTGCCCATGGCGCTCTGCGCCGCCTCCGTGGGGATCAAGCGGCTCTATGTGCCCGCCGAAAACGCTGCCGAGGCCTCCTACGCGCAGGGCGTGGAAATCTGCGGCGTCAAGTCGCTGGGGGAGCTGCTGCGCTATCTGCGCGGCGAGAGCGAGCTGAGCCCCGTGCCTGCCCGGGATGCGCCTCCCGCCGCCGACTACCCGGACTTCTCCGAGGTCAAGGGGCAGGAGAATGTGAAACGCGCCTTAGAGGTGGCCGCCGCCGGTGGGCACAATGTGCTCCTGGTGGGGCCTCCGGGCAGCGGCAAGTCCATGCTGGCCAAGCGGCTGCCGGGTATTCTGCCGGATATGAGCCGGGAGGAGCGGCTGGAGTCCACGGGCATCTGGAGCATCTGCGGTCTCACAGACGCGGAGCATCCCGTGCTCACGGAGCGACCCTTCCGCAGTCCCCACCACACCGTTTCCACTGCCGCCATGGTGGGCGGAGCCCAGCTCCAGCCCGGTGAGGTGAGCCTTGCCCACAACGGGGTGCTGTTCCTCGATGAGCTGCCGGAGTTCCGCCGGGATGTGCTGGAGGTGCTGCGTCAGCCGCTGGAGGAGCGGGAGGTGGTGGTCTCCCGGGCAGCGGGTACGGCGCTGTACCCCGCCAACTTCATGCTGCTGTGCGCCATGAACCCCTGCAAATGCGGCTGGTACGGTCAGCCGGGCAACCGCTGCACCTGCAGCGAGTCCTCCGTGAAACGCTACCACAGCAAGCTCTCCGGCCCCCTGCTGGATCGAATCGATATTATCGTGGAGGTGCCGCCGCTGGAGTTTGAGGAGCTCCGCGCCAAGGGCGATGGGGAGAGCAGCGCCGAGATCAAGGCGCGGGTGGATTCCGCCCGGAAAATTCAGCGTGAGCGTATGGGCGGTCAGGGTGCCAATGCCCGGATGTCGGTGCGGGATATGGAAAAGTACTGCACCCTCAGCGAGGAGGGCGAAAAGCTCATGGAGGATGCCTATAACGCTCTGGGGCTCACCGCCCGGAGCTACGACCGCATCCTGCGGGTGGCCCGCACCATCGCCGATCTGGCCGGGGAGGAGCAGATCGCCCCCGTCCATCTGGCCGAGGCCATCCAGTACCGTACCTACGATATGTTCTTCGGCAGCGAGAGAGCGTAAACCTGACACATCTGGGGACGGTTCTCAAAAACACCAAATGACAAAAATGAGAACCGTCCCCAAAAGTGTCAAATGCGAGAGGAGGAAGCAACATGGAGCAGACATACTATCGCCGGGACAAAAACGGCATCACGCTTGTGAGTCTGGCGGGAACATGGCGGGAGATGGGGCGGCAGTACGGGGAGCTGTACCGGGAGGAGCTGCGGCACATCTTCTTTGAGATGCTCATCAGGCCCGTGGAGGACGATCCGGAGGGCTACGCCAACATGGTGAAGCTGGCCGAGACCAAGTATCTGGACTACCCCGTGCGGCTCAAGAGCTTTTTCCGGGGCATGGAGGAGAGCTCCGGTCTCACGGAGGAGCAGCTGATGATCTGCAACGCCATGGAGACGGTCTACACCGTGGAGGGGATGCCCATGTGCAGCGCCATGGCGGTGTGGGACGACTATGCCAAGGATGAGCTGATCTTTGGCCGCAACTACGACTACAACGATCTCTTCTTCGCCTTCAAGGACTACCTTTCGGTCTGCGTATACCACCCGGCGGACGGCTCCGTGCCCACGGCCACGGTGGGCTACATCGGCGAGATCTACTTTGCCAACGGCATGAACGCCAACGGCCTCTTCATGGCGCTGAACAACGGCAGCAACTCCCACCCGGTGAAGAACCCCGAGCGCCTGACCAGTCTGGCGCAGCTGATGCAGCTGATGCTGGACGCTCCGGACATGGAATACTGCAAAAAGTTTTTCAAAACCGTGGGCTGCTCTTCCTCCTACATCGTGGGCGTGGCCGATGGGAAAAGCGCCCGCTCCTACGAGTGGTGCACGCTGGGGATGCAACAGGGAATGCGGGACAACAACGGCGTGCAGGTGATGACCAACCACTTCACCAACCCGGCATGGGAGCTGGAAACGCCCACGGATCAGACGGGCTGGTACACCATCACCCGCCGGAAGAATCTGCTGCGTATGGCCGAGGAGCAGAAGGGCCGGATCGATGCGGAGGCCATGATGAAGATCATGTCCACCCCCATCGCCGAGGGCGGCCCCTTCGGCTGGCTGACGGTCTATCAGATTGTGGCGGTGCCCGCCAGGCGGACGCTCTATATCCGGGTGGTCAACGGCGCGGACTGGACGGAATTCCGTCTGGATGAGGTTTTTTAAGCGCAGCGTCAGCCCTTCGGCCGCACTGTGCGTATAAAGTAGAAGAGAACATGAAAGGAGCTTTACCCGTGGAAGAAAATTTCAAAATAAACGATAACGAGCTGAGCGAGGTTGTGGGGGGCAAAAGAGCGCCTGACGGTGCCAATCCCCAGCTTTCCGCTCCGAGAGGCTATAATCAGCATTGCGAACAGTACATCATTCAGGAGGGCGATACACTCTCCGGCATTGCTCAGAAGTTCGGCGTGTCGTGGAGATTGCTCAAGCGCATCAATGCCATTCCCGATGCGGATCGGATTTTTGCCGGACAGTATCTCTGGGTTCCCTACGACAAGGTCGAAATTTAAGAAAAAAACCGCCTTCGGGCGGTTTTTTATATTCCATTCAGGAATGGACTGTGCTATACTCAATCTGTATGAACTTTACACGGAAAGAGGAACACCATCCATGCAGGATATTATCCTTCTCAAGCTGGGCGAAATCGTCCTCAAGGGCCTGAACAAGAAATATTTCGAGCAGAAGCTCATCTCCAATGTGCGCCGCCGCCTCAAGGGTATGGGCGCCTTCAAAATCTACTGCGTGCAGTCCACGGTCTACGTGGAGCCCCAGAGCGACGACATCGACATGGACGCCGCCGTGGAGGCCATGCAGCAGGTATTCGGCGCGGTCAGCGTGGTGCGGGCCGTGGCCTGTGACAAGGACGTGGCTGCCATTGCGAAGAAGGCCATCGAATATATGCGCGAGCCCATGCTTGCGGCGAAAAGCTTCAAGGTAGAGACCCGCCGGGCCGACAAGAGCTTCCCCATGAGCAGCATCCAGATTTCTCAGTATGTGGGCGGCGAGCTCTCCGAGGCTTATCCCGCCACGGCTGTGGATGTCCACAAGCCGGAGCTCACCGTGCAGGTGGAGATTCGCGACTTTGCGGCCTATGTCCACTCCGCTGCCCTCCCCGGCGCGGGCGGTATGCCCGTGGGCAGCAACGGCAGCGCCGTTACCCTGCTCTCCGGCGGCATCGACTCCCCCGTGAGCACCTACATGATTGCCAAGCGCGGCGTGCGCATGGTGCCCATCCACTTCTTCTCCTTCCCCTACACCTCCGAGCTGGCCAAACAGAAGGTCGTGGATCTGGCCGATCAGCTCACGAAATACTGCGGGCGCATGACTCTCCAGATCGTCCCCTTCACCCACATTCAGGAGGAAATCCGCGACAAGGTGCCCGAGGAATATTTCACGCTGGTCATGCGCCGCTTCATGATGCGCATTGCCCAGCGCATCGCCGAGGACACTGGCTGCAAGGCCATCGTCACCGGCGAGAATCTGGGTCAGGTGGCCAGCCAGACCATGGAGGCCATGAACTGCACCGAGGCCGTGTGCAAAAATGTGGTGCTGCGCCCCCTCATCGGCTTCGACAAGGAGGAGATCGTCCGCTTCGCCCGGAAGATCGGCACCTTCGCCACCTCTACCCTGCCCTATGAGGACTGCTGCACCGTCTTCACGCCCCGCCACCCCCGCACCCGTCCCACCCTCGAAGAGGTGGAGACCGCGGAGGCCGTGCTGGACATTGAGGGACTGGTGAACGAAGCCCTCTCCGGCATTGAGTTTATCAAATTAGGATATTAAAATTTTCAGTCGATTGTAAAACTTTGTTTTACAATCGAGAAAAGTCACTCGCGCTGATCGCGGCGGCTTTGCCGCCTTGGTCGGCGCGAGGGCGCACCAATAGAGTGCGCCTCAGGGTATTTTCAAGCGGGCAAAGCTCGCCTGAAAATGATTGAATTATTTTGCGAGCTGCGGCTCGCAAACTCTGCGAGGCTAACAAAATTAATCTGGGGTAACACTTTCACAAACGTTTCATTCAAATCTTCTCCCAAAGGAGCGCGAGCCATGAAAGCTGAAATTCTTTCCGTGGGCGATGAGCTGCTGCAGGGGCACACGCTGAACTCGGATGCCTCGGAGCTCTCAAAGCTGATTACGGAGCTGGGCATCTCCGTCTGCTGCCACACGGTGGTGGGCGACGACCCGGCTGCCCTGCGGGCGGCGGTGGAGGCCGCCAGAGGCCGCGCGGAGCTGATCGTCACCACCGGCGGTCTGGGCCCCACCTATGACGATCTCACCAAGGAGACCCTCTCTGCCGCCTTCGGCCTCCCGCTGGAGCGGAATGCCGACGAGGAGAGCTACATCCGCGACTGTTTCGCCCGCGGCACCTCCTTCCAGTTTACCGAGAACAACCTCAGGCAGGCTGACCTGCCCCGGGGCTGCACGGTGCTCCACAACGAATACGGCAC
Organism: Clostridiales bacterium UBA1728; assembly: GCA_002315975.1. Lineage (GTDB taxonomy): Bacteria > Bacillota > Clostridia > Oscillospirales > Oscillospiraceae > Apopatocola. The sequence continues at coordinate 21,141 of DCIK01000003.1, forward strand.
CGCCCCCGGCTGCCTCTTCGAGTGCGAGGGCACCACGGTGGTCATGCTCCCCGGCCCGCCCCGGGAGCGCATCCCCCTCTTCCGGCAGAAGGCCATGCCCCTGCTTCGGGGCAGGAGCGGCAAGTGCATCCGCAGCCGGGAGCTGCACATGATGGGCATCGGCGAGAGCGCCATGGCAGAGCGGCTGAGCGATCTGATGGAGGGCAGCAACCCCGTCATCGCCCCCTACACCCGCACCGGCGAGTGCATGGTGCGCCTCACCGCCACCGCGGAAAGCGAAGAGGCCTGCGAGCAGCTGCTCACCCCCGCCGTCCGGGAAATCCAGGCGCGGCTGGGCGAATACATCTACGGCTACAACGATGCCACTCTGGAGAGCGCTGTGCTGGAGCTGCTGCGCCAGCGGGGCATGACCATCGCCACCGCCGAGAGCTGCACCGGCGGTCTGGTGGCCAAGCGCCTTACCGACATCCCCGGTGCCTCCGACTGCTTCGCCGGCGGCGTGAACGTGTATACCGAGGCTGCCAAGTGCAGTCTGCTGGGGCTGAAGCAGAGCTTTATCAATGAGCACGGCGTGGTCTCCGCTGCCGTGGCCGACAAGATGGCACGGCGCGTGAGAAAGCTCCTGCGCAGCGATCTGGGCGTCGGCATCACCGGCTGGGCCGGCCCCGGCGGCGAGGATGTGGGGCTGGTGTATGTGGCTCTCGCCTGGAAGGGTGCGGAGGGCAAGACCCTGAGCTGCGTCCGCCGCCTGACCCTGGGCGACCGGGGCCGTGACCGGGTTCGCATCGTGGCCGCCAATAACGCCTTCGACATGGCCCGCCGCTGTCTCAGCGGAATGGAAATCTGAGCAAATACAGCATACATCCCTTCCACACGGCACGGCCGGGAGGCCGTGCCCTACATCGACTGTTTTACAATCGAATATAATATTTTACAGGAGAATTAAACCATGCTCAGCTACAATATTGATGTTGCGGGTCTCAAGCGTGACCTGCCCCTCTGCAACCTTAACGAGAATCTGTCCATCGGCGCCTTCGTAATCTTCGGCGATGTGGAGATGACCGTTCATGCTGCCGCTAAGCTTCTTGAGAAGATGCCTCAGGTGGATTACCTCATCGCTCCCGAAGCCAAGGCCATTCCGCTGGTCTATGAGATGAGCCGGCAGAGCGGTATTCCTTATTTCATTGCCCGCAAGAAGGCCAAGGCCTATATGACCGGCGTGCTGCAGGTGGATGTCCAGTCCATCACCACCGCCGGTACCCAGACCCTCCTCATCGACACCGCCGAGGCCGAGGCCATCAAGGGCAAGCGCATCGCCATCATCGACGATGTGATCTCCACCGGCGAGAGCATCCATGCCGTGGAAGTGCTGGTCAATGCCGCCGGCGGCATCGTCACCGCCCGCATGGCCATTCTGGCCGAGGGTGACGCCACCGAGCGCAAGGACATTATCTTTCTGGCTCCCCTGCCCCTCTTCAACGCTGACGGAACGCCTAAGGCATAAGCATCCCGGACGAGCCGAAATAAAAAACCAGAGCTGAAAATGCAGCTCTGGTTTTTTATGTGTATAGCGTACCGGCTCAGGCGAGAGCGGCGGTGATGATGGCCATCTTGTAGATCTCGTCGGCGTTGCAGCCGCGGGACAGATCGTTGATGGGAGCGTTCAGACCCAGCAGGATGGGGCCGTAGGCAGCGAAGCCGCCCAGACGCTGGGCGATCTTGTAGCCGATGTTGCCGGCCTCGATGCAGGGGAAGATGAAGGTGTTGGCGTAGCCGGCGACCTTGGAGCCGGGGAACTTCAGCTGGCCGACCTCGGGGGAAACGGCAGCGTCAAACTGCATCTCGCCGTCGATGGCCAGCTCGGGAGCCAGCTCCTTGGCGATGGCAGTGGCCTCACGGGACAGAGCAACGGTGCCGCCCTTGCCGGAGCCCTTGGTGGAGAAGGAGAGAACGGCCACCTTGGGGTCGATGCCGAAGACCTTGGCGCAGTTGGCGGTCTCCACGGCGACCTCGGCCAGCTTCTGAGCGGCGGAGAAGGTCACGTTGCCTTCCTTGTCCTTGTCGTCCTCGTAGGAGATGTTGATGGCGCAGTCACCCATGGCCAGCAGCTCTTCGCCGCGCTGGAGGATGAAGCAGGAGGACACCAGGTGAGCGCCCTTCTTGGTCTTGATGAGCTGGAGAGCGGGACGGACGGTGTCGGCGGTGGAGTAGGTGGCGCCGCCCAGCAGGGAGTCGGCCAGACCCATCTTCACCAGCATGGTGCCGAAGTAGTTGCCCTGCAGCAGGGTGGCGCGGCACTCGTCGGCGGTCATCTTGCCCTTGCGGAGCTCGACCATCTTCTCGACCATGGCGTCCATGCCCTCGTAGTTGGCGGGGTCGATGATCTCCACACCGCTCAGGTCAAAGCCCAGCTTGGCGGAGGCTTCGTCAAATTCCTTCTGGGTGCCGATGAGGACGGGCTTCAGGAAGCCTTCCTTCTGCAGTCTGGCGGCAGCTTCGATCACGCGGGGATCGGGGCCGTCGGGAAGAACGATCTTGCGGGGGTTAGCCTTGAGAATCTCAATGAGCTTATCAAACATGATTTTTTCCTCCAAAGAGTAATTTTTGTCGTACGGTACTATACTATCATTTTTTACGAAAAAGTCAACCTTTACAAGCGAGTAAAGCTGTGGTTTAATAGAATAGATTCAGTGAAGATGCTTGAACCTGCATCAATGAATTGATTTGTTCTTCAAAAAGCCCGTAACCCCGTAGGGCACGGCCTCCCGGCCGTGCCGTGTGGGACAAGAACTATGTTCGTTTTATCCAGACAAAGCAAAACCTGTAGGCTTCCGGCACGGACGGGAGGCCGTGCCCTACTTTGACTTTTCGACGATTGTCGTCACTAAGCACAAATTTTTACGCTAACACCAATGGAATATAAAGTGGAAGCAGTGCTTCCGCATCCCGTAGGGGCGAGCATTGCGAGATGCGCCCCCGCAGCTGCTTTCGGCTTATCTTTTCCCTCAAGGAGTCACGCCTATGACAGACCAATCCCATATCAGAAATTTCAGCATTATTGCCCATATCGACCACGGCAAGTCCACCCTCTCCGACCGGCTCATTGAGCTTTGCGGGGCGGTGGAGAGCCGCAGTATGTCCGATCAGATTCTCGACAACATGGATCTGGAGAAGGAGCGCGGCATTACCATCAAGGCCCGCGCCGTGGGTCTGAGCTATAAGGCCGCCGACGGGGAGGTCTATACCCTCAACCTCATCGACACGCCGGGTCATGTGGACTTCAACTATGAGGTCAGCCGCTCTCTGGCCGCCTGCGAGGGCGCGGTGCTGGTGGTGGACGCCTCTCAGGGCGTGGAGGCGCAGACCCTGGCCAACACCTATCTGGCCATGGATCACGATCTGGAGATTCTGCCCGTGATCAACAAGATCGACCTGCCCGCCGCCGACCCGGCCCGCACCAAGACCGAGATCGAGGACATTATCGGCATCGAGGCCTCCGAAGCCCCGGAAATTTCCGCCAAAACCGGCCTGAACGTGGAACAAGTGCCGGAATATATCGTCAAAACTGTACCTGCCCCCGAGGGCGATGCCTCCGCTCCCCTGCAGGCTCTGGTCTTCGACAGCCAGTACGACAGCTACCGGGGCGTGGTGGTGCTCATCCGCGTGGTGAACGGCACCCTCCGGGTGAATGACACGGTACACTTCATGGCCAGCGGCGCGGACTACAAGCTCACCGAGGTGGGGCATCTGCGTCCCATGGGCTTCGACCCCTGTGACGAGCTTGCCGCCGGCGATGTGGGCTACTTCACCGCCAGCATCAAGAACGTGGCCGATACCCGCGTGGGCGACACCGTGACCCTGCTGGAGAGCCCCTGTGAGGAGGCTCTGCCCGGCTACCGTCCCGCCCGCAGCATGGTCTACTGCGGCATCTACACCGAGGACGGCTCCAAGTATCCTGACCTTCGGGATGCGCTGGAAAAGCTCAAGCTCAATGATGCCTCCCTGTCCTACGAGCCCGAAAGCTCCGCGGCGCTGGGCTTCGGCTTCCGCTGCGGCTTTCTGGGTATGCTCCACATGGAGGTCATTCAGGAGCGGCTGGAGCGGGAGTTCAATCTGGACCTGATCACCACCCTGCCCAGCGTCATCTATGAGGTCACCACCAGCGACGGCAGCGTGATCATGGTGGACAACCCCCACAACTACCCCGACCCCGCCCGGGTGAAGATTGCCAAAGAGCCCTTTGTAAAGGTGAGCATCATCACCCCTGTGGACTATGTGGGCAATATCATGCCCCTCTGTCAGGATCGGCGCGGCGTGTTCAAGAATATGCAGTATCTGGACACCCGGCTGGTGGAGATGCACTACGAAATGCCCCTCAATGAGATCATCTACGACTTCTTCGATACCCTCAAGGCCCGTACCAAGGGCTACGCCTCGCTGGACTACGAGCTCAGCGAGTATGTGGAGAGCGATCTGGTGAAGGTGGATATGCTGCTCAACGGCGATCAGGTGGATGCCCTGAGCTTCATCGCCCACCGGGACAAGGCCTATGGCCGCGCCCGCAGACTCTGCGAAAAGCTCAAGGACAATATCCCCCGCCAGCTCTTCGAGATTCCCATTCAGGCTGCCATCGGCGGCAAGATCATCGCCCGCGAGACCGTCAAGGCCATGCGCAAGGATGTTTTGGCCAAGTGCTACGGCGGCGACATCACCCGCAAGAAGAAGCTGCTGGAAAAGCAGAAGGAGGGCAAGAAGAAGATGCGCCAGTTGGGCACCGTCTCCATCCCCACCGAGGCATTTCTGGCGGTGTTAAAACTCGATGATGAGGGCTGAAGAATCAACACCCCCTCAGTCGCTTCGCGACAGCTCCCCCATCGGCAAGCCGACAGGGGAGCCAAGCCGCGCACTTCCGTCTCGGCTCCCCTGTTCCCAAAGGGAATGGGGGAGCTGCCGAACGGAGTGAGGCTGAGGGGGATATATCATAAGGAGAAATACAATGAAAAAAATCCGTATTCTGCTGTCGGCTCTTTTGCTGCTGGGGCTGCTGCTTCTGCCTGTCTCGGCCACCACGGCGGAGTTCCATGTGGGCACGAGCTATGGCAACACCAGCGTTTACAGCAATCTTAACATGACCTCTGTCACCCTCAGCGGCGGCTCCATGCCCGCGGGCATGAGCTGGCTCTGGCAGAGCGGCATGACGGACATCTATCTCAGCGGCACTCCCGCCGCCGAGGGCAGCACCCAGCTGACCTTCACGGTGGATACAGGCACGGTCACCGGCATCATCGTGGTGGTGGATGTAGTGGTGGGAGCCCCGCTGCCCACGGAAACCCCCGCGCCCACGGCGGAGCCCGTGCCCACGCCCACGGCCACGCCGGAGCCTACGCCCACAGCTACCCCCTCGCCTACGCCGGTTCCGGCTCCCGCCATCACCAAAAACCCCACCGGTGAAACCGTGGATGTGGGCGGTCAGGCCATCTTCATCGCCAAGGCCGACAATGCGAAGAGCTATGAGTGGCACTTCGTCTCCGCCGACGGCACCAAGGACCTGTCCAAGGCCCAGGCGCTGACCTACTTCACCGGGCTTACCGTCTCCGGCGATACCAGCGAAACGCTGATCCTGCGCACGATTCCCTATTCTCTCAACGGCTGGAAGCTGGTCTGTTACTTCAAAAACGAGGGCGGCGAGACCCGCAGCGAGGGTGCCGTCATCAAGGTGAATAAGGTCACCGAGCTGCCCATCATCACCCTGCAGCCCAAGAATGCCGAGGCCAGGGTGGGCGAGAAGGTTACCCTGACCGTCCGCGCCCTGTCCCCCGACGGCGGCGAGCTCCTCTATCAGTGGTACCGCTCTGCCACCGGCGAGGCGGGTACCTCCATGCCCATTGCCGGTGCCGATAAAGACAGCTACACCGTGGAGGGCAGCGCGGAAGGCAGCGCCTGGTATAGCTGCACCGTCCAGAACCAGAATGGCAGCACCGCCTCCGAAGCGGTGCTCAGCGAGATGGCAAAGGTGAGCTTTGCCGCCGTTGAGCCCAGCCCCGAACCCCATGAGCACGCCTTCTCCACCGCGTGGAGCCATGACGATGCCGTCCACTACCATGCCTGCGAGTGCGGCGAGCACAGCGATGAGGCCGCCCACGAGCTGGAGTGGACGGTGGAAAAGAAGGCCAAGCGCAAGAGCGAGGGTCTGAAAAAGGGCGTTTGCAAGGTCTGCGGCTATGAGAAGGAGGAGGTCATCCCCGCCACCGGCAAGACCGGCTCCTCCCGCACCCGCGCCCTGCTGATCGTTCTGGGGCTGCTGAGTCTGCTTATCGTGGCAGTGGCGGTCTTCCTGATTCTGAAGGTCACCGGCCGGCTGAAGATCGGCAAGGACGAGGACGAGGAAGAGGAGGAGTACCCCGAGGGCGAGTGGACGGAAGAGGACTTCTACCCCGAAAACAGCGATGACGATGATGAGCCCTGAGCACTGGATGCAGCAGGCGCTGACCCTCTCCCGGGAGGCCGCCGCAGAGGGCGAGATTCCCGTGGGCTGCGTGATCGTGGATGCCGAGGGCAAGGCCATCGGCCTTGGCCGCAACCGCCGGGAGGAGAGGCACGACGCCACCGCCCACGCGGAGGTGGAGGCCATCCGCATGGCCTGCGAGAGCCGGGGCGACTGGCATCTGGACGACTGCACCCTCTATGTGACGCTGGAGCCCTGCCCCATGTGCGCCGGGGCCATCCTCAACGCCCGGATGAAGACCGTTGTCTACGGAGCGAGAGAGCCGAAAACCGGCTCTCTGGGCAGCGTCATCGACCTCTATGCCGAGCCCTACGGCTACCACCCGAAGGTCTACGGCGGCATATGCAGGGACGAATGCGCAAAGCTCCTCCGGGACTTTTTCGAGGACTTACGATAAAAAATCCCTCCGCTTAGAAAGCGGAGGGATTTTTGCGTTATTCTTTATCATCGCCGAGGATCTTATCAAAAAGACCCTTTTTCTTCTTTTCCTTCTCGCCGAAGGTCTCGCCCAGCTCCCGCAGGAGGGTCTTCTGCCGCTCGTTCAGGTTGGTGGGGGTCTGCACCGTTACGGTGATGTACTGGTCACCCCGTCCGCTGCCCCGGAGATAGGGGATGCCCTTGCCCTTCAGCCGGAACACGGCGCCGCTCTGGGTGCCCTCGGGGATGGAATATTTCACATTGCCGTCAATGGTGGGTACCTCCACGCTGGCGCCCAGCGCCGCCTGGGTGAAGCTGATGGGCAGCTCATAGAGCACGCTGGTGCCCTCGCGGGTGAACTTGGGATGGGAACGGACATTTACGCTCACCAGCAGGTCGCCGGCGGGGCCGCCGTTGATGCCGCTGGAGCCCAGACCCCGCAGGGAGATGGTCTGGCCGTCGTCGATGCCGGCGGGAATGTCCACCTTCACCTTGCGGTTTTTGCGGATGCGACCCTTGCCCTTGCAGGTGGAGCAGGGATGGGCGATATGTTTGCCGCTGCCGTTGCACTCGGGGCAGGTGGTCTGGGTCTGCATGGTGCCGAAGGCGGTGCGCATGGTCTGCATGACCGCGCCGGAGCCGTGGCAGCGCTGGCAGGTCTCGGGGCTGGTGCCGTCGGCGCAGCCGCTGCCCTTGCAGTCGGGGCAGTCCTCCACCTTCTGCACATCCAGCTCCCGGCTGCAGCCGAAGGCGGCCTCCTCAAAGCCGATGGTCACATTGCTGCGGACGCTCTCGCCCTGCCGGGGGCCGTTGCGCCGCTGCTGGGTGCCGCCGAAGCCCCCAAAGCCACCGAAGCCGCCGCCGAAGAGGTCGTTGAGGATGTCGGCAAAGCCGCCGAAGCCCTCGCCGCTGCTCTGGAAGCCGCTGGGGTCAAAGGCCGCAAAGCCGTACTGGTCGTACTTGGCGCGCTTGCCCTCGTCGGAAAGCACCTCGTAGGCTTCGTTGGCCTCCTTGAAGCGGGCCTCGCACTCCTTGTCGCCGGGATGGAGGTCGGGGTGGTTTTCCTTGGCCGCCTTGCGGTAGGCCTTCTTGATTTCGTCTGCGCTGGCATTTTTGTTTACGCCCAGCACCTCATAGTAATCGCGTTTATCAGCCATATAAGTAGTGTCCTTTTTTCCGAATAAGCCCTCCCCGGCGGGGAAGCCAAAAACCGCGTTGACAGGGACTGCAATAAAAGCCCCTGTCATTGCGAAAGCGTCCGCGCCCTCGTGTGGCAATCCGTCTCCTACGGCCCCCTTGTAGGGCTCGGCCTCCCGGACGAGCCGCAGAGAATACGGATTGCCGCGTCGCTTCGCTCCTCGCAATGACAGACTTTTTTACAACCCCTGTCGCGCTATTCAAAAAGAGAATATCTTACTTGTCGTCGTCCACGACTTCGTAGTCGGCATCGTAGTAGGTCTGGCCGCCGTTGTTGCCGTTGCCGCAGTCGTTGCCGCAGTTGGGATCGCAGTTCTGGGCACCGCCCTGGGGCGCGGCATTCTGGTACATCTGCTCGCTGACCTTGTAGAAGGCCTGGGTCAGCTCCTCGGTGGCGCTCTTGATGGCAGCGGTGTCGGTGCCGGAGAGGGCGGACTTCAGCGCGGCGAGCTTCTGCTCGATTTCGGCCTTGTCGGAGGCGGAGATCTTGTCGCCCAGCTCGGAGAGGGTCTTCTCGGTCTGGTAGACCATCTGATCGCCGGCGTTGCGGGTGTCGACCTCTTCCTTGCGCTTGGCATCCTCGGCGGCGTACTGCTCGGCCTCGCGGACGGCCTTGTCGATGTCGTCCTTGCTCAGGTTGGAGGAGGCGGTGATGGTGATGTGCTGCTCCTTCTGGGTGCCCAGATCCTTGGCGGACACGTTCACGATGCCGTTGGCATCGATATCGAAGGTGACTTCAATCTGAGGCACGCCGCGGCGGGCCGGGGCGATGCCGTCGAGATGGAAGCGACCCAGAGACTTGTTGTACTGCGCCATCTCGCGCTCGCCCTGCAGGACATTGACCTCCACGCTGGTCTGGTTATCGGCAGCGGTGGAGAAGACCTGAGACTTGCGGGTGGGGATGGTGGTGTTGCGCTCGATGAGCTTAGTGCACACGCCGCCCAGGGTCTCGATGCCCAGGGACAGGGGCGTGACATCCAGCAGCAGGATGCCCTGCACGTCGCCGCCCAGAACGCCGCCCTGAATGGCAGCGCCCACGGCCACGCACTCGTCGGGGTTGATGCCCTTGAAGGGGTCCTTGCCGGTGAAGCTCTTCACGGCCTCCTGCACGGCGGGGATACGTGTGGAGCCGCCCACCAGCAGCACCTTGGAGAGCTGGGCGGGGGTCAGACCGGCATCGGACAGAGCCTGACGGACGGGAACCATGGTCTTCTCCACCAGATGATGGGTCAGCTCGTTGAACTTGGCGCGGGTGATGGTCACATCCAGATGCTTGGGGCCGGTGGCGTCCGCGGTGATATAGGGCAGGTTGACGGTGGTGGAGGTCACGCCGGAGAGGTCGCACTTGGCCTTCTCGGCAGCCTCGCGGAGCCGCTGCATGGCCATCTTGTCGCCGGTCAGGTCCACATTCTCAGCCTTCCTGAACTCGTCGATGAGGTACTTGGTGACGCAGGCATCGAAGTCGTCGCCGCCCAGACGGGTGTCACCGGCAGTGGCCAGAACCTCGATGACGCCGTCGCCGATTTCCAGCACGGACACATCGAAGGTGCCGCCGCCCAGGTCGTAGACCATGATCTTCTGGTCGGTTTCCTTATCAAGGCCGTAGGCCAGAGCCGCGGCGGTGGGCTCGTTGATAATGCGCTTGACCTCCAGACCGGCGATCTTGCCGGCATCCTTGGTGGCCTGACGCTGGGAGTCGGAGAAGTAGGCGGGGACGGTGATCACGGCCTCGGTGACGGTCTCGCCCAGATAAGCCTCGGCGTCGGCCTTCAGCTTCTGCAGCACCATAGCGGAGATCTCGGGGGGCGTGTAGCTCTTGGTGTCGATGTTCACCTTGTAGTTGGTGCCCATCTCGCGCTTGATGGAGGCCACGGTGCGGTCGGGGTTGGTGACGGCCTGACGCTTGGCCACCTGACCGACCATACGCTCGCCGGTCTTGGAGAAGGCCACCACAGAGGGGGTCGTACGGGCACCCTCGGCGTTGGGGATGACAACACTCTCGCCGCCTTCCATGACGGCCACGCAGCTATTAGTAGTACCAAGGTCGATACCAATAATCTTAGACATAACAGATTTCCTCCTGTAAGAATGTATGATGAAAATTTGAATTTCCGTTTTAATATTTGTTTTCAAAGCGGCTTTGCTGCTTTGAAAACACCCTGAGGCACAGCTTTGCTGCGCCCTCGCGCCGACCAAAGCGGCTTTGCCGCTGCGATAAGCGCGAGCCTTTCGATTGGAAACGCAGTTTCCAATCGAAAATATCAGTTCGCCACCTGCACCATGCTGCAGCGGATGATCCGATCGCCCAGCTTAAAGCCCTTCTGGAACTCGGCGACGATCTCGCCTTCGCCCTTGCTTTCGTCCTCAATGTGCATGACGGCGTTATGAAGCTTGGGATCGAAGGTCTGACCTACGGCCTCGATGGCGGTCACGCCCAGCTTGGTGAAGACCTCAGTGAGCTGATTCATGGTCATCTCCACGCCCTTGCGGTAGGCCTCGTCCTCGGTGGGGGCGTTGAGCGCCCGCTCCAGATTGTCGTAGACGGGAAGAATCTTACCCACGGTGTCCAGCTTCACATCCGAATAAATGTTCTCGCGCTCCTTGGCGCTGCGGCGGCGGAAGTTGTCGTACTCGGCGGCCAGCCGGAGGTATTTGTCCTTCTCGGCGGCCAGCTCCTCACTGAGCTTTTCCTCAGCGGTCTTTTCGGCGGGGGCTTCGCTTTCCGTTTCGGTTTTGGCCTCCTCCACGGAAGCCTCCTCGGGAACCTTCTTTTCCTCGTCGTGCTTTTTACTCATCTATTGTATCTCCTTTGAGAATCATTTTTCCGAATCCTGCGGGAGCCTCGCCGCTGCCTAAAAGCCGGCTCAGTCCCTCGGCCACATAGCTGAGCTTGGCGGCCACGGCGCTGTAGTCCATTCTGGTGGGCCCCACCACGCCGATGAGACCCCGCTGCCCCTCGCCGGCATCATACTCGGCCATGATCACGCTGGAATCTTTCAGCTCCTCGGCCAGATTTTCCGGGCCGATGATCATGCGTACCTTGCTGCTGCCGCCGTTGACGGTGGTGGCGGGCAGGCTCATGAGATGTTCGCTGTCGCTGAGATAGCTGATGACCCGGTGAGCCTTGTCGGGGTCCCGGAACTCCGGGTGCTGCAAAAGGCTGCTCTCACCGGTGATCATGGCCTCGCCGCTGCTGCCGCTGTTGAGCACCTCGATGACAAAGGCGGCCACGATGGAGGTGAGCCCCATATTGTCCCGGGCGGCCCGCTCCGTGGCGGAGATGAGCACCGGGGTGATCTCGCTGTCGGTGAGGTTGGTAAAGCCCGCGTTGAAGAGGGCGGAGAGCTTGGTGATCAGGGTGCTGTCTACGCTGAAGGGGAGCTTCACCAGCTTGTTGCGGACGGTGCTGTTGCTCAGAAGAAGCACGATGATAAAGGTGTTGGCATCCACATAGAGCAGGTCAAACCTTGTGACCGTCAGCGCCCGGGGGCCGGAGAGTGCCACGGCGGGGTAGCCCGTCAGCTGACCCACCAGTCTGCCCGCGTCGCCCATGAGCTGTTCGGGCTTTTCAAGCCTGTGGTTCAGTCTGTCGTTGATGGTGTCGGTCTCCTCATCGGAGAGGCGGCGCTGCTCCATGAGCTCGTTCACATAGAAGCGGTAGCCCTGAGCGGCGGGAATGCGCCCTGCGGAGGTGTGGGGCTGCTCCAGGTAGCCCAGACTGGTCAGCTCGCTGAGCTCGTTGCGGATGGTGGCACTGGAGCAGGTGAGCCCTGCGGCAGCTACCACGGTCTTGGAACCCACCGGCTCCGCCGTGCGGATGTATTCCTCCACCACAGCGGCCAGAACCTTCTTTTTTCTTTCGCTGAGCTCCATTTTAGCAGTCCACCTCTTCGAGTGTTGGCACTCCGTTTCTCTGAGTGCTAATTTAGCACGAATGCCCCTTGCTGTCAAGGGGCATAGGGAGAATTATTGAATTGTTCACAAACTTTCAGCCTTTCTTTTCCTGCAAAGACCTCCGTAGGGCACGGCCTCCCGGC
>DCIK01000031.1 GCA_002315975.1 Clostridiales bacterium UBA1728
AAACCGTCTTTCTGTATCTGTATGAGAAGAATCACCGATTATCCGTTGCAAAGGAAATGCGGGATACCAAGCTTCGGGTGGAACAGGCAAAGAAACGCATCAAGGAACTTGACGGGCTGATTTCCGCTTCCTTTGAGCAGCTTGCTCGCGGTACGATTTCCGAAGAGCGATTCAAAATCTTCTGTGATAAGTACGAAGCAGAACAAAAGGAGCTTACAAAATTCGTATCGGAAACAGAAGCCGAAATCCAGACGGCGAAGCAAGATGCGGTCGATCTGAAAGCGTTTCTCGAAAATATCCGTGAATGTACCGATATTCAAAAACTCACCCCAACGCTTGTAAATACGCTCATTAAGAAAATTGAGATATTCAACAGCGTAAAGGGCGAGGACGGGAAGAAGCACGTTCCGATCACAATTCACTTTCGGTCGGTGGATATTGTTACCGTTCCCGACGAAGAAGAAATCATTGCCGCTATGGAAGAAATCCGCAATAACCCCACGAAAGTGGCGTAAAACAAAGGAAAACGGTGCAACCCAAACGGATTGCACCGTATCCTACATAGAACTGTCCTTTAGAGCACCGCCCAAATTCCGGATGGTTTTTTTATTGGCGAAAAATGCGCTTATTCCGCGTCCAGTAGAAGCTGCTCGATTTCTTCCTTGCCCCGGGCACCCACCATGCCCTTGGTGGCCTTGCCGTTTCGGAACACGATCAGCGTGGGAATGGAGCTCACCTGAAAGAGGGCGGAGAGCTCGGTCTCCTCGTCCACATTCACCTTGCCCACCTTCCAGCTGCCCTCCCGCTCCTGGGCGATGGCGGCAACGATGGGCGCCACCATGCGGCAGGGACCGCACCAGTCGGCCCAGAAGTCCAGCAGCACGGGCTTTTCGCTTTTGAGCACTTCCGTCTCGAAATTCTCGCGGGTAATGGTCAGTTCAGCCATGGGATAATCCTCCTGTTATTGATACGCCCTCCCGCCGACCAAGGCGGCTTTCCCGCCGCGATGAGCGCAAGGAAAGTCTCGTTGGGAATCGAAGATTCCCAATGAATTTTTTATTCATATTCATCGTCCACGTCAAACTCGGGCAGAACCTCGCTCATGTTGAGGACGAGGAGCCCGATGATGGCAGCAAAGCCTATGGCCCAGCCGCCGAGAATCAGCCGCCCGCCGCCGAGGGATGTATCCATCAGAACGGTAATATTCAGCATGGTTGCCAGCGCGCAGGCATAGACTGCCTTCAGCGGCTGGGCCCGATAGTGGAAGTAGGCCGCCAGCCGATATACGGCGTAGAGCGAGCCGGCGATGGCCAGCATCAGCGGCGCATAGGTCCACAGGACGGGGTCGCGGGCATAGTCCCGGTAGGCCACCACAAACCAGACGGAGAAAAACGCTACGCTCGTCAGGCTCAGGAAAGCACCGAAGCCGCCCCAGCGATTCAGGTAGGGGAAGAACAGAAGACCGGTCACGCCCACAAGACCCAGCAGCGCCGTCATCTTGTTCACAACGCCCTCGCCCAGAAAGAAGCTGAGAACCGCGCCGCCCGCAGCGATCACGCCGCCGCACACGATCAACGCCACCAGAGGCTGGGGGAGATTGGTCATGGCCTTTTCCGGGTCCTCAGAGGCCATGGCGCCCCGCAGGGTGCGGTTCATGAGCCACATTGCCGCTGCGGAGAGAATCAGGGCCAGCGCCAGCAGGATGCTCAGCGGGTGACGGGGCACCGCCAGGCCGGTTTCGGCATCGAAAACGTTCATATTCTGCAGCCAGCGGAGCAGTACGCATACCGCTCCCAGACCGGCAGGGGTCATGGAGTGAATCCAGGCTTGTTTCTGCATAGCTTGCATCTCGTTTCATCGGAGTATTTTGCTGGTATCATACACTTTTTCCGCTCAATCGTCAAGGAGGCATTCCATGAAGCTCTTTTTCCGTTCCGCCCTCTGTCTGTTCTACGCCGCCGCTCTGCCCCTGCTGGGCACCGGGCTTTGGCCGCAGACGGAAGCCCCGCTCACCCTGCTCACGGAGGCCGGGGAGATCCGGCTGACCATGGACGAGTATCTGACAGGCGTGCTCGCCGGGGAGATGCCCGCCGCCTTTCCCGAGGAGGCGCTGAAGGCTCAGGCCGTGGCATCCCGCAGCTACGCCAGAGCGCTTATGCAGCGGGGCAAACACGGGGAAAGCACCCTCTGCGCCGCCGGGAGCTGCTGCCAGAGCTATCTCAGCGAGCGGGAGCGCCGGGAGAAGTGGGGCGCGGACTTTGCGCTCTACGAGGAAAAGCTCCGCAGCTGCGTCAGCGCCACGGAGGGCAAACTTCTCTATTATGGGGACAGCGTAGCGGAGGCCTGCTTCCACGCCTCCAGCTTCGGCTGCACCGAGAGCAGCGAGGCCGTGTGGGGGCAGGCGTTGCCCTATCTGGTATCCGTCAGCAGTCCCGAAAGCGCCGAGAGCGTTCCCCGGCAGGTCAGCCGGGTCTGCTTCAGCCCCGAGGAGCTGGCCGAGGCACTCGGCTGTGAAGGGGATAGCGGCATCGGCAAGTGCGTCCGGGATTCCTCCGGCCGGGTGGAGACGCTGGAGCTGCTGGGACAGAGCTACAGCGGCAGGGAGCTGCGCTCTCTGCTGGGTCTGCGCTCCACGGATTTTGAGCCGGCATTCACGGACGGGCAGTACATTTTTACCGTATACGGCTACGGTCACGGGGTGGGCATGAGTCAGTACGGGGCTAAGCTTCTGGCAGAGCAGGGATATGACTACCGGGAGATTTTAGCCCACTACTACCCCGGAACGGAAATCGGATAACGCTTCACCGCTTCTCCCTGCCCTCCCCTTTGGGGAGGGTGCCCCGCAGGGGCGGGAGAGGTTGATCGGCTGCCTCTTCAGTCACGGCTCCGCCGTGCCGGCTTCCCCAAAGGGGAACCCAGGAGAGCTCGCCCCCACGGGTTTGCGCACGCCTTTGCAGGGCTCGGCCTCCGGACGAGCCGCACACGGCATCTCGGAGAGCGGGGGGTACGTGCATCACATCTCTGCCTTGCAGCGCTTAAGCCAGTCCAATACCTCGTAGTCCACCTCCGGTTCGCCTAATACGGCAGTGCTTACGCTGCCGTAGCCGCTGCCGCCCACGGGGTCCATGCTCCATTCCTTGGCGGTGTCCAGCCAGCTCTGGCTTTCCTCGGGCGTATAGCCGGTATGGAGCACCTCCACAAACTCTACGCCGCAGCAGCGGACAGACTGCATGAAGTACTCCAGACTCATGCCCTCGATGCCCGCGCTCCGGGGATCGGCCAGCGCCGAGAGCGCTCCGGCATCCCGGAGTACGGCAGCCGCCTGTCCCACGGTGGGGATTTCGCTCCTTGCGTCCTCTAAAAGCCTTCGGAGAGCGGCATTATCGGGGTCCGGGAAGTAGCCCAGCAGGCTGAGCTTCGCCTCGAAGCGGGCGAGCTTCACGGGAATTTCCACGCCCGGGATAAACTCTATGCCCAGCCTTTCCGCTTCTGCGGCGGCCTCGGCGAGACCGTCCAGACTCAGGAAATCGGTGAGTGCCAGCGCCGCAAGCCTTTTCTCGTGAGCTTTGCGGACAAGCTCCGCAGGGGTATCCATGCCACCGGAAACGGTGGAGCGGGTATGCAGGTCAACAAGCATCATGATTCTCACTCCTTATTTTATAGTCGATTGTAAAACTGCGTTTTACAATCGAGAAAAGACACTCGCATTGATCGCGGCGGCAAAGCCGCCTTGGTCGATGCGAGGGCGCACCAATAGAGTGCGCCTCAGGGTATTTTCAATCGAGCAAAGCTCCCTTGAAAATGACTGAATTATTTTGCGAGCTGCGGCTCGCAAACTCCGCGAGGCAAAGTAATAAATCTGGTAAGCGTTTTACAATCAACCATCGCCTGTTTCCACAGTATACCATAGTGTACACGGAAATGGGACTGTTTTTCTGGACAAAATCGGAAAAAAGGGGTAAAATTATTCTGTATTTTTATTTCTTCTTAGGAGTACAGCTATGAAACGCCTCCTGATCCTGATTTTATCCGCTTTTCTTCTCTGCGGCTGCGGCAAAAAAGCCGAAAGCGAGCAGCAGAGCAGCGTCATAGAGCAGACCGAGCGAAAAAAGGCCGAGGACAGCAGCGACAGCGCCTGGGCCAAACAGCTCCCTGCCGCAGCAGCGGAAAGCAGTCCGCTCCTTCGCCGCACCAAGTACGATGCCGAGGGCAACGTGGTAGGCTGGGTGGACTATTCCCTCAATGCCGACGGCCGCCCCATCAAGGCCACGCCTCACTCTGCCGAGGGCTTTCTCACCGACGAGGACTACCTCATCACCTACGAATACTCCAACGGCTATTTAGTGGCCGAGAACGACTACAGCAACGACGGCGAGAGACTCATCTACCGCCGGAAGTTCGACAGCGCCGGCCGGGAGCTTAAGTGGATCCTCTATGACGAGAAGGGCAAGGTCAGTCTCTGGTACGAAAATGCCTACAATGAGCAGGGCGACTGCGTCTCCCACCTGATGTGCAAAGAGGGTCAGGTGGCCAAGGTCATGAACCTGCGGGAGTATGACTACGACGAGACCGGCCACATCCGCCAGTGCCGCTATCTCAGCGAGAGCGGCAGCGTCATCCACATCTATGACTATGAATACAGACTTGACAGTGCCGGTCGGGTGGTCAGCTATCGCCAGTACGACAGCTCCGCCAGTCTCTTAGTGGAGTGGTTCCGCTACGGCTACGACGTGGCCGGACAGCTCCTCTATGAGGAGCAGATCGACGGCGGCGAGCGGGTGCTCATCCGCACGGAATACCTCTACGATACTCAGGGTCGCGTTGTCCGGGAGCAGATTTACTCCTCCGACGGTGCTCTGGCCATTATTATGGAGAACAGCTATCAATGAACGATCAGAAAGTCAAGGCGCTGCTCTCACAGCTCTTTCCCGAAAAGCTGCGCTCCGCGTGCCGCGAGAGCGTTTATGCCGCGCTGAACCGCGCCGCTCTGCGCCGCGCTCCCCTGCCCGATGAGCTCACCGAGGGCGTGGCACTCTGGGGCATGGCCGAGGAGAGCAGCGGTATGGGCCAGTGCTGCCGCAGCATGGCCGCGGCGCTCGCCGTCTCTTCCCTGCCCTATGCGCTCCACCCGCTCCACTCCCGCGCCGGGGGCAGTCTGGACATCAGCGCCTACGCCGAGGCGCTGGGCGAGGAGCGGGACATGGCCGTGAACCTCTATTGCTGCAACGCCGACTGCACCGGCTATTTTATCCGCGAAAGCGGCGCTGCCGTACTGAAGGGAAAGAAGAATATCGCCCTGTGGGCCTGGGAGCTGCCGGAGTTTCCCAAGCGCTGGCACGATGCCTTTGTCTGGTATGACGAAATCTGGACCATCTCGGAGTTCTGCCGTGAGGCCATTTCCAAGGCCACGGACAAGAGCGTCCGGGTGCTGCCGCTGTGCGTGGAGCCTGTGGCCGAGCCGGGACTGCGGCGCTCCGACTTCGGTCTGCCGGAGGGAAAACTGCTCTTTCTCTCCATGTATGATGCCCGCAGCATTCAGGCTCGGAAAAATCCTCTGGCCTCCATCAGCGCCTATTGTTCTGCCTTCCCTAAGGAGGGAGACACGGCGCTGGTGCTGAAAATCAGCGGCGGAGAGCAGGGTCACGCCGAGGCCGAGGAGCTGCGGCAGAGTCTGCGGCGCAGGGACATTTTTATCATTGAGGGCGTACTGAGTGCCCCGCGGCTCTACGGACTCATGGAGCTCTGCGATGTGTTCGTCTCGCTGCACCGCTCCGAGGGCTTCGGCTACCCCATCGCCGAGGCCATGGCGCTGGGCAAAGCCGTGGTTGTTACCGGCTACAGCGGCAACATGGACTACTGCTCGCCCGAAAACGCCTGCTGCGTGGGCTACCGCCTGCAGGAGCTGGGCGACAGGGCCGTGGAGCCCTACGAGCCCCACCAGCTCTGGGCCGAGCCCGACATCGCCGAGGCTGCCGCCTGTCTGCGCCGCCTTCGGGAGGATGCGGACTACCGCCGCAGCCTCGCAGAGGCGGGACAGGCCACCGTACGGGAGAAATACAGCGCAAAGGCCTGCGCCGAGGCGATCGTCAGGGCGCTGGGCCTGTAAATCGTCCGGCGGGCTCGTCCCCTTGGCTCCCCTGAAAGGGGAGCTGGCGCGTAGCACCTGAGGGGTCTTGCGTTCTGCGGAACAGGCCGCAGACGGCGGGATAAAGGGATTGCTGAGAGAGAAGGAAGCAAAATGACAAAGAAAGAAAAGCTCCTCCGCATCGCGCTGGGAGGAGCCGTAGCAGCGGTGCTGGCACTGCTGGTGCTCACAGCGGTGCTGCTGCCCTCCCGGACGCTCATCGGCGGCTGGGCCTATCGGCGCAGCGAGAGCACGCTGGAGCTTGCCGACGAGGGTCTGCGCTCCATTGCCGGACTGAAGCGGCTGGAGAATCCCCGGTATCTGGATCTGCGGGGCAACCCCCTGACGCTCAAGCAGCTTTGCGAGCTCCGAGAGCGCTTCCCGGACTGCGAAATTCGCTGCGAGGTTCCCATAGAGGGACAGCGCACGGACAATTCCGTTTCCTCCCTGACCATGACCGAGCTGCAGGAGGAGGCGCTCTCCCTGTTCCCGAAGCTGGAAACGCTGGAGCTGCGGGAGGTATATGCGGAGGAATCGGAGCGGCAGGCGCTCTCGGCGCGGCACCCGGAGCTGAGCATCCTATACACCCGGCAGGTGGTGGACGGAATTTACCTGCCTGATACCGCCGAGCTTATCGATCTCTCCGGCGTTACGGGCTTTCGGCTCTCGGAGCTCCGGGGGCGGCTCTCCGCCTTTCCCGCTCTGGAGCGGCTGATCCTCACGGGCTGCAGCTTCGATAATGATAGTCTCTGCGCTTTCCGTGACAGTCTTGACGGCATTGAAGTGGTCTGGGATGTGGAGCTATACGGCAAGCGCTTTCTCAGCACCGACACGGAGCTTGACATCAGCGGACAGTGGATCGCCGATCTCTCCCTGCTGGAGGAGGCATTGCCCTGTTTCCCTGCTTTGCAGCGGGTAATTCTCTGCAACTGCGGCGTTTCCGATGCGGACATGGACGCGCTGGACAGGCGCTATTCGGATATCCGCTTCCTCTGGGAGGTACACTTCGGCGTGTTCCACCTGCGCACCGACACCACCCGCTTTCTGGCTCTGGCCTGGGAGGACGGCTACACCTGGCTCAGCGACGAGCAGCTCCTTCCCCTCAGCTACTGCCGGGACATGGAGGCGCTGGATCTGGGGCATATGTGGTTCAGCGATACCACCTTCCTCCGGGACATGACCCGGCTCCGCTGGCTCATTCTGGCTGACAACCGCATCAAGGACATCAGCGCCCTTTCCAATCTGAAGGAGCTCACCTATCTGGAGCTGTTTCTCTGCGATGTGGAGGACATCTCCCCGCTGCTGGAATGCAAAAATCTGAAGCATCTGAACCTTGCCTACTGCCCGGTGCGGAACGCTGAGCTCTTAGCTCAGCTTCCCCAACTGGAGCGGCTGTGGCTCAACGGCTGCAATGTGAGCTATAACACCCTTCGCAAGCTGCAGGAGGCTCTGCCCGACTGCCGGATCGTCACCTACAGCGAGAGCTCCACCGGCGCCGGCTGGCGGCAGCATCCCGCCTACTACGAGATGCGGGATGCCTTCGGCGCGGAGTATATGGAGTGAACTGAAGCCTGCCCGAGGAATCTGTCTTACCGATAAAAACAGCTCCGCGCGGCTCGTCCGGAGGCCGGGCCCTACACGGCCCCTTCGCAGGACAAAGCTCACAGGGCACGGGCGGCAGGATCCGGCTGCGGGAAGTAACTATTATATATCCGGTTATCGGAATAATAGGGCAGCGCAGCAGAGGAGCGTATTATTCTCGGTTATTGTGCCGTTAAGTCCGCCAAACCCATGTTTTTCAATCGTTTCTTCGTTGGAAAGCGCACTTTCGCTTTCTTCACAAAGCAGGTTTGTCCGCGGTATTTTCGCTCTTTATCGGGGTGCGTTTCAGCGCTTATAAATATTATATTAATCGGAACGATATGATAGTCTGAAATGGCGTCCTATCGTTCTTTTCTTTTATTTGGCCGCAAGCCGCCGAATCCCTTTTTTCAGCGTAAATATGCCTCTCGGAATGGGTTATTGATTTCTTCACTGTTTTTGGCTGTTCCGGACTCCGGCGGGTGTTAAGCTGAGAAGAATAAAAGGTGAAAGGGTCACGGTGAATATGCTCAAGGAAGCCATGAATCAATTCAAAGAGAGCCTTCACAACCTTCGCGGCAAGCTCAGAGAGAATCTGAAGAGCAA
>DCIK01000006.1 GCA_002315975.1 Clostridiales bacterium UBA1728
ATGTTGATCTCCTTTCTCCGAATCGGTGAACTCACTGGAATTAGGTTGTGTGGAAAGTATAACGCTACGAATGGGGAAAATCAATATCACAGTTGTGTACCATTAAGAACTTTTTCTTGACAAGCGAGTGTTTGCCCTATATACTAAAATCACATAATTGGATACCTCGCAAAAATATATCTGAGGAGAACTGATATGTATAACGCAAAGTATGATAAAGATGAAAACGGGATCGGCAAGCGCATCGCCGCAGCGAGAAAGCAGAAGAGAATTACCGCGCAACAGCTCTGCGATGAGCTTGAACAGTACGGCATTTCTGTATCCAGACCCGCTCTCGGAAAATGGGAGCGTGGCGAAAGCGTACCAAGTGCCTACCAGATGATGGCGGTATTCTTTGCTCTCGATGTGGACGATCCGTATACTTTCTCCGGAGTAGAAAGAAAGCCCGCTGTCCTTAACGAACAGGGACTTCAGAAACTGGAGGACTATAAAGCAGATCTTATTGCCTCCGGGAAGTACAGACCGTACCGTCCAGCCGAAAGCAAATGCAAAATCATCGAGATGCCTGTGTGCCGACTCCGTGCATCCGCCGGCACCGGCTCGTTCCTCGATGAGGGTGGTTTTGAGAATGTCAGCGTTATTGCCGCCCAGGTTCCGGCCGGAGCAGACTTCGGCATCTACATCAGCGGTGACAGCATGGAGCCCTATTACCATGACGGCAACATCGCCTGGGTGCATGAGTGCAAGGAACTTTCGGTCGGCGATGTCGGAATCTTCACCTATGACGGCAACGGCTACATTAAGGAATATGACGAGCAGATGCCAGATGACGATTTGACGGAAACCTTTACGGACAGTACTGGCTCTGTCCATATGCAGCCTGTCCTTCGTTCCTTCAACAGCAAGTACGCGCCGAAGGTGATTATGCCGGACGCATACTTTCAGATTGTGGGCAAGGTTCTGAACTGAGGGAGTTTTATTGGACACCAAATCTGATAGTATAATAGTGAGGACAGGAGGGGTGCTTCTTGGAAACTGTACAAAGAGTATATGAATTGGCGGCCGAGCGGAATATTTCCATCAACCGCCTCGCCGAACTGAGCGGTATCTCCGTTTCTACTATCAAGACCACAAAGAACCGGGGCGGTCAGTTGAAGATCGATACCATCGAGAGAATCTGTAATGCTCTTGAAATACCGCTCTATGCGTTTTTTCTTACCGATGGATCTGAAATTAAGAAACCAGTCGACAGAGCTGTATAGGAGGAAAGTATATGACCTACCGTGAATTATATGAACAGCTTATAGAAAAATATGCGGATGAAAAAGGAATTATCCGTGGAAAACCGTGTAGTATTCTTTATCGAATAAGCCGAGCGGCGGAAGCGGAAGGTTTCGACAGCGTTGTTGATGAAGCGTTCGAAGGGGAACTCAACCACGGCAACTGAGGCTACGCTTCAACTTCATCGCCGTTACTTTATGCTATAGCAATCAGATAAGTTGACGTTACTGGAGGCGATTGTCTACTCGAGAAAAACCCAAAGATTCTATTTTGGGGAAAAGAGGCCATCGTTGTCAATGTTTGAGATAATTCTATGGCAAGGCTTACTATATTCATTGAGTTTTTGAAAGAGTTATGGTATATTGGAAACGGCCAACGAGCTACCGTCTGGTAGTGTTAACAGGGGATTCCCCAGGCCAAAATAATAAGTGTGTGGCGCATCGCGCCAAGGAGGACTTAACTATGGAAAAAACTATCTGCGAACTATTCGCAGGTGTCGGCGGATTTCGGCTTGGTTTTGACAGGCTCGATTCCGGATGGCACACGACCTGGTTCTCTCAATGGGAACCGGGAGCAAAAACGCAATGGGCACACGAATGCTATATAAAGCATTTTGGAGACTGCCCAGACTTAAATGGCGAGTATCATACAGGCGAAGATATCGGCACAGTGAAAAAAGAAAGTATTCCAGACCACACGTTGTTGGTGGGCGGTTTTCCGTGCCAAGACTATAGTGTGGCTCACACTCTTGCTTCTTCAAAAGGTATTGAAGGCAAAAAAGGCGTTCTCTGGTGGCAAATAAGAGATACTTTAATTGCAAAGAAACCGCCATTCTGTATTTTCGAGAATGTCGACAGGCTTCTTAAATCACCCGCAAAACAACGAGGTCGCGATTTTGGCATTATTCTTGCTTGCCTGAATGAGCAAGGATATAGTGCTGAGTGGCGAGTGATAAATGCAGCGACTTACGGTGCGGCTCAGAGACGCAGGAGAACTTTCATTTTTGCATATCGTAACGACACCGCATATGCAAATCGTAGCAATAGCAGAAGCGCAGAAGAAATCATAGGAGAAGAAGGATTCTTCGCAAAAGGCTTTCCTATCAAAGAGATTGGAAAACTTCGTTCAATAACGCTATCTGAAGATATAGTAGATGTGTCAGACAACTTTGCATTTGCATTCGAAAATGCCGGGTACTTGCATGAAGGAATCGTGTATACTGTTGGTGTAGATGAAATAGAGGAAGCACCAACATTGCTCCGAGATATTCTTCAAGCCAATGTTGATGAAAGCCACTACATCACTACAGATAAAATGCCGAAGTGGACCTACATGAAGGGAGCGAAAAAAATCCCTCGTACTTCTGCTGATGGCCACGAGTATGTTTTTTCTGAAGGCCCGATAGCTTTCCCCGATCCCTGGGACAGGCCAGGAAGGACTATGCTCACAAGTGAAAGCACACTAAATCGCAGTACCCATGTGGTAAGTGATCCGGGTACAGGACGGTTGAGACTTCTTACCCCCATTGAGGCAGAACGAATGCAGGGCTTTGATGATGATTGGACCAATACAGGAATGCCGAATAGAATGAGGTTTTTCTGTATGGGGAATGCATTAGTCGTACCAATGATAACAAGAATGGGCAAAGTGCTTGACACTATAATTGTCGAAGAGCCGTAACACCCCGTATATACATAGCTTTTCGGTGAGCCTTGCGTGGTATTCACGTAAGGCTCTGTGTCTCTCTATACTTTAATGCGGAGGGTGATACTCGATGCAAGGAACACAGTACATTGATAAGGAAGCAATTCTAAAAAGAGCGCAGGAAGCAATCGGAATTCCGTTGAAAGACATAGATACCACCGGGAGATTGTCCACAGGCAAGGGCGCCATAGGAACGGTTATCGAGGAAAGCTGGTATGGATATACTCCCAATTCCGAGTCAGAGCCAGACTTTCCGGAGGCTGGTGTGGAATTAAAAGTAACTCCTTATTTGCGTACAGCTCATGGCGTTCGTGCCAAAGAACGCTTGGTATGCAATATCATAAATTATATGGAGGAGTACAAAAACACCTTTAAGACAAGTGCTTTTTGGCATAAATGTAACACTATGCTCCTTATGTCATATGAGCATCTTTATGATGTACCAAAAGGCGAATACACTATCGATGCCGCGATTCTTTTCAGTTTTCCGGAGGAAGATCTCGTTATTATTGAGAACGACTGGAATGTAATTATGAATAAAGTTCGCAATGGTTTAGCACACGAGCTTTCCGAAGCCGACACGCTTTACTTAGCGGCGTGCACGAAGGGTGCCACATCAGCGAGTGTCCGCGAACAGCCGTTTTCGCGAATAGCGGCAAAACAAAGAGCATATTCCCTCAAGTCATCATACATGACGCACATCCTAAATACTTATATTTTTGGAACGGCTCAAAACGAGAGTATCATAAAGGATTGGAGGACTCTGTCCGGCACTACATTCGAGCACTATCTTGAGAAAAAACTGTCTCCTTTCTATGGTATGACGATTGACCAACTTCGTAAGAGGTTCGGCGTTGAGACCTCAGCAAAAAACATTGTCGACATTCTGTTAGCAAAGATGCTTGGCCTTTCTGGAAGAATAAGCCAAACAGAAGAGTTCCAAAAAGCGGGGATTGTGCCGAAAACGGTAAGATTGTTGCCAAACGGATACTCCAAGGAAAGTATGTCTTTCCCTAATTTCGATTTTTGCGAACTGTGTGAACAGTCGTGGGAAGAATCCGATTTTTACAGAATTCTTTCAGAAACAAAGTTTATGTTTGTTGTTTTCCAAAGCGAACGTACAAATGATTCTATGGAAATGGTTAGTTCATTCAGCGTAGCTGCCGGAAAAAAGCAAATTGCACCAGAAGGAGTAACTGGCTTTAAGTTCAAGCGAATAGTTTTTTGGAATATGCCGGCACAAGACTTGGAAGAAGCTCGGCGTGTGTGGGAAAGAACAGTGTCAACGATTAAGGAAGGCGTAGTGCTAAAAAAGACCGCCTATGGTATGTCAAACAATCTTCCGAAACAAACTGAAAGTCGGGTCGCTCATGTCAGGCCTCACGGGCGAGATAGCCGCGATGTGTTACCATTACCAGATGGACGAATGATGACAAAACAGTGCTTTTGGCTAAACGGAGGGTACATAGCAAAACAAGTTGTGGATAGAAGCCATGACGCTCAGAAAGGTTGATATGATTGAGGCACCCAACTTCATATGATTCAACTCCAGAAACACGAAAGCGCATGGCAAATGTAAAATTAAAGAACGGAAGAGCTGAATCCCTTCTTGCAAAAAAATTATGGCATCTGGGGTATCGCTACAGGAAGAACGACAAACGGTATCCTGGTTCACCCGACATTGCAATAACAAAATATAAAGTGGCTGTTTTTGTCGATGGCGAGTTTTGGCATGGTAAGGATTGGGAGCAAAGAAGACTCCGATTGCAGCGAAACCGTGAGTATTGGATAGAGAAAATTGAAGAAAACATTTCAAGAGATAAACGCAATGATGCCATTTTGATTGAGAGGGGTTGGATTCCAATTCATTTTTGGGAAAGGGATGTTTTGCGAAACACTGATCAGTGCGCTTCTCTCGTTGTCCAAACGATAGAGGCAGGTGTAATGTTGCCTCCTCAAAAGTCAACGATTACCCTCAGTTCCAACGATTACTCTTAAATCCAACGATTAGTATTTACGCGATCCGCGAAACAACTGAAAATGATGAAAAGCCTGCTCCGGAGATCAATCCAGGGCAGGCTTTAATCGTAAAACCCTTGAAATGCTGCGTTTTCAAGGCATATAGGCAAAAAGAAAGAACCCATATTCTATTAGAATATGAGTTCTTTTATGGTTGCGGGGGAAGGACTTGAACCTACGACCTCCGGGTTATGAGCCCGACGAGCTACCGACTGCTCTACCCCGCGATATCCTGCAAGGAGTATATTACCACATCCCTGCCCCGGAGTCAAGAGCTTTTTTGATTATTTTCAGGGCTCCAGCTGCCGGCCCAGAAATCCGGCCACGGTCTGCACAAGCTTCAGCTCCAGCTCGCCGGGGAGCGACGCGCCGCGAGCGCCCACGATGACCACGCAGCCCAGCACGTCCCCCTCGGAGAGGATTGGCGACACTGCCGCCACCAGGCAGCTGTCCTCCCCCTCGCAGAGGCGTACCATCGCCTCGCCGGGGCTGCTGACCACGCTGCGGCGGTTTTCCATGAGCTGCTGCAGCTCCCGGCTGATGTGCCGATCCAGAGCCTCCCGCTTGCCGCTGCCGGAGAAGGCGATGACCGTATCCCGGTCGCAGACGGCGGTGGCGCTGCCCGTGGACTTGTACACGCTCTCGCAGACGCTCCCGGCAAACTCGCTGAGCTCCCCCATGGGCGAATATTTCTTAAATACCACCGCCCCGTCCTGCTCGGTAAAAATCTCCAGCGGGTCGCCCTCGCGGATGCGGAGGGTGCGGCGGATCTCTTTGGGGATAACCACCCGGCCGAGATCATCGATGCGGCGGACTATTCCGGTTGCTTTCATTTGCATAAGTCTCCCTTGCTGATTTTTCTTTCCGTGGTAGTGTTTGCCGAAATCGGGAGATTATGCGAGCTTTCGTTTCGCAGAAAATCAGACTATGCTTTTCACAAAATCCGTAAAAATCGCAGCGGCGACAGAATAGCTGCGGGTCAGATATTCCGGGTGCCACTGGTAGGCGCGGAGGTAGGGATAGTCTACGGCCCACACGGCCTCCAACACCCCGTCGGGGGCATAGGCCATGGGGCGCAGGGCGGGAGCCAGCGTCCTGACGGCCTGATGGTGCATACTGTTTACCCGCAGCTCCCCTTTTCCGGAAAGGGCTGCAAGGGGCGTTCCGGCCACGACGGAGACCGTATGCACCGGTATATCAAAGTCCCGCTCCTGCCGGTGGCAGATCACCGAAGGCTGCTGGGAGGGCAGATCCTGCCAGAGGCTGCCGCCCAGAAACACATTGATGGCCTGAATTCCCCGGCATATGCCCAGAATGCTCTTGCCCCTATCCATGACCAGCGGCAGCAGCGCCGCCTCCAGCGCATCCCGCTCGCGCTGCACCTCGCCCAGCTCCGGCAGAGGCTCCTCTCCGTAGCAGGACGGCGCAATATCCACGCCGCCGGTAAACACGAAGCCGTCCAGAGAATCCGCCAGCTTCGATAGCACCTCCGGCTCGGCGGTGACGGGCAGGATGACAGGGATGCCGCCGGCCTCCTCCACGGCCCGCAGGTAGTTCCAGCGGTTAAAAAGTCTGCCGTTTTCCGCATCGATGGACGGCACAAGGCCGATAAGCGCTCTGCTCATGGGGAATGTCCTTTCTGAATAACGATTTTTGCTCAATATATCACCGTCATATGAAAGAAGCAAGAAGCAGGAAAAATAAATATGGTGTTAGTGCAAAAGCTTGGACTGGGTGATTTTTGTCCTGAAGAGGTTCCTGTAGGGTTCGGCCTCCCGGACGAGCCGAAACCGATCCATTGGGGGAAGCGGCGGCTCGTCCGGAGGCCGAGCCCTACGGGGTATGCGGAAGTCGGAAAACGAATGCACCTACAGAAGCAGATCAATTTTTCTTAACTGACACTAAATAAATATACGGTTGAATTTTTCCTTAAACTATGATATAAAATAACAAGTATTTCCTGCATAGTACGATAGTCGGAGACAGACATGAGGAAAAAGAACAACACCATACTGCAGAATCTCCGGGATACCAGTCTGGATATGAACCTGCGCGTGACCATGATTCTGGCCCTTGCAGGTGCCGTGGGTAACACGCTGGGCTTTGTGGCCAACGATCTGCTCTACGGCATGACTGTGCCCACCATGGTCTGCGCCGTCTGCGATGTGCTGATCCTGCTGACTCTGCTGCTGGGTCTTCGCTCCCGTTACTACCGCTTTTTCGGAATCCTGATGCTCAATATGCTCAATGTGCTGGAGTTTCCGCTGCTGGTGATGACCTACGGCGCCGTTATGGTGCCCTATCTGATCATCGGCTTTCTGGGGACGCTGATGCTCACCGGGAAAAAAAGCCGACTGGTGCACTGCACGCTGCTGGCACTCTACGATGTGGCGGTGATCGTGGGCTCCACCATTCACCCCTATATCTTCGGGCCTCAGGAAACGGCTGGGCTGCTGGGCAGTGCCATCATTACCTTCCTCATTGCTCTGGGCACGCTGACGGCCTGCGTAATGCTGTGGCAGGATGTGGCCGTGCAGGAGGCCGGCGGCATCGACAGCGTTACCGGCTGCTATAACCGCAATGGCTTTCTGACCAATGTGGGGCGGCGGCTGGCGCGGGACGAGGAGAAAAAGTATACCATTCTGGTTTTCAATATCCACAGCTTCAAGGCCATCAACACTGTCTGCGGCACCGAGGGCGGCAACAGGCTCCTGCAGGAGCTGGCCCAGCGGATTCGCTGCTCCCCCCTTGCGCCCCTCTGTCTCTGCCGCTTCAGCGGTGACCGCTTCTGCGCTCTTGTGGAAACCCGGGTCTTTGACGAGGCAAAGCTGGAGGAGCTCTGCACCTTCCGCTTTCAGGACAAGGGCCAGTCGCTGGAGGTAGAGCTCAGCTGCGGCGTGTACCACATGGGCAAGGAAGAAGCGGAGCTGGACACCCTCTGCGACCGGGCTTCCGCGGCCTGCCGTCTGGCTCGGAGCGGGAAGGAACGGCACTACCGCATCTATGACGAGGCCATAGCCGAGCGCTACCGGGTGGAGAATGAACTGCTGGGCGAGCTGGAATGGGCCATGGAGCAGCGGAGCTTTGAGCCCTGCTACCATCCCATTGTGGATTGCAAGACCCAACAGGTCTGCTTCGCCGAGGCGCTGGCTCGCTGGAATCACCCCCGGCTGGGCATGATTTCGCCGGGAATCTTCGTCCCGATTTTAGAGGAAAAGGGCTTCGTCACCCGGCTGGATACCATTATGGCTCAGCGGGTGGATGAATTTCTGCAAAGCCGTCAGGCGGAGGGAAAGCCTGCTGTGCCCGTGTCGGTGAATCTCTCCCGGGTGGACCTTTTTGACGGGGAATTCATGAATCGGCTCTGCCGGATGGTGGCAGCGTCCCGGGCGGAATACTACCGCTTTGAGCTCACGGAATCCGCCTATGAGGAGCTGCCGCCGGAGACCATGGAGCGGCTGGCGGAGCTGCGCCGCTGCGGTGCAAAAATCCTGATGGACGATTTCGGCAAGGGTTATTCCTCTTTAGGTGCCGTCACCGACTGCGAGTTTGACCTCATCAAGCTGGATATGTCCTTTACCGCCAAGCTGGAGACCGACGATCGGGCTCGCAGCGTGGTGGCCTCGCTGATCCGGATGTCCCACGATCTGGGAGCCCGGGTGGTGGCCGAGGGAGTGGAAACCCGGCAGCAGCTGGAATATCTGTGCAGCGTAGACTGTGATTATGTGCAGGGCTACCTGTTCCATAAGCCCATGAGCGAGGCGGCCTTTGCCGCTCTGCTGGACAGTCAGTAAGGCTGCTTCGAAGGACTGTATATTCTTGGCTCCCCTGTTCCCGTAGGGAATGGGGGAGCTGTCGCGAAGCGACTGAGGGGGGAGCTCAGCGTTTTCTCCCTCTCCCCGGTTCGCAACCCGGGGCGGGATGAGCTTAGAAGCCTTCGGTTCCGGGCTGGCCTGAGTCACTGGTGACCGATGAGGGTAAGTTCTTGAAACCGGTAAGTTCTCGACTGACCCTCATCCGTCAGCTACGCTGACACCTTCCCCCAAGGGGAAGGCAAGATAATTTCGTTCATCGTGATGAATCACTTCATCCTGATTGCGAGGAGCGCATCGACGCGGCAATCCGTTTTCTCTGCGGCTCGTCCGGGAGGCCGAGCCCTACAGGGGAACGGGGGAGGCGGATTTTCACCTTTATTCAGGAGGCAGACAATGAAAAAGAAAGGGACACGCATACTTCTCTGGGTCGTTCTCCTGCTGCTCTTCTCCGGGCTTTATCTCTCCCGGGAGCGGGAAGCGGACGCTGCGGCGGCGCTGGCCATGGCGGAGGAAAATGTGGCGATGATCGGCAACACCATCGTTTTCACGCCGGCGGAGGCATATTACAGGGGCTTCATCTTCTATCCCGGCGCTCAGGTGGCGGCGGAGGCCTACGCCCCGCTGATGCAGCGGCTTGCGGAGCGGGATATTCTCTGCATAATCGTACGGATGCCCCTGAATCTGGCCTTTTTCAGCCCTATGCGTGCAGAGGGCATCCCGGAGCGCTACCCGGAGGTCACGGACTGGGTCATGGGCGGTCACTCTCTGGGCGGCGTGATGGGCGCATACTGCATCGCTAAGCATACGGATATTTTTTCGGGCTTCGCCCTGCTGGGCTCTTATTCTACCAAAGACCTCTCCGAGAGCGGTCTGCGGGTGCTGAGCGTTACAGGCAGCGAGGACGGGATTCTGAACCGCGGAATGTACGGGAAATATCTCGACAAGCTCCCTGCAGACAGGACGGAGCTGGTGATTGAGGGCGGCTGCCACGCCTTCTTCGGTAACTACGGCGAACAGACGCGCGACGGAGCGCCGACCATCAGCCGCGAGGAGCAGCAGGAGCGCACCGCCGAGGCCATCGAGACGCTCTTTGACTGAACAGTAAAAAACTTCCTGCCGCCGTTTCTTTGTTCTTGCATCGGCGCAATGGCTGTGCTATACTTTCTATTTGTAGATTTATGCAACAAACGCATAGTAAGAGAGGGCTTAAATATGAGAATCGGAATCGGCATTGATACCGGCGGCACCTGCACCGATGCGGTGGCCTATGATCTGGACGCGAAGAAGCTGCTGGCCAAGGGCAAGGCTCTGACCACCCACTCCTGTCTGGAAATCGGCATCGGCAACGCGCTGGACACCCTGCCTCAGGAATATATCCGCGATGCGGAGCTGGTGAGTCTCTCCACCACGCTGGCCACCAACGCCTGTCTGGAGGACAAGGGCAGCCGCACCAAGCTGATTATCTTCGGCATGACCGACGAGCTGCTACGCTACCTGAATATCGAGAAGGAATACGGCATTCCGCTGGAGAAGGTTCGCGCCTTCGATACCCACGGCAGCGCCGACGGTCTCCGTCCCGATGTGCCCGACATCCCCAAAATCATTGAGGATAACAGGCAGTGGCTGGCCGATGCCGATGTGCTGGCCTGCTCCGAGCTCTACTCCTCCAATAACGGCGCACCCTGCGAAAAGGGCTTCAAGGCCAATCTGCAGGAAATGCTGGGCATCAAGGCGGTCTGCGCCGCCGAGATTACCGATGAGCTGAATGTCATTGCCCGGGGCGCCACCGCCCTGCTCAACGCCCGTCTGCTGCCCATCATCAACGACTTTATCTCCGCCATTCTCCACGATCTGGAGAAGCGCGGCTGCCATGCCCGTATCAGCGTGGTTCGCTCCGACGGCTCCATGATGAACGCCGCCGCCACCCTGGACAAGCCTGTGGAGACCATTCTCTCCGGCCCCGCAGCCTCGGTGCTGGCGGGCAAGGCCTTCTGCGAGGACGAAAACTATCTCACCGTAGACATGGGCGGCACCACCACCGATGTTTCCGTGGTCATGGGCGGCAAGCCCACCCCCGCCACCGGCGGCATCCGGCTGGGTCAGTGGCGCACGCTGGTGCAGGGCGTGTTCGCCTCCCCCTTCGCTCTGGGCGGTGACACCCATGTGTGGGTGGATGACAAGACCATGATCACTGAGCTGGGCGTCCGGCGCGTGAAGAGTATGTGCTCCGCTGCCGTGGAGTGGCCACGCATCAAGGACGATCTCCGCCGTCTGCTGAAGCCCCGGGAGAAGCACATCAACCGCTTCCACCTCCACGAGTTCCTCTACCTGCTGCACCGTCCCGAACGGCCTGAAATCTACACCGCCAACGAGCGCACGCTCATTGACGCGCTGGATCGGGAAGGCCCCATCATGCTCGAGGACCTGGAGGACAAGACCGGGCTGGACCTCTACTACTTCTCCCCCGAGCGACTGGAGAGCGAGGGCATCGTCATGCGCATCGGCATGACCCCCACGGACTTCATGCACATCAGGGGCGACTACGAGGGCTACGACAGGGAGGCCTCCGTCATGGGTGGCCGCTACCTGCTGGCCTGCCTGGGTCGCGAGGACAATGAGGCCGAGCTGCAGAAGCTGGCCGATGAGGTCTATGAGCTGGTGGAGGAGCGGATGTACTGCAATCTGGTGCAGATTCTCCTCCGGCAGCTCTACCCCGGCAAGTACGATGAGCTCAGCGAGCAGATGGATCTGCTCATCCACCGCACCTGGCAGACCCGCAAGGACAGCGTGCAGAACCCCTTCGTCACGCAGGTATTCTCCACCGACATGACACTGGTGGGCGTGGGTGCTCCCATCCATGTGTTCCTGCCCGAGGTGGCCAAGGCTCTGGGCACCCGCTGCGTACTCAGCGAGAATCATGATGTGGCTAATGCACTGGGTGCGCTGCAGGCCAAGCTCAGCGCCGTGGTGCGCGTGAGCATCACCCAGACGCTGACCCGCGAGGGTGCCATGTACTACATCGCCCATATGCCCAACGGCTCTGTCCGCTATGACAGCTACGAGGAGGCTGTGGAAAACAGCAAGAAGGCCGCCGCCCGCAAGGTCATTGAGGAGGCCCGTCATCGCGGCGCCACCGGCAATCTGGTGCCCGTGATCCGCGCCGGCAACTCCTCCACCAAGGACAAAGCCACCGGTGCCATCGTCCGCTACGGCACCGTAGTGGAAGCCGAGATTGAGCAGGAGCTTTACTGATTTTCAAGGCTCTGCGCCCATTCTCGCGGGCTCGGAAACCGGATTGTCTTTTGCCGCTGTCAGCGTTCGCCGGAGCAGGTAACAGCTTTGGCAGACAGTAAAAAGCAGAGGCGTTCTGCTTGACAAAACGCCTCCGCATGGTATAATGAAAGAGCAAAAGGGCGCTGCACATGGCGGTTAGTCCCTTGCAGTTACTAAGAATAGTTAGCCGCTCGGGTACTGGCCGGGCGGCTAACGAGCTTTTTCAGCTCATTTCGCTTTCGGGGATATGTAGATCATCACCAGTAAGACGATGATGAAGCATATCAGGAAGCGCAGGAATTTCTTCCCTTGCCTGTTTCCCATAAGCCTCACCTCCCCTCGCAGGGAAGTGACTAACCGCCTGTATGTACAGCGCACACTTTCGCCGGGTTGCCCCGGTAACCTCATAATGAGGCTGTGCTCATTCTACCGTCTGCATTGTCGTTTGTCAATGTTACGGTTTCTTTGCGGAAACAGAACGCAAAATGCGGAGGCGTTCTGCTTGACAAAACGCCTCCGCATGGTATAATGTAAGAGCAAAAGGGCGCTGCACATGGCGGTTAGTCCCTTACATCTAACAACTTATTGTTAGCCGCTCGGGAGCCAGCCGGGCGGCTAACGAGCTTTTCAGCTCATTTCGCTTTCGGGGATATGCAGATCATCACCAGAAAGACGATGATGAAGCATATCAGGAAGCGCAGGAATTTCTTCCCTTGCCTGTTTCCCATAAGCCTCACCTCCCCTCGCAGGGAAGTGACTAACCGCCTGTATGTACAGCGCACACTTTCGCCGGGTTGCCCCGGTAACCTCATAATGAGGCTGAGTTTATTCTATGGCCTTTGCCGGGTTTTGTCAATGATTCAGAGAGGATTCGTCCTCTCTTTTTCTTTTCCCTTCCTTACTTCCCGAACAGCGTACCCAAAAGACCGCGGCCCAGGCTGGCGCCAAGGTTGCCGCCAAGGGTCTTGCCGAACTTACCGCCCACGGCGCTGCCCACGGTCTTGCCCAGCTCCCGACCCACGGTGCCGGCGGCAGACTTGGCGGCGTTGGCGATGGCGGTCTTCTTTTTCTTCTCGGCGGCGGCAGCGGCCTTTTCGGCGGCAATGCGCTCCTTTTCGGCGGCCTTCTCGGCGGCAATCCGGGCCTTCTCGGCGGCCTTTTCCTCGGCGATGCGAGCCTTTTCGGCGGCCTTTTCGGCAGCGATGCGCTCCCGCTCGGCGGCCTTCTCCTCGGCGATGCGCTCCTTCTCGGCAGCCTTCTCGGCGGCGATGCGCTCCTTCTCGGCGGCCTTTTCGGCAGCCAGCTTCTCGGCCTGCTGGGCCAGCAGCTCGGCCTGCTCGATCTCCATGCGCTGCAGGAACTCGAAGGCAGAGTCCCGGTCAACGCTCTCGCTGTACTGGTAGTAGAGAGCGCTGTTCTGCACCTGCGCCATGCGCTCGTCCTCGTCGATGGTGCCCATGAGACTCTGGGGCGGCAGGATTCTGGCCTTGCGCACCATGGAGGGGGTACCGTCAGCCTGAAGGAAGGAGACCAGTGCCTCGCCGGTGCCCAGACCCTGCAGCACCTCCCTGGTGTCAAAGTCGGGGTTGGCGCGGAAGGAGTCGGCGGCGGCCTTGATGCCCTTCTGCTCGGCGGGGGTATAGGCATGGAGGGCGTGCTGCACCTTGTTGCCCAGCTGCGCCAGAACGCTGTCGGGGATGTCGGCGGGGTTCTGGGTGATGAAGTACACACCCACGCCCTTGGAGCGGATGAGCTTGACCACCTGCTCGATCTTGCGGAGCAGCGCCTTGGGAGCATCGGTGAAGAGCAGATGCGCCTCGTCAAAGAAGAAGATCATCCTGGGCTTATCCAAATCGCCCACTTCGGGCATGACCTCGAAGAGCTCGGAGAGCAGCCACAGCAGGAACATGGCATACATCTTGGGGCTGTTGATGAGGCTGCGGGAGTCGAGGATGTTGATGTAGCCCTTGCCGGTATTGTCCTGCCGGAGCCAGTCGCGGATGTTCAGGGCGGGCTCGCCGAAAAACACATCCGCACCCTGGGTCTCCAGAGCGGCGATGCCCCGCTGGATCACATTGAGGCTGGTCTTGTTGATGTTGCCGTAGGCGGCGCTGTAATCCTTGGCGTTCTCCGCAATATAAGCCAGCATGGAGCGCAGATCCTTGCTGTCGATGAGCAGCAGACCCTCGTCATCGGCGATGCGGAAGACGATGTTGAGAATATCCTCCTGGGTAGGGGTCAGCTCCAGCAGAGCGGAGAGGAGCACCGGGCCCATCTCGGTGATGGTGGTGCGCAGGGGCAGACCGGTCCGGGCGAAAATGTCCCAGTAGTTCACGGGGTAGGACTGATACTGAAAGCCGCACTCCGCAAGACCGAAGCGCCCGATGCGCTCCTTCATGTCCTCGCTCTCCTGACCGGGGCGGCACATGGCGGCTAAGTCGCCCTTCACATCGGCCATGAACACGGGCACACCCGCATCGGAGAAAGACTCGGCCATGACCTTCAGCGTGACGGTTTTGCCGGTACCGGTGGCGCCGGCGATGAGGCCGTGGCGGTTGGCCTTATCGGTAAGCAGGCAGAGCTTTTCCTCGCCGTCCTTGGCGAGAAAGATTTTTCCATCGTAATACATGGGTTGCTCCTTTCAGATAATATCAAATCAAAATAGCGTTAGTGCAAAAGTCTGGACTTCGTGACAGCAATCGCAGAAGGGAGCCTCAGCGCATCAGATCACAAAATTCTCCAGATACTTCTTGCTGAGCCGCAGGGACTTCAGCACGTCCTCCTCGCAGCTCTCAAAGGCCTTGTCCTCCACCTCGATGCAGGCGAAACCGTTATAGCGGATGTCGGTGAGGGCAGAGACGAATCTGCCCCAGTCCACATCGCCCAGACCGGGCAGCTTGGGGCTCATGTAATCCAGAGGATAGGCCATGGTGCCCACCCGGGCTAATTTCTCGGGGTAGAGCTTGATGTCCTTGAAGTGGACATGGAAAATCTTGTCGCGGAACTCGTAGAGGGGGGCGATGTAGTCGGCCATCTGCCAGACAAAGTGGCTGGGATCGTAGTTGATGCCCAGGTTGTCGCTCTTGAGGATATCAAAGACCTGCTGCCAACGGTCGGCAGTGGTCATCAGATTCTGGCCGCCGGGCCACTGGTCCCGTCCGAAGAGCATGGGGCAGTTCTCGATGGCGATCTTCACGCCCTTTTCCTCGGCCAGCGCGATGATGGGAGGCCAGACCTCCTTCACCAGCTCCATATTCTCTTCCACGCTCTTAAACTGATCGCGGCCAATGAAGGTGGTGACCATGTTCACGCCTAAGCAGGCGCTGGCGCGGATTACATTCTTCAGATGCTCCACATTGTGCCCGCGCTTCTCAAGGTCGCCGTCCATGGTATTGGGGTAGAAGGCCAGAGAGGAAATCTCCACGCCGCTCTTGCGGGCGTAGTCTAAAATGTGCGCTGCGTAGCTCTCATCCTCCAGAACCCGCTCCACATCAATGTGGCTCACGCCGGCGTAGCGGCGCTCGGCCTTGCCTGCGGGCCAGCAGGCAACCTCAGCGCAGGTAAAGCCCATGGCGGAGAGGGTGTCCATCATTTTTTCATAGTCGTACTGCTCTAAGATAGCGGTAACAAGACCAAGCTTCATGGGTATATCCTCCGAAATATTATAATTGTATATGAACTGACTCTATGGTAACGGCCTTTTGCCCATTTGTCAAGGCAATTCGGACGATTCCCCCCGCTTCCGCATTGCAGCGGAAACTATTTTAAGATATGCATTATGTCCTTACAAAAGTGTATTGTGAATAGCGTACAAAATGAATTGGTAAAAATATGCACAAAGCAGAAAATGAAGAAAAAAAGGTGAATCCGTTGACTTTTCTCTTAGAAAAGGAATATAGTAAAGCGCTTTTGTGCCAAAGAAACCAGCACGAAAGTAACATTGCATATAAGGGGTGCTTCCATGAAGGTTGGCGTTATCGGCTGCGGCTCCATTGCCAGGCAGCGTCACGGTTACGAGTATTTCCACAAGGACGGCGTTGAGGTCGGCGGCTTTTTTGACCGTATGACCGAGCGTGCAGAGGCTCTTGTGAACCTTTACGGAGGCCGGGTGTACGGCAGCGTGGAGGAAATGCTGGCGGATTCCACCATTGATGCGGTCAGCGTCTGCGTGGCGAACGCCGCCCATGCCGAGATCACCATCGCCGCCCTCAACGCCGGCAAGCACGTCCTCTGCGAGAAGCCCATGGCTGTCACCGAGGAAGAGTGCGAGGCCATGGTCGCCGCCGCCAGGAAGAACGGCAAGCGCCTGATGATCGGCCACAATCAGCGTCTCGCTCCCGCCCACAAGCGTGGCAAGGAGCTGCTCTCCGCCGGTCGCATGGGTCGCGTACTCACCTTCCAGTCCACCTTCGGTCACAAGGGGCCGGAGATGTGGTCTGTGGATCAGGGCAACCACACCTGGTTCTTCCGCAAGGCGGATGCCTCCTTCGGCTCCATGGCCGATCTGGGCATTCACAAGCTGGATCTGGTGCGCTATCTCATCGGCAGCGAGATTAAGAGCGTCTACTCCACCATGACCGTTCTGGACAAGAAGCTGCCCGACGGCAGCCCTATCGAGGTGGACGACAACTCCGTGGAGGTGCTTCAGTTCGAAAACGGCGCCACCGGCACCGTGACCACCAGCTGGACTCACTACGGCGAGGAGTGCAACGCCACGATTCTCTACTGCGAGAAGGGCATCATGAAGCTCTATGCCGACCCCGAATACTCCCTGCAGATCGTCAATGCCGACGGCAGCGTGGAACGCTACGCTCTGGACCGGATGCAGACCAACGACGACGAGCAGATGGCCTCCTCCGGCGTCATCGACGAGTTCGTGGACGCCATCGTGGAAAACCGGAAGAGCATTCTCGACGCAGAGGATATTCTGAAGTCCATGA
This sequence comes from Clostridiales bacterium UBA1728, assembly GCA_002315975.1. GTDB lineage: Bacteria > Bacillota > Clostridia > Oscillospirales > Oscillospiraceae > Apopatocola. The sequence goes on from DCIK01000006.1 coordinate 17,033, forward strand.
AGGCCGTGTTTGCCTGCCTCCGCTCTGCCGAGGAGGGCAAGGCCGTAAAGCCCTGAAGGGTATTTTCATTCAGGCAAAGCCCGCATGAAAATGATTCGATTTTATTTGCGTCTGCGAACGCAAACTCTGCGAGGCTTTGCAGAAAGCAGTTGTTATTACCCGCTACGGCGGATAATATAAACAAATTTTTTGGAGGAAAAACCAAACCATGAAGAAGTTCATCGCAATGCTTCTCGCTCTCGTGATGGTCCTCTCTCTCTGCGCCTGCGGCGGCAGCAAGACCGAGACCAAGACTGAGACCAAGACCGAGGAGACCAAGACCGAGGCTCCCGCTGCCGAGGCTCCTGCCGAAGCTCCCGCTGCCGAGGCCGGCAAGACTCTGTACGTGATGGGCCCCACCCCTGACCACGGCTGGACCGCTCAGGCCGGTGCCTACGCCGATGCCAAGTGCGCCGAGATCACCGCTGCCGGTCAGTACAAGGCCGTCTACATGGCCGCCTCCTCCGGTGAGGAGCAGGTTGACCAGGTCAACACCATCGTCGCCAACGGCGACGCCGTGGGCGTTGTCATGATGGCTCTGGACGATTCCGCCCAGGCCGGTCAGGAAACCCTCTACGCCGAGGGCATCCCCTTCATCTCCTTCGACCGTATCATTGAGGCCACCGAGCAGTACGCCGTCCTCAACGCCTCCGGTGATAACTGGCAGTGCGGCGCCGGCATCGCTTACTGGCTGCAGCAGAACGGCATGAAGGCCGGCGACACCGTCGTCACCCTCTACGGCGACAACGGCACCGTCTGCTCCCGTCGTCAGGAAGGCTTCGAGCAGTTCCTGCGCGGCGAAATCAAGTACTCCGATGCTGCCACCGGCGAGTCCTACGAGACCACCGAAGTCTGGGAGCAGGACGCTCTTGACGCTGTGTTCAACACCTACTCTGTTGTCTGCAACTGGTCTGCCGACGGCGCTTACGCCTACGTGGAGCAGAAGCTCGACGAGATCGTTGCCGCTGCCAAGGAGAATGGCAACAAGCTGTACATCTACTCCATGGACGACGAGATGACCTTCGGTGTGCTCAACTACATCGAGGCCGGCGCTTCCGAGGAGACCAAGGCCGATCTGGAGGCCATGGAAGTTTACATCTCCGCCATCGGCGGTATGCAGGAGCTCTACGATGTCATGGCCGGCACCGACGAGCAGTCCGCTCTGGCTGACAAGTACTTCGACAACATGATGTCCATGTACTTCAGCCCCAAGATGATGCAGGATGTCATCGACACCATGCTCACCTACCTCTCCGGCGACTGGAATCACCAGCAGGGCGACGGCGAGTACCAGCCCACCTGGATCGTCAACCGCGAGAACGTCACCGAGTACGAAGGCTTCAAGGGTCACGCCTGAGCCTTATCCCCATGAAGAAAAGGGGCTGTGAATCCACAGCCCTTTTTCTTTCGTATGGGAGGGGTACCTCTTTCCAGTCCGTCGGCTTGCGCCGGAGCCTGATCCGGTGCAGCCCGATGTACTGCAAAGCAAAAATAAGAATGGGAGCACAAGCATGAGTATCCTGGAAATGAGCCATGTCTCCAAGGCATTCGGTGGTTCCAAGGCCCTTTCGGACATTCATTTCACCGTGGAGGAGGGCGAGATTCACGCCCTTTTAGGTGAAAACGGCGCGGGCAAATCCACGCTGATGAACATACTCACCGGCGTTATTCCGGCGGATGAGGGCAGCATCACCTTCCTTGGTAAGACCTACCCCAACCCCAGCATCGCCCAGATGGAGGCGGCGGGCATCGCCTTTGTCCATCAGGAGCTGAACGTCATCAACGATCTGACCGTGGCGGACAACATTTTCCTCTGCCGGGAGCTGACAAACAAGCTGGGTCTTCTGCGCAAAAAGGAGCAGATTCAGCGCGCCCGGGAGCTTTTTGAAAATTTAGGCGTGGACATTGACCCCACGGTGCTGGTCAGCGAGCTGAAGACCAGCGAGAAGCAGCTCCTGGAGATCTGCCGCGCCCTCTATGCGGACGCAAAGCTCCTGATCCTCGACGAGCCCACCACAGCGCTGAGCAATAACGAGATCGACCACCTCTTCGGCATCCTCCGCAAGCTGAAGGAGCAGGGCAAGAGCTTCATCTTCATCTCCCACAAGATGCCCGAAATCTTTGCCATTGCCGACCGCTATACGGTGCTGCGCAACGGTGAGTTCGTCTCCACCGGCAAAATCGCCGACACCAACGCCCACGCCGTCACCTCCGACATGGTGGGTGCCAGCTATGTGGATGCGGATGTGTACGAGAGCCGGGAGCTGGGTGACACGGTGCTGGAGCTGAAGAACTTCTCCGGCACGGGCTTTGAAAATGTGAACCTCAGCGCCCGAAGGGGCGAAATTTTAGCCTTTACCGGTCTGGCCGGCTGCGGTGCCAGCGAGCTGATGCAGACCCTCTTCGGCGTGCTGCCCCCCCTGAGCGGTGAGCTGAGCGTGAACGGTAAGGCGCTCCACGGCAGCAGCGTGAAATTCATGAAGAACGGCGTGGGTATGCTCCCGGCCAACCGCAAGGAAAACTCCGTGGTGCCCGATATGAGCATTTTAGAGAACTACTATCTGGCCGAGCACGAAATCTCCCGCAACAAGCCCTTTATCAACAGAGGGCAGGAGCTCCGGCGCTATGAGAGCCACAAGGAAATGCTGCACATCAAGGCCGACGACTGCGAAAACTCCATCGGCTCCCTCTCCGGCGGCAACCAGCAGAAGGTGTTCATCGCCCGCTGGCTGAATATCGGCGCGGATGTGCTCCTCTTCGATAACCCCACTCAGGGCGTGGACGTGGGTGCCAAGGCGGAGATTTACCGCCTGATTCTGGAGTTTGCCAAAGAGGGCAAGACCATCCTCATCAACACGCTGGAGATTCCCGAAATCCAGAAGGTTGCCGACCGCTGCCTCGTCTTCTATGAGGGCAGAATCGTCAAGGAGTTCAAACATTCTGAGGTCAATGAGCATGATGTTATGCTCTATTCCACCAACGCCATATAATCGAAAGTAAAACTTCGTTTTACTCTCGCTGACAATGCTAACAAGACGGAGGCATAAGATATGAAAAAGAACAAGAGCTTCGGGGAGACCCTCAGCAAGGCGTGGAGCCAGTACAGCTTCATCTTCGTTATGGTCATCGTTATGGTGGCCTACGCCTTTACCATCAAGTCCAACGGCAATATTTTCAAGTGGAGCCATATTGCCGCCATTCTGGGCAGCCAGAACACCTGCATCGTGGGCACCATGGCGCTGGGCATGGCGCTGGTCATCATCACCGGGCAGATTGACCTGTCCATCGGCTCTTCTCTGGTGCTGACCACGGGCGTGACCATCATGGTCTTCAACACCACCGATTCCATCCCCCTGATGATTCTGGCGGGTCTGGCCACCGGCGCACTCTGCGGCGCCATCAACGGTCTGCTGGTGGGTCTTGCGAAAATGCCCCCCTTCGTGGTCACGCTGGGCACCATGCTCATCTACCGCTCCCTGACCCTGTCCGTGGTGCGCTCCATCGACCCGGCCATCTCCGGTTCCAGCTCCAGCCAGTTCGCCATGAACTCCAAGAACAGCAACTATGAGTTCCTGCGCATGAAGTTCGGCACCGGCAAGCTCACCCTCGGCAGCTTCTCCATCCCCTACATCACCTTCGTCTTTGTGCTCATGGTGGTCATTTTCATCATCCTCACCGAGAAGACCAAATACGGCAAGAGCGTTTACGCCGTGGGCTCCAATGAGAAGTCCGCCCGTCTGGCCGGCATCAGCACCACCTGGGTGAAGATTTCCGTGTTCATCCTCACCGGTCTCATGGTGGGCGTGGGCTCCATCCTGCAGGCCTGCAAAATCGGCAATGTGACTCCCGCCTCCTCCGGCGTCAGCTATGAGATGTACGCCATCGCCGCTGTGGTTCTCGGCGGTGTGAGCATGGCCGGCGGCAAGGGCAAGATCATCGGCGTCATCTTCGGCGCGTTGAGCTACACCACCATCAACTTCATCATCGTGTCGATCCCCGCTCTCAGCGTGGATATTCAGGACACCTTCCAGGGTCTGGTGCTCATCGTGGTCATTCTGGTGCAGACCATCGGCCCCGTGATCAAGGAGAGCTTCCGGCGCGCCCGCAAAAAGCGTCTGGCAGCCAAGTAAAAACGCATACCCCGGCGGTCGAAATCGGCCGCCGGGATTTTTCGCCTATGTGGGGCGGAGCGGGCAAAAATCCGCTCTTTACTTGTTACCGGGGACTGTGCTACAATGGCACTATACAAAAATATTAGTCAATTGTAAAAGTGCTCACCAGATTGATTTCATTAGCCTCGCAGAGTTTGCGAGCCGCAGCTCGCAAAATAATTCGATCATTTTCATGAGAGCTTTGCCCGCATGAAAATACTCTGAGGCGCACTCTATTGGTGCGCCCTCGCATCGTCGTCGTCACAAGCTTCGTATCGCTCACCCCATCCTTTCAGGATAGGGCTCGTTCACTCCGCTGCTCCTCCTCTCCCATTGTGTGCTTGCACACAATGGGACCCGGCAGATCCGCCGCGATCAATGCGAGTGTCTTTTCTCGATTGTAAAACGCAGTTTTGCAATCGACTATGCCAGAATATGGAAAGGAGAGCCGCACCATGAATTTTCTTGAACTTGCCGCCGAGCGCTACTCTGTCCGCAAATTCTCCGAGCGAAGCGTTGAGGAGGATAAGCTGAAGCTCATCTTAGAGGCCGTCCGTCTCTCTCCCACCGCCGTGAACCGGCAGCCCCAGCGGGTATTCGTTTTCCGCAGCGCCGAGGCTCTGGAAACCGCCCGCACCCTCTCTCCCTGCCTCTACGGGGCGAGCACCGTGCTCCTGTTCTGCTACGACAAGGACACGGTCTGGAGCCACCCCACTGATCACGCCTGCTCCGGCGAGGTGGACTGCGCCATCGCCTGCACCCACGCCATGCTGGAGGCCTGGGAGCTGGGCATCGGCTCCTGCTGGGTGCGCTTCTTCGAGGCTGAAAAGGTGAAGGCCGCGCTGCAGCTGCCCGAAAATCTCGTGCCCGTGGCGCTGCTGCCCATCGGCTACGCCGCCGAGGACGCCGCCCCCGGCCCCCAGCACGCCGCCTCCAAGCCCATCGACGAGCTGGTGAAGATGCTGTAAGTCCACGTTTTTCTATCAGCAAAGTGCCCCTGTGTCAGAGAGAGTGACACAGGGGCGCTTTGTATCAAAAAATGTTCTCAATTGAGCTTCACAACAATGCGCTCCGCATCCCCGTACAGGGAGTAGGTTCCGGTTTCCAGCAGGAGCGGCAGCTCGTCGGTGATCTCCATTAAATTATCAGCGATCAGGTCCGTTCTATAGTAATAGCTGAGTGAAAAGTTTCCCCAGCTCCAGTTCTCGCGAAGCAGCCGCGGCGTCAGCCGGGACAGCACCGGATAATGCTCCACAGAATTCCTAATTGTCGGTGCCAGACCCGCATCACCGAGAATTTTCAGTTTCTTTGTTGCGGAATCCGTGTAATGCGCATTGATACCGCTCATGATTTCAGCACTTCGATAGGTCAGATATTCCTTTTGCGCACTGAGGGCATTGCCATAGATAAAGGCAAAGGCAAAAAACGACCAGCTCAGCGCCAGGATGCAGGCTTTCTGCAGAGAGCAGTGTTCGGCTCCTTCGGCATCGGTCAGCGTAGAGAGTGACACAAAAGCTATCCAGGCACCCAGCCCAAAAAAAGCACGCGTTTCAAACAGCGGCTTTTCAAGGAGCGGATAGAGGCCAAAAATCAGCACGGCAGACACCGCTTCCGCCAGCAGCGTCAGAATGAGGCTTTGCATACGCTTCCCCTTGCCGCACAGCACCATACGGAGAGGAAAGCCCACCGCAAGTATAAGGAGCAGGATCTTCCAGGGCAAATTGAAATCGTACTGAATAAGCTCAAAATACTGGCGGTAGTTTGAAATGATTGTGGGAAAAAGCTGCACAACAGGAGGCATTGAGCCGGAAACATAATCATCCGCGGCCGTTGGAATTACAACAACGATTTTGTAATACAGTACCGCCAGAAAATAACCGAACGCAGCAGTTCCAACGGCTGAGAACACCCTTGCAGAAGCTTCTTTTCCATGAATAAGGCTCTGTGCCGCCAGAAACACCACCAGCATCGGAAAAATTCCAAGCGCCACCTGATATGTCAGGCAGTTGAGCATCGTGCCGGCAAAGGAGGCCAGCAACAGCTTTTTTCGATTTTCCTTTTCTCCGGAGAAAAACAGTGCCGGGAAAACAGAGGCGAAAATCGACAGGGACATATAAGGTGAATCATATTTATAGGATAGACATTCCAGAAAATACGGAGACAGGCAAAGGGGAACCACGGCACAGTACTGGAAAAGGGTATACTTTTTCTTTCCGGTAAAGACATATAAAACAATGACACTGGACGATGCCATAAGCACAACGGCAAGGAGCTGCGTGAGCGGGGAGACATCCGCCAGAAAGCTGTTTCCGTGGACAAAGGTGGAAAGATAATTGGAAGCAAAGCGGCTGAAATTGTTCCACCCCGAATAGCCGTAAAAGCAGCGCCCCGCATCGTCAATGTAGTTGAAGTTCGCCCGAATGATGGCCGTGACCGCAAGGCCATAGACAGTGCAGAAGATCAAAAAAGGGTTTCTTGCAAAACGCAGACGATGCAGGACAGAACCATCAACCCCATAGACCCTCTCAATGATATCTTCGACCAGAAATCCGATTCCGGGAACGGCGAGAACGCTCAGGCAAAGCGTAAGAGTCAGGTACAGCGGTCTTTCCTCTATACCCGTTAAGGTGGATACTCTTCCGATCAACGATGAGCCGTTGAAGATGGGATAGAACTGCACGGCAAAGCCCAGCACCGCCAAAGCTCCGAAGACCAGATACCCCCTGTCGGGAAAAAGCCGCCTTTTTTCCCGGCTGCGGCTCTTTACAAGAAAGAACACCAGCGCAAACAGAATCAGCGCAACACTTGCCAGCTTGGAGGGCACAGTTCGCAGCGTCTGCAATACAATGAGGGCCGAGAGGATCACCCAACGGTATAAGGCATAGAGTACAGGTCTGCGGGTACTGAATTCCGAATAAATTCTGGCAAAAGGCATGCTGTTTCTCCCGTTCAGATATCTGAAAGATCAGATGTGTTTTATATATTATATATCGTCTGTAAGTGTTAAGTCAAGAGCAGGCGTTTGCGATTTCTATCGCTTTTACAGTGTTGCAGCAGATTTGAGTCTGAGAGATTGGAAAAAGCGGTCACAGTTTATCTGACGAAGCGCCTCAGTCGCCATTGGTAGCATATCGCAGTACAAACGATTTCTACCGGCCTGTCCCCATGATGCAAAACGCCCCTGTGTCAGAGAGAGTGACACAGGGGCGTTTTGAGTTGTTTTCGGCTTTCAGCCCTCATTTCCGTGAACTTCGGCGATGTGGAGATTGAGATAATCAATGCCTGAAAAGACTCTGGAGCAATAGGGGCACTGTCTTTGGGTGCTGCCGCCACCGGAAACCTTCTCCAGCTTCTCTTCCTTCACTTCGTTTTCCTTTTTCGTTTCTTCGTTCATGGAATAATCCTCCTTCTATATATCGGGGATACCTGACACACCCCCGTACAATTTACGGATTCACATACGCCTCATCCTTCAGGCCGAAGACCTCCCAGAGCACCTTTTCGAGCTCTTCGGGCTTGATCTCCGTCTCGGTGCGGACGCTGCCGCGCTTTACCACGAGGGTGGTGCCGTTGTTCAGATTTGTGTAGCCCTCGCTGGTGCGCTGAGCCACGGAAATCTGGGTGGAAAAGGCATGGGTGGGGGCGGAGCACATGATGTTGCCGGGGATAAAGTCGTCGTTCATAAAGGCCACCGGCATAAAGCGCAGGACGGTCAGCTCCTCCTCACTGCCGGCGTGGACGCCCGCTGCGGAGTGGAGGCGTTTGAGCTCCATCCAGCCCTCTTCCTTCTCCTCGATCCAGTAGGTCTCGTTGTGGAGGGACTGGCGGCGCTCGGAGAACTCCACTGCAAAGGGTGCCATGCCCCTGCCCAGCGCCACATCCATGAAGTAGCGCTTTCCCTCCAGCCGCACCACGGTGCCCCGGTGGAGGCAGGGACGCAGCGTGCCGGTATTCAGCCGGCAGTGGACGGAGAAGGCATCGTAGCCCAGATCCCGCAGCAGGCAGACAAAGAGGCCATTGGACTCAAAGCAGTAGCCGCCCCGGCGGTGCTCCACGATCTTTTCATAGAGATGCGCCGTAGAAAGGGAGATCGGATGATGCCAGAGACTCAGGTCCAGACTTTCAAAGGGGACAGAGGTCTGGTGGCACCAGACAAGCTTCTGAAGATTTTCAAGGTCCGGTGCGGTGAAATCCTCGCAGCCGATACGCTTGAGATAGGCGTTCATATCCGGAATGTGATCGTAGTAAATTTCTTCCATGGCGTTCTCTCCTTTATTTTTATGAATCTCAGTATAACAGGCCTTCCGACCCTTTGCAAGGAGCGAATTTTACCCTTTGCGCAGCCCGCTTCCGCTTTTCCTCCTCCGAGGCAATCATTTGCTTGTGCTGTCTGTTTTTCCTTGCAAAGCATTTTGGATTATGATAAGATTCTCACAATCATTTTCCGGTCTGGGTATTATCCGGTGAAAGGTCGTAGCTTATGTCTGAAAAACGCAAACCGCTCTCGCCTGTTGTGATCTGCAGCGCTATTTATGTTCTCGCGCTGCTGATCTTTTCCTCCTCCACCAGTCCTCTATACGGCTCAAAATTTTTAAGCAGTGACTCCGCTCTGTTCATGCTCTTCGGCAAGGGAATCACGCTGGGCTATACCCCCTATGTTGACTTTTTCGACCACAAGGGCCCTATTCTCTTTTTCATTGAGGCTCTCGGCGTTTCTTTGGGCCGGTACGGAGTCTGGCTGCTGCAGTGTCTGTTCGGCATCGCCGGCATAAGCTGCTTTTATGCGCTCTGGACGCTTCTCCCCTCGGCCACTTACACCGACTCCGTTTCCAAAAGTTTCTTTGTCCCCTTTCTGTCGGCTCTGTCCGTTTTCATGACCCTGTTTGACCGCGGCAACCTGACAGAAGAGTTCTCGGTTCCCTTTATCGCACTCTCCATGCTGCTGTTTGTGAAATACTGCGTTGCCTCCGAAAGCGAGGGGAAGCATCCTCCCCTCTATGCCTTTATTTACGGACTTTGCTTTTCCGCGCTCGCCTTCATCCGCATCAACAACGCCGTAAGCATATGTGCGCTCATTCTGGTGATCGGTGTCCGGCTTCTGCGGCGCAGGGAATACGCGAATTTCTTTGCCAATTTCCTCTGCGGTATTCTGGGTATCCTGACGGTAGCCCTCCCCCTGTGCCTCTATTTTTACCGGCGGGATGCCCTGATGGAGATGATAAACGGCACCTTTATCCACAATTTCAAGTATGTGTCCAGCCTGGATAATGTCACACCGCTTTCCTTCCTGCGCAGTGTTTCCGGCTACGGTCTTGTGGATTTAGCCAAGGAGATTCTGCACTCTGCCATCGTCCTGCGCTATATGCCTCTGCTGCTCAGCGCCCTTTTGTGGCTTCGGAATCTGCGCCGCATAAAGGGAAGCGGTGCTTCCCTTACCCCGCTCGATTACGGCGTTCTGCTCATGCTGGTCTGCAATCTGCTGAATCTGCTGATCTCCAGCGCCTTTCCCCACTATTTTGCCATCAGCGTTCCGGTGTTCCTTTTCTCCGCTCTCTGCTACGGTGATTTCGCCGCCACCGGGCGGAAGAAAACCATCACGGTTCTGGTTCTTCTCTGCTTTGGCGTTTACAATCTCGGAAATCTCTATTCCATCTCGCGGGGGTATCGCATATACCGAGCAGAACGCACGGTGGTCGAGGCCGATTTAGAGCAGATTCCTGCCGATGAGCGCACAGCGGTGATCGGCTTTGATATTCCCACCCGCTTTTATCTCTATGCGGATCTCTTCCCCTGCTACAAATATTGCGTCAATCAGTCATGGTTTTCTGAGGCGAATACGCAGGTCAACGAAGATTTTCTGGCCTTTCTGAAGAGCGATAAGCCAAAATGGCTTCTGACAAACCCTGACATTGGCAACGATGCCGTGGCTCAGATTGCGCAGGATGACTATTCTCTGATACTCGAAGACGAATACATCCGAATATATCGTCTGGCAGAATAAGCACAGGAAAAAAGGTCTGTACTGAAAGAGTCTGCCCTTGCGTCCCTTCATGAGGCTTCGCAAGGGCAGACTCTTTTTCTGCGCTTATACTGATATCTGATAAGAAGACAAAGATTTGTGAGGAAAAATTATCTGATTTCTATCAGGGGTTAGTATAAGATCCAGACTCTTCGGATTTTTCAATGGCCTTTGACAAGCGGGGAAAAAGCTGATACACTGGGAAAAAACCAAGGGAGGAACAAAGTATGGCAAACAAAGTCGGGCCCCTGATGAAAGAGGCGCGTACAGCGGCAGGGCTTACCCAGGAGCAGCTGGCGAAAAAGCTCACGGGCGTTTCCGCCTCCGAGCTCAGCAGGGCCGAGCGGGGGGAGCTGGAGCTGAGCCAGAGCGTACTGCGGGAGATCGCCAGAGCCACCGGCGTGACCCAGAGCTCTCTCATCAACGCCGCTAAAGAATCCACCTACAAATCCGCTAAGACCACTGCGGCCAAAACCGCCGCCAAAAAGACCGACAGCAACAGCTTAAAACTCAGCGCCGCGGAAAAGAAGCTGGTGGAGGCCTACCGCGCTGCCGACGCCAACGCAAAGAAGACTGCCCTGAGCATTCTCAAGGGCGAGCCTCTGGACACGGCCACCATACTCTCCTCGGTTCTGAGCAATGTATCCGAGTCCTCCGGCAAGGACAGCGGCCTGCTGGGTAATCTGCTGGGCGGCAATGCCGGCGGCAGCGAGCTGCTGGAGGGTTTGCTGAGCGGACTGGGGAAGAAATAAAAAAGCAGGACTATAAAAAGCTGTCATTGCGAAAGCGTCCGCAGACTGGTGTGGCAATCCGTCTCCTTTTCTGCAAATATGCAGTAGTTCAGGAGAAAACGGATTGCCACATCGCTTTGCGGCTCGCAATGACAGGCTTATTACGCGAGTCCTGCTTTTTCTATGTTCACTTGCCGCCGAAGCCGCCCATGCTGAAGCTCACAGTAGAGGCGGTTCCGTCGCTGCCGATGGTGACGGTGACGGTGCTGCCCACGGTAATCATGGCCGCGCTCAACTCAAAGCCGCCATCGGGCATATTCCCGCCTTCGGGCTTTTCGGGACGCTCCGCGCCTTCCGGCATTTCTGCGCCCTCCGGCAGCTCACCGCCGTCGGGCATCTCGGGGCGCTCGCCGCCCTCCGGCAGCTCCATTCCCTCGGGCATAGCGGGCTTCTCGCCCTCCGTCGTTGCAGCGGGGTCAAAGTCGCCCTCCGGCTTTTCGGGCATCTCCGCCCCCTCGGGCATTTCGGGACGCTCGCCGCCGTCAAAGCTGCCGCCGGGCATTTCCGGCATGGACATGGTGTAGGCGGTGGCATCGGTGACGGTGAAGCTGTAGTCGCTGCCGTCAACGGTGAGGGTGATCTTGCTGCCGTCCACGGATTTCACCGTGCCGGTATACTCTCCGGCGGGCGTGGTCTTTTCCCCGCAGGCAGCGAAGCTCAGGAGCATGGCCAGCGCCATCAGAATCGAAACGGTTTTCTTCAATGCAGAATCTCCTTTTCAGCACTTTTATTTATTCGATTGTAAAACTCCGTTTTACAATCGAGAAAAGACACTCGCGCTTATCGCGGCGGCAGAGCCGCCTTGGTCGGCGCGAGGGCGCACCAATAGAGTGCGCCTCAGGGTATTTTCAATCGGGCAAAGCCCGATTGAAAATGATTTAAATCTTTTGCGAGCTTCGGCTCGCAAACTCTGCGAGGCTAACGAAATAAATCTGGTATGCACTTTTACAATTGACTAAGCACTTTTATTGGTATGTGCGCACTATATTTCTCTTCGCTGAAGGATTCCTGAAAAGCGGACTACCTTTTCAGATTGTTTACAATCAGCCTTGCAATTCCCGCGCCGCTCCGCTATACTGACGGTACATTAAAAAATACGGAGGCAATAGAGATGAATCCAAATCGCATTGCGCGCGTCCTTGAAAAGATGAACGAGCAGGGGCTGGACAGCCTCTTTCTCTGCGATATTCAGAGCATTCAGTACCTGACCGATCTGCTGGTCTACCCCGGTGAGCGGCTGTGGGCGCTGTGTCTTCGCAGCAGCGGCGAGCACGTTTTCTTCGCCAACCGTCTCTTCGGCGAGATCAGGGCCGACTACCCCGTCATCGTCATGGACGACACCGACGACATTATCTCCATCGTGGCCAAAGAGCTTGAGAGCAGCAGGCTCATGGGCGTGGATAAGGTTCTTGCTGCCCGCTGGCTGCTGCCGCTGATGGAGAAGAACGGCCACTGCCGCTTTGTGCTGGGCAGCGACTGCGTGGACGATGTCCGCGCCTGCAAGGACGAGGAGGAGAAGGAGCTCATGCGCGAGGCCTCCCGCATCAACGACGAGTGCATCGTGCTCCTTGCCCATTACCTCCACGAGGGCATCACCGAGGTGGAGGCCGCCGCCTATCTGGACAGGCTCTACGCCGAGCGGGGCTGCACCACCAGCTTTGAGTCCATCGTGTCCTTCGGTGCCAACGGTGCCGACCCCCACCATGTCTGTGACGACACACCCCTGCGCCCCGGTGACGGCATCGTTATCGACATCGGCTGCAAGTACAGGGGCTACTGCGCCGATATGACCCGCACCTATTTCTACAAGTACGCTCCCGCCGAGTATGCGGAGATTTACAACATCGTCCTCCGCGCCAACGAGGCCGCCGAGAAGTTCGTGAAGGCCGGGCAGCGGCTCTGCGACATTGATGCCACCGCCCGCGACATCATCGCCGACAAGGGCTACGGCGAGTACTTCACCCACCGGCTGGGTCACTTCATCGGCCGGGAGGTTCACGAAAAGGGCGATGTGAGCGCTGCCTGGAAAAGCACGGCCAAGGCCGGCAATGTGTTCTCCATCGAGCCGGGTATCTATCTTCCCGGAAAGTTCGGCGTCCGCATCGAGGATCTGGTGCTGGTCACCGAGGACGGCTGCGAGATTCTCAACCATGTAAGCAAGGAGCTCACCGTACTGGGATAATACGAATTCCTGATAAGAAGACAAAGATTTGCGAGGAAAAATTGCGTCAGACGAGGCAAGCTTCGCAGAGCATAATGGAAATATATGCTCAAGAAGCTTAACGAAGTATGGCGCAATTTTTACCGCAAAGATTGCCTGATTTCTATCAGGGGTTAGTATAAGGCAGCAAAAAGAGCTGTGTGAACCAGCGAGCGCACATATCTGTGCCAATCGCTGCACTTCACACAGCTCTTATATTATTCTTCACCACTCGCTTTTGCGATTTTCATGTTTCCCACATACATGGCGCAGAGGGTGCCGGCAACATGGGTGGCAGTACCGGGGAAGTCTATCAGCAGAGAAAGGCTGATGGCCACGGCCATATAGCTGGTGGGAATCCCCATCTGGGCGAAGAGGATTGCCAGCGCGGAAAGGGCTCCGCCGGGAACCGGAGGCCCGGTGACGGCCAGTGTAACAGAGAGCAAATAGAGACTCACTACCCACAGGGGCGTGAGCTCCACCCCGGCGTTCAGGCCGAAGCAAAGAACCGAAAAAAAGTAAAGTGCCGAGCCCGCGGGCTTACTCATGGTCTGCCCCAGCGGAAGGCCGAAATTGACCACCCGTTCCGGTATTCCGAAGCCCTCTCGGCAGCAATGATAGCTGCTGTCAAAGGCCGCGGCTGAGGAGGCCGTGCCCAGGGCAATGAGGAAAGCGGGCAGAATCTTCTTTACCAACGGGACAAAGGGCTCATGATAGCGCAGAGAGATGTTGCACAGGCAGATGAAAAGCCAGAGTATGCTGCACAGCAGCGTCAGCAGCAGAGGCGGATAGAGCGCGGACAGAGCGCGGACAGTTCCGAGACACTGGTGGTCATGACAAAATTAAAAACGCTCACAAAGACCAGAAGCGGCATCTGCTTGCCGATGGTATTCATGATCAGCTGCACCACCATGTTCAGTTGGGAGATGCCCCGGCACAGATCCGGCGCGGCATCTGCGTAGGCCAGCAGCGCCAGACCCAGGCACAGAGCCAGGAAAATGATCTGAATGGCGTTGCCCGTCCGGAAGGGCTCTACGATATTATCCGGCGCAAAGTCCAGCACCAGCTCCATCAGGCTCCTGAATCCCCCGGCAGCGTCCCGCATTGCGGAGGTACTCATGGGCAGGAACCAGACAAGCAGCAGCAGACCCAGCAGCGGGGCGCCTGCGCTTTGCAGCAGAAACTGGGAAATGAGCTTTTTCCCGGTTTTTCCAAGGGCTGCAAAATCCCCCATGCCGATGATTCCGCTGACAACGGCCAGAAAGATCAGCGGGCCGGAAATGGACTTCAGTATCCGCAGAAAGGTATCGAACACCGGGGTAATCAGATTCTCTGAGACGAAGGCGCCCATTTCAGGGGCACGGAAGCGCAGAAGCAGCGAGAGCAGCAGCGACGCAAAGAGACTGAGCACCACCGCCGAGGGCTTCCGGGGTTTATCTCTCTTGCAGAGCCGCAGAACATTGCAGCCGTTTTCATAGCGGTACTCGCAGAGCAGCCCCAGCGCCGTCAGCAGGTTGGGCGCATCGCTGACCGTTCCGTTCAGTGTGGATACCTCCCGGGGGTCCACACGCCTGCCGGGTGCAGACAGCTTTAGGGAGGCACGGCCGAAAAAGCGCCTGGACTCACAGACACATTCGGTGTTGCTCCCCAGCTCCTCTGCCCAGATGCCCAGCACCTCCTCGGCGGTCAGCCGAAGACGCTGGATGTCGCTGCGAGGGGTATTGTTTTCAACCATGAAGTCCCATAGCCACTGACTCATGGCATCAATGGAGCTCGCCGTAAGCTTGTAGCTGCGGCTGATCGTCTGTCTTTTCACGAATATAGGCACGGTCTCAGTCCTCCAATAAGTTTGTCGATATAGCGTAGTATAACATACAAAAAAACAAATAACAAGCGCAGAAAGCGAAAAAGGCCATATGGCCTTCTGAGGACACGGAAAAATATCTTTTTTTCTTCCCATTTCCGCCTCGTTATGTTATAGTAGAGGCAATCAAGCTATTACCGTTTCTGCATCGGACATCAGCATTTTCTGAGGAGGTTTTTCTATGGACAAAAGGAAGCCTGTGTTTTCCACGGAGCTGGCATATTTTCTGGGGGTTCTGGCGCTGGCGCTGGGCACGGCGCTGACAGAGCGCTCCGACTGCGGCGTGTCCATGGTGGTGGCTCCGGCCTACCTGCTGCACCTGAAGCTCTGTGGGTTTTTCCCCTTCTTTACCTTCGGCGTGGCCGAGTTCTGCCTGCAGGTGGTGCTGATTGCGGTGATCGCTCTGGCTATGGGACGGTTTAAGCTGCATTATCTCTTTTGCTTTGTGACCGTGGTGTTCTACAGCCTTGTGCTGGATCGGGTAATAACGCTGCTGGCGCTGATTCCCGACTTCGGCATGGTGGGGCGCATCGCCTTTTTTGTGTCCGGCACACTTGTGTGCGCTTTGGGCGTATCGCTGCTTTTCCACACCTATATTGCCCCTCCGGCCTACGATTTCTTTGTGAAGGAGCTGTCCGGAAAGTTCGGCATAGACATCAACCGCTTCAAAACCATCTATGACCTGACCAGCTGCCTGATTGCCATTCTGCTCTCCTTCGCCTTCTTCGGCCTGTGGCATTTTGAAGGCATCGGGCCGGGCACGGTGATATGCGCCATCTGCAACGGATGGATCATCGGACGGATCAGCAAGGCGCTGGAACGCCGCTATGAGTTCCGGGACAGCTGGAAGCTGCGGAAATATTTTGAGTGACACAGTTGGAGACGGTTAATGCGAAAATCCTGTCGCTGTTCGCGACAGGATTTTCGTAGTTAACAGTGAATAGTGAATAGTTACTTCTACGCTCCGACTTTCCTGCAATCATTGGCATTTGTTCCTTTTGAGGGCCGGGAAGATTTTGCTTGAGCTGTGGGGGGAACCGATGTATAATGGCTATAGTCAATTGTAAAAGTGCTCACTAGATTGATTTCGTTAGCCTCGCAGAGTTTGCGAGCCGCAGCTCGCAAAATAATTCAATCATTTTCAAGGGAGCTTTGCTCCCTTGAAAATACCCTGAGGCGCACTCTATTGGTGCGCCCTCGCATCGACCAAGGCGGCTTTGCCGCCGCGATTAATGCGAGTGCCTTTTCTCGATTGTAAAACGCAGTTTTACAATCGACTAATGTATAATAGTGGAAAAAAGGAGGCGTGAGGCCATGAAAACACTCATCGAGCTATATGACGAGCGACCGGTGGAGAACGTGCTGGCCACGGAGGTGTTCCGTCCGGAGAGAACCGTATTTCTCTGCGGCGCTGAGCAGGCGCAGAATCGGCAGATGCAGGACAAGCTCCGCGACTTCATGACCCGGCGGGGACTCAATACCGAGCTGATCTTCCTCGAAAGCAGTCTCTACTATACCGATAAGATCAAAAAGCAGCTGACGAGGCTGCTGGAACAATACGACGACTGTATGCTGGACATCACCGGCGGCACGGACTCGGCTCTTTTCGCTGCCGGCGCCATCAGCGCCCAGACGGGACTTCCCTGCTTCACCTACTCCCGCAAGCGCAACAGCTTCTACAACATTCAGGGTGCGGAGTTTGCCCACGAGCTGTGCTGCGATATCCGCTACAGCGTGGAGGACTTCTTCCTGATGGCCGGCGGCGCTCTGCGGCAGGGGCGGGTGGACAACAGCGTTCTGGAGCGCTACGAAAACGACATTGAGCCCTTTTTCAATCTCTTTCTCCGCTACCGCCGGGAGTGGAACCGACTCATCACCTGGTTCCAGCGCATCTCTCAGAACAAAAAGGACGAGCCCGTCTCCCTCTATGTGAACGGCAGCTATGTGGTCAAGGGCAGCTACGGCAGCCGCATCAAGGCCGACCCCGGCTTTCTCCGGGAGCTGGAGCGCATCGGTTTTATCAAAAGTCTGAAGATCGAGGGTGAGGAGCGCGTCAGCTTCCGCTTTAAGGACGAGTGGGTCCGGGGCTTCCTGCGGGATGTGGGCAGCGTGCTGGAGCTCTATGTCTATGCCGAGGCTAAAAAGACCGGGCTTTTTCAGGATCTGGTCAGCTCCGCGGTGGTGGACTGGGAGCGGGACAGCAACGATCACGTGAGCAACGAGATTGACCTGATGGCCACCCGGGGCATCGTGCCGCTCTTCGTCAGCTGCAAGGTCTGCGACATCAGCACCGAGGCTCTCAATGAGCTGGCTATTCTCCGGGATCGCTTCGGCGGCAGCATGGCTCTCGCCGCCATCGTTACGGCGGAGAAGTGCAGGGCCGTCACCCGTCACCGGGCGGAGGAGCTGGGCATCCACGTAATCGATCTGGACGATCTGACCCACGGCCGGGTAGACGAGCGGCTGCGGGCAATTGCAAAATGAAAGCTTGCATTTTCCCCGGAAAAATGTATAATGAGTTTCAGTATACTTATTTCGACAGGAGCAGACAGATATGAACGAACCCTCTTCCGAAAACAAGCCCGTCAGGGCCAATCACGCTTCCTCCTCCAAAAAGAAGAAGATAAAAGCTCAGAAAAGAAGACGGAAGATTCTGCTCTTCTCTCTGCTGGGCGTGGTTCTCCTTGCTGCGCTTCTGGGTCTGAAGATCACCTCTTCCCCGAAAAAAAGCGCTGCCGGTGAAGAAGCCGAAGGCGGCTCTCTCCATATCGAAACCAGCATCGGCCAGCTTCGCAACGAGGCCTATGCCCTGAAGGACAATATCAAGCTGGTGGCGGAAAAACTGATGCAAAGTGATTTTGACGGTGCCGATGCGGCCATTAAGGCCGTTGACGGCAACGTTGCTACCCTGCAGGAGAATCTCGACAGCCCCGTGTGGAAGATGGCCACACTCACGCCCGTGGTGGGCAGTGAGGTCAGCTCCGTGAAGAAGCTCATCGACATCGTGGGCAATGTGTCCGACTCCATCCTCAAGCCCCTCGCCGCAACCATGCGGGAAAATCCCTTCTCCGACATCAAATCTGAGCTGGGCTTTAACATGGCGCCCGTGTACCCTTACATCGATTTTCTTGTAGAGGCCGCTCCCCATCTGGAAGAAATCTGCGCCGAGATGCAGACTCTGGATCTGGACATCGTAGATAAAGAGGGAAAGGTCTCCTCTTATACCGAGCTGCTGGCCACTCTGCTGGATGTTTACCACCAGTATGAGGATTACTTCCCCCTCATCAAGTCTGTTCTGGGTGCCGACGGTGACCGCTTCTACATGGTCACTGCCCAGAACTCTGCAGAGATCCGCTCTACCGGCGGTTTCCCCGGTGCGGTTGGCCCTCTGTTCATTGTGGATCACATTGTTTTGTTCGGCGAGTTCTACACTGCCTACGACACATTCCAGACCAACACCCCCAAATCCGCCAATATTACCGATCAGGAATTTACGCTTTTCACCAGAGCTCTGAACCGCACCCACGACACCGGCTATATGCCCGATTTTGAGCGCGTGGCATCGATCTGGGCCGCCGGCACAGAGGCCAAATATGAGGATTTTTCCGACGAACCCGTGAAAGTCGACGGCATCATCTCCCTGATGCCTTCGATCATTCAGAAGTTCCTGGCCGTTCTGGGCGAGGTAGAGCTCTCCGACGGCTTTGTTCTCACCGGTGAGAACGCCACCAAAATTCTCCAGCACGACATCTACTTCAAGTATCTGGGCAATCCCATGGTCACTGACGGTGTGATCCTCTCCGATCAGGACTGGACCGAGACCGCCAAGGGTACCTTTGAGCTTATCAAGTCCCACATGAGCGTGGACGTTATCATGCAGTACCTGAACATCTTCCAGGAGGGTGTTGCCGACCGTACCATCATGATCTGGATGGCTGACGAGCAGGAGCAGGCCATTGTCAGGGAAGCCGGCTGGTCCGGTGCCCTGAACTTTGATCCCCAGAAGCCCGAGGCCGGCATCTTCTTCAACCTGAACGCCCCCAGCAAGCTGGGCTGGTTCCTGAATCTGGATGCCAACATCACCGATACGATCCCCCACGATGACGGCTCCACCACCTACAAAATTGATCTGGTGCTTGAGAACACGATTACCAAGGACGATATCAAGGCCGCCTCTCTCTACATTGTGGGCGGCTATGAGGGTGCCATGGCCAGCTCGCTCTACCTGTTTGCCCCCGCCGGCGGCACCATAGACAACTTTGTCAGCAGCAGTGGCAGACAGCTTGTCAAGACTGTGTATGATGATCTGGAGCTTGCCTACTTCTATCCTTTCCTCTACCCCGGGGATCGCATAGAGATCACCTATGAGGTAACCACCGCTCCCGGCGTGGAAACGCCCCTGCGCATCGTGCACACACCTACCCTGCAGAATTACAGATAAATCCATAAAGAAGCGACCCGGGCAAGCCCGGGTCGCTTCTTTATGTCGTCAGAAAACTCTGTTTTTGCCGTAAAAGAGGCTGTAAAAAAAGCCTGTCATTGCGAGGAGCGAAGCGACGTGGCAATCCGTATTTCTATCGAAATTCTACAAAAATGCAGGAAAAGAGACGGATTGCCACACCAGTCTGCGGACTGGTTCGCAATGACAGGGAGTATTTTTACAGCCTCTTTCGCAAGGACAGGGCTTTTTTCACTTGCTTTCGGCTTTTTCCTTTTTCTCGTCCGTCACCAGCTTTTCGCTGTTGATGAAGCCGCCGAAGACCGTACGGATGAGGATGGAGACATCCAGCCACAGACTCCAGTTCTGGATGTACCAGCAATCATAGCGGACGCGCTCCTCGATGGAGGTATCGCCCCGCAGACCGTTAATCTGTGCCCAGCCGGTGATGCCGGGGCGCACCTGCTGGCGGTTGAGGTACACGGGAATCTCCTCCTTGAACTGGTTCACGTAGAAGGGAACCTCAGGCCGGGGGCCCACCAGACTCATATCACCCAGCAGCACATTGAAAAACTGCGGAAACTCGTCAAGAGAGTACTTGCGGATAAAAGAGCCGAATTTTGTCTTGCGTGGGTCGTTATCGGTGGTCCAGCCGGTGGTCTGCTGAGTATTCACCCGCATGGAGCGGAACTTGAGCATCATAAAGGGTTTGCGGCCAAAGCCCACCCGCTCCTGTTTGAAGAGGATGGGGCCGGGAGAGCTGAGCTTTACGCCGATGGCCAGCAGCAGCATGATGGGGGAAGTGAAGATGATGAGCAGCGAAGAGCCGATAATGTCGATGATGCGCTTGATCACGGCGTTGCCGATATAGTCCAGAGGCAGCTTTCGCAGGCTGATGACAGGGATACCGTTCAGAGAGTCCACCTGGGTTTCGCCGGTCATGAACTGGGAATAGTAGGGCACCAGCGAGAAGCGGATGCCGTTTTTGTTGCAGAGGTAAATTACCTTGTCCAAGCGCTCGTTCTCTTCGCCGCTGAGTGAGGCGAATATCTCGTCGGGGTTTACGGTCTCCAGGATGCTCTCCGCCTCATCCAGCGTGCCCAGATACGGGAGAGCCGTCCAATCCTGCTCTGCGGCAATGTAGCCGTCCACCACATAGCCCAGCTCCCGGTTTCTCGTCAGCTCACCGGCCGTACGGCGGGCCATCACATTGCTGCCGATGATGATCACGTGCTTGCAGTAATAGCCCGAGCGACGCATGATTCGCAGGAAGATGCGCTGCGCCACACGCTTGACCCAAAGGAGGATATTTTCGATGATGTAGAAATAGAGGAAGGTCAGACGGGAATAGTCGAAAACCTTGAATATGTAGAGTGCGCCCAGCTGGAAGCCCAGACAGATCGTTGTGGAGAGCAGAATATTCAGCAGTTCCTTCTGGAAGCGGAGATTTTTCTGGCTGTCGTAGAGATGAAACTGTCTGAACACCAAAAGCTGCAGCGGCACCACGATCATCATGATCCGAATGTACCAATTAAGGGAGATGCTGATATCGCCGTCCTTCACATAAAAGCGATAACAGAAGGCCAGAACCATCGCCCCCAGAATCAGGGCTCCGTCAAGCACCACATTGCCCAGCGTCAGCAGGGTCTGATTTCTCTTTATCATAGTATCTATCCTTAACGATTACTTGCCTGCCAGCGCAGGTATACATCCTGAGTATACAACGCCGGACTTTCCTGCGTCCAATGACAAATAGATACAGTTTCTTTTTCGCCTTATCTCTCAAAGAATTCGATCAGTTTTTTCTTCCACGCTTTCCCGGCGTAGGGATGCTCCCGGAGGGACAGATTGAAACGGCTGCTGCCCATGAGCACTGTGGAGGGGTGGGTAAACTCCCGGAAGCCCCAAACGCCGTGGTAGGCTCCCATGCCCGAATGGCCGGTGCCGTTGAAGGGCACGCCCCGAACCATCATGTGCATACAGACCTCGTTGATGCAGCCGCCGCCGTATTGCATCCGGGCCATAATCTTCTTTGCAGCGCGGGTATTGCGGGTAAAGAGATACAGCGCCAGCGGATGCTCCCGCTCCTCAATGGTACGCAGAAGGTCGTCGATCTCCGCGTCCTTGTAGGGCACTACAGGCAGCAGGGGCGAGAAGAGCTCATGCTGAACGATGCTCTCATCCCTGTTCACGGGATAGATAACGGTAGGCTCGTAGCGGAGGCTTTCCCGCTCTCCCCTGCCGCCGAAGACGACGCGCTCCCGGTAGGCCTCCGCCTCGGCAGCACAGCGCTCATAGGCAGCAAGGGAAATGAGATGGGGATACTCGCTGTTTTGAAGGGGCTGCTCCCCGATCTGCCGGATAAATTCCGCCTTCAGGCAGCTCAGGAACTCCTCCACCACCTCCTCGGCCACGGCCACCTGATTCACGTCAATGCAGATCTGTCCGCTGTTGCAGAGCTTGAAAAAGGCGATTTTCCTGGCGGCGTCCCGTAGGTCGGCATCCTTGCGGACGATGCACCAGTTGCCGCTCTCCCCGCCCAGCTCCAGCGCCACAGGGGTGAGATTCTTCGCAGCCAGCTCCAGCACATGTCTGGCCACGGCGGGAGAGCCGGTGTAAAAGATTTTATCCACCCGCTCCTCCAGCAGGGCGTCTGCCACATCATGACCGCCCTCCACAAGCTGACAGTATTCCGGCGGATAAAGGGAGCCCAGCAGCTCTTTCAGCACCCTTGTACACGCCGGAGATTTGGAGCTGGTCTTCACGATGGCGGTGTTGCCTGCCGAGAGGGAGGCTGCCAGTACGCCGATGGTCAGCAGAACCGGGAAATTATAGGGGCTGATGAGCAGGGTTACGCCGTAGGGCATTTTGTATACCCGGGTAATGAGGCTGGGAAAGCAGGCAAAGCCGCTGAAATGCGTCTCCGGTCGGGCCCAGCGCCCCATACCGGCGAGAATCTCGTCAATTTCCATAATGGTGGGGCCTATGTCGCAGAGATAGGCTTCGGCAGCGCTTTTGCCCAGATCCTCGGCCAGAGCTGCCTCCAGCTCGGCTTTATGGGCAAGAACGGCCTGCTTCAGCCTGCGGAGCTGCTCCCTGCGCCAGCTGATGTTCAGGGTCTTCCTGCTGCGGAAAAACGCTCTCTGCTTTTCCACAAGCCCATGAATCTCCTCTTTTGTCCAACTCATTCTTTGCCTCCTGTTCATTTTCTCCTATTGTAGCAAGACAGGTGGGTGCCGTCAAGCCCCGCATTTTCACCGGTAATCAAAAAGCAAATTGAACCTGGGCTGTATCAGGCCCTTTGTCGGTACAGGCCAACAACCCGTAGGGCTCGGCCTCCGGACGAGCCGCCGCTTCGCCATCACATGAGTTTCGGCTCGTCCGGGAGGCCGAGCCCTACAGTTATCGCCACGGGACAAACATTTCCGGGTTTAAGCTTTTGCACAAACAGCTTTTCACCGCAAAGGATTTGACAAGCATAAACAAACAGAGTATACTTTCCCCACTGAATTATCCGGAAAGGATCGACCATTTATGAAGAAAATTTCAATCAGCACTGCGCTGCTTCTCTCCCTTTGTCTCTTGCTCAGCGCCTGCGGCAAGACCGCTGAAGCAGCCCCCGCAGCAAGCGAGACGCCCGTGGCGGAAGAGGTTCCCGCAGAGGAGGCACTTCCCTCCTTTGAATGCGGCGTAAAGGAGCTCAGCGAATACGGCAATCTGGTTCTCTCCATCAGCCCCGAAGAGTTTGACGAGACCGGCATCGTCCCCGGCGATGTGGTTTCCGTGACCGTGGCCGGGGTGGAAAACCTGATGCCCGTGGGCACCAGCTATTCCGACGTGGACAACGGGCAGAACATCCTCCGCCGCAGCAAGGAGGAGCTGAATGTGGCCATTAACCACGGCGACTACGCCAGCACCTACGGCATTGCCGTGAAGAGCAATGACGAAAACGGCAACTTCAGCTGGGCCGTCAACGGCGGCACCATGGAGGAGCTGAAGGTCACCATCACGCTCGCGGAGAAGGACGGCTACCGGGATGAATATCTGGTTCGCTCTCTGGAGCGCTCCATGGAGCGCAGCGACTATGAATCCGACGAGGCCTTTGCCAACTTCAGAGTGGTGCAGACCACCGGCATGGGCGAGAATATCCTCTACCGCTCCTCCAGCCCCGTTTATGTGAAGTATGCCCGCGACAGCTATGCCGATGATTGCTTTGAGCGTTACGGCATCCGTACCGTTATCAATATGGCCAGCTCCCGCGATGAGGTTGAGGAATTTTTCAGCTCGGACGAGCACGACTCTCCCTACTACAAAAGCCTGTTTGAAAGCGGCGCCGTAAAGACCTACGCTCTGGGCGTGGATTACCGCTCCGAGGAATTCCGCAGCGGTCTGGCCTCCATTTTCCGCTTCATGCTGGAGAGCGAAGCTCCCTACATGATCCACTGCAACGAGGGCATGAACCGTACCGGCGTTGCCTGCATCGCGCTGGAAGCCCTCATGGGCGCCGGCTTCCGGGAGATTGAGGACGACTATATGCTCTCCTATATAAACTTCTTTAAGCTCGATCCCGAAAGTGAAACCTACAAGGCCGCCGTGAAGGGCAACTTCCTGCCCTCTCTGGCCGTGGTCGTCGGCACCGACGATCCCGCCGCTCTTGAGAGCGCCGATCTGCAAGCCGCAGCCGAGAGCTACCTGCTCTCCCTCGGCCTCACGGAGAACGAGTGCGCCCGGCTCAAAACCGTCCTCAGCGGCGAAGCCTGAGAGCTCCGAGCCGGATTCGCGAAATTTACACAGCCTCTTCCGAAGAAGGAAGGGGCTGTTGTTTTTTCGGAAAACCGCAAAGGAAAATTTCAACGGAACGCTTCAAATAGATATGACACCCCCCTGCCTCTATACTGGGAAAGGCAGGGGGGTGACTGTCATCGGGCGGAAAATGAAAGGAGGGAACAGGCAGGTGGAACCGGAGGCTTTCGCCGGTATCTATGCGGAAATTGCCGCACAGATCGACTGCGAAACGGCTGTCAGGCTTTTTGAGCTGCTTCGCGGCCAGATGGTGATCTTCCCCCAGAAGCTGTATAACAGCGACTATGTACGCAGCTACATTCGTCTGCATCGCGCAGATACCTCCGTGCGGGAGCTGGCACGGAAATTCGGCTATTCAGACCGGCGCATTCGCCAGCTCATAGCCGAGGAACGGGAAAATACTGCGGAAGAATAAGAAGCTTCGGTCCCTTCCTACTGATAGAATCAATTTTAAAACTTTGTTTTAAAATTGAGATAGGTAACTCGCATTTATCGCGGCGGCTTTGCCGCCTTGGTCGATGCAAGGGCGCGTCAATAGTACGCGCCTCAGGGTATTTTCATGCGGGCAAAGCTCGCATGAAAATGATTTCATTTATTTGCGTCTGCGGACGCAAACTCTGCGAGGCTAATGTGAAGGCCTGAAACGCCCCTATTACTATCGATTCATTCAAAATACTATGTTAGGAGAAATACCCGGATGAAAAAGTTTTTCGGATTTATTTTCAAATCGCTGCTGGTGCTCATTCTGCTCATCTGCGCCTATTCCTACGGCAAGAGCGAAGGTGTTCAGACCGCACGCAAGGCCAACCGCGCCGAATCCACGCGCACCGTATCCACCCCCAAGCCCACGGAGGCGCCCCGCTCTGTGAAAAGCGAGCCGGTGCAGGAGGAGACGGAGGGGGAGGTTGAAGAGCCGGAGGAAGAACCGGAGGAAGAACCGGCAACCGGTCTGCGGACGGAGTTCAAAGCAGCCATGGACAGCTACGAGGAGTTTTATGACGAATACATTGATTTCATGAAACGCTATCAGGCCAACCCCACCGATGCCCGTCTGCTGCTGCAATACGCGGAAATGATCGTAAAGCTGGAGGAAATGGACAGAAAGTTCGCTGCCTGGGAGGATGAGGAGCTGACCAATGAAGAGCTGAAATACTATATGGATGTCAATCTGCGCATCCAGCAGAAGCTGATTGACCTCTATTAAATAAGCAAAAGAGGGCGGAGTCGGAACATACAGGAAAATCATCCCCGGTGAAGTCCCCGTTTCTTCGTTATTACTTTTGGTGAGTGAAAAATGTGCGTTCAGTGTAACCGCCTATTTCCAGATATAAAATGTAATAACAAAATACAAAAGCGGTATTGGACATACCTTTTGCTTTCCTGTATACTGAACTCACTTCCAGGCGGGATGTAAAAATCATCCTGTCCCCTGAACTGATTTTCTTCCATTATCCCTTTCTCTTTCTTCTCTCCTCAAAATTATTCGTAACCCCACAAAAACCGGGAAAGCTGTTTTGCTTTCCCGGTTTTTGTAAGCTTTCGTAAAACCGAACGAAGTGCCCCTTCTCGCCTCGCAGAGTTTGCGTCCGCAGACGCAAAAAAGTCAATCATTTTCAGCGAGCTTTGCCCGCTGAAAATCACCCTGAGGCGCGTACTATTGACGCGCCCTCGCGTCGAACAAGGAGGCAGCTCCTCCGCGATGGAACGCGAGCATCCCCCTCATCGGAAAACGGAGTTTTCCGATGAGGGGAAAACCGGGAAAGCCAACGCTTTCCCGGTTTTTGCATCAGCAGTTGACCGCCAGCAGGACGATCTTCTTGCCGCCCTTGCAGAGCTTGTCCTGCAGCGCGTTCAGCTCGTTGAGCTCGGCAGCGCTGAGCGTGGCATAGTTATAGTTCATGTGCTCTTCCCCTTTCGTTGAATTACCGTCAGTATGCCCGAAAAAAAGAAAAATAACCCGCCCTTCTTTTTTCTCTTGACAAGTTAGCATATGCTAACTATAATGGGCGTAGAAAAAAGCGGAAGGAGCGCAAAAAAATGGGGATTCTGGGCTGGATTGTGGTCATCACCGCCATTGCGGGCGTGGGCGGCACGGGTCTGGGCGGCTATATCGGCGCGGTACTGCGGCGGGACTCCTCCAAGGTCATCAGTCTGCTGCTGGCCTTTGCCGGGGGCGTGATGATGGCCGTGGTGTGCTTTGATCTGATTCCCGAGGCTTTTCAGCCGGAGGGGGCTTCCGAACCCTTCTCGGTGTGGTTTGTCATCGGCGGCGTGGTGCTGGGCTTTGTGCTGGTTTATGTGCTCAACCGCTGGATCGACAAAGTCACCAACCCGGAGCTGCAGCACATTGACAGCTCTCACCCCCAGACCGCCGACGATCTGGACGAGCTGATTCACGCCGACCATTTTAATATGCATAAGCGCACTAACCGCGAGAAGCGCCAGAATCAGGGTCTTTTTGTGGCCGGACTGGTGATGGCCACGGCCATTGCCCTGCACAATATGCCTGAGGGCATGGTCATCGGTGCCACCTACGCAGGCGACCCCGGCAGCATCACCGGCGGCTCCGGCTTTGTGATTGCCGTGATCATCGCCCTGCACAATATTCCCGAGGGCATGGCCGTGTCTGTGCCCCTGATCTCCGGCGGCATGAGCAAATGGAAGGCCATCGGCATCACCGCCCTGAGCGGTGCGCCCACCATCATCGGCGCTCTCATCGGCTATTCTCTGGGTCTGATCTCCCCGGTGTGGCTGTCGCTGGCGCTGAGCTTTGCCGGCGGCGCCATGCTCTATGTGGTCTTCGGCGAGCTCTTCCCCGAGAGCTTTCTGATCTGGAAGAGCAAGGCGCCCGGTGCCATGGCTCTCATCGGCACCATGACAGGTCTGCTGATCGTATACGCGTAAGGCAGACAACTGCCGCTCTGACATTGACACGCCTGTATAATCATGATAAAATGAACGAAAATCCCACGATTGCAGGAGGCAGCCATGACGAAAAACCGTACTTTGCACAGGGCCTTCAGACTCAATGTCCTCAATGCGGCGCTGGTATTCTTTGCCGTGAGCTGGATGTTTTCCGGCATCCATTTCGGCAGCACCGCCCCGCTGACCTCCGGCGGCGTGGAAATTTTCCGCTACTACACCATTGATTCCAATATTCTTTTAGGCGTTTCCGCCGTGCTCATGGCCCGGGCCCAGCGCTCTGTGCTCAACGGGAAAATGACTGAGATTCCTCCCGCCCTCTATGTGCTGAAGCTCGCGGGCGTGGTGGGCGTGACGCTGACCATGCTGGTGACCGTATTCTTTCTGGCTCCCACGGCCTCCGGCGGCTGGTGGTCCATGTTCAGCAACGGCAATCTTTTTATGCACCTGATCAACCCGCTTCTGAGCCTTTATGTTTTCCTGAAGTATGAGCGCAGCCGCTGCATCGGCTGGTGGGGAACGCTGGCAGGAATCGCTTCGGTGGCGGCCTACTCCGTATTTTACGGGCTCAACTGCATCCTCCACGCCGTAGACGGGCAGGTGCCGGCGCGCTACGACTGGTACGGCTTTGCCGCAGGCGGTCTCAAAAGCGGCCTGATCATGATGC
The DNA here is from genome assembly GCA_002315975.1 of Clostridiales bacterium UBA1728. Taxonomy (GTDB): domain Bacteria; phylum Bacillota; class Clostridia; order Oscillospirales; family Oscillospiraceae; genus Apopatocola. The sequence continues at coordinate 44,927 of DCIK01000006.1, forward strand.
CGCTGCTCCTGCTGGGCGCCTATGGCGTTTGTCTGGGGCTGTGGGCTCTGAACCGCCGCAGGACATCCATATAATGAAAGCGCAGACCGTCGGTCTGCGCTTTGCTTTTATCTGCCCCGGCAGAGGAAAAGGCCAATGGAAATCCCCTCCAAAATGACACATTTGGGGACGGTTCTCGGATGTGTCAGATGACACTTTTGAGAACCGTCCCCATTTGTGTCATTTACAGCAGGGCGGCGTGGTAGAGGTCGTTTTTGCTCTGGCCGCTGTCGGCGGCGGCCAGGCGGCAGGCTTCCTTGAGGCTCTTGCCCTCGCTGCGGTAGCGCTCCACCAGCGTCAGCGCCTGCTCCAGCGTCATCCGTGCGCCCTCCTGCTTCGGAGCGCCCCGGATCACCAGCACGAACTCGCCCCGGGGCTTCTCCGCGCTGTACTTTTCCACCGCCCGGGAGAGTGTGGTGCGCCAGACCTCCTCGTGGAGCTTGGTCAGCTCCCGGCAGAGGGCGATGTCCCGGTCTCCCAGCGTGTTCAGCAGATCCTTGAGGGTATCCGTCAGCTTGTGGGGGGCCTCATAGAGCACCATGGTGCGCTTTTCGTCCCGCAGCTCCTCCAAGTGCTCCCGGCGGGTCTTGCCGGACACCGCCAAGAAGCCCTCCATGGTGAAGCGCTGGGTAGGCAGACCGGACATGGCCAGCGCCGTGACCACCGCGCTGGGGCCGGGCACGGAGGCGATGGGGATACCCGCCTCGGCGCACTGGCGCACCAGATCCTCGCCGGGGTCGGAGATGGCGGGCATACCCGCGTCCGTCACCAGCGCGCAGCTCTCGCCGCCCAGCAGCCGGGGAATGATGGTGGCGGCGCTCTCCAGCTTGTTGTGCTCGTAGTAGCTCAGCAGGGGCTTTCGGATTTCGAAGTGGTTCAGCAGCTTCAGGGTCACCCGGGTGTCCTCGGCGGCGATGAAGTCCACCGTCTCCAGTATCTCTCTGGCGCGGGGGGAAAAGTCCCCCAGATTGCCGATGGGCGTGCCCACCAGATAGAGTGTTCCGCTCATATGTATATCTCCAGTTGATGTAGAATGTTGTCGTTGTGGGGCTGTTTCAGCCCCAGTGGCAGAGGGCTTTGTATTCCCCGCTCTCTTCTCCGCTCTCCTCGTGCAGCAGCAGAGGCGGCTCCCAGATGAGACCGGCGCCGGCGTTTTTGCGGCTCTCGCAGAGGATGAGCGAGGGCGCATGGCGGGCGGAGTGCTGCACGCAGCGCAGGCGCTTGACGCGCAGTCCCGCGCCCTCCAGCGCCAGCGTCAGCTCAGCAAAGCGGGCAGCGCTGTAGCAGAGGGTGAAGCGCCCGCCGTTTTTCAGCAGCGAGGCCGCCAGAGCGCAGAGCTCCGGCAGGCTCATGCTCTCCTGCCGCATGGTCTTGCGCTCCCCCTCTCCCCGGGCGGGATCGGCAGGAAAGTAGGGCGGGTTGCTGATGACCAGATCATAGCGTCCCCGCTCCGGCAGGGCTTCGCGCATATCTCCCGTATAGACGCTGCAGCGCTCGCTTAAACCGTTGCGCTCCATATTTTTCCCAGCTGTCTCCGCGGCTGCAGGGCGCAGCTCCACGGCGTTCATGCGGAGATCGCGCCGCTCCCAGAGCAGCAGCAGGGGCAGTATGCCGCAGCCGCTGCCTAAGTCGGCGCAGAGTCCCCCCTTGGGGACGCGGGCGAAATGGGCGAGGCAGAGAGCATCGGTCTGGATGCTCTCGCCCCCGTATAAAGGGCCCGAAGGCCAAAGCTCATGCATTTCCATGCTGAGATTTTAGCACATTTCCCCCGCCGGTTCAAGTCTCACTCGACACTTCGTCCCTCGAATACCGCATATTCCCGCCCCTCAATGCGGCGCTGCTCCAGCATACTCTCCCGCTCGGCGCTGCATAGCTCCAGCGGCACCGCCACATAGCTGTGCCCCTGCCAGAGGGTAGTCAGACTGCCGTCGGCGCGGCTGTACCAGATCAGCTCCGGCTCTGCGGTAGGCTCTGTGTGGGGCTCCATGTTCAGCGTGGGCTCCGCTGCGCTCTCCGGCTCCGGCTCCGGCAGAGTCTCACCCGCCGGGGCAGCGTATTCGATGTCAGTGGGAAAATCCCGCAGTGCCGCCCGGGAAAAGCTCCGCTCCAGCACCAGCTCGCCGCCCTCGGGCATGGCCACCCCCAGCAGGGCCGACCTGCCCTCGCCGAAAACGCAGAGCCGGATCAGCTCTCCCGGATCGGGAAAGCGGGCGGAGAAGCGGGTATAGAGCCCCTGCTGCTCCACCCGTAGCGTCCCGGCGTCCTTATGATGAATATAAATCGGATAGTCCAAAAAATCACCCCCCGCAAGTATACGCCGAGATAGTCGATTGTAAAACTGCGTTTTACAATCGAGAAAAGACACTCGCATTGATCGCGGCGGCGAAGCCGCCTTGGTCGATGCGAGGGCGCACCAATAGAGTGCGCCTCAGGGTATTTTCGGGTGGGCAAAGCTCGCCCGAAAATAATAGAATTATTTTGCGAGCTGCGGCTCGCAAACTCTGCGAGGCTAAGAAAATAATTCTGATGAGTGCTTTTACAATTGACTAATACGCAGGGAATAAAGGAGAAATTACCTGACCCCTAAGCCGAAGCTGACGGCGATGGCATCGTCCACGCGGCCCATGAGCGCATCGGGCAGCTTGCCCATGTGCTCCCGGAGGCGGGATTTGTCCAGAGTGCGAATCTGCTCCAGCAGGATTACGCTGTTGCAGCGCAGACCGCAGGTGGGCCCCTCCAGCTCGATGTGAGTGGGCAGCCGTGCCTTGCCCGTCTGGGAGGTGATGGCCGCCGCAATAACCGTGGGACTGTGGCGGTTGCCGGTGTCGTTCTGCACGATGAGCACCGGGCGCAGTCCCCCCTGCTCGCTGCCCACCACCGGGCTCAGGTCCGCGTAATAGATGTCTCCCCGTTTGACTGTATTCATAAAAATTCACTCTCCGATAAAGCTTGCTCGCCCCAGCCATTCTATGTAGGGCGTGTAGTCATAGCTTCCCTCGAAGAGTGATTTTTTATACCTGCCGAGGCTACGGAAGTAGTACAAGGCTCCTTCTCGGCTCCCTCAGATGAGGGAGCTGGCTCGCGCAGCGAGACTGAGGGAGGGATCGTCTACGAAACGCCTCAAAAGTTCCTCTCTCCCTCAGCCCCAGTGTGCGCACTGGGGCAGCTCCCTCACAGAGGGAGCCATTGGGCTATCGTACATCGTGGTAAACCACTTCATCTCATTCGACATAGACTCTCGGCACCCGGGGGCTGACGGCGCAGAGGAGCTCGTAGGAGATAGTGCCGGCCTGCGCCGCCAGCTCCTCGATGGGCTTTTCGGGGGAGAAGACCGTGGCCACATCCCCGGCTTCCACGCCCTCCACATCGGTCACATCCACCATGCACATATCCATGCAGATGCGCCCCACCTGCCTGCAGCGCACACCGTGGATGAGCATTTCCAGCTTCCCGGACAGGGTGCGGTGGAGGCCGTCGGCATAACCGATGGGCACCACGGCCAGGGTGGTGTCCCGCTGCGCCACCCACAATCCGCCGTAGCTGATGGCATCGCCCGCCCTGTGGTGGGTGACGGCACTGATGCGGCTGTAGAGGCTCATAACGCCCCGCAGCTCGATGCCGCCCCTTTCCGCATCGGGGTAGAGCCCGTAGGTCAGCAGACCGGGGCGCACCATGTCGTGAGCATACTCCCGGTAGCTGAGTACGCCGCCGGAATTGCAGCAGTGGCGGATGGCAATCTGCACGCCGCTGAGCCTCTCGACGGTATCACAGCCCCGGACGAAGAGCTCGTGCTGAGCGCGGGTATAATCCTCGCCGCCGTCCATATCCGACAGGGCGAAGTGGGTAAAGCAGCCCTCGCAGACCAGCCCCGGCTGCACGGCAGCCTCGGCAGCCTCCCGGAGAGAGACAGCATCGGCAGCGCGGAAGCCCAGCCGTCCCATGCCCGTGTCCAGCTTCAGGTGAATTTTCAGCCTCTGACCGGGCTTGAGTGCGGCGGAGAGGGCTTTGGCCTTCTCCAGGCTCTCCACCTCCTGCGTCAGCTCGTTCTCGGCGAGAATCGGGGCATATTCCCCGGCGGTGGCACCCAGAATGAGGATGGGGGCAGAAATCCCCGCCTGACGGAGCTCCAGCCCCTCGTCCACGCTGGCCACGGCCAGATAGGCCGCCCCGAATTTTTCCAGTCGCCGGGAAATCTCCACGGCGCCGTGGCCGTAGGCATCGGCCTTGACCACGCCCAAAAAGCGGGTCTCTTTAGGCAGGACGGCACGGATGGCCGCCACATTCCGCTCCAGCGCGGAGAGAGAAACCTCCGCCCAGGTACGCTTTGTCTTTTCGTTCATCTCTGTCTCTTTTCTATCGTAAAGTCAGAAATCTCCGCCCACATCCGCCGCTCTCCGCCCACATAGTATTCGAGAACCTGTGGGGTGAGCGCCGTGTCATAGCGGACGGCCAGCTCGTTTTCGTGATCTAAGCCAAAGAAGGCCGTGATGCCCTCCCGATCCTGCCGGTAGCGCAGCAGGTAGCCCCGCTGCAGCACCTCGCAGAACAGCGGCAGCACCGAGGCGGGCGACAGCCCCTCCCCGTTCAGCTCCGGCAGCGCCATAACCACATCCTCATACTCCAGTGTGCTCTCACTGCCCCAGCGGAGGCGAACCCCCTGCAAAAGTGAGGGAGCGGTCAGGCTCATGCTCCCCTCCTCTCCGGCGGCCTCCACGGCAGCGGAAAACTCCCAGAGCTGCCCGTCGCCCTCGGAAAGCACATGGGCAGAGAAGGACAGGACAGAATCCGACAGCTCGCGCTGATTTTCATAAAGCCGCGTCTCCGTACGGGAAGCGCAGCCGCCGAGCAGCAGGGAAAGGGCAAGGATGATGATCGCCATGGGCACCTCCGATGATACTGTGGTACATGGCAAAGGATATTATAGCCCCTTGGGGATTATTCGTCAATTTTTCATGCAAGTTTTTCTTGCATGAGCGAGTTGTTTGTGGTATAAAAGATGGGTAATATGCGTGGATCGGGAAAATAGCGAAATACCCCTGCCCCAGAGAACGGATGTCAGCGGCTGAGAGCATCCGGCAGGTGCGGTGTCGTTTGGTTCGCCCGTGAGCTCCGGCCAATCCCCGGCGGGTTTCGCCCGTTAGCGCGAAAAGAGTGCGGACAGCTTGTCCGAATTCGGGTGGTACCGCGGAAGTTTGCCTTTCGTCCCTGATGCGAGGGATGGAGGGCGATTTTTTGTTTTCTTCGTTGCGGAAACCTGTGCCTCTTCCACCGCAAGCGGTCCCCCTTCCCCGGAGGGGAAGGCAATAAGGTTTATCAATTTAATTTTTACACATACAACGCAGGAGGAAAAACCATGAAGGAAAAATTAGAGGCTTTGCGGAACGCGTCCCGCGCACTCATTGACGAGGCGCTGGATATGGACGCGCTGGAGGCTCTGCGGGTTCGCTATCTGGGCAAAAAGGGCGAGCTCACCGCGCTGATGAAGGATATGCGTTCCCTCAGCGCCGAGGAGCGTCCCGTCATCGGTGCGCTGGCCAACGAGGTTCGCAGCGAGCTGGAGCAGGAGCTGGAGAGCCGCAAGACCGCTCTGGCCGCCAGACTGCAGGAGCTGAAGCTGGCCGCCGAGACCGTGGATGTGACCGTCCCCGGCGAGGTGCGCAGCATCGGTGTGGAGCACCCCATGAATCAGGTGCTGCACGAGATCGAGGACATCTTCGTGTCCATGGGCTTCAAGGTGCTCGACGGCCCCGAGGTGGAACGCGCCGACTACAACTTCACCCGTCTCAACACCCCCGACAATCACCCCGCCCGAGAGTGGACGGATACCTTCTATTTCGACGAGGACAGCATCAACCTGCTGCGCACCCAGACCAGCGGTATGCAGATTCACGCCATGGAGGACTTGGGCGTGCCCCTGCGCGTAATCATTCCCGGCCGCGTGTACCGCAAGGACGAGGTGGACGCCACCCACTCCCCCATGTTCCACCAGATCGAGGGTCTTGTGGTGGACAAGGGCGTGACCATGGCCGACCTGAAGGGCACTCTCAATATGCTGGTGCGCTCCCTCTACGGCGAGAAGACCGTTACCCGCTTCCGTCCCCATCACTTCCCCTTCACCGAGCCCAGCTGCGAGATGGACGTGCAGTGCCACGAGTGCGGCGGCAAGGGCTGCCGGGTCTGCAAGGGCGAAGGCTGGATCGAGATTCTCGGTGCGGGCATGGTGCACCCCAAGGTGCTGCAGGGCTGCGGCATCGACCCCAACGAATACTCCGGCTGGGCCTTCGGCATGGGTCTGGAGCGACTGGCCATGCGCCGCTACAACATCAGCGACCTGCGGCTGATTTTCGAGAACGATGTGAGATTCCTCGAGCAGTTCGAATAATGCGCTTCGCGCTTCGATTGAAACGCACGCACAGACCCCTCAGCCGCTGCGGCGGCAGCTCCCCTTTCAGGGGAGCCAAGGAAAAAGCCTCCCCTGAAAGGGGAGGGGAACCGTGAAGCGGTGGAGGGGTCTTTCCACTGAACAATATACAAGGAGAATTTGAGATATGCAATTATCCAGAAAATGGCTCAATGAATACACCACCGTTACGGTGGGTGACCGGGAGTTCGCCGAGGCCATGACCCTCTCCGGCTCCAAGGTAGAGGTCACGGAGGATCTGTCCGAGACCATGCACGGCATCGTGGTGGGCAGGGTGCTCTCCATCGTCCGCCATGAAAACAGCGACCATATGTGGGTCTGCTCCATTGACGCAGGCGGTGAGACTCCCCTGCAGATCGTCACCGGTGCCCAGAATGTCAGCGTGGGCGATCTGGTGCCCGTGGCCACCGACGGTTCCCTCCTGCCTGACGGCAAGGAGATTCGCACCGGCGAGCTCCGGGGCGTGAAGAGCGAGGGTATGCTCTGCTCTCTCAAGGAGCTGGGTCTGACCCTTCACGACTATGCCTACGCCATCGAGGACGGCATCTGGATCCTGCAGGAGGGCGATGTGACCCCCGGCACGGACATCCGCAGCATCATCGGTGCCGACGACCATGTGGTCGAGTTTGAAATCACCCCCAACCGTCCCGACTGCCTGAGCGTCATCGGTCTGGCCCGGGAGGCTGCCGCCACCTTCGGCAGCGAGCTTAAGCTCCACACCCCTGAGGTGAAGGGCTGCGGCGGCGACATTCACGAGCTGGCCAGCGTGCAGATCGACGATCCCGCTCTCTGCCCCCGCTACACCGCCCGGCTGGTGAAGAACGTGAAGATTGCTCCCTCTCCCGCGTGGATGCGCGAGCGGCTCCGCAACAGCGGTGTGCGTCCCATCAATAACATCGTGGACATCACCAACTATGTGATGCTGGAGTACGGCCAGCCCATGCACGCCTTTGACTTCTCCTGCGTGGAGGGCGGAAAGATCGTTGTCCGTCTGGCGAAGGAGGGCGAGAGCATCACCACCCTCGACGGCAATGAGCGCGCCATCACTCCCAGTATGCTCTGCATCTGCGACGAGCACAAGCCCGTGTGCGTGGCCGGCGTTATGGGCGGTGCCAACAGCGAAATCGTGGGCGACACCGCCATGGTGCTCTTTGAGAGCGCCAACTTCGACGGCACCTCCGTGCGCCGCACCGCCCTTGCCCTGAATATGCGCACCGATGCCTCCTCCCGCTATGAGAAGGGTCTGGATCCCATGAACACCATGAAGGCCGTGCAGCGCGCCTGCGAGCTGGTGGAGCTCCTGGGCTGCGGCGAGGTGGTGGACGGCATCATCGATGTGGTGCCCAAGGCCTTCGAAGAGCGCCATGTGACGCTGGAGAGCGAGCGCATCAACGCCCTGCTGGGCACCGACATTCCCGAGAGCGAGATGCGCGAAATTCTCAAGCCTCTGGGCTTTGAGCTCAACGGCTACGACATTCTGGTTCCTTCCTGGCGCAGCGATGTGGAGGGCACCGCCGACATCGCCGAGGAGGTGGCCCGCTTCCACGGCTACAACGCCATCCCCGACACCCTCTACGGCGGCGGCAGCTCCGTGGGCGGCTACAGCACCGAGGCCGGGTTTGAGCGCGAGGCCGGCAATCTCTGCCGCGCTCTGGGCTACGACGAAATCATCACCTACTCCTTCACCAGCCCCGTCATGTACGACAAGCTGCGCATCAGCGCCGACAGCGAGCTGCGCAGCTCCCTGAAGATACTCAATCCTCTGGGCGAGGACCGCTCCATCATGCGCCGTGTGGCGCTGGGCTCTCTGCTGGAGATTCTCTGCGGCAACTACAACAAGGGCAACCGCAATGTGAAGCTCTATGAGTTCGCCAAGGTCTACCGGCCCAAGGACAACGGTCTGGCCGACGAGGTCAAGCGCCTCACGCTGGGCATCTACGGCGAGGGCGTGAGCTTCTTCACCCTCAAGGGCGATGTGGAGGCCATGCTCAAGTCCCTGCGCATCCGGAATGTCCGCTATCAGGCCGACAGGAGCAATCCCTCCTTCCATCCCGGCCGCTGCGCCGGCGTGTGGGTGGGTGAGGACTGCCTGGGCACCATCGGTCAGGTGCATCCTGAGGTGGCTGCCGCCTTCGGCGCCGACACCGAGCTCTACGCTGCCGAGCTGAAAATACCCGAAATGCTCGCCCATCGCGCCGGCGATCCCGTCTACGCTCCCCTGCCCCGCTTCCCCGCCGTCACCCGTGATCTGGCGCTGCTTTGCGACAGCGAGACCACCGTGGGCGAGCTTGCCGACTGCATCCGCCTCTACGGCGGCGAGACCCTGCGGAAGGTGGAGCTCTTCGACATCTACACCGGCAAGGGCATTGCCGAGGGCAAGAAGTCCGTGGCCTTCTCCCTGAATCTCCGCTCCGATGAGGGCAGCCTCACCGCCGAGCACGCCGAGGAGGTCATGAACACCATCCTCTCCGGTCTGAAGGAAAAGTTAGGCGCCGTTATCCGCTGATTTTCGTCAATTAAGACTTGCGAAAGAAAGAAGAATATGTTATACTTCTTTTAAGCCGAAATCAAAACAAGGAGGGACACCCCATGGCTGATGCAACCAAGAAATTCGACGCAGTAGACAACAGCACCCAGATTCACGAGATTCTGTCCTCTGTCTACAACTCACTGGTAGAAAAAGGCTATAATCCCATCAACCAGATCGTGGGCTATATCCTTTCCGAAGACCCCACCTACATCACCAACTATAAAAACGCCCGTTCCCTCATCGCCCGTCTGGATCGGGACGAGCTGCTGCAGGAGCTGTTAATGAGCTACCTGGGAAAGAAATAATTCCCGCAAACCGGAACCATAAAAATACCCACCGGAAAAGAGAAGGCTTTCCTTTTCCGGTGGGTATTCTTATGCTAACCCCTGATAGAAAAACAGACAATCTTTGTCTTCTTATCAGGGATTCGTATTAGTTATACTTTTTTGCGGCGTGCTTCATGCGGATATATGCCGAATCGCCTTTGGTGTCGCCGCGGTATTGGGCGTAGTGGCTGTCAAAGCGGTTATGATAGTGAAAGACAAAGGCCTTTTCATCCGTCACACAGGTGAGAACGCCCATAGCCCGAAAGAAAAACTCGTGATGATCGATCATGCGGATATTCTCATCATAGCCCAGCTTCCGCAGGCTGTCTGTCCGGGCCAGGAAAACATTGGCCACCTTTCCCATAACGATATGCCGCTCATCCATTCTTGTCCCCAGCGGAACGATAGGCTTTCGTCCCGTGCCGGACATGGTAAAGCGGCTGTACTCCTTTGCAAGCAGCTCCGGCTTTGTGATTCTGCAGGGCATGGCCTGAACGCCGCAGAGATCCACGTTCTCATGCAGGCGCAGAAAGGCAAGCTGCTCCGATATGGCGCTCAGGGGCGTTAATAGTTCGTCGTCATCCATGCGCATGGTGTAGGGCGTTTCAACCGCTGCCAGCAGAGCCTTCATTCCGGCTCCCAGTCCGCTGTTGAAGGGGAGGTAGATGATCTGCGGGCCGTCCATCTTCAGGGGCTCCCTGCTATCATCGCAGATGATGACCCTCGCCCCCGGATAATAGCGCTGAATACTGCGGTAAAGTCGTTTGGCCATTCCCTGCCGCTCAAAGGATTTATAGATGAAGGTAATGTTTTCGACCACGCTGCGCTTTGCTTCCGCAGTTTCTTTTTCAGCCCGAAGCCGCCAGACCATGCAGCAAAGGCGGTACTCGCAAAGGACAAGAAACTCATAGATGCGCTTCAGCACCGGAGAAAGAGGAGAGCGTTTCAGATAATGATAGAAGGATTTCAGGGCAGCTAAAGCTTTGGCTTTCATCTCGTTTTCACTCCATCCACCGGCACTCGTCCATGGCATCCAGCAGGTTTATGGCGGGGTTGCCGGAGAGTCCGGCGTGGAATTTGCCGTTGATCTGGCTCTGCGCCACCTCTCGCAGGTGCAGCAGTTCGGCACAGACGGCCTCGCAGGGCTTGTCTCCCTCGAAATAGTAGGAGAAGAACGGCCACACATTGCCGCCCCAGAGATAGGGCTTGCTCTCCATGGGTCGGAGCCGGGCAAGGAGGGAGAGCTGGGTCTCCTCACTGAGCTTCCCGGCCTTGTAAAGCTTTGCCGCAGCCTCCGCTGCCGCCGGGAGATATACGCTGCCGCCGCGCAGGAAGGAGCGCAGCAGCTCCAAATCGTTCTCCATCATTTCAGCTTCTCCTGTCTTCCCCCTCAGACACCGGTGTGCGCACCGGTGTCAGCGCCCCCATTGCTTCGCAACAGGGGAGCCGGGAAGGAAAAATCTTACAGTCTGGCCATGAGCTTGCCCAGCTCGGGCTCGAACTTCACACCGTACCAGTGGTCGGGGTCGTCCTGGGTGGCTGCGATGCACTCCACCACATAGTCGGCGGCAATGGCAGCGGCGCTGAGCTTGTCCTTGCCCCGGAGCCACGCCCCCACGAAGGCGCTGGCGTAGATGTCGCCGGTGCCGTGGCTGCCCTTGGCGATTTTTTCATGGCAGTAATACTGCAGCTCGCCCTTTTCGTAGACCGCCACGCCGGTTTTGCCCGGCTCGTAGCCCACGCCGGTGAGCACCACGCTGCCGGCACCCATGGCGCAGAGGGCCTCGCAGAGAGCGCGGACATAGGTCTCGTCGTACTGCTCCTTATACTCCATGCCCGTGAGGAATGCGGCCTCGGTGATGTTGGGCAGGGTCACATCGGCGGCGGCCACCAGCCGCTTCATGGCCTCCACATACTGCAGATCGAAGGCGGGATAGAGCCTGCCTCCGTCGCCCATGGCGGGGTCAACCACTCGGGTGCCGCCAGGGAGAAGGTTCTTTTCAAAGAGAGAGAGCACATAGTCCACCTGCTCGCTGCTGCCCAGATAGCCGGTATAGATGCAGTCGAAGGCGATGCCCTCCCGGCACCAGTGGGCGGCAATGGCGGGCATATCGCCGCTCAGGTCCCGGACGGTGAAGCCCGTGAAGCCGGCGGTGTGGGTAGAGAGCACCGCGGAGGGCAGAATGGCCGTCTCGATGCCGCAGGCGGAGAGGATGGGCAGCGCCACCGTCAGGGAGCACTGACCTACGCAGGAGATGTCCTGCACCGTGAGGATACGCTTGTTTTTCATTTTACCCTTACCCCTTTACTTTACCAGCAACGCCACCGCAAAGACGATGACGCCCATGACTGCTTCAATATAACCCTTTACGCGCTTTTCCCTGTTCTTGCCCGCCGTGCTGACCATGTACAGGCCGTAGATGGCCATCAGTCCGCCGGTGGCCAGAGCAATGCTGTTGTACTCGCGGATCAGTTCCATAGTATTTCCTCTCTCTTTCACAATATGACTATATGATTACAACCCCAGCGGGGGCTTATGGCGGGTTTCAATATCGCACTTCCCACAGTGTCAGCCCCTGGGGTGGGGCGGTGATGCCGGCGGCGGTGCGGTTTTTTGCCTCTAAAATCGCGCCCATGCTCCCTGCGCTGCGTTTGCCCTGTCCCACCTCCACCAGTGTGCCGGTGAGGATGCGCACCATGTTGTACAGGAAGCCGTCGCCGGTGAAGCGGAGCCACAGCTCCTTGTCCCGGCGCTCAAGCTCGATGGCGGTGACGGTGCGGACTGCGCTCTTATTGCTCTTCCCGGTTCGGAAGGAGCTGAAGTCATGCTTCCCGCAGAGCTGGGCGGCGGCGCTCTCCATGGCGGCGATGTCCAGCCGATCCGGCAGCACCCAGACCCAGCGGCGCCGGAAAACGCAGGGGGTTTCGCTGTTCCAGATGCGGTAGACATAGGTTTTTTCTTTGGCGCTGAGTCGGGCGTGAAAACGCATATCGGCCTCCTGTAGCGACAGCGCCCCGATGTCCTCAGGGAGATACTGCCGGAGAGCAGAGAGAATTTCCTCCGCGCTCATCTCCGAGGCGGTTTTGAAGGAGGCCTGCTGTGCGCGGGCATGAACCCCCGCGTCCGTCCTCCCGCTGCCGTGGAGCTCGATATCCTCGCCGAGGATGCGGGAGAGGGTGCTGCCGACCTTCTCCTCGATGGAGCCGGATGTGTTGCCCTGCCGCTGCCAGCCCCGGTAGCGGGTACCCTCATAGGCGAGGGTAAGGCGGTAATTGGTCATAGCTTTTCTCCGTTGAGCACGGCGCTCGTAAGCGTATCGCCGCTGTAGGTGAGCTTCAGGGAAAAGAAGGGGGCATCGTCCTCCAGAAGCTGCAGGAAGATTCTGTCGCCCTCCCACAGCGTAAGCTCCCGGAGGCGCTGCTTCGCAATCCACGCCAGCTCGCCCTCACTGCACTCCTGCTGCTTTCCCGTCCAGTCGGTAACGGTGAAGAGGTGCATATACTCGGTCTCGGCGCAGTCAGATACAAAGGTCACCAGTCCCCGATAGCGCCACGCCGTGGCGGTAAAGCCGGTTTCCTCGAAAATCTCCCGGCGCATACAGTCCTCGGGGCTTTCGTCCCGCTCGAACTTGCCGCCCACGCCCAGCCATTTGTCGCGGTTGATGTCGTTTTCCTTTTTGGTGCGGTGGAGCATGAGATACTGCCCGTCCCGCTCTAAATAACAGAGGGAAGTGAGTTTCATGTGTTCTCCTGCCTCGCAGAGTTCGCGCCAAAGGGCGCGAAAAAATACAATCATTATGAAGGGAGCTTTGCCCACTTCATAATACCCTGAGGCACGCTCTATTGGCGTGCCCTCGCATCGGTTGGGGCGGTGCAGCCTCTCGGCTCCCCTGTCGGCGCAGCCGATGGGGGAGCTGTCGCCGCAGGCGACTGAGGGGGCTTTCTCCGTTTTCCCCCCCTCAGTCAGCGGCGGAGCCGCTGCCAGCTCCCCCATTCCCTGCGGGAACAGGGGAGCCAAGGGCGATAGTCTCCCGATTGAGGGTCTTACAGAACCCCATTCCCTGCGGGAACAGGGGAGCCGAGAGTTCTCCGTTTCTTTGTGGTACGAAGGCGCGTCAGCGCCTTTTCCCGCCGTAGCTGAAGCCCTTGGCGGTCTTGCGGAAGCAGCTCTGGCAGAGGCGGCCCTTGTAGTGCAGGGGCAGCGCCGCGCCGCACTGGGCGCAGAAGCGGATATTATTCCGCAGGTTGTGCAGCAGAATCTGGTTGATCCAGTCGGCCACCTGCTCCCGCTCCTCGTGGAGAGCCTCCTCGTCCACCTCGGTGCCGAAGGCCTTGGCGAAGGAGAAGTACAAATCTAACTTCCGGCAGTGCCCCTCCAGCTCGGGGAGAGTATAGCTGCCGGCGTTGCGCTCGGGGAGCCGGGGCTGCTCGGGATTTTCCTGCCGCGCCCAGGTGGTGAGAAAGGCGTTGAAGAGCTTCTGCAGCTCCGGATCGGTTTCGTCAAAGGGGATGTTGGCGGCTCGCAGCTCCAGCTCCCGGCCCAGAGTAAAGCCGTCCTCCCGAAGCCTGGAAATGACCTTGATATAGCGGGAGATGTCCAGCTTCACATAGGGCTCCACGGTGGGCAGACGGTTCCACTCCTCCAGCACCTGCAGCAGATCGAAGTCCACCTGCAGCACCAGCTCGGAGAAGCCCACCACCGCCTGCTGTATGGGCGGTACGGCCTCCTCCAGTCCGGCGCGGATGAGCTCCAGGTCGTCGGTGGCACCCACGTAGCCCTTGTCGTACATACCGTAGCGGCCTGCCCGACCGGCAATCTGCTTGATCTCGGCGGCGGTCAGGTCCCGAACCTCGTGCCCGTCGAACTTCCGGGTCTCGGTGAAGATGATGCGGCGGATGGGCAGATTCAGCCCCATGCCGATGGCATCGGTGGACACCACATAGCGGCTCTGCCCTTCTAAGAAGCCCTCCATCTGCTTGCGGCGGGTGGCATAGGGCAGCGCGCCGTAGATAATGGCGGGCTTTTTGCCGTGGGAGCGCAGATCCTCGGCAATGGAGAGCACGCCGATTTTGGAAAAGGTGATGAGCGCGTCTCCCGGCTCCACCTGTGTATAGTCTACCGTATGCCGCATACAGACCAGCGGGGCCTTGCGCTCGTGGTGGATGATCTCATAGCTGTCCCCACAGGCGGTGATGAGCCGCAGGAGGATGTTTTCCGCCTCCGGTGCGGCGCAGAGGTGAATTTCAGGAGCCAACACGCCCAGAATGGCGCGGCTCCAGGCGTAGCCCCGCTCCCTGTCGGCAATCATCTGACACTCGTCGATGACGGCCACATCCCAGTAGCGTTTCATGTCCAGCTTTTCGCAGGTGGCGGCCACATGGGTGTCGCCCTCCTCCCAGTCCTCCTCCTCGCCGGTGGTCAGGGAGCAGAGCACATGGGCGTCCAGCAGGGTCTCCTGTGCCTCCAGCGCCAGGAGACGCAGGGGCGCCAGATACACACCGCTGTCCACCTGCATGAGCCGCTGAAAGCCCGCGTAGGTCTTGCCGGTGTTGGTGCCGCCGATGTGCAGGATGAAGTGCCGCGCCATCTGCCGCGCCTCCGGGTACTCATCCTTGGGGTTCAGGGCGATGAGCATGGAAAGGTCGGTGCGGATGGCCTTGGGCACATAGAACACGGAATAGATCCAGCTGAGAGGATGGTTCATCAGCTCCCGGGCAGGGAAGCCCTCCGTCTCCAGCATTTTGTCGGCCTTGGCCTCCGGCTGGGCGAAAGTGAAGGCGCGGAGGGTTCGCTCGGCCACGGCACAGAGCACCGAGGCGTATTTCTCCCGGAACTCGTTCACTTTCCGCTCATAGCCGTTCTGCGCCGCCCACACAAGGGCAGCGCCCAGACGGCGCAAAGTCGCGGGGATGTTTTCCCCGGCCCGCTCCTGATCCAGCGCCAGAAAGGCGCTCAGGTAGCTGATGGCCTGACCTGCGCTCCGCCCCTGATTGGAGGGAACGGAGGGAAGCAGGGAGAGGATGCCCTCATGGTAATAGCCCGCCAGTCTGCCCACGGAATCCTCGGGCAGGGTCTGGGATGTCCATGCCGCCTGCAGAAACGCCGCTGCCTCGTCCAGCTGCTGCTGCCACTGGGCGGATACGGCCTTTTTGCTCTTGAGCTCCTCGGCCCGCTCCTGACGGTTTTTCTCGGCCACGGCGGTGAACTTCTCGTTCTTCTCCGCCGCCAGCACGGTCTCCTTCTCCCAGCATTTGGTGCTGCGGCCGGAGAAATGGCGGTACTGGGGCTTAGGCAGCAGCTCCCGCATAAGCTCTCGGCTCCAGCCCCGGGAGAGGAGGGTTCCCGCCGTCCAAAGATTCGATTTTCCCACGGGCTGCCTCCTTACTGCATTGCGCGCAAGGAGGCTGTCAGAAATTGACAGCCTCGTTGATTTCAATCATTTACAAACGGGCTTCGCCCGTTTGTAAATACCCTGAGACAGCGGCAATAGCCGCTGTCCTCACGCCGATCAAGGCGGCTTCGCCGCCGCGATAAGCGTGAGTCGCTCGACAGGTACGGCAAAGCCGTACCTGTCGAATTATTATCCGCCCCAGACGGAGTAATCAGAATAATACTGGGTGGGGTCGGTGGTGGTGCCGTTGGTGCGGACCTCGTAATGGAGGTGGTTGCCGGTGGATACGCCGGTGGAACCTGCACCGCCCAGCTGCTCACCCTGAGACACGGTCTGACCTACGCTCACATCCACAGAGGATAAGTGGGCGTAGACCGTCTGGACGCCGTTGCCGTGATCCACGATCACGCAGTTGCCATAGCCGCCCAGATTGCCGGCGCTGATGACCGTGCCGCCGGCAGCGGAAACCACGGAATCGCCCTCATTGGCGTTTATGTCCAGACCCTGATGGTTGGTGCTGGCGCCGGCGGTGGGCTGGGCGCGGTTGCCGTACTGGGAGGTGACCAGACTGCTGGAGGGCAGCGGCCAGATCAGATCGCCCGTGGAGACCACGCCCGTACCCGTGGAGGCGGAAACGCCGGAGGTGGTCGTACCGCCGGCAGTGCGTTGGGCGGCATACTGGGCCTGCAGAGCCACGATCATGCTCTGGATCTCCGCGTCCGTTTCGTTCAGCGCCGCATCAATGGCGGCATACTCCGCCTCGGCATTGGCGCTGTCCTCGCTGAGACTTTCCATCAGCGCCTGGGCGGCGGCAATCTGCTCGTCCAGATAGTCCTGCTTGGCAGAGAGCTCCGACTGGATGCCATGCTGCTGCTCTAAAAGAAGCGTGTACTCCTCGGCAATCTCAGCGCGGTTCTCCCGGGCGAGACGGTAGCTCTCCTGTAGCTCTTTATCGTAGCGGGTAATATCGGAGATGTCGGCGATGCGGCCCAGCAGCTCCGAAAGGCTGGCGCTCTCCAGCAGGACGCTGATGTAGCTCATGTCGGTGGTCTCCTCCATGGCGCGCATACGGGTCTTGAGCTGCCGGGTCTGCTTTTCCTCGGCGTAAATAGCCTCGTTGAGCTCGGTGCTCTTCTCGCTGAGCATCTCGTTATAGAGCCTGATCTGCTCGTTGAGGAGGGAAATCTCCTGCCGGTTGGTAATGATGCACTGGTCCAGCGCCAGCTTGCGCACCGCGAAAAGCGCCGACTCCTCGGAGAGCTTTTCCATCAATGCGGCCTGCTCGGCGGCCTGCTCCGCAAGGGCATTGCGCCGGAGCTGGAGCTGATCAATGTCGTACTGCGAAACAGCCGCCGCGTTAATAGAGCACAGTACAAATGTACACAACACAAGCACAATAGCGCAGAATTTTTTATAAAGGTGTTTTGTTACCATGGTACCTTTCCTTCGTTGCATTTGGTAGGAGATATTATACTCTTTTTCCCCGAAAAGGTCAATGTGCGGAAGGGCTCGAACCCGATCGATTTCATACAATTTTTTAGAAACTGTCCGCAAGCTGACTACATAATGTATGAACAAACTATGAAAATCCGGTGCGGATTGCGGATTGTCATAGTTCGGTATGTGTACTATACTGTTCGCTGTTGTCATGCCTGTTGCGCATGATACAAGGGAAAAATGAGAAAGGAAATCCTAACAATGGAAAACACCACCCCTGTCAGGCAGGAGCCTCTGAAGGCCAGTAACGGCCTCATCAACCTCTTTGCGCTGACCAACAGCTTCCAGTCCATGGCCATGCAGGTGCCCACTCTGTACCTGACCCTGTTCATGACCGACTACCTGCACATCTCCCCCGTGGCCATCGGCACCGCCATGCTCATCGCCAAGAGCTTTGACTTCGTGGTCGCCCTCTTCGCCGGCATCATCATTGAGAAGGTCAATATGAAGCACGGCAAGTACCTCAGCTGGCTCCGTCTCCTGACCGTCACCGTGTTCTTCGGCAACAGCGTCCAGATGCTGGACACCACCTCCTTCATCTCCAGCCCCACCGCCCGTCTGGTGGTTGTGTGCGTGTTCTACATCATGTTCCACTCCTCCATGAACTTCAATGCCACTGCCCGCGCCGCCATGATCCCCAAGATGGCCGGTGCCGATCAGGAAGTGCGTAAGAAGATCACCGCCCGTCAGGCTCAGCTCCGCGCTGCCACCTCCATCATCTCCTCTGCCATCACCCTGCCCTGCGTGCAGTTCGTGCAGAAGGTCACCGGCAGCGAGTCCGCCGGCTACTTCATCGTTGCCGTTATCTTCGGTCTCTGCTACGTGGTCTGCAACGTTGCCTTCATCAAGGGCGCTACCCCCCTGGATCCTCCCTCTGCCCCCGGCTCCAAGCGCAAGGCCTCTCCCACCTTCAAGCAGATGGTCGCCTCCATCGGCAACAACAAGCAGATGCTCATCCTCTTCCTGGCCTTCACCATCTCCGGTATCGGCAACCAGGTTTCTTCCGGCGTGACCACCTACTTCTTCCGCTGCACCGGCATCTTCTCCTCCTACACCATCGTTCTGACCTCCCGCTCCATCGCCTCCTTCCTGGCCACCCTCGTGGCTCCCGCCATCGCCAAGAAGCTGGGCAAGAAGCGCGCTCTGGTGGCCTCCTGGCTGCTGCGTGCAGGCGTTCTGGCCTTCACCTACTGCTTCGCCCTGAAGGCTGACGGCACTCCCAATCTGGCCGTTGTCATTGCCGCTCAGTGCCTGGGCACCGCCTCCATGAACCTCTACAGCATCTACATGACCATCTACTGGCTGGACTGCGGCGAGTATGGCTACGCCACCACCGGCATCGACAACCGTACCATGGCCGTTACCGTCATGAACTGGCCCACCAAGATTTCCATGGCTCTGGGCGGCTCTCTGGTCGGCTACGGTCTGGCCTGGGCCGGCTACAACGCCCCCGACAAGGCCGCCGGCACCGCCGCTTACTTCTCCAACATGAACCGCTACATGATGATCTGGCAGCTGGTTCCCGCCGTGACGCTGGTGCTCTCCGCCGTTGTCATCATGATCGGCTACAAGCTCACCGACGAAGAGGCTGCCCGCTACGCCAAGGAAAATGCCGAGCGCGAGGCTGCCGCAAGAGCCTGACGCTTGTCCAATGCAATAAAAAAACCATCCGGAATGCCCGGTGTTCTTAAGGACAGTAGTTCAA
>DCIK01000027.1 GCA_002315975.1 Clostridiales bacterium UBA1728
TGAGTCACGGGGACAGGTTCCTTGACTCATTGATTGGCGGTGCGGAAAGTGAGTCAGGGAACCTGTCCCCGGTGACTCAGAATTGCCACTCCTTTCGCAGAATTGCGTACTGGAGGGTGGTTTCATAGATGGGATTTCCTGCCTCGTCGTTGACGAAGGATACGAACTCCACAAAGCAGCCCTCCTGTCTTGCCCCCAGCTTTTCGCAGAGCTTCCGGCAGGCTGTATTATACTCCTCGGTGTACATATAGACTCTCCGGGCGCTGCACTCTCTGAAAAGATAATCCAGAAAGGCTTTTGCCGCCTCAAAGCCGTAGCCCTGCCCCTTGCAGTCGGGGCGGAGCATCCAGCAGGGAGACCAGGTGTCCTTCACCTCGGCGGCGGGGTCGGTGCCCTCGGCGTGGGCGAAGAACTCGCCGATGACCCGACCGGTCTCCTTCAGCTCCACGGCCAGGTAGAGCTCCTCGGCTGCGCGGCGCTCCATTTCCGCCTCGGCAGCGGCAAGGGAGGGGAGACGCATATCGAGAAAGCAGTGCATCTCCGGGTTTTCAAGATAGGCAAACACATCTGCGGCATCCTCCTTTCGGAAGGGACGCAGCAGCAGACGGGGTGTTTCGATGATGGGCATGGCTACTCCTTATCGGTGAATATACAGGCGGCTTTCCTCGCCGCCCTCGCACTTGACGGTGCAGTAGAATTCCCAGCCGTAGCGCTCATAGAAGCTCGTGTGGTCGGTGAGGAGATAGAGAGGGGAGATGCCCTTTTCCCGGCAGTCCTCCACGCAGCGGTGCAGCAGCTTCCCGGCGATGCCCCGGCAGCGGTGCGCTTCCTCGGTATAGACGGCGCAGACATTGGGGCGCAGGTCATCGCGCTCATGGAAGTCATTGTCGATGAGACCCAGACCGCCCACGATCTCGCCCTCACAGAGGCAGAGATACCAGTCGTAGCTGCTCTCGCCGCGGATGCAGGCATCCATACATTCGGCGTAGGCCTCCTCGGGCACGCGCCATTTGCTGTGGAACCATGCGGCGGCGGTATCTTTCAGCTCCGGACGCTGACGGACGGTGGTAAAGGTATAGGAATTCATGAAGGGCAGCTCCTTGTAAACGTTTGAGTCACTCTTCCTCTCGGTCAAGATTTTTCCAGCCGTAGCGGAGGATGGAGAGGAGCATGGACACCTCGCTGACCAGCTCATCCAGCACCCCTGCCCAGGAGCCCACGGCCAGATCGTAGACGATCCACAGAGGCGAGTTGATAAGCATACCCGCCAGACGGATTTTCCGGGGATTGTGGGTATAGCCGCCCAGGGTGGAGGCGATGTTGGCGGCCACGGGCAGGATGGAGAGAGCACCGTCCCAGGTGGTGGCCAGGGCGCAAAGCTGCGCGAAGCAGAGCAGAGCGCACATTTTCCGGCTGCGGAGGAAGGAACTGTTGCTGCTCAGACAGCAGGAGCGCAGCAGATTGATGAGATAGCTGATGCCCCCGGTGAGAGCGCCCAGACAGAGCAGGTGCACCGTGTAGCAGAGATAGGACAGCAGCTGCACCCGAAAGAGGCTGCGGTTGTCCCGAAACTGGTAGGACAGGAAAAAGAGCACTGTCCCTAAAAAGCCGATGGCCTGAATAATCAGTTCTTTTCCGCTCATGCTTCGTTTTTCCCGTTTGTGCGTGAAAGAGCCTCCTCCACGGCGGCAAGGAGATTCCGGCGGAAAACCTCCGGGGTGAACTGCTCCTCGTAGATTTTCCGCGCCGCCTCGCCCATGGCCTGCAGGGCGGGGGAGTGGGCATTTTCGATGATGTATTGTATCTTCCCGCTGAGCTCGTCCACATTGGCGGGATTGAAGATAAAGCCGCTGACGCCCTCCCGGAGATAGAGGGCGGTGCCGGTACGCTCGGAGCATAGGATGATCCGCCGGAGCATCATGCCCTCGGTGAGCACCACGGGCATGGGGTCGTCGATGGAGGAGAGCGCCACGCAGTCGGAGGCGGCATAGAGCTCCAGCACCTCCGCGTTGGGCATGGTGCCCGGAAAGCGGACGCAGGGCAGATTTTCGGCGGCCTTTACCACTTTATTATAATAGCCTTCGTCGCTGTAGCCGCCCACGAAGAGAAACTCCGCCTTCTCCCGCAGCGCGGGAGAGAGCTTTTCGATGGCGCGTACCATGGTGAGCTGGTTCTTTCTGGGGTCGATGGAGCCGCAGATGACGAAGCGAACCTTTTCGTGAGAGCGGAGGGGATGCAGGGGAGCTCTGTCCACAATGCCGTAGAGCAGGGAACGGGTGGGAATGCTGAGCCTGAAGTCCTCCAGCATTTTCTGGGCATAGCGCCCCACGCAGTAGACCTGAATATTGTCCTTCAGCGGCAGGGGGAAGAGAGCGGTGTGACCGTCCTTATAGGTCTCGCTGCCCTCGTGGAGCCACCAGATCACGCTTTTGCTGCCGCCGTTGAGGTCTTTGACGATATTGTGGGTGGCAAAGGAGTTGCAGAGAACGGCATCATACTTTTCGCATAGGGTATCGAAGAAGGGAGAGGCGTGGTCGCTCACGGGCATATAGTCCCCCCAGCGGCCAAAGATCAGACTGCGGTCCAGATATACGGGGATGCCCAGAGCCGTAAACTCGCCCACAAGGGCGGTGGGCTGGGGCCCTTCGGCATAGGGCGCGGCCACGGCCAGATGGTAGCCCGCCTCGCAGAGGAGCTTTGCCGCCTCCAGCAGCACCCCGGGGGCACCGGTGCGGGAGAGCTCGTGACTCAGCAGCAGCAGCTTCCCTTTTGCCACGGCGGGAGCGGGATTGATGCCGTTTTCACACAGGCGCAGCTCGGTGATGCAGTCCTCGGTGACGGCCTCGGCCTCCGGCGCGAACCAGACACCATCTCTCAGCGTAGCCGGAAGAATGCAGCGCAGGGGCATTTGCCGGGGAGGATCGGACTTCTTATGGGGCACATCGCCGCTGCCGGGCACCGGGAGACCCTGAAAGGACTCGTAGCCGCTGCAGTAGTTCACCATGCCGATGAGCAGTCCCCGCAGACCGTAGCTTTGGTAAAGGGAGGAGGCAATATGAAATTTGCGTGCAAACCAGTCGGACATGAGTCTGATGCCTTTCCAATATTATTCTAATTTATATTATCATGTTTTTGCATGAAAAGCAATGAAAAAGCACGGAATTTACAGGCGGAACGGGGAAAAAGAAGTTTGAGATTGACGCATGGAACAGAGTATGATATATTACGGGGTACGCATAGCTGCGGCTCTACGAAAGGAAATAGAAGAATGGATAAGATTTTTGATAAAGTCAAGGATATTATGATGGATGAGAGCGATGTGGAGGAGGAGCTTATCTCCATGGACGCCAACCTGATGAACGATCTGGGTCTCACCTCCATGGACGTGTTTTCCGTGGTGGCGGAGCTCAAGAAGGCCTATAAGATTGCCATTCCCGAGAGAGAGCTGCGCGGCTTTGTGAGCGTGGGTGATATTGTCCGTTACGTCGCCTCCAAGCTGTAAGGAGTTTTCATGGAAAAGAAAGAGCTGAGACCGGTCACCTCGCTGGGTATGTTTGATATGCTCAAGGGAGTCACGATTCTCCTGGTCATTCGCTACCACAGCTGGCTGGTCTTCTCCGAAGAGAAGGGCGTGGTTATCAGCGGCTTTGCCCTGTTTGTGGGCTTTTTCATCGCCGCCGGCTACGGTCTGCGGGTTCGCCCCTTCCCCAAGCTGTTCAAGCAGATCCGCAGGAGCTTTCTCCGCCCCTACCTGCTGAGCTCCATAGGCTCCATGCTGGCAATGCTTTTCGTTTACTCCTTTGCAAACCGGACGATTTCGCAGCTTCTGAGCAGAGGACTGGCGTATCTGGCGGGCTTTGTGCTGGTGCAGATGCCCCCCGCCACCTACTTCGGCTTTGATGTGGGCACCTGCGGCCCCATCTGGTTCCTCGTTTCCATGGCGGAGGCGTGGATTCTGCTGAATGCATCGCTGAAGCATCTGGGTGAGAAGAAGACCGCCATCATTGCCTTGGCGCTATGCTTCGGCATCCCCTATTACGATTATCTGGAGCCGGTACCCTTTGTGCTCAACCGCCTCTTTATCGCATTCCCCGGCGTGTTTATGGGCTATATGCTGCAGAAGCACGCTGTGCTGGAGAAGAAGCTTCCCTTCTGGTTCTGGGGCCTTGTGGTGCTGGGTCTCGTCCTTCATAAGCTGGACGATCTGGAAAAACTCTACTATCTCAAGCCCATCCGCGGCTTCACCGACTACATAGCCGGCTTCGGCTCGGTCTATATCTTCACCCACCTGAACAGAAGGTATAACTTCGTCGTGGGCTTCTTTGAGGCTGTGGGACACAACTCCCTTATGTGGCTCTGCCTCCACACCATCGAGGCCTTTGCCGCACCCTGGGCCTACTTTGTATTCCTCATCGAGAAACGCGGCGTTACCATTGAGCCCAGACTCGGTACCCTTTGCCTGTTTCTCGCCCGCTGCCTGTGCATCTGGATCGGCGGCAAGGTGATCACCTTCGCCAAGAACAAGCTGGAGGAAAAGGGCATCAATATCTGATGCGAGAATCTGAAAACGTAAAAACCGCTGTCCCGAAACCGGGACAGCGGTTTTACGCTTTTCAGCTTCTTCTGAGCTTGCCGTTGGAGGTGCGGGGCAGAGGATTGGGGGAGAACTCCACAAGGTTCACCTGCTTGTAGCGGGGGAGATTGCGGTTCATGGCGGTGATGAAGCCCCGGACGGCATCCTGCCTGTCCTCCTGACAGAAGATGACAGCGCAGAGCTTTTTGTCTTTCTCCTTTACCAGAGCCTCTTCGATGTCCTCGCAGCGGATGAGCAGAGCCTCCAGCTCCTCGGGGTTGATGTTCTCGCCGCTGGAGAGGATGATGAGGTTTTTGCAGCGGCCTGTGATGTAGAGATAGCCCTCCTCGTCCTGCCGGACCAGATCGCCGGTGTGGAACCAGCCGTCGCCGTCGATGACCTCGGCGGTGGACTGGGGGTCGTTGTAGTAGCCCATCATCAGGCTGCCGCCCCGGAGCAGCAGCTCGCCGCTCTCCAGAATGCGGTGCTCCATATGGGGCTGCACGGGACCGATGGACTCGATGCGGCTGATGTCAAAGCTGTAGTTCTGGCAGCCGCTGCCGAAGGTCTCGGTGAGACCGTAGCCGTTGGCGAAGCCGAAGTGCCTGTCGGCCAGATGGCTCATAATGTCGGGATTGATGGGTGCACCGCAGGAGGCGAGAACACGCAGAGCGCCCAGCCGTTCGGTTTTGCCGCTGCGCACATAGCGGCACAGCAGCTCGTAGATGACGGGGAAGGCCAGCAGGTACTGGCTGTCCATCTCCACCATGGCCCGGGAGAAGAGCAGGGAGTCGGTGCAGACATTGATGGGGTCGCCCTGCACCATGTGCCCGAAGATGCGGTCGTGGCTGCACACATGGTAGAACGGTGCCACCGACAGCTCGGAGACGGTCTCCCCCGGCTTTTTGCCCAGCAGAGCACGGACGGGGAGGTTTGCGCCCACATTGTTCAGCGCGGCAGACATGATGGAGGCGTGGGAGTGCATCACGCCCTTGCTGCGCCCGGTGGTGCCGGAGGTGTAGAGGATCATGGCCAGCGCGTTGGGGTCGAGCGCGTCAGGGAGCGCGTCTGCGGGAGCGCAGGGATGGTAGTCGCCGATGCCCAGCAGCCGTCCCGTGAAGATCGTGGAGAGAGAGCCCTCCCGCTCCTCATAGTTGCCGTCGTGGACGAGCACAGCCACATCCGCGTGGGAGAGCTCATAACGAAGCTCCTCAGGGGATTTCTCATAGTTCAGGGGGACGGAAACGGCACCGCTGAGGAGAATGGCGAAGTCCATGACCACATAGTCATAGCTGGAGCGAGCCAGCAGGGCGATGTGGGTGCTGCCGTCAAGGGATTCCAGCTCCTGCCGGAGATAGCTCACGCAGCGGCGTATATCCTCGCAGAAATCGGCGTAGCTTTTGGAATGAACAAGCTCGTCCTCATCCTCCAGCCAGTTGAGGGCAATGCGGGGCGCGTATTCGCTCTCCATTTTGCGGAACAGGTCGAGTAGTGTTTGCATGGCGCTTCCTCCAAGCATATTCGGATGATAAATGGTAGTCTTTATTGCGGCGTCTTTCCCTGCTTTTTTCCCTTGCGGCTGCCCAGAAAGCGGGCCACCACATGGATGCCGAAGCTGAAGCACTGACCCAGACGCAGCTTTTTCAGCAGCCGCCCCAGCACGAAGAAGACCATGCGGAAGCCCTCGGCATCGCTGTCGGCTCCGGGAAGACGGTCTTTGTACTGCTCCATGACCCTCGCCGAGAGGGCGGAGCGGGTGTAGTCCTGCCTGAGGGTAAAGGCGTGGGAGTGGTACACGGCGGCCTCGGCGCAGTAGGCGAGGGAGTAGCCCGCGTGGATGAGCTTTGAGGCCATTAGCATATCCTCGTTGGTGGCGAGGGGACGGTCAAAGCCGCCCACAGCCTCGTAGGCGCTGCGGCGGTAAGCCGAGCACACATCCGAGAAGAAATAGGCCTTTACTCCGTAGCGGGGAATGTCGTCTCTGCTCCAGACCCGGCTCACGCCGGGGTAGTTGAACTCCCGGGTCAGCCGCTCGGACTCCGGGTGCTGCGGATAGGCCGCTTGCCGCCCGCAGACGGCGGCCACGGAGCTGTTTTCAAAGGGGGCAAGGAGCTTTTCTATATAGTCGTTGCTCACGGGCAGGGCATCCTGCGTGAGAAAGAGGACGAAGTCTCCGCTGCTTCTGCGCAGAGCCATATCCCTGGTGCCCCCGTGGTCAAAGCTGCTGCGGGGGATGGAGAGAACCGTGATGCCCTCCTCCTTATGGAGCAGCGCAGTCGTGCCGTCGTCGGAGGAGGAGTCTATAATGAGAATCTCGGCGCTGACGGTCTGGGAGCGCAGCCGCTCCAACAGCGGGAGAATGCAGCCCGCCGCGTTCAGGGTGGGGATGATGACGGATACCTTCACGGCTTTCTCCTTTCCGGCAGCAGCCCGCCCTCCTTCCGCACACAGCGGGCGGGATAGGGCAGCAGCTCGGATTTATAGGCAAAGGGAGTTTTCAGCTTGAAGTTGGGGTTAAAGGAGGCGTCTCCGGCGCTCAGTACGCTGCCCCAGCGATCCCGGACGGCGAAGATTTCCTTATTGAGCCGACCCCGCTTCTCGATGGTCTCATCGCTGCTGCGGGAGAGAGATTCATGGTGATAAAGCCTTGCAAAGGGCGTCCAGACCACCTGATAGCCCGCCTCCCTCGCCTTGAGGCAGAGATCCACATCGTTAAAGCAGACGGTCAGCTCCTCGTCCAGCCCGCCCAGACTCTCAAAGAGGGAGCGGCGCATCAGGAGACAGGCTCCGGTGACGGCGGAAATATCCTGCACATAGCGGAGGCGGTTCATGTAGCCGCCCGCGTCCTCTTCGCCGATGAAGTAGTGGTCGGCCAGACCCCACGCACCCAGCAGCACACCGCCGTGCTGCACCCTGCCGTCGGGGTAGAGGAGCTTGGCACCCACCACGCCCACATCCGCTCGCTGGGCGAACATGAGCATTTCCTCCAGCCACGCGGGGGTGATGACCTCGGTATCGTTGTTGAGCAGGAGCAGGTATTCGCCCCGGCAGAACCGGGCACCGTAGTTGTTGACGGCGCTGTAGTTGAAGGGCTTGTCCCAGATGACCACCCGCAGATTTTCGCGGGCGGCCTGCAGCTCCTCGTAATAGGCGAAAATCTCGGGAGAACGGCTGTTGTTCTCCACGATGACGATTTCAAAGTTCCGGTAGGTGGATTTCCCGTAGATGGAGTCGATGCAGGTTTTCAGCACATCCCGGTGCTCGTAGTTGGGGATGAGAATGGAAATCAGGGGCTCAGACTCCGGCGCATAGGCAATGCGGCGGATATGGGGCTCCTCGCTGAGCGCTGTAACCGTGGCACGACAGCCCTTGGAGGTGAGAAAATCGGCCACTGCCCGCCGCTCGACCTCGCTGTCGCTCCGGGGCAGACCCTTTCGGCGGTAGTAGAGCAGCTCCGGCAACTGGGCGATGCACCCGGCTTTGTCGGCGGTACGGAGGCGGAAGTCGTAGAGGGCAGCACCCTCATAGCCGCTGCGAAGACCGCCCACGCTCTCGAAGAGGGAGCGGGCGCAGACGGTGAGATTGCCCATGTAGTCGGTGCTCAGCAGGGAGTCGGGGGCGCAGGCGCTCTTGAAGTATGCCTCGTCGGCATCGGCGGGGACGGAGGTAAAGGGCGCCTCGTCGGTGTAGAGCAGCTCGGCATCGGTGTCGCAGACGGCCCTGACGATCTCGTGGAGCGCGGCGGGGTGGAGGATGTCCCCCTCGCCTAAAAGGGCAATGTAGCTGCCCTGAGAGAGGGCAAAGCACTCGTTGGTGCGCTCGGCACAGGTTTCGGCAGCGCTTTGACAAAAGCGGATGCGGCTGTCGGAAACCTCGGGGCAGCGGTCTGCGCAGATGCAGAGCTCCCAGTTCCCGTAGCTCTGAGCGAGCACGGATTCGATGGTCTGCCGCAGCTGCTCCTCGTCGGCATGGCGGACGGGCAGAAGGAGGCTCACGCAGATGTCCCGGGGGAAGACGGCCTGACGCTGCTGCGCCAGCTCAGCTTCCGTATAGAGGGGTGTGCGGGCGATCTCCGCAAAGGGCAGGTCCCTGGAGCGCTGGGTCGTGACCCGCTGATAGGTGGCCAGAGCCCCGTCTCTGCGCACATAGGCGCTGAGCTTGATGGCCTTGACGACGGCCTGTGAGAGTATGGATTTGAGCTTTCCCATAATCGGACTCCTGATGGAAGTTAGCAAACAGTATAGCGGAAAAACGCTGAAATGTAAAATACTTTTTCAGCCCAGCTGCCACCGTTCTCCCTGCGCAAAGTCGCCGTTGAGCCAGTAGCTCATGGCGTTTTCGTTGCGGGAGTAGACAAAGGACAATCGGGTGCCCCACTGCCCCTCCTGCCGGACGGCTCTCAGCAGCTCCCTGCCTTGGGCGACATCAAAGTCCGCCCCGGCGGCAGCGAGGATGCCCACGGCAGCGTCATAGCGCTCCTTGCCATAGAAGGGGTTGGAATAGTCGGGCAGCGTGGGAATCACGGGGAAATTGGAGACGCAGGCGTAGTCCCCGCGCATTTCCCGCACCCCGTAGGAGGGCTCGATGAGCAGCATATGCCCCTCGCCGTCGCCGATGAGGGAATGGAAGGAGCCGCCCGCCCCGCTGATGACGGACTTGCTGTTTGCAATGTCCAGCACCTCGGTATAGGAGAGCCTGCCCCGGAGATAGCGGTCAACCAGCAGGTCAATGCGGTAGCGCCCCGGCCCCACACCCCGGCGGCCTGTGTCCGTGCCGTTCATGTAGGGCAGGTTGCCGAAGTGGCCGTCGGCGTTGACCCCGTGGGTATAGTAGGTGGTGGAGCCGATTCGGATGGCCACGGAGAAGAGGTCTTTCTTTCTGACAATGCTGTAGTTCCACACAGCCGGATCCAGATCCAGACTGTAGCCGCAGATGAGATCATTCCCGCGGTGGATAAAGGCTGTGCACATGGGATTATCCTTTCTCACTGCATACGCAGCTTTACATTTGAAAGTTATTCGTGGAGCTCCAGCGGCAGGCCGTCGGGGTCGGAGAAGAAGGTGAACTTTCCGCCGCTGATGGGGTCGGTGCGGATGGGCTCGGTGGCAATACAGAGGGCGTTCAGCTCCCGGACAGTCTCCTCCACGGAGTCCACCTCAAAGGCCAGATGCCGCAGCCCGTAGGCCTCCGGATAGCTGGGGCGCGGAGGGCAGTCGGGCTTGATAAAGAGCTCCAGCATCGTATCGCCCAGGGACAGGTGGAGCAGAATGTCGTTCTGCTCGCTTCGGACGGTTTCGCGGAGCAGCTTGAAGCCCAGAAGCTCCACATAGAAGTGCTTCGATTTTTCATAGTCGCTGCCGATGACGGCAACATGGTGAATTTTGCCCAGCTGCATGGCGTTTCCTCCTTAAAAGTGGGAATTGGGGACGGTTCTCGTTTCCCAAAGTGGGAATTGAGAACCGTCCCCAATTCCCACTTCAGAACAGGTCCAGCATGGCGTCCAGATAGATTTCCTCCCGGACGCGGAGCCGGTATTCGGGCTTTGTTAAGTAGTAGAGCAGAAATTCCAGAATCAGGGCGCTGCCCAGGGTACGGCCCTCGAGCTTGAAGTTGGTGAAGCCCAGGGGCAGGTAGCGCTCGCGGATATCCGCGATGCCGATGAAGCCCGGGTTCTCCATGGCCCGGGAGAAGCGGTAGCCCTCGGAGCCGCGGGGGGCGCGGCACACATGGTCGGGGCAGTCCTCGCCCAGATTCTTGCGGCTCACGCTTTCGTAGCAGCGCCGTCTGTCCCGGCAGCCGAAATCGCAGCACTCGTTGCAGAGGAACTCCAGCTTGTCCTTGCTGCTCTGAGGCAGAGCGGAAAGCCGGTCAAAGGCTCTGTTCAGCCGGAAGTCCGGCACCACATAGGAAAACTCCGGCCTTGCACATTCCCGCTCCAGGGCGGAGAAGTCCGTGAGCACCTTGGTGGTGGAGGAAACGAAATACAGCCCCGGATAGCGCTCCCGGAGATAGCTCAGCAGCAGCTCCGAGTGGAGGATCACGCCGTTTTTCCCCGCTCCCCGCGCCTCGAAGAGGGCGCAGAGCCCGTTGCAGCGGCGGTCGCTCAGATGCTCTGGCCGCAGCAGGGAGTTGCTGAAGGTCAGCCGGGCGGAGAGACCGTATTCCTCCGTCAGCGCCAGCACCTCCCGGGGGTCCCGTTGGGCGCTGCTCACTCTGCCGCCGCCCCAGATGCAGTCCGCCGGGGCGCCGTAGAGGGAGGCGAGGTCGCACCAATCGTAAAACCAGTCCCGGTGGGAGCGGTAGAGGGGGAGAAAGGCGCTGTAGAGCTCGTAGAACTCAAAAAGGCCGGGTAGGTGGAAACGGGCGGGCTCGCTCATGGGTGCTCCTTTCGCGCATTGACTCCCTCAGAGAGAAAAGTAGTAGCGGGTCTTGTAGCCCACGGCGTTGCCTGTGAGGATGGTGACCTCGCCGTTGCCCTCTTCGAGAATTTCGAGGATGGGGTACTGCCGGTTCTGCTCCACATAGGCAAGGGGAGACTCGGCTTCGATCTCAAGAATCTCCCGTCTGGCATATTTGCTGCCCCCGCAGGGGGTCATGCACTCGATGGTTACTTCATAGCGGTTCATTTTCCTGCCTCCTGATTATGCCGGGTCAAAAACGATTTCCTGCTTCTCCGCGTCTGCCACCGCATGAACGCCGAAGGGGATGATGCAGCGGGGCAGTGCGTGCCCCACGCTGAGATTGGCGAGGATGGGCAGGGAGGGATCGTTGACGACCTCCCGGAGGATGGTCTTGTATTCCTCGAAATACATCTCGCCCTCGCTCTTTCCCATGAGGATGCCGCTGATGACGGAGAAAATGCCGGTGTTCTTCAGCGCCGTAAGCTGTCTGCGGTAGAGCGCGGGGGTGGGCTTCTCCTCGCTGGTCTCCAGCAGAAGAATCCTGCCCCGCCAGTCGTCAGATTCGGGGAAGAGAGAGTAGCGGGTGCAGAGCTCCACGCTGTCGGCGTAGCGATCGTTGTTGAAAAGGTCATAGAGCGTGTCAATGCAGCCGCCGAGGATTTTCCCCTCGAAGCGGGGAGCACCCTGCAGCAGCTCGAAGCCGCCGTTTTTGTGGGAGGGCGTCTCCGTGCCCACGGCAGCGGGGGAGTAGTCCTCCCGGACATCGTACCAGAGCTCACTGGGGGTAATGCGGGAGACGGTGCCACTGCGGATGAGCTCCTCGAAGAAGCGGCGGGAATAGGGCAGCATCTCCGGCCCCAGCTCACACACATCCGGCAGAAAGGCCTGACCGTAGAAGGTGGGCAGACCCAGCTTGTGGAGCATCAGATGGTTGGCGGTGGTGTCGGAAAAGCCTAAAAAAACCTTGTTCGTTATGACGCTCTTCAGCTCGTCATGGTCAAAGAGACAGGGCAGCAGCCGGTAGGTATCGTCCCCGCCCGCGGCGCAGAGAATCATGTCCGTGTCGCTGCGGAAGGCCTCCAGCAGATCCTCGGCTCTTGCCTCCGGGTGCTTTTCGATGTAGTCCAGACCCGAGAGGGCGTGCCGGGAGAAGCGCACCCTCGCACCCAGCGCTTCCAGCCGCTTCACGCCGATGTCTACCTCGTGGCGCACAAAGCTCTCGCCCAGGATGCCGCTGGAGAGGCTGACGATGGTGATGTCTTTGATTTTGTTTTCCGGCATGGGGACTACCTCCGTAAAAATCAGTCGCTTTGGTGCTCACTATAGCACATTCTCCCGCATAGGGGAAGTGAAGAGAGAGAAAAACTGTCTGGATTTGTTGCTTTTTTTCAATTTTCTTTGAAAAATTCAGAACTATTTAAGATTGAAATCAGCCCGGGGAGAGGATATACTGAAATCCGCAGATCGCAATTGCGATTAAGATTTTGAAGAGGGACATATGAACGCAGAGAAATTTTTGCTGCCGAGCGACGAGCTGGAAGGCCTCCGGACCGTGTATGAGGTTCTGCTCCACGCAAAGCGGAGCTACGGAGAGAAAACGGCCTATCGGCAGCTGGAATATAACGGAGAAGAGCGCTCCCTGAGCTTTGCGGAGCTGGCGGAGCGGGTAGATGCCCTGCGCGCCGTGCTGCCGGAGGCGGGGCTGGCGGGGGCGCACTTTGCGATTCTGGGCGAGACCAGCGCGGAATGGATCTGCGCCTATCTGGCGGTGATCAGCGGCGTGGGTCTGTGCGTTCCGCTGGACCGGGAGCTGAGTGTGGAGTCTCTGGGCCGGCAGCTGCGCCTGGCGGAGGTGGAGGTGGCCTTTGTTTCGGAAAAATACCTGCAGAAGGCCTTCTTGCTGCTGCCCCTCTGTCCCGAGCTGAAAACGCTGATTCTGCTGCGCGGTGAGGCGGGCGGGGAGGTTCCCTGCGAGCTTCTGGATATGCGGGAGCTGACGGAGGGCGGACGGAAACTGCTGACGATCCGGGGCAGCGCCGCTCTGCCTCAGCCTGACATTGAGAGGGGCTGCCTGATTATCTTTACCTCCGGCACCACAGGAGCCAATAAGGGCGTTCTGCTCAGCAACCGGAATATTATGGCTTCGCTGCGGGGCTCCTGCAGACTGCTGCGGCCGCCGGCAAGCTTTTTCTCAATCCTGCCGGTGAACCACGCCTTTGAGCTCCATACCTCGATTCTGGGCTGTCTCTTTTACGGCAGCTGCGTCTGCATCAATGATGAGCTCCGCTATTTTATAAAAAATCTCAGGCGCTTCCGGCCCGAGGGCTGCTGTATGGTGCCCATGATGCTCGATACCCTGGCCTCCCAGCTCAGACGGGAGATCCGCAGAAGCGGAAAGCAGGAGCTTTTCGAGGAGACCCTCAGACGCTCCGAGACCCTGCGGCGTGAGGGAACCGACAGACGCCGAGAGCTCTTCGCCGAGCTTCTCGAAGCCGTGGGCGGCCAGCTCCGCATGATCATCTGCGGGGGCGCAAAGCTCAATGAAGATTCGGCGGAGTTTCTGGAGAGCATCGGCATCGAGGTTTACAACGGCTACGGCATCACCGAGTGCAGCCCGGTGGTGGCGGCCAACTCCCTCAAGCGCATCCAACCCGGCAGCGTGGGGCTTCCGGCACCCGGTCTGCAGCTTCGCATTGCCGAAGCCGATGAAAACGGAAACGGAGAAATCCAGCTTCGGGGCGACCATGTGATGCCGGGCTATTATCACGATCCGGAGGATACGGCGCTGGTCTTTACGGAGGACGGCTGGTTCCGCACCGGCGATCTGGGTCATATGGACGAGGAGGGCTTCCTCTATCTCAGCGGCCGCCTCAAGAATCTCATCATCCTGCCCAACGGCAAAAATATCTGCCCCGAGGAGCTGGAGGAGAGCCTGATGCGTAAGCTGCCCTACATCCTCGAGTGCGTGGTCACGGAGGACAGCCGCGGGGAGGGACTCTTCGCCCATATCTATCCGGACAGGGAATTCTGCGCTTCTGAGGGTTTGCGGAGCACCGAGGACATCAGAGCCTTTGTGCGCCGGGACATCGACGCCTTTAACCGCGCCGAGCCCACCTACAGGCGCATCGGCGACTTTGCCGTCCGCGAGACGGCCTTTGAGAAAAATACCGCGCAGAAAATTCTGCGCTACAAAATCTGACCAAAAAGAAAAGAGGGAGAAAAGAGATGCTGGAAAAAATCAGAGAGCTTCTGCCCGACTATTGCGAGGACCTGGGCAGCATTACGGAGGAAACCGCATTTGCGGGGGACATCGGTATGTCCTCCATGGACTTTTTCATGTTCATCAACAATCTGGAGGATGAATTTGGCGTAAAGTTCGAAGAGGAGGAGCTCCATGAGCTGCTGACTGTGGGCGATGTGATCCGCTGCCTGAAGAGGAAAAAGGCATGACGGTTCTGAAGGATAAGCCGGCGAAAGCTGCCGCGGATATTGCCAAGGCGCTTATTCTCCCCGGGCTGCCCTTTGTACATACGCTCATGATGCTCATCGGCTACGGCTACGCCGACGATGAGCTGATGAATCTGGCGGTGTTGGGCATCGGCACGGTGCTGGGCGGCCCCGTCTTCCTGACCTGTCTGGGCATTGACCTCAGCGAAAACCGTTCCGGGAAAAATATCCTGAAAATGGGCGTTCAGATGCTGCTCATCGCCCTGCTGATGAACTTTCTGCGCTATGTGGTGCCCAATTCTCTCTGGGTTTTCAGCGGCAAGGGTCCGGCCGTGTGGCTGGTGGAGGGACTTTTTGCCAATGAGATCTATCCCTTTGTGGGCTTGTTCTGCATCTGCTACGGCCTTGCGAGAAAGTGCGGCATTTCGCAAAAGCTCTTTGGGCTGCTCTCTCTGGGGCTTTTTGCGCTGAATCTCTATATCAGCAGGCACGCCCCGGCTGTGGGCCCCGGCGTGGGAAGCATTCTGGCCAACTTCTACTCCGGACAGCAGGAGGTTGTATCCTACTTCCCGCTGCTGGGCTGGGCGATTTTCCCCTGCATGGGCATGGTGCTGGGCAGAACCATGAAGCTGGAAAAGCGGGTGAGAAACCGCCGCTTCGCCTTGCTGCTGGCGCTGGCCGTGGCGGGACTGGCTGCGTTTTCCGCCTTCCTTTCCGGCTGCGGCACCAATCTGGCGGAGGTTCTGGCACTCTTTGCCTACTATTACGAATTCGGGCTGCTGCAGGCCATCCCCATGCTCTGCATAGCGCTGCTGGTGCTCACGCTCTTCTACTTTCTCTATGAGCTCATCCCCGAGAACCGACTGGAGAAGTCCCTGATCCGCTTTTCCAATATGGTGCTGCCCTTCTATTTCTCTCACTATGTGATCCTTTTCTGGGTGGCTCTGATCCCGCTCTATGTGCTGGAGCTCAACGGTACGATCTATAAGGCGGGCCCCACTCTCTTCTGGGCCATCGCCGTCTTTGTGGAAGCGACGACCCTGCTGCTCTGCCGGAAAAAGGGCTACAGCCTCTCCAGATGGCTCTTTTCCATCACCAATTACGAGCGCTGGGGAAGAAAAAAGACCCCGGCAGTTTCGGAATAAGAGAAAAAAGGAAACAGAGAAGCCCGATTCAGAGGATTCTCTGTTTCCTTTTTCTGATGTAGGAGAGGGGGAAACGCCGTCACAGCAATGACAGGAGCTTTTTACATATCCCCATCAAAGTTTGTCGTTCAGAAATTGCATGAGCGCCTGTGCTGCGTTTCCGGCGTTTGCGCCGCATACGGTGACTTCCAGTCGGCTTCCCTGAGAGGCGGAGAGCTGCATCAGCTCCATGACGCTTCCGGCGGAGGCCGTTTTTTCGCCGCATTTCACCGTGACCTCACAGCCTAGCTTCGAAACCAGAGCGGAAAGCGCCCCGGCGGGTCTTGCGTGGATACCCGAAGAGCTTTTGACGACATACTCGAAGCATTGCGTGGTTTTGGACGGAAACGGTATCGCATCTCCGCGGCGGACGGTTTTGCGGCGGGCAGCTTCGGCCTCTGCCGCTGCTCCGGCGGCTTCGACGGGGATACCGCCAAGGGCTGTGCGCACTTCCGCATCGGAAATGAGGGCTTTGGTGATGATATAGCTCATCACATAAGAGATGCAGAGCCCGATGAGATACATCAGGATACTGTTTACCGCACCTCCGGAGCCTGCGGTCATGACGAATGCACCCGGAAGCCCGGAGGGACCCCAGGTGGTCGATGCCACCTGACAGAGCATGACAAATGCGCCACCGAAGCCTGCGCCCAGACCCGCCGTGATGAAGGGGCGACCCATGGGCAGGGTTACGCCGTAGATCAGCGGCTCGCCGACACCCAGAAAGCCCGCGGGCAGAGCGCCCTGAATGACCGAGCAGAGCTTATCGTGCTGCAGGCGCTTTGCCTTCTGCCAAATGGCGATGGCTGCGCCCACCTGACCCGCTCCTGCCATGGCCAGAGCGGGATAGAGCGTTACAAAGCCCAGCTCCTGCAGCTGAACCGTATAGAGCGCCACAAGACCGTGATGCATACCGGAAGCAACCAGAGGCAGGAACAGGGCGGAGGCTGCGTACCCGGCAATGAGCCTGACGGCGGCACTTTCCGACATACAGACCCTGCTGAATACCCACACAATGCCGCTGGACACATAGCCAAAGGCGGGCATGATGAGCAGCACATAGGGGATGGAGCAGAGAAGAAGCGTCAGCAGCGGGGTGAATACAATATCCAGACCGGCGGGCATTTTCCGCCGGATTTTTTTCTCCGCGATCGAGAGGAAGTATACCCCGCAGATCACGGCCAGCACGCCGCCCTTGCCGCTTCGGAGAATGGACTGCAGGGGAGAGTCTGCGTTGTAAAGTCCCAGAATCTGCGAGACGGTATCAATGTTGGAGAGCGAAGTGATCATGCCGAGCATACCGCCCAGTATGGGGGTTGCACCGAAGCGCTCGGCAGCTCTGTAGCCCGCCCACGCGGTCAGGTAGCTCATGAAGGAAACGTTGATCAGCGTCAGCAGCTGATGGAGCAGATACCAGCCGGGGCTGTCCTGATAAGTCGGTATCAGCTGCGTCAGAAGAGAGGCAAAGCCCGCGCAGAGACCTGCGGCAATAATCCCGGGAATAAGCGGCACGAAGATATCGCCTGTGACTTTGAGCAGCTCCTTTGCCCGGGTGTTCTTCTGCGCGGCTTTGACGGCGGCCTTGTTTTCTTTCCAGTCGGCGCTTTCGGAGGCGGCGGCGGGCAGACCCAGCTCATGGCAGATGTCCGCAAAGGTCCGGCTGTTTCCGGGACCCACCACGACTTCGTAGGAGCAGGCTCGGTCATGGACAAGGCCGAGAACCTTTTCAGCCTTTTTCAGCTCTGCCTCGCGGACCCCGTCCTCGCTCTTTACGACAACGCGCAGTCTCGTCATGCAGTTGGTGACCGAGACAATGTTCTGTTTGCTGCCTAATAAATTGACAATATTTTCGACAATATGTTTATTATCCATATTATTTCCTCGAAATAGCTATGAATTAACAGGGCGGATCGTGTCAAGGAAGCGGTTTCCTTGACATTTTTTCTAACGGGATGACAATTCTGGTGGTGTTCATCCCCAGCATATAGTCATAGGTGACCGAGCGGGACAGTCTTCTGAGCATTTCAAAGCTGTCCGGCCCGCTGTCATCCGGACAGTTTGTCGGGTTAAACGGATTGCCGATGGAGAGCACATCAATCGTAATATCTTCAGCATTTTTATGAATGAGTACATCCATTGGAACGGCTTCGGCAGAGGCAGAAAAGCGGGATATGATAACGGCCATTTCTTCAACGGCGATAGAAGCAAGCATGGCGCGGCTCACAGACATCCCGTGTTCCCGGCAGACCTGTTCGATTTTCAGAGTAATATGTTCGAATTCGACGGGCACCGCACGGAATGTCAGATCAGCCACGATATTCTCATTCTCGCCGATGAGCCAGAACCCACTGTATTTTCCGCCGGAACGAGCAGCGAGCATCCGGTTGATGATAAACACCCCTGCTACAATGCTTGCAGATGAGAGCACGAATGCCCACCAGAGCCCGTCGATTCCCATGAGAGGGCAGAGAATCAGAACGAGAGGGATGAGCAGAATAAAGCCGTCCGCAAGCCCGATGAGCATGGCATAAAGCCGGAAGCCCAGAATGGTTGCAACATTTATGAATTGCAGATAGATCCACCGAATCAGCAGAAGAGCGGAAAAAATCCGTATTGCCCGGATGACGATCTCAGAGACTGGGCCGGCTTCCACGGCGTACATGGCAGTCAGTATTTCGGGCTTCAGCTCAAACAGGAAGAATACCGCTATGCCGCAGATCAGCTGCAGACGGGTGGTGAAGCGGATGATGCTTTTTGAACCGCTGCGGTCATTCATGCCGAAGAGAGTTCCCAGGAAGGGGTTCATTGTGCCGTCAAAGGAGCCGATGCAAATAGAGATAATGGACGCGATCTGCATACAGACGGAAAAAGCCACAACACCGGACTCTCCGGCATAGATCCCGGCAATGTAGTTGCAGAATGCATACTTGACCGCATAGCCGATCTGCCCTGTAGCGGCAGAAGCTCCGGTGGCACAGATCGACCCCAGCTCGGAACGGCTTCCGAAGGATAATTCAAGTCTGCCGATGTCCTTCCCCTTGAGCGTGTGGAAGACTGCCAGGATGAGAAGGCCGAGGGAAAAACCCGTGAGCGTTGCCAGGGAAGCGCCTTCAACGCCCATGCCAAGTACGCCGATATAGAGAAAATCACAGATCAGATTCACCACATTTGCAAGCAGACTCACAGCAGAGGCAAGGACAGGGTGTCCGCCGAGCGGCATAAAATAAGTATATACCGATGTAAGGATAATGGGAGGCGCGGCCAGAAAGAGGTAACGCAGATATCCGCGCAGCTCATTATCAAGACCGATCCGTCCACCCAGCAGTACAGAGAGCTGCGGAGTAAGCAGAAGACCCAGAACGCTCAGCAAGACACTCACAAAAGCCGAAACACAGACAGAAACCGAAAACAGAGAATCCGCTTCGCTCCGATTATGGTTGCCTCTGCAGATGGAATAGAGAGTGGAAGCACCGGCACCGATGAGACAATAAAGAGTCGTGATAAGAAAGGTTATGGGCCCGGCAAGACTGATGACGCTCAGTGCCCGGCTGCCCAGAAGATTCGCAACAATCAGACTGTCAACAAATTCGTTGAGAGAGAGCGCAATACTTGAGAATATCGAGGGGATCAGATAGCTGAAATATTTTTTTCTTAAATTGCCGTATTCCCGCCGATCGGAGACGGTCGGCGGGGAGATAAATGAAGTTGTCATATGGAATCATTTCCTCTGTGTACTTCGTATGAAGACCTGCCGGCATTCTGCGGGGCATTCGCCGTTTACGAAAGCTTCTTCAGGCTCAGTCGTATGGTATTGGGACAGCGCTTTTCTTCCCGATAGCTATACCCGAACTCCTCCAGCATGGAGAAAAGGAGCCGGAGAGACAGCTTTGTCTGCTGCCGGGATAGCGCATCCTCCGGGTCGGCGCCGCTTGCTTCGGGGTCTAAGATATTGACTTTGTCCCCGTCATATTCGGCGGTGATTTTCATCTGCTGCTTCCCGGAATCGTACTCATAGAAGACATGGATCGTAAAGGGGTCCCGCAGCCGGGAAAAGAGCAGGGAGCAGATCAGCTCCTCCGAGGCAAGCTGGGTCTGCCGGATTAGCGCGGAAGAAGCATTGCTTTTGAAGCCGTACTCGAAAATTTTGGACATAAAGCCCGGATAATCAAAATCTCGTCCCGTAATGGTCTCTTCCAGCGATTTTTCCTTCCTGACAAAGCTCTGAGTGCGCTCTCTTTCAGGATGCTCAAAAATCTCGTCAGGGGTGCCCTCTTCGTAGATTTCGCCCTGATCCATGTAAAAGACCCGGTTGGAAATCTCTCTGGAGAAGTCCATATCGTGGGTTACAATGAGGCAGGTTACCCCGCTCTTTGCCACATTCCGGATGACGGTTTTCACCTCGTCCACGCAGGAAGGGTCCAGCGCACTGGTGGGCTCGTCAAAGAGGATGATTTTCGGGTTCATGGCCAGCGTTCTGGCAATGGCCACACGCTGCTTTTGCCCGCCGGAGAGAGAAGCGGGATAGGCGCTGCTTTTTTGCGCCATTCCCACGGAGGAAAGGAGCTTCATCCCCTCGTCGTAGGCGCTCTGCCGGTCCTTCTTCAGAACGGATACCTGCGGAAGCATCACATTTTCGATGACAGAGAGGTGCTCGAAGAGATTGAAGGACTGGAAGACCATGCACACCTTCCTGTGTACCTCTTCCATGGGGTAAGCCTCCGCCGTAATTTCCTCGCCGTCAAGATAAATCTTCCCGCCGGTGGGCCCGTCTATCATGTTGATGCAGCGCAGCAGGGTGGATTTTCCCGTTCCGGAGGGGCCGATGAGGGAAACCACATCGCCCTTGTGAATTTCGGCATTCACGTCCCGCAAGACCGTACAGCCGTCGAATTGCTTTTGAAGATGTTCGATCTTAATCATGGACATTCACCCCCCGGAGAAGACGACTGCGGGTATTACCCGGTCTCAAGCGGCTTTCAAGCGTCGTTAAAAGGAAATTCAGCAAACGGCCAAGAGAATAGTACAGGATTGCCGTAATGATCAGGGGGAAGAAGGCTTCGAAGGTTCTGCTGCGTATCAGATCACAGACCTTGGTAAGGTCCATGATGGCTATGTAGCCCACGATGGCCGTTGCCTTCAGGTGCTCCACGATTTTTGCGCGGTACAGGGGCATGATGTAGAGTACGGTCTGGGGCAGAAGAATCTCCAGAAAAATCTGATTCTGCGTAAAGCCCAGATCAATGGCGCTTTCTACCTGACCCTTTCCCACAGCCTCCACGCCGGTCTCCAGAAGTCCGAACACGCCGATGCCGAAAAGAATCGTAAAGCTGATCACGGCCACCACCGTGGCATTCATAGCGCTGCCGGTAAAAATGAGATAGTACATGATCATCAGCACAACCACCGCGGGAATGCCCGAAAGCCAGCGGTTGAACGCACGGATCAGCATACTGACCCAGCGGATATTCTGCGCAGAAAGCAGATACCAGAAAAGACCGAAAAGGGTACCGAGGATAGCCGAAAGGACGGTAATGAGCAGGGTGACGCCGATTCCCTGCAGAAATACCTCCCAGCGGCCTTCCTCCAGGAAGGTACTCCGGAAGCTTTCCGCTATGGATTCAACAAAGCCCTTCTGCGCCGTGCTTCCGGATTCTGCCTGAGAGAGAATGGCGTCCGACACGGTGTCCTTTCGTACCAGAAGGACGATATTCGCCGTTACAAAGGGCTCGCTGAAGTCGATGGATTTATCCCGCTCCTCAGTGATTGCGATGGAGCGGCCGGCAATATCCGCTTTTTGGGACTGCAGCGCCGGAATGAGACCGGAAAAGCTGCATTCCTTTATCTCCACATTGTAGCCCATGATCCGGCAGGCCGTCAGCACATAATCAATGGAAAGCCCCTCAAAATTTCCGCCTTCGGAGAGAAAGGCCATGGGCGGGGTGCCCACATTCAGCCAGTAGTTCAGAGTACCGTTTTCTCCTGCCCAATCCTGGGGGATGCAGCGCTGCTCCCCGGCATTTCCGGAGAGCCACTTATCATAGAGAGCCTGCTCGCTGCCGTCTTCCTTCATGGTCTTCATGGCCGCGTTAAAGGCATCCCGAAGGGGACTGCCCTCCTGGAAGCCGAAGGCGTATTCCATGAGCCCCACAGGCTGTGGGAAAACCATCAGCTCTTCGAACTCGTCGATAAAAGGCTGGGAATAGATATCGCAGTTGATATAGCTCCCGATCTTCCTGTCCCGCAGGGCCTGCACCGCGTCCACTTCCGAGTTGAAGGTCTCGATTTCGGTCTCTTCCGTAATATAACCGTTATCGCGGGCAATCTGGACATAGGTGGAGCCGATCATTACTCCCACCGGCTCCCGGATCACATCCGCAAGACTGCTCGATTTTTCCGCCTCACCCTGCTGGGATGCTGAGATTCCCGCCACCGCCAATCCTGCCGCTATCAACAGCAGGATCAGCCATGTTTTGCGATTCTTTGGGTTCTTTTTGTTCATATGGCTTTTTCCTTTTTTGCGATTTCTATCGAATCATACGGTATGGCGTTTAATCTGTTTAAGTGAGCTTTGCGTTTTCTGGTTTTTGCAAAGCGTCATCCCGCTGCGGCTTTGCGTGTGTATGGGCGTGTCAGGGAAAGCTGTCAGCGTGACACTTAATAAAACTGTTTCAGATACTCTGATACAGAACGGGTCATCTCTTTAGAGAAATCACTGTTGAACTTACGATTACAGAAAGCTTTCATATACTCGTTATAGCCTGTTTCTCCTGCGTGAGGGGTCCACATCTCTCTGTAATCATCATCAGACAATGGCCGATAACTATTCTCATGAACGATGTATTTCATATCGACACGAGCCGGTTTTTTACGTTTCAGCTGACCTTCCGTCGGATATCCGAAGATCAGCATCCCTGCCGGAAATACATATTCCGGCAAATGAAGCAACTTTCTCTGCGCCTCACAATTCTCCATGATATCACCGATGTAGCAGGAGCCGATCCCAAGAGATTCTGCCGCGACAACTGCGTTCTGCGCCGCGATCATTGCATCGTCAATGGCAAGAATCAGGTCTCCGGCACCCGGCTTTCTGGGCTGACAGTCAGCGGCCAGAAAGCCTTCATACCATTTTTTGCAATCCGCGCAGAAGATCAGAACCATCTTTGCTTTTGCAATCATCGGCTGATGATCACAGCTGTCAACCAATTTTTCCTTCAGTTCCCGGTTCGTGACATCAATGATCGTATATAATTGCTGGTTTCCCGCAGTCGGAGCCTGTGTGGCTGCCTCTAAAATAATCCTTTTATCTTCGTTGGAAATCTCCTGTTCCGTAAAAGCACGGATTGATTTTCGATCAAATAATTCCTGAATGGTCTGATTCATTTTTTCCTTCCTCTCTGACATCGTATGTGAGTTGCCAAGGAACCTGTCCCTTTGATACTTCTCGCGACATCAAGACCACCGTCTCCACATGGGT
>DCIK01000007.1:0-27075 GCA_002315975.1 Clostridiales bacterium UBA1728
CTGGTGTGGCAATCCGTCTCTTTTCCTGCATTTTTGCAGAATTTCGAAAGAAATACGGATTGCCACGTCGCTTCGCTCCTCGCAATGACAGGCTTTCTTTACAGCCTCTTTTTTTTCGTTTGCTCAGTCAAGGATGAGCTGACCGGTATAGAGCATATAGTATCTGCCCTTCAGGTCAAGGAGCTCGTTGTGGTCGCCCTTCTCCTGAATCTCGCCATGCTCGATGACGACGATGCAGTTGGAGTTGCGGACGGTGGAAAGACGGTGCGCGATGACGAACACGGTGCGGCCATCCATAAGGGAGTCCAGACCTTTTTCGATCAGGCGCTCGGTACGGGTATCGATGGAGGAGGTAGCCTCATCCAGCACCAGCACGGGAGGCTCGGCCACAGTGGCGCGGGCAATGGCCAGCAGCTGACGCTCGCCCTGAGACAGGTTGGCGCCGTCGTTGGTGACCATGGTGTTGTAGCCATCGGGCAGACGGCGGACGAAGCTGTGGGAGTTGGCCAGCTTGGAGGCGGCAATGCACTCCTCATCGGTGGCGTCCAGACGACCGTAGCGGATGTTCTCCATAACGGTGCCCTCGAAGAGGTGGGTATCCTGCAGAACCACGGCGGTGGCGCTGCGCAGAGAGGACTTCTTAATGTCGCGGACATCGATGCCGTCATAGGTGATGGTACCGGAATCAATCTCGTAGAAGCGGTTGATCAGGTTGGCAATGGTAGTCTTGCCGGCACCGGTGGAGCCCACAAGAGCAATCTTCTGACCGGGCTTGGCATAAACATCCACACCCTTGAGTATCTTCTTCTCAGGTACATAGGAGAAGTCAATGTGATCCACCTTCACCAGACCCTTAACGGGAACCAGCGTGAATCTGTCGTCGGTGGTGGGAACCTTCCAGGCCCACTTGCCGGTACGGTGGTCGGTCTCGACCATGGTGCCGTCTTCCTGCTCCTCGGCGCAGACCAGCGTGACGGTGCCATCGTCCACTTCGGACTCCAGGTCCATCATGGCGAAGATGCGCTCGGCGCCGGCCAGGGCGGAGTAGATCATGTTCATCTGCTGGGAGACCTGGTTGACGGGCTGCGCCACCTGACGGCTGTACTGCATATAGGCAATCAGAGAACCCACGTCCAGAGAACCCAGCACGGTGAGCACGCCGCCGACCATGGCGGTGATGGCGTAGCCGATGTTGGAGATGTTGGCGGTGAAGGGCATGATGGACTGGCCGTAGTAGTTGCCCATGCGGGCAGCCTGGAAATAAGCCTCGTTGAGCTCGTTGAACTCCTCAATGGCCTCGTCCTCGTGGGTAAAGGCCTTAACGACCTTCAGACCCTCGATCATTTCCTGAATGTCGCCGTTGAGCTCGCCCAGAGTGGAGTGCTCGGCACGGAAGTAGTACTGGGACTTCTTGCCGCGCTTGCTGACCACCAGAGCGGATACGGAGAGGGTGCCGACGGTCACAAGGAAGAGCTGCCACTTGCCCAGCGTGATCATCATGGTGATGACGGAGACAAAGGTCAGAGCGGAGGAAATGAGAGAGCGGAAGCTCATCTCCAGACACATCTGCACGGAGTCGGCATCGTTGGAAAAGCGGCTCATGAGCTCACCGTGGGGGTGCGCGTCAAAGTAGCTGAGGGGGAGACTCTGGAGCTTGTCGAAGAGCTCGCTGCGCAGCTTGTTGCAGCCGGTAAGCGCGATCTTCGCCATGGTGCGGGACTGGATGTAGGAGCCGGCTGTGCTGGCCAGATGAACACCCGCCAGCAGAACGAGAAGGTATCCGACCCGCTTGATATTCTCGGGATTCTCTCTCAGGGTGGAGAGCGTGTTGATCATGGGCTTGGTGACATAGGTGGCACCCACGGAGGCCAGAGAGGAGAAGACCACCAGCAGCAGCACCAGTACGAGCTTGAGCTTGTCATGGGTCACATACTTGATAAGGCGGAAGAAGGTCTTCCTGGCGTCCTGAGGCTTTTCACCCATGCCGCCGCGGGGACCGCCGTGGCCGCCGCGACCGCCGCCGCGGCCGGTGCTGAATTTGCCGCGGGAATACTTGCTCTGGGTCTGGGGAAGCTCCACACCCTTGGGAGGCGTGGGCATACCCTTGGGAGGCATACCGGGACCGCCCTTAGGAGGCATACCGGGGCCACCCTGAGGGGGTGCACCGTTCTGACCCATGGGGGGCATATTCTTGTTATCAGCCATTGGGCATCGAACCTCCTTCCTGCTGAGACTGGTAGATTTCCTGATAGATGGGGCTGGTTTCGAGCAGCTCGGCGTGGGTACCCACGGCGGCAATATGGTCATCATCCACGATGATGATCTTGTCGGCGGTTTCCACGGAGCTGATCCGCTGGGCGATGATGATAACGGTGGTGTCCTTGAGATTCGTGTGGAAGCTCTCACGGATGGCCGCCTCGGTTACGGTATCGACAGCGGAGGTGGAGTCGTCAAGGATGAGAATGGAGGGGTGACGCAGCATGGCGCGGGCAATGCAGAGACGCTGCTTCTGGCCGCCGGATACGTTCACGCCGCCCTGCTCCAGGAAGGTATCGTAGCC
Source organism: Clostridiales bacterium UBA1728 (assembly GCA_002315975.1). Taxonomy (GTDB): domain Bacteria; phylum Bacillota; class Clostridia; order Oscillospirales; family Oscillospiraceae; genus Apopatocola. Next base: position 2,561 of record DCIK01000007.1, read on the forward strand.
TTCGGGCTTGCCCAGAATAAACTCCTCGGCCTGGGCGTCCCGGGCGGCCTGATAGAGCTCTTCTTCAGTGGCGTTGGGATTGCCCCAGAGAAGGTTTTCGCGGATGGTACCGGAGAAGAGGACGTTCTTCTGCAGAACCATGCCGATGCGGGAGCGGAGAGCCTCGATGGGGTAGTCGCGGACATCCATGCCGTCCACCAGAACCTGACCCTCAGACACGTCGTAGAAGCGGGGAATCAGATTCACGAGAGTGGACTTGCCGGTGCCGGTGCCGCCCATGATGGCCACGAACTGACCGGGCTCGATGGAAAGGCTCACATCGTGCAGAACATCGTCGCCGGTGCCGCTGCGATACTTGAAGGAGACATTTCTGAACTCAATCTTTCCCTTGGCCTCGGGCAGCTCAGTGGCTTTGCCGTCCTGAATGTCGGGCTCGGTCTCCATGACCTCCAGAACACGGGTGGCGCAGGCGGCGGCACGGGTGATCTGGTTAAGGGACTGGGAAACCATGAACACGCTCATCAGAACCTGAGAAATGTAGCTGATGTAGGAGGTGAGTTCGCCGGTGAGCATAAAGCCGTCGCGGATTTCGTGGGCGCCCCAGTAGTAGACGGCGATGGTGGCGGCCTGCAGAATGAGCATCATCACGGGGAAGACCTTCATCATGTGGAAGGCAGCCCGCATGGCGGCGTCACGCAGCCTGTCGTTGGACTTCTGGAACTTTTCGCGCTCGTAGTCCTCGCGGACAAAGGCCTTGACCACGCGGATAGCCACCAGATTTTCCTGCACGGTGCTGTTCAGACCGTCGATAGCGGCCTGCTGCGCCTTGAAGAGGGCGTGAGCCTTCTTCATGATGGTCACCACGAAAACGGTCATGACGGGCAGGGCAACAGCTAAAATGAGGGTCAGCTTGGGGTTCAGAACCAGGCAGATAATAAAGGAAGAGAGCATCTGCACGGGGGTACGAACCAGCATACGCAGAGCCATGCTGACGGTCATCTGGATGGAACGGACGTCGTTGGTCAGACGGGTGATGAGAGAAGCGGAGGAGAAATGGTCGATGTCGTTGAAGGAGAAGGTCTGCACCTTCTCGAAAAGAGCCTTCCGAAGATTGCGGCCAAAGCCCTGAGTGGCCACGGCACTGTTCTTGGAGGACTGGACACCGCAGAAAAGGGATACGCAGGCCAGACAGATCATACCGCCGGCGTAGGGCACGATAACGGGCAGACCGCCGCCGCCGTTGATGCCCTTGTCGATGATGCCCGCAATCAGCAGCGGGAGTATCATCTCGCAGACTACCTCAAGGAGCATGAAGGTAGGCGTCAGAATGACCTGCTTCTTAAACTCCTTCAGGTAGGGAATGAATTTTTTGATCAAAATTCTTTGACCTCCTTTTTTTCTTCTGTTTCCTGGGAAAATTCTTCGAGATTGCTGCACATTCGCCTGAAGTAGCCGGTGAGCTGAGTCAGCTCCTCCTCACTGAAGCCCTTAAAGGTGGCCTCCTCCAGCGCATCCATCAGCTCCTGGCAGCGTTTCATCATGGCAATGCCATCGGGGGTGATGTTTACGCGGTTTTTCCGAAGGTCCCTGTCATCGGGCTTTCGTTCGATGAGACCGAGCTTTTCCAGCGGCCGCAGCGATGCTGTGACAGTGGCGGGGGAGAGCTGAAGACGCTTTGCGATCTCGCCCTGACTCAGGGGCACATCATCATGGGATCCACGCTCAATGACAAAGAGCATGAAGTGCTGGGCAGGGTTCTGAAGGGGAATGTCTGCGAAAAGCCGATCGGTGGCCATTCTCTTTGCGCGCTCAACGGCCCGTTGCGTCCAAACAGGACTGTTCTCGTCATGAGAGCCTTTCAAGGTACCGCCTCCATTTCTGTTAGTGTGCTAACATTTTGTCTACGAACAACATAAGTTAGTATACTGATAATTAGCATCCCTGTCAATATCCTTTTTGCACATTTTTCAAAATTTTTTTGGCAAACTGCTTCTCTTGCTGCAAATAAGTGGTTAAAGCGAAGAAACCCACACCTGCTTCGTTATTCGCTTCAGCGCTATAGTACCTCACGCCCCACACGGATTTTCTTCACTAAGTCCAAATCATTACACTAACACCAAATAAGTTTACATAATGACGGAGGTGCCCATGAATCCCCTGAAATATGCCGAAGCCCTGCTGTCCGAAGAGCTGCGTAAGGCTCTGCGCCGCTGTCCGAACCCGGAGAAAATCTGCGACATTCGCCTGCGCCGAGGCCGCAAGCTCAGTGTGGTCGCAGAGGGCAGGGAGACGGAGCTGGACGCGCGGGTGGGGGCGGAGGATATTCGCATTCTGCTGGAGCGCGCCACCGAAGCCTCGCCCTATGCGGCCCGGGAAAGTCTTGCCCGGGGCTATGTCACGGCGCGAGGAGGTCTGCGGGTGGGCTTCTGCGGCGAGCTGGTGGCCTCTACGGGACTGATGAAGAATCTCGGCAGCGCGGCCATCCGCCTGCCCCGGGAACAGCGGGACTGGGGACGGCCGTGGGTGCAGCCCTTTTGCTCCACGCTGATCCTTGCGCCTCCGGGCTGCGGAAAAACCAGCCTTCTGCGGGATATGGTACGGCTGCTCTCCGATGGCGGGGAGCGGGTGGGGCTCTGCGATGACCGGGGCGAGCTGGCCTCGATATGGGAGGGAGAGCCGTGCTTTGATGTGGGTGCGCACACGGACATTATCACCGGCGGCAATCGCGCCGAGGGAGCATTGATGCTGCTGCGGAACATGAATCCCACGCTCATCGCCATGGACGAGCTCACCGGAGAAAAGGAATGCAGCGCCTGCCTGACGGTGAACCGCTGCGGCGTAAAGCTTCTGGCCGCTGCCCACGGCTGCGCTGCGGAGGATCTCCGCGCCCGGCCGCTGTATCGTATGCTGCTGGAGCAGGGGGCCTTTCAGCGTCTGCTGCTCATCGACGGGGAACACCGGGTAAAGGAGCAGCGGCTGTGAGCAAGGCAGCGGGTGCATTCACTATTATAATCAGTGCGTGGCTTTTCGGCCGCTCTCTGACCGCCTCGGCCAGAAGGAATCTGCGCCGAGCGGAGGAGCTTCTGCGCCGGGTGGAGGAGCTGCATTACGAGGTCACAAAGCTGGAAACGCCCCTGCCGGAGCTGCTGCTTCGACTGGAGCGGGAAGGAAAGCCGGGGGACGCATCCTTCCCCCTGCCCGGGGAGGGAGGAAATATTGCCTCCCGCTGGCTGGCTCTGGCGGAGACGCTCGCACCGGGAGAGGAGGAGCTGCGCCTGTTCGCGGAGCTGGGGCTGACCCTCTCCCACTCCCAGGAGCCGGAGAGGTGCTTTGTCTCATGCGAGCGGGGACTGCGCAAATGTGCGGAGCAGCGGGAGCAGCGCTATGCCGAGTGCAAGCGGCTGACAACGCCTCTATCCACCTGCGCAGGGATACTGCTGGCGCTGTTGCTGTGGTAATAAGCGGACGAGCCCGTGAATAGGATGGGAGAGGAATGCATGGTACGGAGGAAGCCCCTATGGATGTGGATCTCATTTTCAAAATAGCGGCCATCGGCATTGTGGTTGCGGTGCTGAATCTGCTGCTTTCCCGCTCCGGGCGGGACGATCAGGCGCTGATGGTCAGTCTTGCGGGGCTGGTGGTGGTGCTGATGGTGCTGGTGCGGGAGATCAGCAATCTCTTTGAGCTGATACGGGAGCTGTTTGATTTTTGATGTATGGACATAATTCTTCGCTGCGCTTCCCTCTGCGTACTGGGAAGCCTCATGACCCTGCTGCTGAAAAAATATGCCCCGGAGCTGTCTCTGCTGCTGAGTCTGGGAGCGGGACTCTGCGCAGCGCTGCTGTGCAGCCGGATTGCCGGAGAGCTGAAGCAGACGCTGCAAACGCTGGTGAGCGCTGCCTCCCTGGAGAGCGCGGCGGTGATGCCGGTGCTCAAATGCGTGGGCATCGCTCTCGTTACCGAGCTGGCCGGGGCGCTGTGCAAGGACGCCGGGGAGAGCGCTCTGGCCTCCTTTGTGGAGCTATGCGGCAGTCTCTGCGCCCTGTATACAACGCTGCCGCTGCTGCGCTCGCTGCTCTCCGTCATCGACGAACTGGTGTAGCCCTGCTGGTGCTGCTGCTCTGCGTTCTGCCCGTACGGGCGGTGGACGGGGACTGGGGACTGGGAGCGCTGGAGGAGGACACGCCCGCCGCTGCCCGGGAGTTTCTGGGGGAGGCAACATCAGACGAGGACGCGCAGACGCTCTTCTCCGGCATTTTTTACGCGGCAGGGGAGAAGCTTCGGGAGCGGGTTCGGGAGGAGCTGCGCTTCTGCGTGGTGCTTTTTTCCGTGGTGACGATCTCCTCCGTGGCGGAGCTGGGGGATGTGAGCGGTCGGGCTCAGAGAGCCATACGCCTTGCCTCGGTGCTGGCGGTGGCCTCCTCCGGCGTGACGGAGATGAACTCCTTTACAGCCGAAGCCCTCGCAACGCTGCAGGAGCTCTCGGATTATTCCCGGAGTCTGCTGCTGGTGATGGCGGGGAGCGCTTCCCTTTCCGGGGCGGTGGCCGGCTCTGCGGCCAGATGCGCGGCCACGGCGCTGGTGATGGATTTGCTTCTGAGCGTGGGGACAGGCCTGATTGCCCCGGCGGTCTGCGGTTATACGGCTCTGTCCATATCCGATGCGGCAGTGGGGAACAAGGCCCTGCGCTCGGCGGCGGGTCTGATGCAGACGCTCTGCACCCTGAGCCTGAGCGCACTGGCGCTGGGCTTCACCTTCTGGCTGGGCGTTATCTCCTCCCTCAGCGGCAGCGCCGAGGCGGCGGGCGTAAAGCTGACGCGTACCCTGTTAAGTAACGGTCTGCCGCTGGTGGGAAAGCTGGTGAGCGATGCCGCCGCCTCACTCAGCGCCGCTGCGGGACTGGTAAGAGCCACGGCGGGAGTCTTCGGGCTGGCGGTGGTGCTCTCCCTCTGCATGGGGAGCTTTCTCCGGCTGGGCTGCCGCTATCTGGCCTTCCGGCTGACGGCGGTGCTCTGCCGCTGCTGCAGCGAAACGCCCCTTTCAGCGCTCCTGGAGGATCTGGCCTCGGCCTATGCCATGCTGCTCTCGCTGCTGGGCACCGGCGCTCTCTGCGTTTTCATGGCGGTATGGTCGCTGATGAGGATGAGCCTGTGAGCGAGCTGCTGCATGATTGGGTCGTGGGGCTGACCTCAGCGGCGATTCTGGTGGCCTGCGGCGGCGCACTCTGCGAGAAGGGTGCGGTGTCCCGGGTTCTGCGCTTTGCCGGCGGCCTGCTGCTGCTTTTCGCGCTGCTGGGCCCCCTGCAGGGTCTGGACTGGGAGGAATACGCTCTGGCGCTCTCGGAGGCAAGGGCGCTGACGGAGGAGCTCAGCGGAGAGCTGGAGGAGCGCAACCGCAACCTTGAAAGGCTGTACATAGAAGAGAGCTGCGCCGCATACATTCTGGACGAGGCAGAAAAGCTGGGGCTGGAGGGCTCCGTGGAGGTGAGAGCAAGGTGGATGGATAACGCGTTTCTGCCCTGGGAGGCAACGCTTTCCTTTCCGGAGAGTCCGGCAAGGAAGAGCCTGGCCGGGAGCATTGCCTCCGAGCTGGGCATCCCTGAGGAAAGGCAGTACTGGCAATGAATGTGGAGAAGATCAGAGCGTATTGCAAGGAGTACAAGGCTGTATTGTTCGTCATCCTGCTGGGCGTACTGCTGATGCTCCTGCCCGGCGGAAGCAGCGAAAAGGAGAGCGAGGCGGAATTCAGCGACAAGGAGGAAAAGCTCTCTGCCGTGCTCTCTCAGATCGAAGGTGTGGGGCGCTGCAGCGTGCTTTTCCGGGAGAGCGATAAAAACGAGAAGGGCGGTGCGCTGGTGGTATGCGACGGAGCGGACAGCGCTGCGGTCTGCCTCTCCGTCAAGGAGGCGGTCTCGGCCTATACGGGGCTGGGCAGCAACAGGATCGTTATACTCAAAACAAAGCAAGGGGGAAATTGAACATGAAGGAAATGCTGAGAGGGAAGAATGCCAGGCGGAATGCACTGCTGTCGGTGGTGCTGCTCTTCATCTGCGGGGCGGCCTATCTGAACTGGTCCTACAGCGACCGCTGGGGCAAGGCCGACAGCGCCATGGCCCGCACCGAGGATGCCCTGACGGAGAAAAATGAGGAGGCCTACAGCGCAGCTCTGGCTCAGAGCACGGAGAGCGACGCCTATTTCGCCCAGGCCCGTCTGACCCGGCAGGAGAGCCGGGACGCGGCCCTGTCCCTGCTGGAAACCGCTGCCTGCGCGGAGAACGCCTCCCAGGAGGTCATCGACTCGGCCATGACCGAGATCAGCGTGATGGCATCCTTCTCGCTTTTGGAAAGCCAGATCGAGAACGAGCTTCTGGCCAAGGAGTTTGCCGACTGTGTGGTCTATCTCAGCACCCAGGGCTGCACGGTGGCGGTGCCCTCGCCGGTGGAGGGACTCAGCGAGGCGGCAGTGGCGCGGGTCACGGAGACGGTGGTGCAGAACAGCGATTATGAGCCCTCCCAGATCAACATTATCGAAGTCAAAACCTATTGAGCGCTGCACTTACCTTACTTTTTCTGAAAAAGGGAAGATATTTCTGCTCTTTCCTCTTTCCTTTTGCCGTGATATGTGGTAAGATACCTTGAATTGTTCCCGGGAGGTATCAACCATGGCAGAACAGAACTATTATCTTTCCAATACTGACGGCGGCAGTATCAATATCGGCGAGGATGTTTTCCTCCGGATCGTAACCGCCACTGTGGAGGAGAACGAGGCAATCGCCGGCTTCTCCGCCTCTTTTGACGCCGATCTGGCTGAGCTCATCGGCAAGAAGACCCTGAGCAAGGGCATCAACCTGCTCTTCGAGGAGGACGGCACCGTCCGCCTTGATGTGGTGATTCAGGTTCGCTACGGCAATAATGTCGCCCGGACAGCCGAGGAGCTGCAGGAGCAGATCCGCACCGCCGTGGAGGATATGACCGGTGTCGTTTGCCGCGTCAATGTCCATGTTACCGGTATTTCTTTTGAAAAGGCAGAGAAAAAATGACAAGAACGAACGCCCGCCAGCTGGCTGTGCAGCTGGTTTTTGCCGCCGCCGGCGGTACCGATTTCAGCGCAGAGGAATACTTTGATAAGGAATTCTACAAGGATTTCTCTCCCGAGGACGGTCTCAGCGTGGAAACGCCCCAGGAGGGAGAGAAGAGCTATATCTGCTCCATCGTCAACGGCGTTCAGTCCCATGTCAATGAGATCGACGGCGTCATCGAGCGCTATGCCGTGGGCTGGTCTCTGCGCCGCATTTCCAGGGCTGCCCTGGCGATTCTGCGCTGCGCCGTCTACGAGCTGCTCTATATGCCCGCTGACGATGTGCCCCCCGCCGTGGCCATTAACGAGGCCGTGGAGCTGGCCAAAACCTTTGACGAGAGCGAGACCGCTGCCTTTGTCAACGGCATTCTGGGCAGCTTCGTCCGCGAGGAGCTGGGGCTGAAGGACAGCGCTGTGGCTGTCGAGAGCTGATGGAAGAGAATATTTTTTCTGTTACAGAGCTGAATGAACATATCAAGAATCTCATGGATTCCGATGGCGCGCTGAGCAGACTGTGTGTCCGGGGGGAATTGTCCAATTACAAGGTCTATCCTTCCGGACATCACTATTTCACCCTCAAAGACAAAGATGCCTCTCTGCGCTGCGTGATGTTCAAGGGCGCAGCCCAGAAGCTGGTGTTCCGGCCGGAGAGCGGTATGGGCGTTCTCTGCACGGGCAGCGTCAGCGTCTATCCCCGGGACGGTGCGTACCAGCTCTATGTAACGCGGATGAGTCCCGAGGGTGTGGGCGATCTCTATCTGGCCTATGAGCAGCTCAAGGACAGACTGCAGCAGGAGGGACTTTTCGATTCCTCCCGGAAAAGACCCCTGCCCCTCTATCCCAAAACCATTGCCGTCATCACCTCCGGTGCGGGGGCAGCGGTGCGGGATGTAATCCGGGTGCTGGGCAAGCGCTGGCCCATGAGCAGGGTGCTCATTCTCCCCGTGCGTGTGCAGGGCAAGGAAGCGCCGCCGGAGATCGTGGGTGCCATCCGCTATGCCAACCGCTACCGGGTGGCAGACCTGATTATCACCGGCCGCGGCGGCGGCTCCATCGAGGATTTGTGGGCCTTCAACGATGAGCGGGTGGCCCGTGCCATCTACGCCTCGGAGATACCCGTGATCTCCGCAGTGGGACACGAGCCGGATGTGACCATAGCGGACTTTGTGGCGGATCTCCGGGCTGCCACTCCCTCCAACGGTGCCGAGCTGGCGGTGCCCGATGCGCTCGATGTGCGGGATAAGCTCAGTAACCTGCAAACGCGCATGGAGCAGATTCTCCTTCGCCGCCTTCGTCAGGAGAAGCAGCGCCTCGCGCAGCTCGCCTCCCGCCGGGTCATGGAGGACCCCGCGGCTGCCGTCAACCGGAAGCGGCTGGCGTGTGATGCCCTGAGCCAGCGGCTTCTCAGTGCGTCCGAGCGTCAGCTGCAGCTGAAGCGCGAGAGCTTTGTGCGCCACTGCGCCTCGCTGGACGCCCTCAGCCCCCTGAAGGTTCTCTCCCGGGGCTACAGTGTGGTTCGCAGCGAGAGCGGGGAAATCGTCAGCTCGGCCTCGGCGCTTTCTCCCGGAGAGAGGATTGATGTGACAATGGCACGCGGCGCTCTTTCATGCCGCGTGGAAGAAATACGGGTCGATGACCCTGAGGAAAGGTCGGCACAAGTACCATGAAACGAAAAATGCTGCCCCTGCTGCTTCTCTGCTGCTGCCTGCTCTGGGGCTGCGGCGGCAGGAAGGACACCACCCCCACGCAGCCCATTACCGTCAGCGAGGCCACGCCCACACCCGCTCCCACACCGGAGCCTACACCTGCTCCTACGCCGGAACCAACCCCTGAGCCCACGCCGGAGCCTACGGCCACGCCTGCCCCCGCTCCGCTGCACCTGCTCTATAACGGCACGGAGATCAACAGTCTCTCGGCCAAGGAGAACACCACCTTCACCATCTCCTCCGATGCCTCTTCCGCCGACGGTCAGATCAGCTACAAAAGCGACAATGAGGCCGTGCTGACCATCGATGCCGGCGGCAAGGTCACGGCTCTTGCTGCGGGCAGCGCCACCATCACCGTAACAGCCGGGGATCGCGTGGGCAGCTGCAAGGTCACGGTGGCCAGGCCCGTGCAGACCACGGTGTCCATCTGTTTTCTCAATAAGCCCAAGAGCGACATCACCATGAATGCCTCCAATAACGAAACAGTGCAGCTCAGCGCCGTGATCACCCCGGCAGACACCAATAAGAAGACTGTCTGGTCCAGCACCGACAGCGCTGTGGCCGAGGTCAGCGAGACCGGACTGGTAACGGCCATCTCTGCGGGTAGCTGTGAGGTGGTCTGCAAGTGCGGCGATGCCAGCGCCCGCTGCTGGATCCGCGTGAAGGGTCAGCGCATTGTCTATCAGCAGGTCAAGGACGACCCCAACGCCGCCCCTGCCATCTTCATCACCTGCAACGGCTTCACCAACTCCGACTTCACCATGAAGGTGGGCGAGAGCGTGAACATGGACTATAAGCTGCTGAACGCCGAGGAGGGCAGCGTTACATGGTCACTCAAAAACGGCGAGATTGCCAGCGTAGATCAGAACGGTGTGATCACCGCTCTCAAAGAAGGCACCACCACCCTTACGGTGAGCTGCGGTTCTCTGAGCTGCAGCAGCACCGTAAGAGTCAGGAAATAAGCCTGCGGAGGTATACCGATGGAAGAGAAAAAAAACTTTGAAGAATCCATGAATCGGCTGGAGTATATCGTCCGCTCTCTGGAGCGGGGCGAGGTGCCTTTAGAGGAGTCGCTTACGCTCTTCAAGGAGGGCGCAGCGCTCATCGCCGACTGTGAGAAGCAGCTGGACGAGGCCGAGCAGGTGGTGCGCCGCCTGCGCAAGACCGAGAGCGGCGAGCCCGAGGAGCTGCCCTTTGACGCGGAGGATGCCTGATGGAGTATAAAGCCCTTTTTGAAAAGCGTTTCAACGCCGTCAACGAGGCGCTGGACAGCTTCTTCACCGAGACCTGCCCCCAGAGCGAGCTGCTGGAGTGTATGCGCTACTCCCTGCTCTCCGGCGGCAAGCGCATCCGCGCCGTGCTGGTGCTGGCCTTCTGCGCCGCCTGCGGCGGGGATGAGGAGAGCGCCATGAACGCAGCCTGCGCCGTGGAGATGCTCCATGCCTATTCCCTTATCCATGACGACCTGCCCTGCATGGATAACGATACCCTGCGCCGGGGTAAGCCCACCAACCATGTGGTCTACGGCGAGACCAACGCCGTGCTGGCCGGCGATGCCCTGCAGGCAGCGGCCTTTTCCACGCTCCTGCGCTGCCCCCTCAGTCCGGACAGACTTTCCGCCATGGCACTGGCTCTGGCAGACGGAGCCGGGGAGCGGGGCATGTGCGGCGGCCAGTATCTCGATACATCCAACGATCCCGACGAGGTGGACGCGGAGTATCTGACCACCCTCCACGGCATGAAGACCGGGGCGCTTCTGCGCGCCGCCTGTCTCATGGGTGCCATCAGTGCCGGCGCGGACGAGGCGCAGCAGAGGGCCGCTGCCGACTATGCCCTCAATCTGGGACTTGCCTTCCAGATTCGCGATGATATGCTGGATACCGTCGGCGATGCCGCGGTGCTGGGCAAGGATATCGGCTCCGATGCCTCCAACGGCAAGACCACCTTCGTGACCCTATACGGACTGGAGGGCTGCGGTCGGCTGGTGGACGAGTACACGGATCGGGCCCTTGCCGCATTGAAAACGGCCTTCCCGGATGAGGAATTCCTCTCCGCCCTTGCCGCCGAGCTGGCCGGACGGGAAAAGTGAATATTCGCTGATTATTCAAAAAAGCACGCTGTTACTACTTGTAATATCGTGCTTTTTCTGTTACAATAGCCCTGTTTCAGCGTATAGAGAGGGTAATACAGTGAATATTTTAGATAAAGTCAACAGCCGCAAGGATCTCCTTGCGCTCCGGAGCGAGGAGCTGCCCCTGCTCTGCCAGGATATACGGGAATTCCTTCGCAGTAAGATTTCCGTAACCGGCGGGCATCTGGCCTCCAGCCTGGGCACTGTGGAGATCACCGTGGCGCTGCATCGCGTCTATGACGCAGAGCGTGACCGCCTCCTTTTTGATGTGGGTCACCAGAGCTATGTCCACAAAATATTAACCGGGCGCAAAAATGCCTTTGACCAGCTCCGCCGGTTCGGTGGCCTTTCCGGCTTCCCCAAGCCCTGCGAGAGCGTGTGCGACCCCTTTGTGGCCGGTCATGCCTCCGACTCCGTGTCCGTGGCATTGGGCATGGCTCGGGCCAGAACCCTGCTCCACGAGAATTACGATGTGGTGGCCATCCTGGGCGACGGTGCTCTCACCGGCGGCCTCAGCTACGAGGCTCTCTGCGATCTGGGTCAGAGCGGCGAGCCCATGGTGGTCATCCTCAACGATAACGGTATGTCCATCAGCCCCAGCGTGGGCGGCGCTGCCCGTATGCTCAGCCGCATCCGCGTGGAGCCGGCCTATCTGAACTTCAAGCGGAGCTTCCACCGCGTTATGAAGCCCTTCCCCAAGACCATGACCGCCATTCATGACGGCAAGGAGTGGCTGAAGGACAGGGTTCTGCCGGATAATATCTTCGATTCCATGGGGCTCTACTACATAGGCCCCGTGGACGGCCACAATGTCACCGAGCTGGAAACCCAGCTTCGCTGGGCTCGGGATATGAATAAGCCCGTGCTGCTCCATGTCTGCACCCGGAAGGGCAAGGGCATCGACTATGCGGAAAAGGACCCCGCCAAATACCACGGCGTGGGGCCCTTTGATCCCATCACCGGCGAGACCGCCCCCAAAAAGCCCGACTTCTCCTCTGTCTTCGGTTCTGAGCTCTGCGCTCTGGCGGAGAAGAATCCGCGCATCTGCGCCATCACCGCCGCTATGGAGGACGGAACGGGGCTGACCGCCTTTGCGGAGAAGTACCCCGGGCGCTTCTTCGATGTGGGCATCGCCGAGGGTCATGCCACCGCCCTCTGCGGCGGCCTTGCCAAGCAGGGGATGATCCCCGTGTTCGCGGTGTATTCCACCTTTTTGCAGCGCTCCTATGATATGCTCATCGAGGATATTTCCCTGCTGGGTCTTCACGCGGTATTCTGCGTGGATCGCAGCGGTCTTGTGGGCGCTGACGGCGAGACCCATCAGGGCAGCTTTGACGCGGCCTATCTCGCCACCATCCCCGGCATGACCATACTGGAACCCTCCTCCTTTGCCGAGCTTCGCGCCATGCTTCGCCATGCGCTGGAGGAATGCAGCGGCCCGGTGGCCGTCTGCTATCCCCGGGGCGGTGAAGGCACATGGAAGGGCGAATGGAACGGCGAGAGCGTTTCCGTCCTCCGAGAGGGCAGCGAGCTGACCATCGTGAGCTACGGCGTGATGATCAACGAGGCTCTGAGCGCGGCAGAGGCCCTTGCCGCCGAGGGCATAGAGGCTGAGGTCATCAAGCTCAGCTCTCTCAGTCCGCTGGATACGGAGCGGGTGCTTTCGTCCCTGCGGAAAACCGGGCGCTTTGTCTTTGCCGCCGAGTGCTGCCACGCCGGCAGTCCCGCTCAGACCATCCTTGCCGCCGCCGCGGAGGCGGGCGTGCTCCTCCGGGGCAGCCGCCGTCTGGATCTGGGCAGCGGAATCGTGAAGCAGGGCGATATTCCCACCCTTCGCGCCCGGCAGGGCATAGATGCCGCGGCCATTGTGAATGCCGCAAAGGAGATACTCCATGAAGAAAGTAAGACTGGATCAGCTGGTATTTGATAAGGGTCTCACCCCCTCCCGGGAGCGGGCCCGAACCAGCATTATGGCCGGTTTGGTATTTGTCAACGGGCAGAAGGAGACCAAGCCCGGCACCGGCGTGCCCGAGGATGCGGAAATCATTCTCAAGGGCGATGCCATCCCCTATGTGAGCCGGGGCGGCTTGAAGCTGGAGAAGGCGCTGAAGGTTTTCCCCATCGCCCCCGAGGACTGGGTCTGTGCCGACTGCGGCGCGTCCACCGGCGGCTTCACGGATGTGATGCTGCAAAACGGGGCAGCGAAGGTCTACGCCATTGACGTGGGCTACGGCCAGCTGGCCTATAAGCTCCGGCAGGACGAGCGGGTGGTGTGCATGGAGCGCACCAATGTCCGCCATGTGACCCATGAGCAGGTGCCGGAAGAAATTGATTTAGCCACCGCAGACCTGAGCTTCATCTCCCTGCGGCTGGTGCTGCCCGCCATGCTGGGACTGCTGAAGGATCACGGCTATGCGGTCTGCCTTGTAAAGCCCCAGTTCGAGGCCGGCAAGGAAAAGGTGGGGAAGAAGGGCGTTGTCCGGGACCCCGCCGTCCATGAGGAGGTGCTGCAGGACTTCCTGCGCTTCTCCGCCGAGGCCGGCTTTACCCTCAGGGGACTGGACTTCTCACCTATCCGCGGCCCCGAGGGCAACATTGAATATCTGGCGTGGCTGGAGAAAAACGGCGGGGAGAGCATTGTGCCCGACATTCCCGCGCTGGTGGAGGCCTCCCATGCCGCCCACGGAAAGGATGCGGAAGCATGAGCGGACATATCGTACTGGCCTCCAATCCCTTCCGGGACGAGGGACTCCATGCAGCCCTCCACTGCGCAGAGCTCCTGCGCTCCTGCGGCTTTGAGGCCGTTGTCGCACCCATCTTTGCCGATAAGTACGAAGGGACGCTGCCCTCCGAGGAGCCGCTTTATGACCTGAAGGAAGCCGCGAAGGACGCAGGACTATTGGTGACCTTCGGCGGTGACGGTACGCTGCTGCAGGCTGCCCAGAGAATTTTGGGCAGCGAGGTGCCCATGCTGGGCGTGAATTTAGGCCACAAGGGCTTTCTCACGGAGCTGTCTGCCGATGAAATCGAGCTTTTGCCCTCGGCGCTGCTGGCGGGCTACAGTCTCCAGCCCCGGATGATGCTCTATGCGGAGCTGCTGCGAAACGGCAAGGTCATCCTTTCCGGCCATGCGCTCAACGATGTCACCGTCAACGGCATCGTCAATACCATCCGCCTTGCGGCCTACGGGGATGAGGAGCCCATCATGGAGTTCGGCGGTGACGGCATTATCGTGGCCACGCCCACCGGGGCCACGGCCTACTCCCTCTCGGCGGGCGGCCCTCTCATGGAGCCCGATGCGGAGAATATTCTCATCACGCCCATCTGCGCCCACACGCTGACGGCCCGCTGCTTTGTGCTCTCGCCGAAGCGGAAGGTCATGGTGTGCCCGGTGAGTCTGGGGGAGCGGAAAGCGGTCTTCTCCATCGATGGCAGCGAGCCTGTGGCTTTGCAGGACGGCGACATCATACGGGTGGAGCGCAGTCCCCATGTGATTCACATGGCCAGACTTCCCGGCAAGGGCTTTTATGAAACCGTATATGATAAACTCAGTGATCGATAAAACCAAGCGTGAGGTAAAAGAAATGAAATCAAATCGTCAGGCCATGATCCTTGAACTGATTTCTCAGCAGGACATCGAAACCCAGAATCAGATGATGGAGGCTCTGCAGGCGCAGGGCATCCGCACCACCCAGGCCACCCTGTCCCGCGACATCAAGGAGCTCAGGCTGGTGAAGGAGCTTTCTCCCGGCGGTGTGTACCGCTATGTTGCCGCCACCCGGGACGAGCTCTCCGACTACGATGTGCGTCTGCAGAAGATCTTCCGCGAGAGCGTGATCTCCTATGCGCCCGCCCAGAATCTGGTGGTTCTGCGTACGCTGCCGGGTCTTGCCAACGCCGCCGCCTCCGCTCTGGACAATGTGAATGTTCCGGAGCTGGTGGGCACTCTGGCCGGAGACGATACCGTGTTTCTGGCCATGCACAATTCCGCCGCGGCTGATGCCTTCTGTCTGGAAATCGAGGCCATGCTCTGATGCTCAGAAGTCTTCACATTGAAAATATCGCCGTCATTGAACGGGCGGATATAGAATTTTCTCAGGGGCTGAATGTGCTCACCGGCGAGACCGGCGCAGGCAAGTCCATTGTGATCGACTCCATTCAGGCGGTACTGGGCGGCCGTACCAGCCGGGAGCTGGTGCGTACCGGCGCGGACAAGGCCGCCGTCTCCGCCGTGTTTGACGGGGAGAAGGCCGCCGAGTGGCTCCGGGAGAACGAGATCGACGAGGACGAGGAGCTCATATTGCAGCGGCGCATCAATGCCGAGGGCAAGTCCTCCTGCCGGGTGAACGGCGCACCTGTATCCGTGGCGCAGCTTCGCGCTCTGGGTGCTCTCCTCATCGACATCCACGGCCAGAACGACGGCCGTCAGCTCATGGACGAAAAGCTCCATCTGGGCTATCTGGATCGCTTCGGCGTGGAGGAGACTGTGCTGGAGGCCTTTCGCACCGATTATAAAGAGGTGCAGCGTCTGCGCCGGGAACAGAGCCGCCTGCAGCTGGACGAGGCCGAAAAGCTCCGTCTGGAGGACACGCTGAACTTCCGCATCGCCGAGCTCTCCAAGGCAAAGCTGAACCCCGGTGAGGAGCAGGAGCTTACGGAGCGCCGGGATCTGCTGCGCAACAGCGAAAAGCTCACCGAGCAGTTGGATGCCGCCTATGCCGCCCTCTATGAGGGGGACGAGAGCGCCGTGCCCCTCTGCGACGAGGCCGAGTATGCCGCCTCCCGGGCTGCTGCCTGGTGCCCTGAGCTCCAAAAGGCTGCCGAGGAAATCCACGATGCCGCCATGCTCCTGCGGGACGCTGCCGAGCTCATCCGCGAGAAGCGGGGGGAGCTGGACTTCTCCCCGGAGGAGTATGATAAACTGGAAGCCCGCCTGAGCCTCCTGCGCCGACTGGAGAAGAAATACCAGCGGGACGAAGCCGGACTTGTGGCCATGCTGGAGGAGGATCAGCAGCGCCTGCAGGAGCTGACCTATGCCGACGAGGCCTTGGCCAAGCTGCAAAAGGAGCTGGCCGCCGCCGAAAAGCGCTGCAAACGCTCTGCGGGGGAGCTGAGCAAGGCCCGCCATGCCGCCGCCGAAACGCTGGAAAAGCGGGTGGTGCAGGAGCTGCGGGAGCTCAGTATGCCCTCCGTCCGCTTTATGGCGGAGTTCACCCCCGTGGAGAACGAGTGCGGCTTTGACGGCAACGGCGCGGATGCCGTGCGCTTTATCATGTCCGCCAACGCCGGCGAAGCGCCCGGCCCCATCAGCCGCATCGCCTCAGGCGGTGAGCTGTCAAGAATCATGCTGGCGCTGAAGAATGTCTTTGCTGAGCGGGATAATATTCCCACCCAGATTTTCGATGAGGTGGATACCGGTGTCTCCGGCATTGCTGCCCAGAAGGTAGGGGAGAAACTCTCGGAACTCTCCCGAAGCAAGCAGGTACTCTGTGTGACCCACCTGCCCCAGATTGCCGCCATGGCCGACACGCAAATGCGCGTGGAGAAGCGGGAGCGGGACGGCAGAACCTACACCGAGCTGCTGGAGCTGGACAGGCAGGGCAGATTGGAGGAGCTCTCCCGTCTCACCGGCAACGGCACCATCAGCGAGGCGCTGCTTCAAAGCGCCGGAGAAATGCTGGATCGGGCGGATGCATTCAAAACCGGTGTCAAAAGGGCTTGACATTTTCCCTTTCTTTGGGTAAACTACTCCTGCTCAAGCGTTGAAGCGGAAGAGTACGCACGCAAGCTCTGCACAGAGAAGCCCCGTTTGGCTGAGAGGGGTAAAGAGTCCGTGCCGAATACCCCGCCGAGCTGGCACCCCAACGGCGCAAGCCCAGTAGGCGTGTCCGGGTGCGCCCGTTATTGCGCGTTCTGAGGCCGCTTCGCGGCGAATCAGAGGTGGTACCGCGTGTTACTACGCCCTCTGTCCTTTGTGGGACAGGGGGCGTTTTTGCTGTGGAGGGTATCACACTCCCTAATGCTATAAATAGAATCCGGAATGTATTGTTGCGGGAAAAGCCTCGGGTGAGACTATTCTACAGAAAATTAAAGCAAAATATCTACAGGAAAAAGTATGAATATCTAATTAAGACTCCGTAGGGCACGGCCTCCCGGCCGTGCCGTGTGGGTTTAGAACTATGTCCGTTTTATCCGGACAAAGCAAGACTCGCAGACTTGCGGCACGGCCGGGAGGCCGTGCCCTACATTGGAATTTGTACGATAACCGATAAATCTATGCTATAAACTAACAATAATATTTACTATACAACACAAGGAGACACAAATCATGCAAATCTACGAAGAGCTGCAGGCCCGCGGCCTTATCGCCCAGGTCACCAACGAGGAAGAAATCCGCGAGATGGTCAACGCCGGCAAGGCCAGGTTCTACATCGGCTTTGACTGCACCGCCGACTCTCTCACCGCCGGTCACTTTATGGCGCTGACCCTGATGAAGCGCCTGCAGATGGCGGGCAACCAGCCCATCGTCCTCATCGGCGGCGGCACCACCATGATCGGCGACCCCTCCGGCCGCACGGATATGCGCAAGATGCTCACCCGCGAGGACATCGACTATAACGCCGAGTGCTTCCGCCGTCAGATGGAGCGCTTTATCGAGTTCGGCGAGGGCAAGGCTATCATGGTCAACAACGCCGACTGGCTGCTGAACCTTAATTATGTAAACCTGCTTCGCGAGGTTGGCGCCTGCTTCAGCGTGAACAATATGCTCCGCGCCGAGTGCTACAAGCAGCGCATGGAGAAGGGTCTGAGCTTCTTCGAGTTCAACTACATGATCATGCAGTCCTACGACTTCTACTACCTCTTCCAGAAGTACGGCTGCAATATGCAGTTCGGCGGCGACGACCAGTGGAGCAATATGCTGGGCGGCACCGAGCTCATCCGCAAGAAGCTGGGTCAGGATGCCCACGCCATGACCATTACCCTCCTCACCGACTCTCAGGGCAAGAAGATGGGCAAGACCGCCGGCAACGCCGTGTGGCTGGATCCCAACAAGACCTCTCCCTACGAGTTCTACCAGTACTGGCGCAATGTGGACGATGCCGACGTGATGAAGTGCGTCCGTATGCTCACCTTCCTGCCCATGGAGCAGATCGAGGAGATGGCCAACTGGAAGGATCAGAAGATCAACGAGGCCAAGGAAATCCTTGCCTTCGAGCTGACCAAAATGGTTCACGGCGAGGAGGAGGCCAACGCTGCCCGGTCCAAGGCCCGCGCTGTCTTCTCCGGCAACACCGACAATGCCCCTGAGGTTGCCATTGACGAGACCGCTCTCACCGACGGCAAGGCCGACATCAAGGCTCTGCTGGTTCTCGCCGGTCTCTGCTCCTCCAACAGTGACGCCCGCCGCAATATCCAGCAGGGCGGTGTCCGCGTGGGCGAGGAGAAGATCAGCGACATCAACCTGAGCTTCACCGCCGGGCAGCTCCGGGAGGGCGTGGTTCTCCGCCGGGGCAACAAGAACATCAAGCGCGTGGTGCTGAAGTAATGGCGGGATATATCTGCGGCATCGGCGGGGCCAATGTGGACATGAGTGCCCGCAGCTTTGCAAGCGTGGTTCTCCGGGACTCCAATCCCGGAGAGAGCCGCATTTCCGCCGGCGGCGTTACCCGCAATATTATCGAGAATCTGGCCCGTATGGGGGAGAGGTGCGAAATGCTCACCGCCTTCGGCGATGATCTCTTCGGACGCTTTCTGCAGGAGGAATGTGCCAGGGTGGGCATCGGCATGGAGCATTCCCTTCTTTGCCCCGGCAAGGCTACCACCTGCTATGTCTCCATGAACGATGAAAAGGGCGATATGCTTGTGGGCATGAGCGATATGCGCCTGCTCCACGAGCTGACCCCGGACTTTCTTTCCACCAAACTGGAGCTGCTGCGTGCTGCCCGGGCTGTGGTGCTGGACCCCAACCTGCCCGACGAGACGCTGGAATACCTTTGCAGCGGCGTACTGGCGGGAGTACGGCTCTACGCCGACCCGGTTTCCACCACCTATGCGAAAAAGCTCCGCGGCGTGGCGGGGGTGTTCCACTGCATCAAGCCCAACCGACTGGAGCTTGCGGCCATCGCCGGACGGGAGACCGACACCGACGCGGGGCTGGAGGCCGCCGCAGACAGCCTGCTGGAACAGGGCTGCGAGGAGGTGGCGGTCAGTCTGGGCGAGAAGGGCTGCTACTGGGCTGACCGGCGGGGCAACCGCTTTTACGCCTGCCAGAGCCCCGTTTCGCAGATGGCCAACGCCACCGGCGCGGGAGATGCGTTCCTGGCGGGACTCATCCACGCCGAGTGCATCGGCTTTGCCCCCCGCAGCTGCGCGGACATGGCGCTCTCCGCCGGACGCATGGCCTGTATGAGTGAAGATACGGTTTGTCAGACCATGAGCCATACGACGCTCATGGATACAATGGAGGAATATTCGTGAATCCCTATCTGGATATTAAAGAAGAAGTAAAGGCTGCCCTTGCAGAGGGAAAGCCTGTGGTCGCTCTGGAGAGCACCATCCTCAGCCACGGTATGCCCTATCCCGAAAATGTGGACTTCGCCCACCGGGTGGAGAAGCTGGTGCGGGACGAGGGTGCGGTTCCCGCCACCTGCGCCATCGTGGGCGGCAGACTGAAGGTAGGTCTGGAGGAGCAGGAGCTGCAGCTCATGTGCGAGGCGAAGGATGTGGGCAAGGTGTCCCGCCGGGATGTGCCCGTGTACTGCGCGCTGGGGAAGAACGGCGCTACCACCGTGGCCTCTACCATGATTCTGGCGGCCATGGCCGGTATCCGCGTTTTTGCCACCGGCGGCATCGGCGGCGTGCACCGGGGCGGTGAAGACTCCATGGACATCTCCGCCGACCTGCAGGAGCTGGCGCACACCCCCGTGACGGTGGTCTGCGCCGGAGCCAAGCAGATTCTGGACATTGGCCGTACGCTGGAGTATCTGGAGACTATGGGCGTGCCCGTCATCGGCCATAACACCGACGATTTCCCTGCCTTCTACTGCCGCAAGAGTGGCTTCGGCGTGGACTATAATGCCAAGACCGAAGCGGAGATCGCCAAGATCATCAAGGCGCAGAGAGACCTGGGCTTCAGCGGCGGCATCCTTGTGGGCAACCCTGTGCCCGAGGAGTACGGCCTTGACAACGCGTACATGGAGGGCATCATCGATGTGGCCCTGAAGGCCGCCGATGAGGCCGGCGTGCACGGGAAGAACATTACCCCCTTCCTGCTGGCCAAGGTCAAGGAGCTTACCGGCGGCGAATCCTTCGAGACCAATGTAATGCTGGCGCTGAACAATGCCCGCTGCGCCTCCCGCATCGCTGTGGCGCTGGAAAAGCTGTAACGATTCTGAACGCTTTTGGAGAACAGACTATGAAATCCTCTACGAAGCCGCTTCTTCGCTACTTTGTCGGCGCATTTTTCATCCAGTTCGGTGTGATGGGCGTCTGCATTCCCCTGCATCGCATTTTCATCAGAATCGGTGAACCCGTGGCCGTGGCAGAGCAGGTGGCGGGAGCTATGACAAATCCCACTGTCGGACGCCTGATGTTCTCTCTGCTCTCGGCACTGGCATTTATCCTGCTCACCGCACTGGCGTCTGCGAGGGCCAGGGCAGGGAAGGACTATGCTCCGTTTATTTTCGGAAGCTTAGCGGGTACCTTCCTCTGGCAGTCCATCGGGGAGGATCTGTGGCACTTTTCTGTGGGCGGGGAGCATTTTGTCGTATTAGAGAGCATTTCCGCCCTGCCCCTGGTGATCCTTTTTCTTCTGGCGCTGCTCTACTGCGCACGAAACAGGAGCCTTGACTGGGGCGTGTGGTGCGCTGTGCTGGGCTTCGCGGTTAACTGGCTGGGGCACTATGTGCTGGAGGGCGTGTATCCTCTTGTTGCCCCTCTGTGCCCGGAAGCGCTCTGGTATCGCTGTGTGGGGCTGGGTCTGGGCTCTGCCCTGCTGATTCTGGGAGTGTATCTGGGAGTGAAAAAAGCAAAAGCACCCAGACAGTGGATGCTCTGCTCGATCTTATGCTTTTTTGCTGTGGCCGTGCTGGCCTTCGGCCTGATGGAAGGCTGACGAAAAATAAGGATAGTCTCCGCTTTGTGAGACTATCCTTATTTTTATCGTATATACAGCAGAATCGCAAGCTCACCCGCCAGCAAAATCAGGAAGCCGAGGGCAAAGAACCTGTGCTTCGTCTTGTGCCGGAAGCAGAGCATCCCCAGCAGCCCGCCCAGTGCGCCCATACAGGCGGCGGAGAGGAAAAGCGTGTTCTCGGGGATGCGCCGTCGGTGCTCCCTTGCCCGCCTTTTATCCGCGCCCATCAGGGCAAAGCAGATGAGATTGGTGACGATCAGAAAGGGAATCATTTCTCGGCAGCCTCATCCGCAGGGCTCACAGCGGCTTTGGCGGCCTTCTTCTCGGCTCTGCGCTCCTTCCAGCTCTTGCGCTCAGTCTTGCCGTGCCGGGAGATGAGCTTTTTCAGCAGCTGCCAGACCAGATAGAGAGCGGCGCACCAGAGGACGATTTCCGGCAGGTTGCCCATGAGCCAGAGGGAGCCGTCCACGAAGAACGCACCCACATTCGCGCAGGAGCTTTTGAAGCGCTGGGCCAGCTTCTCGCCGTAGCTGAGCCGGACTATGGGAGTCTCGGTATATTCCTCCACCTCCGTCACGGTCAGGTTTACGGTGGAGTAGCTGACCTGCCGGTCATAGTTGGTGAGCCGGGACTGGAGGGAATCAATCTCGTACTGCACATCGGTGAGCTGCTGCTGAATGGCCAGCAGATCCTCCACGGACTCGGCGATCTCCAGCATCTCCAGCAGCCGCTTTTCCTGAGTCTCATAGGCGGTCTTGCGGGCTTCCACATCATAGTAGGACGCGGTGACATTCTCGGAGCTGGTATTGCAGTAGGGCACATTGCCCAGCTCGCTGAGAGAACCCGTCAGCTCCTCGAAATGCTCGCAGGGAATGCGGAGGGTGAAGCCGGCACTGCGGTAGCTCTTCAGTCCCCGACTGCTGCGGTAGTAGTTGGCGCCGCTGATGCTGGAGCTCTCGATAAAGCCCCCGAAGCGCTCCACCATCTCGGAGACGGCAGTCACGGTCTTGTCGTACTCGGTGGTCTCCACCTCGGCGTAGGCGGAGTAGATGATCTTCTCGCTCCGGAGCTGACCCTTGCTCTCGGCATTGGCGGCAGTGGTGCCGTTGCTGTTGGCAATGCCGCCTCCCGCCATGGCTGCGGCCGGTGCTTCCATAGGGGTCGCGGCAGCAGACTCGTCGTAGGAGTACTCTTCTTCGGCAGCTTCCATATCATAGCTGACAGCGCTCTCCTTGACCGCTCTTCCGCAGCCGCAGAGCAACATGGCGCACAGTAGCAGACAGAGCAGGGAAGTGAAACGATTCTTCTTCATGGGGATGAACCTCCTTATGTTGATTGCTTCTGGCTCTTTGACGCAGCAACTTCAAAAAAGTTCCGGGAAAGGAAACCCTTCCCGGAACTTTTTTCATTTCTAAAACAGAAGCGAAGGGGATGCAGGGAAGAAAGGAAAGCTTTTTTAATCATTTTCAAGCGAGCTTTGCCCGCTTGAAAATACCCTGAGGCGCACTCTATTGGTGCGCCCTCGCGCCGACCAAAGCGGCTTTGCCGCTGCGATAAGCGCGAGCATCCCAAATGCAAAGCAGTATGCTTTGCATTTGATTCAGTATGCTACGCCCCAGTAGATCATCTTCTTGGCGCTCTTTCCGCAGATGGGACAGACCTCGCCCAGTTGCTCCTGCTCGAAGGGGATGCAGCGGGAGGTCATACCGGCCTGCTCCTTCATCTTCATTTCGCACTCCAGCTCGCCGCACCACATGGTCTTGATGAAGCCGCCATTCTGCTCCTGCAGCTCCTTTGCCTCCTCCAGCGAGTAGGCGGGGAACACATGGGAGTCGAGGTTGGCCTTGGCCTTGTCGAAGAGACCCTGCTGAACGGTCTTCAAGAGCTCGGGAATGGCGGTTTCCAGCTCGTCGAGAGAGAGGAATACCTTCTCGCCGTTGTCCCGGCGGACAGCCACGCACTGATTGTTCTCCATGTCCTTGGGGCCGATCTCGATGCGCAGGGGCACGCCCTTCATCTCCCAGTTGGCAAACTTCCAGCCGGGGGAGTTGTCGGAGAAGTCGCCCTTCACGCGGACGCCGACCTTCTTCAGACGATCCACCAGCTCCTCAGCCTTCTCGCTGACGCCGGGCTTGTGGGCGGCGATGGGCAGCACGATGACCTGAATGGGTGCCACCTCGGGGGGCAGTACCAGACCGTTGTTGTCGCCGTGGGTCATGATGATGCCGCCGATAATGCGGGTGGACATACCCCAGGAGGTCTGGAAGGGATAGGTCTTCTGGTTGTTCTTATCGGAGAAGGCGATGTCGAAGGCGCGGGTAAAGCCATCGCCGAAGTAGTGGCTGGTGCCGGACTGCAGAGCCTTGTGGTCGTGCATCATGCACTCGATGGTGTAGGTGTTTTCGGCACCGGCGAACTTTTCCTTGTCGGTCTTGTTGCCGCGGATGACGGGCATGGCCAGGAACTTCTCGCAGCACTCGGCATAGACCTCCAGCATCTGGAGGGTCTCTTCCCTGGCCTCTTCGGGAGTGGCGTGAATGGTGTGGCCTTCCTGCCACAGGAACTCACGGCCGCGCAGGAAGGGGCGGGTGGTCTTCTCCCAGCGGAGCACGCTGCACCACTGGTTGTATTTCATGGGCAGGTCGCGCCAGGAATGCACCACGTGACTCCAGTGATCGCAGAAGAGAGTCTCGGAGGTGGGACGCACGCACAGCCGCTCAGGAAGCTCCTCGCTGCCGCCCAGAGTAACCCAGGCGCACTCGGGAGCAAAGCCCTCCACGTGGTCCTTTTCCTTCTGCAGCAGGGACTCGGGGATCAGCATGGGCATACTGACATTCTCGTGACCCAGCTCCTTGAAGCGCTTGTCCAGGAAGTTCATAATGTTTTCCCAGATGGCATAGCCATAGGGACGCAGGATAAAGAGACCCTTTACGCCGGAATAGTCCACCAGCTCTGCCTTGATGCAGACATCGGTAAACCACTGGGTAAAGTCAACCTCCATATCGGTAATTTGCTCAACCTTTTTTTCTTTTGCCATGATTCGTTTTTCTCCTTTTCAAATACGTCAGAGGCCTTCCTCCGCCGCGGACTTGTGAACATTTATAATAAAGTATCTTTTTCCGTTTGTCAAGTGCTTGACAAAATCGGGGGAATAGTATAGAATTTGATAACAAAAAGTAACAGTTTCTCCACGAGGGGGTGTTGAACATAGACAGGAAAAGATATCTGATGGAGCTGAGAGCCCTGCTTTCCTTCATGGATGCCTCAGAGAAGGAGGCTACCGTGAATGCGTATAAGGGCCTTTTTGAGAGCGTCGGACAGGAGGGGGAGCAGGAGCTGATCGAACAGTTGGGTTCCCCGGTCCGTCTGGTACTGAAGCTGGAAAAGAGCTATCGCAGCGGCAGGCTCACCGAGGTGCTGCCCGCCCCGGCACCGGCAGCCGAAGAGGAATACGAAGAAGACTCCG
>DCIK01000007.1:27197-109930 GCA_002315975.1 Clostridiales bacterium UBA1728
AAGAGGAATACGAAGAAGACTCCGAGGCCGAGGAGGAAGAAGATTTCGAGGAAGAACCGGAGGCTGAAGCCGAAGAAGAGTCTGAAGAAGAGCCCGAAGAGCCTTCCGAGGAGGAGATTCCCGAGCTTCCCGAAGAGGAGGAAGTCGAAGAGAGCGAGGGGGAAAACGCCATAGAGCCCCAAGCTGAAGAGCCCGCGCCCATGGTGGAGGAGTTCCCTGAATGGGGTGACGAGCCCGAGACCGAAGAGGAAGACGAGAGCGAGGACGAGGAAGAAGTCCCTGCCGCGATAGAAGAGAAAACCACGGAAGAGGTCATCGACGAGCTTTTTGAGGAAGAAGCGGAGGAAGAGAAAAAGCCCTCCGGCGCAGCGGTGGCCGGTGCCATTGCCCTCACGCCTCTGATTCTCGTGTTTGCCGCGCTGATGCTGGCGTTTTCGCTGATGCTCTCCGCCGTCCCCGGCGCTGCCGGTACCCCGTTTGCACTGGCGGCCTCGTATCTCACGAACTATTCCCTTTCCTCCATGCAATACATCCCGGATGTTCTGATGGTGCTGGGTGCAGGCATAGCGTGTCTGGGAATCGCACTGTTTTTTGTCAGCTGGGCCGTGAGGATCGTGGTATTCGGCGTGCAGTTTACCTACACGCTGCTCTCCAAAATCTACGGAAAGCTGCTGGGAAAGGAGCCGGTGGAGCATGAATAAGCTGAAGCGTTTTGCCCTCACGCTGTCCTTTGCCCTTATCCTTCTGGGCGTTGCCCTCATTGGCGTGAGCCTGCTCACGGGCGGCAGTGTGCGGCGTATCCTCTATACCACGGATATCGCAGACATGACCAGATTTTTCTCCCGGGAGCGGATCGAAGCGGTTGTGGATTTCTTTTTCAAGGTATAAAAAACAGGGGCTGTAAAACAGCCACCCAATGCACAAAGAAAAACGCCCTTGGCTCCCCTGTTGCGAAGCAATGGGGGAGCTGCCGCGAAGCGGCTGAGGGGGTAAGCCTGCCAATTCCCCCATCGGCTTCGCCGACAGGGGCGGCAGGGGATTGTGCGCAATAAAGGGGCTGTGTGAATCAGCGAACGCACACATTTGTGCAAATCGCTGCTTATCACACAGCCCCCTTTTTTTATCCGACAAATTGCAGGATCAGCAGCAGCACCACACCAGGCAGACCCAGAACACCGGTGATGATGGCGTTGATCCAGTTCAGCTCCAGCGAAATACCGATGACGGAGCCGAAAAAGTTCAGCAGAAACAGAGCCGCAAAACCGATCAATGCGTGACAGAAAAGCTTCATCGCCCAGCCTATGGGCTTGATGAGCAGCTTGATGAGCAGGACGGCGAGCAGGCCGAGACCGATGAGAACAAGCAGGGACATGAAAAACCTCCATGGTTACAAACATGAAATGCTCTGTAGTTGAATGTATCCGGGAATTGCATTATACTAAAACAAAACTGATTTTGCAAGCTTTATCACTGACTACAGAGGTTTATTATGGCTGATACTACCCAGAATTACGGCAATGACAGTATTTCCCAGCTGAAGGGAGCAGACCGGGTGCGGAAACGCCCCGGCGTAATTTTCGGCTCCGACGGTCTGGAGGGCTGTGAGCACGCGGTTTTCGAGATTCTCTCCAACGCCATCGACGAGGCTCGCGGCGGCTTTGGCAAGCTCATCACCGTCAAACGCTACGAGGATAAGTCCATCGAGGTGGAAGACTTCGGACGGGGCTGCCCCGTGGACTGGAACCCCAAGGAGAAGCGCTTTAACTGGGAGCTGGTCTTCTGCGAGCTCTATGCCGGCGGCAAGTACAATAACGATGAGGGCTCCGACTACGAATACTCTCTGGGCCTGAACGGTCTGGGCACCTGCGCCACCCAGTACGCCTCCGAATACATGGACGCCACCGTCTGGCGTGACGGCTTTGAGTATAATCTCCATTTCAAAAAGGGTGCCATCAAGGGCAAAATGTCCAAGGAGCCCACAAGCCGCAAGAAAACCGGCACCCTCATAAAATGGCGGCCTGACATCGAGGTCTTTACCGACATCAACATCCCCGCCGAGTATTTCATCGAGACCATCCGCCGGCAGGCGGTGGTGAACGCGGGCGTAACCTTCCGCTTCCTCGATCAGCAGGGCAGCAGCTTTGCGACTACGGAGTTCTGCTATCAGAACGGTATTGTGGACTATATCAGCGAGCTGGTGGGGGATAAGGGTCTCACCGCGCCCTATTTCATCGAGAGCGAACGCCGGGGTCGTGACCGGGCGGATAAGCCGGAGTACAAGGTCAGTATGTCCGCGTCCTTCTGCTTTTCCAACAGCGTGAATCTCATCGAATACTACCATAACTCCTCCTGGCTGGAGCACGGCGGTGCCCCGGAGAAGGCCGTAAAGGCCGCCTTTGTCTCCGCCGTGGATGCCTATATCAAAAAGGTAAACAAATACCAGAAGGGCGAGAGCAAGATCACCTTCCCGGATGTGTCCGACTGTCTGCTGCTCATTACCAACTGCTTCTCCACACAGACATCTTACGAGAACCAGACCAAGAAGAGCATCACCAACCGCTTCATTCAGGAGGCCATGACCGACTTCTTCAAGGAGAAGCTGGAGATTTACTTCATCGAAAATAAGACCGAGGCCGACCGCATCGCCGATCAGGTGCTGGTGAACAAGCGCAGCCGTGAGCAGGCGGAGAAGGCGAGGGTGAGCATCAAGAAGAAGCTCACCGGCACCGTCGATCTGGCCAACCGGGTGCAGAAGTTCGTGGACTGCCGCAGCAAGGATGTGGACAGGCGCGAGATTTATATCGTGGAGGGCGACAGCGCTCTGGGTGCCTGCAAGCAGAGCCGGGACGCGGAGTTCCAGGGGCTGATGCCGGTACGCGGCAAGATTCTTAACTGTCTGAAGGCTGACTATGCCCGCATCTTCAAAAGCGAGATCATCACCGATCTGCTGAAGGTTCTGGGCTGCGGCGTGGAGGTGGAGAAGCACGGCAAGGACCTCAACGGCTTCGACCTCCAGAACCTCCGCTGGAACAAGATCATCATCTGCACCGATGCCGATGTGGACGGCTACCAGATTCGCACCCTGATCCTCACCATGCTCTGGCGGCTTACCCCCACCCTCATCCGGGAGGGCTATGTCTACATCGCCGAATCGCCCCTTTATGAAATCACATACAAGGACAAAACCTGGTTTGCCTATACCGACAGGGAAAAGACCGACATTTTGTCGGAGATCGGCGAGGGCAAAAAGGTCAGCATCAACCGCAGCAAGGGTCTCGGCGAGAACGACCCGGACATGATGTGGCTGACCACCATGAACCCGGAAACCCGCCGACTGGTGCGGGTGATGCCCGAGGATCTGGACGAAACCAACCGCGTCTTTGAGCTGCTGCTGGGCAATGACCTCAGCGGACGCAAGGAGCACATTGAAGAGGTGGGCCATCTCTATCTGGAGCTGGCTGACCTGTCCTGAAAGGAAAGACCATGGCAAGAAAAAAGGAAAGCGAAAAGAGCACCCGCGCCTCTGCTGCCGAGCAGAAGGTCATGGGTCTTCGCCCCGAAACCCGGGAACAGCCCATCACCGAGACGCTGGAGACCAATTTCATGCCCTACGCCATGAGCGTTATCGTCTCCCGCGCCATCCCGGAGATCGACGGCTTTAAGCCCTCCCACCGAAAGCTCCTCTATACCATGTACAAGATGGGGCTCCTCAGCGGAGGGCGCACCAAATCCGCCAACATCGTGGGTCAGACCATGCGCCTGAACCCCCACGGCGATGCGGCGATTTATGATACCATGGTGCGTCTCTCTCAGGGCTACGAGGCACTGCTGACACCCTTTGTGGATTCCAAGGGCAACTTCGGCAAGGTCTACTCCCGTGATATGGCCTATGCCGCCCCCCGCTATACCGAGGCCAAGCTCTCGCCCATCTGCGCCGAGCTGTTCCGGGACATCGACAAGGATGCCGTGGATATGCCCGACAACTACGACGGCACCATGAAGGAGCCTGCCCTGCTGCCCACCAGCTTCCCCAATGTGCTGGTCAGCTCCAATCTGGGTATAGCCGTGGGCATGGCCTCCAACATCTGCGGCTTCAACCTTACCGAGGTCTGCGAGACCGCCATTGCGCTGCTCAGGGACCCGGAGCACGACATCCTCTCCACGCTGCCCGGCCCGGACTTCTCCACCGGCGGGAATATTCTGGTGGAGCCGGATACCCTGCGGGAGATTTACCGCACAGGCCGGGGCAGCATCAAAATCCGCGCCCGTTACCGCTATGTGCCCAAGGAAAACATCATCGAAATCTATGAGATTCCCTATACCACCGCCGTGGAGATTATCATCGACAAGGTGGCGGAGCTGGTGAAGGCGGGAAAGCTCAAGGAGATCAACGATATGCGCGACGAGACCGACCGCAACGGTCTCAAGCTGGCGCTGGACCTCAAGCGCGGCACCGACCCCGATAAGCTCATGCAGAAGCTCTTCCGAATGACGCCCCTGCAGGACAGCTTCGGCTGCAACTTCAATATTCTCATCGACGGCTATCCCCGGGTCTGCGGCGTGGGCGAGATATTCACCGAGTGGAACCGCTGGCGGGAGGAGTGCATCCGCCGCCGGGTTCGCTTCGATCTGGGCAAGAAGCAGGAGAAGCTTCACCTGCTCTACGGCCTGCGGGAGATTCTGCTGGACATCGACCGGGCCATCTCCATCATCCGGGAAACGGAGATGGAGGACGAGGTGGTGCCCAATCTCATGGCCGGCTTTGGCATAGACGAGATTCAGGCGGACTACGTGGCGGAAATCCGGCTGCGCAACATCAACCGGGAATATATCCTCAACCGTCTGAAGGAATGCGAGTCGCTGGAAAAGGACATTGCCGATCTGGAGGACATCCTGCAAAAGCCCAAACGGGTGCAGAAGATCATCATCTCGGAGCTGGAGGCGGTCATCAAAAAGTACCCCTCCCCCCGCAAGAGCCTGCTCCTCTACGACTTTGCCGAGGACGACGGCGGCAGCGAGGACGAAAGCGATGCTTACGCCGTGTCGCTCTTCCTCTCCCGGGAGGGCTACTTCAAGAAGATTACCCCCCAGTCTCTGCGCATGAGCAGCGAGCAGAGGTATAAGGAAAACGACGGTCCCATGCAGCGCTTCGAGACTGACAGCAACGCCGAAATGCTCATCTTCACCGATCGGCAGCAGGTCTACAAGTGTCGGGCCTCCGACTTCGCCGATACCAAGGCCAGCGTACTGGGAACCTATCTCCCCACGGCGCTGAAAATGGACGAGGGCGAGAGCGTGGTGAGTCTGGTGCTGCCCGGAGACTACAGCGGCAGCGTGCTCTTCTTCTTCCAAAACGGCAAGTGCGCCAGAGTTCCCCTCTCCGCCTATGCCACCAAGACCAATCGCAAGCGGCTTACGGCGGCCTACAGCGACGCCAGCCCCCTGATGCGGGTGCTGAGTCTCGGCGAGGAGCGGGATATTGCCGCCTTCTCCAACGATGGCAGAGCCCTGGTTTTCAACAGCGCCCTCCTTACGGACAAGCCCACCCGCAATACCCAGGGCGTGCAGCTCCTGTCCATCACCGGCAAGCGCAGCCTCAGCGGAGCTGAGTTCCTGGCCGACACCGCCATCCGCAGCGACAGGGACTATCGCGCCCGCACCCTGCCCAAGGCCGGTGCCATCCTCAAGGACATCGACAGGGGAGAGGAGCAGCTGAATCTTCTGGAGAGCGAGCAGAAGGATTCATAAATTATCAAAAAAGTTCAAAATACCCCTTGACAAATCGGAACAATCTGCTATAATAGCCACTGTTCCGAGCCGCGGGCATAGCTCATTTGGCAGAGCGCCACCTTGCCAAGGTGGAGGTAGCGAGTTCGAATCTCGTTGCCCGCTCCAAAAAAACACACTTTTGTCGCCAGACAAAAGTGTGTTTTTTTTAACTAAGTGTTCCGCCAAGGCGGAACATGAAGGTTGCTTCGCAAGTGAAGTGCCCTTCGGGCGTGAAGTGCTTGCGAGCGTGAGTGGCGGAACGCTTAACTTCACTTTGCGGCTCAGCCGCAAATATTCACGGCGTAAGCCGCTTCACTTGCCCGACAGGGCATACTTCACTTTACAATAGGGGCTGTAAAAATACTCCCTGTCATTGCGAAAGTGTCCGCGCCCTGGTGTGGCAATCCGTCTCCCCATCCCCGCTGTAGGGCTCGGCCTCCCGGACGAGCCGGAGAGGAAACGGATTGCCGCGTCGCTTAGCCCCTCGCAATCAAAACGAAGGGATTCACCACGATGAACGAAAGCCCCGTGGCTCCCTCTGCGAGGGAGCTGGCGAGCGGAGCGAGACTGAGGGAGAGACCGTCTATGCTGCGCCTCAAAAGATCCTCTCTCCCTCAGCCCCGGTTTGCGAACTGGGGCAGCTCCCTCGTCAGAGGGAGCCAAGAAGGGTTTCAGCACCACTTTCACAGCAATGACAGACTTTTTTACAGCCCCTTTCTTTTCCCATTTTATTTCCGAACAAATGTTTTATTTTCCCCTTGACAATAAAAAATACTTTCTGTATACTGAGCGTCCGACAGAAAACAAACAGATGGAGGGAGAAAAATATGGAAAAAGATATGATCATCCGGGGACTGCGGCAGAACAATCTCAAGGACATTTCGCTGGATATACCCAAGAACAAGATCATCGTTTTCACGGGCGTTTCGGGTTCGGGCAAGTCCAGCATTGTCTTCGATACCATCGCCGCCGAATCCCAGCGGCAGCTCAACGAGACCTATCCCGCCTGGGTTCGGGGTCGTCTGCCCAAGTATGAGCAGCCCAAGTGCGAGCGTATCGAGAATCTTACGGCCTCCGTCATCGTAGATCAGTCCCGCCTGGGGGGCAATGCCCGCTCCACGGTGGGCACCATCAGCGATATGTACGCGGCTCTGCGCCTGCTTTTCTCCCGCATCGGTGAGCCCTATGTGGGTACGGCATCGGCCTTCTCCTTTAACGATCCCAGCGGTATGTGCCCCGAGTGCATGGGTCTGGGCAAGGTCATGACCGTAGACATCGAAAAGAACATCGACCCGGATAAAAGCTGGAACGATGGCATGGCCGACCTGCCCGCCTTTCATGTGGGCAACTGGTACTGGAAGCAGTACGCCCAGTCGGGACTGTTCCCGCTGGACAAGAAGTACCGGGACTTTGACGAGACGGAGAAAAACCGCCTCCTCTACGGTGCCGATACGCCCAACGGCAAGCAGCTCCACAAAAAGGTGGAGGGCATTTCCCGCTACCTCTCCCGTATGCTGCTCCGGCGTGATACCTCCGAGCTGCGGGAGGCCTCGGTGATCCGCCTGACGAAGCTCATCCGCGAGGAGCCCTGCCCGGTCTGCCGGGGCCGCCGTCTCAACGAAAAGGCGCTTTCCTGCCGCTTGGCGGGCTACGCCATCGACGAGCTCTGCGCCATGGAGCTGACGGAGCTGCGCAGCGTTCTGGAAACGATTCACGACAGCCGCGCCACCGTGGTGGTGGATACGCTCGTCCAGAGCCTGACGCGCATGATCGACATCGGTCTGCCCTATCTCTCCTTTAACCGGGAGTCCGCCACGCTCTCCGGCGGCGAAGCCCAGCGCCTGAAGCTGGTGCGCTATATGGGCTCCGCCCTCACGGACATGACATACATCTTCGATGAGCCCAGCACCGGTATGCATCCCCGGGATGTGCACCGCATGACCGAGCTTTTGCAGAGCCTCCGGGATCGGGGCAATACGGTACTGGTGGTGGAGCACGACCGGGATATTATCTCCATTGCGGATGTGGTCATTGACATCGGCCCCCATGCCGGCGTTCGCGGCGGTCAGGTGATGTTTCAGGGCAGCTACGAGGCGCTGCTCCTCTCCGATACCCTCACCGGCAGAGCCATGAGCCATGTGATTCCGCTGAAAATGAAGCTCCGCAGTCCCAAGGGCTTCCTGCCTGTCCGGGGAGCGAGTTTGCATAATCTTAAAAATGTGGATGTGGACATCCCTCTGGGCATCCTGACGGTGGTCACAGGCGTGGCGGGCAGCGGCAAGAGCAGCCTGATCCGGGATGTGTTCGCCAAGGAGTATGAAGACCGGGTGGTGCTGGTGGATCAAAGCCCCATCACCGCCACAGGGCGATCCACGGTCTGCACCTATCTGGGCTTCTTCGATGAGCTGCGCAAGCTCTTTGCCGGGGAGAACGGGGTGGATGCTTCGCTCTTCTCCTTCAACAGCAAGGGTGCCTGTCCCGCCTGCAAGGGACGGGGCATGATCACCACGGAGCTGGTGTTCATGGAGAGCGTCACCAGCGAGTGCGAGGAGTGCGGCGGCAGGCGCTACTCCAAGGAGGCTCTGTCCTATCTCTACCGGGGCAGGAGCATTGTGGATGTGCTGGAGATGAATGTGGAGGAGGCGCTGGCCTTCTTTGCGGATGCGCCGAAGATTCGCCGGGGTCTGCAGGCGCTCATGGAAACGGGACTGCCCTATATCTCGCTGGGTCAGCCTCTCTCCACCCTCTCCGGCGGCGAGCGGCAGCGGGTAAAGCTGGCAAAGGAGCTGCGCAGCAAGGGCAATATCTATGTACTGGACGAGCCTACCACCGGCCTCCACGCCAGCGACATCGAGAAGGTCATGGCGCTGCTGGACTCCATCGTGGACAAGGGCAATACCGTGGTGGTCATCGAGCATAACACCGACGTGATGAAGCTCTCGGACTACATCATCGACATCGGCCCCGACGGCGGCACCAAGGGCGGTCAGGTGGTCTTCACAGGCACACCCCGTGAGATGGCGGAGCAAGCCCATACCATCACCGCTGAATACCTGAGAAAAAGCCTGTAATATGACATCTCTCTGACACCAGATATGTCAGAGAGAACCGTCCTCGCTGACAGAAAAATTAATTGCGGAACTGGACATTTTGTGTTATGCTTCGTACATATATGTGAAGGCATACTGACAGATGTCATGTGAAACTGTATTTTGAAGAATCGGAAAACGGAGGGGCATTTATGAATCTTACCAAGATTTTGGGTAATGTTATGTCGAACTCGCTCCAAGCGGAGCCTTTTGATACATTCAAAGATTACTTTAACAGCAATACCGTCAATGAGCACGATGAAAACGTGGCTCAATTGATGGAAAACGCTTGTAAGAAGGCTGATCCTGCCTTCAAGCCCCTTACCCCCGAGGAAAAGGCCATCCGCATACAGCAGCATGAGAGAGCCAAAGATCTTGTGCCCCGCGTCATTTACAACACGCTTTCCCCCACGAAGGACCTGAAGAAGGGGCAAGACCGCACTTTTTACAGCTTTTTCTTCGGCATGGGAAACACGCCTGAGGACAAAATACAGAAGGACAAGATCATCCACGCATACAACGAGGGCACTCCCCAGGAGCGCCACGCCCTGTTTCTCAGCGCTATGAATGATCTGGCCGATTTCGATCTGGATCAATACCGCGCCATGAGCATTGACCAGAAGCTCGACCGACTGCCCATCATTTTGCCAAAGCTGTACAGGGCGATGGAGTCCCAAAACCTTATCAATGATTTTCAACGCTTTAATTGCGGTATAACCCCGGAAGAAGAAACACGGTTCACAACGCTGTACAAAACTCTTTCATCATATACCGGAGAACTGTTTGCCGAGATGAATATGGTTCTCAACCCCTACTATGCGGATCTGGACCTGGAGAGGCTGAGATATGACGATGCCACCTTAGACAGTGTTGGGGACGATTTGCTGGAACAGGGCTACATCCTGTCCGGCAGCTCTATGGAGGAGTACAAGGTTGACTGCGGTGTTGCGAAAAACTGCGCCGATATGAATGTCACAGCTGAGGTCTTTGATGCGTTTCGCAGAAATGGCGTTGATCTTGATTATGACAAGGTCGGGCGCTGCACCTCGGAGGGTACCCCCATCCTTCCCAAGGACGATCCCGGGCGGTATGAGAAGGCTCTGAAAAACGGTGAAACCCTCTATTTTTTCAATAATACAAAGGACTCCAACCGCGAGATAATGGCTTTCCGTGACATATTCGGAAAGGGCTATCCGACCGAAATCACCATGGAGCAGGCCAAAGCGCTGGAGGATCTGGAAGCGCGCAAGCCCATCAGAATGGCACCGGTGCCAAAGCCGAATTCGTTTGTGATGTTCTTCGATTCCATTAACCGCCTCTTCAGGGGCAACGGCTTTGAGTCGGTGAACAATTATAATCGCTATGTTCGTGACTGCGAAACCTTTGACAACAGAATGGGCCGGTATCAGACCGAATACAGGGAGAAGCTGGATCAGATCAGGCAGACAGCACAGGATCGGGTCTATACCGACAGCTTTAACAAAGCGGCTGAAGAGACAAAAGCCCTTAAAAGGGGAATGGAGCAGAGGATGAAGGGCAGAACCATTGCCTCCTCCTATATGCTCAGGGGCAAGCTGACGCCGGAGCAGAACAAGTGGGCGATGGAGAACCCGGACGCCTTCCGCGACGGCTTTTCTCTCATCAAGGAGGATATCATTGCCGCAAGCGAAGGAAAGCTGACGGAGGATGACAAAGCCTATCTGGCGGATATTGACAACAAAATCCAGCAGTTCAGCGCAGCGCCGGAGTCCAAAGAGGCGCCGCAGCTGATGAACGCTTCTCAGAAAAAGCATATCAACGAAGAAAACCCGGAGATATCCTCCCCACAGAAAATATCCTCCCTTTCCGGCACCATAAGTCTTCCGTAATGACAGCGCAGGGAGTATAATGTGACAACAGGGACGGTTCTCATTGACACATTTTGTGTCAGAGAGAACCGTCCCTGCTGTCATTTTATTTCGCAGTTTTCAGCTGCACAGAAGCGCTGTGGTATAATCCCAGAAGCCTTCCGTTTCATAGATTACTGTTGCCTGACCACACAGCGCCTGCTGCTCGGGGGAGAGCAGCGCATATTCCTCGGCTGAATAGCCGTCGGTGCGCCCGAAATACGGGGAAAGACGGTCAGTATTCACGCTGACATACTCCGTTGCGGAGCGGACAACCGCGTCCGGGCAAAGGAAGGCATAAACGGTCAGCGGATCCCAGTAGGGATACTCCGGAATGCCGCGCCTGAAATGGTCGGCCCAGAGCCCGGATATGCCGCTTCCCCTGCTTTGGGCGATAAATGCCTCCGCAATGGTTTCATCAATGGGTACATTGCAGGAACCGGGGAGAATGAACTGGGAGGGAAAGCCCGCCGTCATGCAGACAGAGAACGCAAGAGGATCAAAGAGCACATTGTATTCCGCGAAAAGTGTGACATTGGCACCGTCTATGCCCTCGAGCAGCTCCGAGGAGCGGTTTTCCATCATACACGCTTCGCCGAGCGCACCGCCCATGTAGTAGACGGCCTTTACGTGCGGAGCAAAATCGGCATCCTGCTGCACGGCTTTCGCAATGTTCATGCTGGGGCCGATAACAAAAATGACCACTTCGTCCGGATAACTGCGCACGGTTTCCGTCAGGAAATCGGCGGCATCGGAGCTGTCGCAGAGCAGGTCGGCATCGACGGCCGTGAAAAAGTGAATGGCGCCGTAGCCGTCATTGAATTTGCCGTAGTCAAGGCCCCTGTAGAATGCGTCCAGCTCCTGCAGCCGATTCTTTCCCATGTCCGTGGGCAGGTCTGTGCCGCGGAAGCAGGGAATGTCCGTGCGTTGGAGCGAAGAGAGGAAATCCTTCGTATAATCAGCGCTGCCCCGCTGCACTTCGCCGTAATTCTCATAGGGCGCATCAATGAAGTTGTTTCCGCCCGCTAAGGTGATGCCGAGAATTTCCACACGACCGAGCTCCTCGGCCTTCAGCAGCATACTCAGACTCAGAGTATCATCGTTCATATATCCCATATCACAGTCAAGGATTACCTTGACAGGGGCGGCGGACTCAGCAGGGCCTTTTTTCAGGAACAGAACGAGGAACAGAAGAATCGCCGCAAACAGAGCGGTAAATACCAGAAGCTTCTTTCTTTTCATCACAGACTCCCTTTCAGAGCGGAGAGCCGGCTTCGGAAGCCGTGCTCATTTTTTCAGCTTCCCCCCGCATTGGCGGATGACCTCGGCGGCCAGCAGCTCCGTGGGGTCGATGTAGGCAAAGGCGGTATCGCCGGCGAAGGCGATGGGCAGCTCGGTGCAGGCGAGCAGAAATGCCTCCGCGCCCTGACGCTGCATCTCTCCCAGAGCGGGATAGAGTGCCTCCGGGTGGGGAGCCTTTCCGGCCTTGACCTCGTCATAGATGAGGTGCATCAGGGCGGCGGCGCAGTCCCCATCCGGCAGCAGCAGCTCCACGCCGCTGCCCTCAAAGGCGGCAGCGTACACGCCGCTCCGGATGGTGCCGGTGGTGGCCAGCAGCCCCACCCTCTTCAGGCCGCGCCGCCGGCACTCCAGTGCGGTGAGCCGGGGCATATGCAGCACGCTGACGCGCACGGCCTCGGAGAGCGGAGCCCAGAAATAGTGGGCGGTGTTGCAGGGAAGCAGCAGAAAGTCCGCACCCTGGGCCGTCAGCCGCTCTCCGGAGGCGATCAGATAGGGGAGCGGGTCCTCGCCGCCGCTGAGAATGGCGGCAGTTCGGTCGGGGATGTCGATATTGTTGTCGATGAGCAGGTGAACATGATCCTGATCCTTTGCGGCCTCAGTCATGTTCACGATCTTGGTGAACAGGTCAGCGGTGGCCAGCGGGCCCATGCCGCCGATGATCCCGGCGACTTTCTTTCCGTTTATCATAGCAGAATCTCCTCCACAGGGCAGAATCGGTATTCCGCAAAGCGGTCAAAGCGTTCTCCGGCCTTCAGCAGGGGAGAGGGACAGTCGCTGCGGTTGGGACTGTCGGGGCAGAACTCCGGCTCCAGCGCAAAGCCTGCGTTTTTCTCAAAGGCGGGCGGCAGAAATTCGCCGGTATAGAGCTGCATGGCGGGGAAGTCGCTGCGGAAAAATACCGCCGTTTTCTCGCCAGAGAGCAGCGCGGAGCACTCTCCGTCAGGGATAAAGCAGTGGTCGTAGTTCTCCCCGATGGGGCGCAGAGAACGGAAATCGAACCTTTCGTCCACGGGGCAGATGCCCAGCGGCAGATTTTCGCCGTCTGTGGGCATATAGCGGGAGGCGTTGAGCCGGAGCCGGGTGTCAAAGCAGCTTGGATTCAGCCGGAAATATGCGTGGGTGGTGGGCGCGAAAACCGTGTCCCGATCGCTTACGGCCTGAAAGCGGACGGTCATGGACGCGTCGGTGACGGTATAGCTCACGCTTACCTTCAGCTCTCCGGGATAGCCGCACTCGCCGTCGGGAGATGTGCAGCTGAGGGTGAAGCTCTCGTCGCTGTGCGCCGAGAGTGTCCAGCGCTTTTTGTGAAGACCCTCCGTGCCGCCATGGAGCTGGTTGCGCCCCTCGTTGCACTCCAGCTGATACTCCCTGCCGGAGATATTCACCCTGCCGCCCCGGATGCGGTTGGCGTAGCGGCCCACGATCATGTTCAGGTAGCTCCAGCCCTTCTCGTAGCCCTCGGCATCCTCAAAGCCCAGCAGCAGCTCCTGCCCATCATAGCGCAGGGAGCTAATGGCGGCGCCCAGCGAGATCACACTGAGCTCCGTTTTCCCGCAGCGAAGCGAGTAACGCTCATAGCCGAAAAAATCACTGATTTCAAACATAGGGGCATCCCCTCCTTTTTTCGCCATTGTACCACAGCGAGGTCGGGAAGTTCAATATGCTTTTCTTCTCGGAAGCGGAACTTGACCCGTCTGCCCATAGGTGCTATACTGTATTATCCATAACTATAAGCGGAAAGGGGAAATTATCATGAACCCTGACGATATCTACGAACGCTGGCTCAGCCGGGTCACGGACATGAGCCTGATGCTGGAGCTGCTGGACATCGCCCACGACGATGCCGCCATTGAGGATCGCTTCTATCGGGAGCTGGAGTTCGGCACCGGCGGTCTGCGGGGTGTGCTGGGGGCCGGCAGCAACCGCATGAACATCCACACCGTGGGGAAGGCTACCCAGGGCTACGCAGACTATCTCTGCGCGCACTTTGATTCTCCCTCTGTGGCCCTTTCCTACGACAGCCGCCGCAACTCCCGGCTCTTTGCCGAGACCACGGCCTGTGTCATGGCCGCCAACGGCATCCGCGTTCATATCTACTCCTGCCTGATGCCTACGCCCGCCCTGTCCTTTGCGGTGCGGGAGCTCCATTGCAGCGGCGGCGTGATGATCACGGCCAGCCATAACCCCGCCGAGTACAACGGCTACAAGGTCTATGGCGCCGACGGCTGCCAGATCACCACCGAGGCTGCAGAGGCCATTCAGCGCTGCATCAACGCCGTGGATACCTTCGACTCCGTGAAGAGCGGCGATTACGAGACCTTTTTGGCAGCGGGTCAGATCAGCGTGATACCTCCAAGCATCACCGATGCCTACCTTGCCGCCGTGGCCGCCCGCTCTCTGGCTGCGCCGGAGCTGAAGAAGGCACTGAAGCTGGTCTATACGCCCCTCAACGGCGCTGGCATCTCCGTGGTGCCGCGGCTCCTTGCAGAGCAGGGCTATACGAATATCATCATCCCCGAGGCTCAGCGGGAGCCCAACGGGGACTTCCCCACCTGCCCCTACCCGAACCCGGAGATCCGCGAGGCGCTGGAGCTTGGTCTGAGCACCGCCCGGGAAGTGGGCAGCGATCTGGTGCTGGCCACCGACCCGGACTGCGACCGGGTGGGCTGTGCCGTCCGCGTGGGGGAGGACTATGCCCTCATCAATGGCAACGAGATGGGTGTGCTGCTGCTGGACTATGTGTGCCGCCGCCGCGTGGCGCTGGGGATCATGCCCGCTCATCCCGTGGCCGTGAAGACCATCGTCACCACGCCCATGGCGCAGAGCATTGCCGAGGCCTACGGCGTGGAGCTGCGGAATGTGCTGACGGGCTTTAAGTTTATCGGCGAGCAGATCGGATGTCTGGAAGCGGAAGGGCGCGTGGAGGATTATATCTTCGGCTTTGAGGAAAGCTATGGCTATCTCAGCGGCAGCCATGTCCGGGATAAGGACGCTGCCAACGCCGCCCTGCTGATCTGCGAGATGTTCTGCGACTATGCACAGCGGGGCATGACGCTCATTGATGCGCTGGACGCCCTCTACGACAGATACGGCCACTACGAGACCCGCCTTCTCAGCTACGGCTTCAAGGGCAGCGCCGGCTTCGCGCGGATGAACGAGCTGATGGACGGCCTTCGCACCTCCGCTCCTGCGGACTTTTCCGGCGAGAGCGTGGAGGGCAGCGTGGACTATCTCCGGGATAATACCGGCCTGCCTGCATCCAACGTGCTGCGCTATCTGCTCCCCGGTGCCGAGGTGGTGATCCGTCCCTCGGGCACGGAGCCGAAGCTGAAAATCTATCTGACTGTCAGCGGTGAAAACCGGCAGGAAAGCCGCCGCCGCTGCGCTGCGCTGGAGGCGCACTTTAACACTTGGGCAAAATGATTGAACTCTATCCCATGAAAATGGGGAGCGTCTTCGTGCAAACCGTCTGGGGCGGCAATCGGCTGAAAACGGACTTTGCCAAAGCCGCCGCCCCGCCCCATACCGGCGAGAGCTGGGAGCTCTCCGCCGTGGCGGGCAGCGAGTCGGCCATCCTCAACGGGGTCTATACCGACCGGAATCTGAACCGTCTGGGCGAGGAAGACCGGGAAGCCTTCTGGGGCAGTCGCTGCCGCGATGGCCGCTTTCCCATGCTGGTAAAGCTCATTGACGCTGCGGAGAACCTCTCCGTGCAGGTGCATCCCTCCGATGCCACTGCCGATGCCGCCCTGGGCGAGCAGGGGAAGGCGGAAATGTGGTATGTGCTGGACGCAAAGCCCGGTGCCTGTCTCTATCTGGGCTTCTCCCGGAATGTGAGGGCGGAGAGCGTTATGCGTGGCTGCGAAGACGGAAGCGTGCTCTCTATGCTCAACCGGGTTTCCGTGAGCCGGGGCGATGTGTTCTTCATCCCGCCGGGAACTGTCCACGCCATCGGCAAGGGACTTACGCTGGCGGAGATCCAGCAGAGCTCCGATACCACCTTCCGCATCTACGACTACCAGCGGCCGGATGCCAACGGTCAGCCCCGCACCCTCCATTGGGAGCGGGCAAGAGCCGTGATGAACTACGGGGCACTGATCCCCGAGGGCTGCCGTGCCAATTCTCTGGTACAGCTGCCGGAGTTCACCATGTCCGAGCTCTTCTCCTGCGCATACTTCCGCTCCTATAAGCTTACGGTGAAAAAGGCCGTTACCCTCTCCTGCGACGGCAAATCCTTCCGCAGCCTCCTTTGCACGGAGGGAGCGGGCACCATCCGCTATCAGGGCGCAGACTATCCCGTATCCAAGGGGCAGAGCTATTTTCTCCCCGCCGCTCTGGGCAAATACGAACTATCCGGAAGCTGCACCGTGCTGCTTTCCTGGGTATGAAAGGATCGAATATGAAGAAAACCGCATTAATCATGGCCGGTGGCCGCGGCGAACGGCTCTGGCCGAAAAGCCGCAAGGCGCTGCCCAAGCAGTTCCTGTCCCTCACCGGTGACGGCAAGACCATGATCCAGCTCACTGTGGAGCGTATCCTCCCCATGATCGCCATGGAGGACATCTATGTCTGCACCAACAGGGACTATGTGGAGCTGGTCAGAGCGCAGCTTCCCGCGCTGCCGGAGGAGAATATCCTCTGCGAGCCCATGGGCAAAAACACTGCCCCCTGCATCGGCTTCGGTGCCGCCGTTATGGAGAGAAAATACGGCGAGGCCGTGATGTTCGTTCTGGCCTCCGACAGCTACATCAAGTATAATTCCATCTTCCTCAACGCCCTCCGGGACGCTGCCGAGGTGGCCGAGGCCGGAGAAAACCTGGTCACTGTGGGCATCACTCCCGACTATCCCGAGGTGGGCTACGGCTATATCCGTTTTGACCCCGCCGAGGGCTGTGGCCGTGCCTTCAGGGTGGAGCGCTTTGTGGAGAAGCCCGACATTGAGACTGCCCGCAGCTATCTGGCCACGGAGCGCTATCTCTGGAACAGCGGTATGTTCATCTGGAAGCTCTCCACCATTAAGAGCGCTCTGAGGGAGCATATGCCCGCCCTCTATGAGGGGGCGGAGCGCATCGGCGCGGCCTGGGGCACAGAGCAGCAGCAGCGGGTGCTGGAAGCTGAGTACGCCGCCATGCCGGGTATCTCCGTGGACTACGCCGTTATGGAGAAGGCCGAGCGCATCTATACCGTCCCCGGCTCCTTCGGCTGGAACGATGTGGGCTCCTGGCAGGCGCTGGACATCATCCAGCAGAGCAACGAGTTCGGCAATGTGGTCAGCGGCAACGCCGTCACTGTGGATACCCGCCGCTGCATCATTCAGGGCAGTGAGCGCCTCATCGCCACGGTGGGACTGGAAAATGTGGTCATTGTGGACACACCCGACGCCCTCATGGTCTGCAACAAGAGCGACACCGCCAGCATCAAGAAGATTCTGGAAAATCTCCGCATCTGCAACCGGGACGAATATCTGTGAAGAAGCGGTAGTGTTGCGCCCAAAGGGAGGCTCTGTAGGGCTCGGCCTCCCGGACGAGCCGCCGCAGCTCTCGTCCCTTGCCTTCCCCTTTCAAAAGGAGAAGGCTTTTCATACAAACTCAACTGATAATCTCTGAAAAGGAGAGACAAACATGAAAACTGCACTCATCACCGGCATCACCGGTCAGGACGGCTCCTATCTGGCAGAGCTGCTGCTGGAAAAGGGCTATGAGGTGCATGGCATCACCCGCCGCGCCTCCACCAACAATCTTGTCCGCATCGAGCATCTTCTGAGCAATCCCGCTCTCCACCTCCACGAGGGCGATCTGACGGACTCCACCAGTCTCATCCGCATCATTAAGGCCACGCAGCCCGATGAGCTCTACAATCTCGCCGCCCAGAGCCACGTGCAGGTGAGCTTTGATGTGCCCGAATACTCGGGCGATGTGGACGCGCTGGGCGTGATCCGCATTTTAGAGGCCGTCCGTATGCTGGGGTTGGAGAAGAAGACCCGCATCTATCAGGCATCCACCTCCGAGCTCTACGGCAAGGTGGAGGAATGCCCCCAGAACGAGAATACGCCCTTCCACCCCTACAGCCCCTATGCCATCGCCAAGCAGTACGGCTACTGGATGATTAAGGAGTACCGGGAGGCCTACGGTATGTTCGCCTGTAACGGCATCCTCTTCAATCACGAGAGCGAACGCCGGGGTGAGAGCTTCGTGACCCGCAAGATTACCCTGGCCGCCGGACGCATTGCCTGCGGCCTGCAGGATCATCTGGAGCTGGGCAATCTGGACTCCCTCCGGGACTGGGGCTATGCCAGGGACTATGTGGAGTGTATGTGGCTGATGCTCCAGCAGGACGAGCCCGACGATTTCGTCATCGCCACCGGCGTGCAGCACACCGTTCGTGAGTTCACCACCCTCGCCTTTGCCCACGACGGCATGGACATCGAGTGGCGGGGCAGCGGCATGGACGAAAAGGGCTACGACAGAAAAACCGGCAAGCTGCTGGTTTCGGTCAATGCCCAGTGGTACCGGCCCACCGATGTGGTCAACCTCTGGGGCGACCCCACCAAGGCCCGCACAGTTCTGGGCTGGAACCCCCAGAACACAAGCTATGAGCAGCTCTGCGCTCTCATGGCCGAGCATGACCTGAAGCTGGCGCAGAAGGAAAAGGCCGCCCTGACTGCGGAGGCATAAAGATGGGGGAAGGCTTTGAGGATCGCTGGCATATCTTTGCCGACCGTCAGCAGTATCACCGCGCAACCCGGAGCTATGCCCTGAGCCTGAAAAAACTGCAGGAAGAAAACCTTGCGCTGCAAAAGAGGATCGAAGGTCTGGAATATGAGCGGAATTATTATCGCTCCGCCTTTGAAGCCATCTCCAACGCCGGCTGGTGGAAGCTGACGGCACCCCTGCGGAGGCTCTGCGAAAAGCTGCAAAAAAGCCCCCCGCCGCCCCCTGCCCCGGAAAGACAGTGGGAGAAGCCGAAGGTCAGTGCCGAGGAGACAGAGCTGCGCAGTGTGCAGGATGCCCAAAGTACGGCAATATTCGGCATCGAAGCGGCCGTCCGCAGCGCAGCACTGACGCGCTCGCTGGAGGCCCAGACCTACCGGAACTGGCAGTGGGGCAGCGAGGGCAGTGACTATACGCTCCTCCTCGATGCAGACTGTGAGCTGCACCCCTACGCGCTCTCCATCCTCTCCGAGGCACTTTCCCGCAGCGAGCTGGTCTACTGCGATGAGCTGGCAGGGGAGAAGCCCATCTTCCGCTTCGCCTATTCGCCCTATGCCTTTCGCGGAAGCTGTGACCCGGGCACTCTTCTGGCTCTGCGCACCGATCTGCTCTCAACCCTGCCGGAGGGCGAAGGTCGGCAGGAGCGGATTTTGCGGCTCTTTGAAGGAACTGCGTCCGTGGAGCATATCCCGTATCTGCTCTGCGCTACGCCGGAGGAGAGGAAAACAGCGGCCACGGAGGAGGGCTGCGCGGCACTCTCCCGCTCCCTTGCGCGCAGCGGTCAGCCTGCGGCGGTGAGCGTTACGCCGGAGGGCTATTATCATGTGGCCTATGAGATTACGGGCACTCCCCTGGTGAGCATCGTAATCCCCAACTGGGAGCATTTCGCAGACATCAGCGCCTGTCTGGAGTCTGTCTTTGCCAAAACTACATATCCGAATTTTGAAGTGATCATCGTCCGCAACGGCCGGGAGAGCGAGGAAATCTCGGCCTTCTATGCCGAGGCCGAGCGCCGCTGGGAAAACCTTCGGGTACTGCCTTACAGCGGCGGCTTCAACTATTCCGCCATCTGCAACTTCGGTGTCCGCGCTGCCGGGGGCGAGTATGTGCTGCTGCTGAACAACGATATGGAGGTCATCGCACCCGATTGGATTCAGGAAATGCTCATGCTCACCCAGCAGGAGGACGTG
The DNA here is from genome assembly GCA_002315975.1 of Clostridiales bacterium UBA1728. GTDB lineage: Bacteria > Bacillota > Clostridia > Oscillospirales > Oscillospiraceae > Apopatocola. Next base: position 47,144 of record DCIK01000007.1, read on the forward strand.
GGCATAGTGGGCGCAAAGCTCCTCTATCCCGATGAGACCGTCCAGCACTGCGGCATGGCCTTCACATCACCCACCACCATTGAGCATCTATTCCGGGGCGTGAGCACCCTGGAGAGCGGCCCCTGCGGTTTTCTGCAAACGGTTCAGGAGGTAACGGCAGTGACGGGCGCCTGCATCCTGCTGCGCCACTCTCTCTACGAGAGCCTCAGCAGCCTGGACGAGAGTCTTGCAGTATCCTTCAGCGATGTGGATTTGTGTATGAAGGCCCGCGCCGCCGGATTCAGAGTGCTCTGCACACCCTTCGCCACCCTCTATCATTTCGAGGGCAGCAGCCGCGGTAAAAACGGAACCGAAGAAAGCGACCGCATCTTCCTCTGGGAAAGCGAGATTTTTTTCACCCGCTGGGGGGAATGGAGCAAAAAGGGCGATCTGTTATTTTCCGTCAAATGAAAATCAAAGCTTCGGCATCAGTAAGCAATGATGCCGAAGCTTTGTTATTTGCGGGATGCTCAGTATGTCTTGCGCGGTTCAGAAAATCCCCAGAAGAGATAGTGATAATAGTATTCTTTGAGATTCTCTCCGTATTTTTGGCGCAGATCAGGGTTAGCATCGCGGTAAACATTTACGTTAAATCCGGGGCTGGCAATGCGGCCTTCTCTCATTCCATGGAGGAGAAAGTGACGCAGATATTTTTTTCGATTATCGCCTAAGATTTGTTCAACATCTTTGTTGCGTTCCCGATAGTATCCGTAGTTATACACCGGAGCAAAGAAAAGCTCATTTTTTCTGTAATCGGATATCATTCCGCAATTCTCCTTTCGGAAGTATCAAGCTTGATAATGAATATGGGGAAGATCGCGTCATTTTCTGAAAATAGAACGAAGCTTCAACAGAAACTCGCGCACCGGCCGGAAAATACGCTGAAGAATAACCTTGCGCCTGTGATATTCAGCTGCCTCTGCCCGGTAACTATCCAGAAGCTGAGGATTGGAGAAAGTAGCGGCGTGAGAAACGGAAATGTCAGGAGAAGCGGTTGAAGCCTGTGCGGCAGAATTTTTTGCCCATACAGCGATATTCTGCATGGCCATACGGACTGCCGTAGCAATAGGCTCATCCTGATAGAGCGCGCATGGCTCGTAGTATTCCTGAGATCTGACTTCAATGATGCTTTTCCAGGTCTCTTCCAGATCTTCCTTATAAAACTGAGAAAGACTGTTTCTGGATTTTTTGCCTTCTGACTGACGAAGGGCATCGTTCTCCAAAAGCTCAACGATTCTGTCGGCTGCGGCCTTCAAATCCCGCTGAGGGACAACGCTGACACCGCTGTCTGGCAGACGGAGCATGGTCAGGTTGGGAATCTCGTAAGAAACGATAGGTAAACCGTAGCACTTGGCCTCCTGAAGAACCAGAGGAAAGCCCTCATAAAGAGAGGTCATGAGAAAAATGCTGGCGTTTTCATAAAAAGGAGTAACATCCAGATGAAAACCTTCAAGAATTACAAAATCACTGATCCCTTCCTGAACAAGAAGTTCTTTTATCCGGTCAAATTCCTCATCAGTCTCTGCCTGTCCCACAATGTGAAGCTTGAAATCGGGAACTTTCAGCTGAACCAGCTTTGCAATTTCAAATGCGTCCAGATACTGCTTTTCGTAGCTGAGCCGTCCCACCCAGACAACATCCTTGGAATTCAGACGAGAAGGCTTGCAGTCATCGAGCTTGTAGCACATGGGATTACAGACCTGAACAGCATTTATTCCAATGGCTTTACACCAGGCAAGATCAACCTCGGAAAGCACGGCGGCGACATGAAAGGCGGAATAGATCTTATGCTGTTCAAACCAGTTGAAATTCCCGTAAGTGGGTGTTTGGAAGATGAACAGGAAGTCGGTATGACTGTGAAGAATCAACGGGAGCTGCATGGAACGGATGGAAATACCATCTATGGGCATATTCAGAGACATAAAGGCGTGATAGAGCACTGCATCCACAGAAAATCTCTCAATAATCTTTCGCCATTCCTCAAATCTCTCCGCGGGAGCATCTCCGTGGGACATCAGGCGCAGATGCCGTACACCGTCGGGGATGGGATAATCCTCTACTGTAGCACCTGCTTCAGTGATGATAATCACGCGGTACCCGATGCGAAGAAGAATGGGAGTCAGAGTGGACATGACCTTTTCAACACCGCCGTTGTACATACGGTGATAGAACATGGCAACGGTTCTGATCTGACGCCTGGGAGAAGCCGGAATGGTACGCGAATAGAGGTACTCGGCTTCGACAGGATGCATATTGTGCTTTTCAAAAGCCCAATCAACAAATTCCTCGGTCAGCACATCCATATCCAGATAGGCCAGCATCAGAGAGAGAAACTTTTTTTGCAGATAATCAGGGACCCGATAAGCCCATGCGTAGAGCATATCCGGTATGGTGTGCTCGTGGGCAAACTGGAGCAGTTTCGTAGATTCTTCTTTTTTCAGACCGGCTTCGGGTATCCACTTTTCAAGCAGAATGTAAACGCGGCCGATGTTGGCAAAGCGCTCAAGATCTTTTTCTGCGATGGAAAACGACCCGGTGGACATTCCGGAGCCAAGACGATAGTGATAAAACTTACGTTCGTCCAGCGCAAAGGACTCCGCATAGGAAACAGCCATGCTGGTCAAAGTGAAATCCTCAGCCATCTGCAGGCGCTCACCTTTGTGGTGAGAAAAAATCCGCCTGATCAGCGAGCCGGTATAAATCTTGTTCCATACATTCCAGGGGAACACACCTGAAATCAGGGACTGTACCGCAATGCCCTGCTTGCCTTTAGCGGTCAGAGCGGTCACGGTCAGATAATCATTCAGCGTCTGAATATCGGCTGGTGTCATGTTCTCGCCTTCAAAGGTTTCCGTGTTGAAGCAGATGAAATCCCATTGACCCCGATCCATTTCTTCGGCGAGTGCCTCGCAGGCATCAAGCTCCAGATAGTCATCCGCATCCAAAAACATGATATACTCGCCGGAGGCCACGGAAACTGCATTGTGTCGGGAAGTATAGATGCCCTCGTTTTTCTCGTTTCGGAGAATCCTGATTCTACGGTCAATCCTGCGGTAGGATTCAAGTATTTCCGGTGTGCTGTCGGTGGAGCAGTCATCGACTACAAGAATCTCAATATTTGTCAGACTCTGATGAATGGCGCTCTCCAACGCCTCACAGAGGTACTTTTCTGCGTTGTAAGCGGGAATGATCAGTGAAATCTTTGCCTGTCCCGAAACTTTAACTGAAATATTTTTTCCCATTATTGAGTACCTCTTCATCCCCTGAGCGGATTTTCTGCGTGAAGGCCCGATAAAACGCAGAATATTGTCAATTTATAGCATTGCTGATGAATCATTTTAACATAAGTAAAACATTATGTCAAACAATATTCCTGTGGAAACAAAAGGAAGCGTACATAATAAGAAACGGCAGCCTCTTGCTGAGACTGCCGTTTGCTATCATTCTATGAATGTGCCCTTCCGCCGCTCTCCATCGCCTCTCTTTCGGTGCAGAGCTCGCGGTGGAGCTGTACGGAGCTCCAGCTGGCGTTGGTCTCCGTGACGATGGCTTTCAGGGGGATGGAGATGCGGCTTTTGCGCAGGGCATCCAGCAGGGCATTGAGCTGGGCGCGGGTGAAGCCGTTCATCAGCAGCAGCTCGTCGGTGAAGGCGGGCTCGGCATCCTGTATCTCTGCGGGCAGCTCCGGGGCGGCACCGGTGGCCAGAATACCGATGGGCAGGGCGTACTCCGCCGCTGCCACCGCTCTCCAGCGGATGCCGCTGCGCACGAGAACCACAGTCAGCTTTGCGAGCTTGTCTTTGTCGATGTTGTAGAGCAGAACGTTTGCCATATCAGCGCTGAACCTCGGTGCCCAGATGAGGCATATCCAGCGAGACGGCGTAGTGGCCGCCGTGGAGATTGGAGCAGGTGAATACATCCAGCTTGGGGAAATACTCGGCGAAGATGGGGGAGAGGTAGCGCAGCTTCTGCAGAAACAGACCGTGGTTGAGCACCAGAAGTCCCACCTGCATGGCGTGGTAGGAGTTGATCTGGAACACGGTGCGGCACAGGCCGCTCTCGCCCAGCGCGTCCATAAAGGCGGCCATGGCACCGCCGGCCTTTTTGAACTCGGGGCTGGTGGCGGTACCCTCGCCGGGAATGGGCAGGGTGAACACGGCCAGCGGCAGCGACAGCTCGGAGAGGATGTCGTCCTCCTCCCAGGGGGAATCCATGCCGGTCTCCCCGGCCAGCGCGTCCAGCATGAAATGGTACCAGCGGACATTGCGGTTCTGCACCACGCCGGTCATCTCGGTTTTGCCCTCTTCAATGAAGGGGCTCCACTCCACGGGGGGAACCTTCAGCTCCTCGGCGCTGATATTGCGGATGCAGGGCTCCACGGCGGAGGCCAGCGTGTCGGCATCCAGCATACCGTCCAGAGCGCCGTAATGAATCATGTAGCTGAGAGTGGCGTTGCGCAGTCTGTCCTCGCCCACATAGCCGCAGAGCCAGAGATAGGCGGCAGAGGGATCCATGCCCTCCTCCAGACAGACCGTGAGGTTCAGCACCAGATGGTCAAACTCCTCGGTGGACACCGTGTAGCCCAGCGGCTTGCGGGCGGCGGGGGCGTAGGTGCCCTGGGGGATAAAGTTCTTAAACTCCCAGCTCTTGCGGCGGGAATAGCCCTCGCTCAGGCAGCGGCAGAGATATTCCATAAAGAGTCCGTCGCCGTTGTTGAAGAAGGTGGTGCAGTAGAAATAGTAGGTATCGTCCTTCTTGCCCATGAGGAAGGGGGGCACATTGTAGGTCACATAGGTGCTCAGACACTCCTCGAAGGCAGCGGCGGCCACGTTGATCTCGCCCTTGTCCAGCAGCTCCTCCAGACCCAGCTTGGTCATCTTGTGCAGGAACTCGTCCACCCAGACATTGACCTGGTTGTAGTCCCGGTGGGGCTCGTTAGCCTGCTGCTCAAAGGCCTCCCGGAAGAAGCAGACCTTGTTGAGCGACATCTCCTCGCTGAGCTCCGGCTGGAAGCAGGTGGGGGTGTACTTGGGGCAGCCCTTGCAGACCACTTCACTGAGATCACGAAGATACTCGTTATACTCCAGATGGCTCATGACCCACAGATCCACGGGGAAAACCAGCGAGTTCTCCAGCCGCAGCTTCTGGCGGCGGGAATGCTCGTTGATAAAGTAGGGAGCCTGACACTTATCCTCCATCATCTCCCGGCAGAGAACGCCGCTGCCGTCGCCGTACTTGCTGACGAGCTCGGCCACGCTCTCGCAGTCGTCGGGGAGAAGGAAGTAGCGACCCTTATAAATAAAGCCCTTCTGGGGCTGACCCATATGTCTTTCCATGGCAAAAATACTCCTTATAACATATTTTTTCTCATTATAAAGCATACGCCGCAGAAATGCAAGGGAGGAGCGGGAAAAATGCCGTGCTGCGTCCTTGACATCCCGAACATCTGTTCGTATAATGTGCAGTATAAAAAATCTTATCACAAAAAGGAGAAATGATTTATGCGCTATGAAATAGTCGGTGAGCCCATGCCCGTGGTGATCTGCCACTTAGAGAACGGTGAGAGCATGATCAGCGAAAGAGGCTCTATGGTCTGGATGAGCGACAATTTGGAGATGCAGACCAGCGGCGGCGGTCTGGGCAAGGTCTTTGGCCGTATGCTCTCCGGCGAGGCCATGTTCCAGAATGTGTATACCGCTCGTCAGGGTCAGGGCATGATCGCCTTTGCCTCCAGCTTCCCCGGCTCCATCCGCGCCATCGAGCTGCGGCGCGGTCAGAGCATCATCTGCCAGAAGTCCGCTTTCTTAGCTGCCGAGCAGGGGGTTGAGCTCTCCGTGTTCTTCCAGAAAAAGTTAGGTGCCGGTCTCTTCGGCGGCGAGGGCTTTGTGATGCAGCGTCTCAGCGGCGAGGGTATGGTCTTTGTGGAGCTGGACGGCTCCGCCGTGGAGTATGATCTGCAGGTGGGTCAGCGTCTGGTGGTGGATACGGGCAATCTGGCCATGATTGACGAGAGCTGCTCCATCGACATCGTGAGCGTCAAGGGCGTGAAGAATGCCCTCTTCGGCGGCGAAGGCCTCTTCAATACCGTAGTCACCGGCCCCGGCCATGTGACTCTCCAGACCATGCCCCTGAGCAGCTTTGTCGGTACCATCGCCCCCATGCTGCCCCAGAATAACGGCAACTGAAGTAGTCGATTGCAAAATATCGTTTTACAATCGAGGGCGTGACCAATAGGCCACGCTTTAGGGTGTTCTTCATCGGGTGAAGCTCGATGAAGAATGATTTGACTCTGTTTGCGTCTGCGGACGCAAACTCTGTGAGGCATCTCACTGCCCACCGAGACATTGACTGACGGCCATTCACCATAAAAGGAGGACGAGAACTATGACGCATATACCCACTTTACAGGAGGCCCGGGAGCTGGTAGAAAAGTACAACCATGATCCCTTCCACCTCCAGCACGCCGAGACCGTTTCCAAGGTCATGGGCGTTTTTGCAAAAGAGTATGATCCCGAGAATGTGGAATACTGGCAGGTGGTCGGTATGCTCCACGATGTAGACTATGAGCTGTACCCGGAGGAGCACTGCATCAAGGCCGTGGAGCTGCTGCGACAGGCCGAGGTGGACGAGGGCGTGATCCACGCCGTGATCTCCCACTGCTGGGGTCGCCGGGTGGACGCGGAGCCCACCCGCTACATGGAAAAGGTGCTCTTCGCCGTGGACGAGCTCACCGGCCTCATCGGTGCGGCGGCGCTGATGCGTCCCACGGGCTTTGAGGGCATGGAGGCCAAGTCCGTGGCCAAGAAGTTCAAGGACAGGAAATTCGCCGCCGGCTGCAGCCGCGATGTGATCGCCCAGGGTGCCGAAATGCTGGGCATGGAGCTGAACACCCTTTTTGCCAAAACCCTCGCTGCCATGCAGGAGGGTTAAGCCGTGGCATTTGACTACAAAAAGGAATACAAAGGTATGTAAGTATCATCTAATATCGCAATATATTGTGGTTATTATCAATTATCTTTCACAATATGTAGTGCATGATTGAGTATCTTCAAGCGACTTTTAATATATTTAAGCGACAAATAAGCGACAAAAATTAGCCCGTTTCCGGGTTTGTTTCTGCCGCTTATTTTTTATTTGTCTGTATCGAACAATGTCATTTCAAGTGCTTGCATTGCCGTGACTTCACTTGCTGCAAACACATGGCTATATACGTTCAGCGTTGTATTCGTGTTTGCGTGACCTAATCTGTCGGCAATTACTTTCACCGTAACATCGGAGTTAATGAGCAATGAAGCGTGTGTATGGCGTAACGAATGCAAAGACAAGAAAATTCAAATCCTGTCGCAAGTCGTGACCCGTGACGCGCAGGGTATCGGAACAACGACCTTGCAGCCCGTGGGTTCGCCCGTGTGGGCATACTTCCGGCAGCTGTCCGGCAAGGAACGGTTCGCGGCGGCAACGACCGTTTCCGAAGAAGAAGTCCTGTTCACGATAAATTACCGAACAGACATAAATACAACCCACATCATACGCTACAAAGGGAAATTGTACGATATAACGCGGGTTGATGTATTTGAGGGCTACAAGGAAGATATAACTCTGTACTGCAAAACGCGGGCGCGGTAATTTGCGAACATAATATTGAGTTAAAGGCAACACGCTTATCACGGAACGGGCATGACCGCCAAACAACCCGTTCAACATTGTTTACAAAGGTTCCTGATGAGGGCTTGACTTATCGGCAGATAGTGGAAGCATACGGCAAGGTTCAAACCCCACGCGGGCAAACTATTCCACGTTTGCAGTTATACGATACTTTCCGCGTTTCGCGTACAAATGCCTATGATTTAATCCTTGAAGTAGATTCAAACAACGATAAATTGAAAATGCTATATCAGCCCGGAGTTGATGTAAAGAAAAATGTGTCAGCGTGGTTTATGCAAAACTTGCGGGATGCGCTGTTAATAAAACATCATGAAACATTTTGGGTAAAGGCAGAATCCGAAACACACAACGGAATAGAATTCTTCAGGTATGACAAAATATTGCACACAAAAAGCCCAAATGTGTCATTGCTTGCGCCGTTGATTGATTCGGACATTATAACGCTTGATCTTGCGGCACATATTGACCCCGGCGGGAAATGGCGTGACCACGGTATGCTTTTCAAAATGAAACCCGACGATTTACCCCTGTTGCTTGGAACCCCGGTAGTATATGACCTGACGATATAATCCATTTGTCGCTTAATATCGTTTAGTATCTTCTTGCGTATTTAAGCGACAAATAAGCGACAATAATAAAGGAATAACCGTAAAAATCAAGTAATATCAAGCATTTTAGGAGATTATAATGTCAGCGTTCGATTTCAAAAAGGAATACAAAGAATACTACCTCCCCAAGGACAAGCCTGAACTGGTGACGGTGCCGGCCATGAACTTTATCGCCGTGGAGGGCAAGGGCAACCCCAATGACGAAGGGGGCGAGTACCAAAACGCCATGAACCTGCTCTACGGCATCGCCTTCACCGTCAAGATGAGCAAAAAGGGTGATCACCGGATGGAGGGCTACTTCGACTATGTGGTGCCCCCACTGGAGGGCTTCTGGTGGCAGGACGGGATCGACGGCATCGACTACGGCGACAAGTCAACCTTCCGCTGGGTGTCGGTGATTCGGCTGCCGGAGTTTGTCACTAAGGCCGAGTTTGACTGGGCAGTGGAGGAGGCCGCGAGAAAGAAGAAAACGGACTTCTCCGCTGTGCGCTTCCTGACCATTGAGGAGGGACTCTGCGTGCAGATCATGCACCACGGCCCCTTTGATGACGAGCCTGCCACCGTGGCGCTGATGGATGCCTTCCTCGCCCAGCAGGGCTACGAGAACGACTTCTCCGACACGCGCCGCCACCACGAGATTTACCTCTCCGATGCCCGGAAGACCGCGCCCGACAAGCTGAAAACCGTCATCCGCCATCCCGTCCGCCCCATTGCGAAATAAAGAATGAGGCTTAATAAAAGCTGCACAATACACAAAGCAGCAGAAGCCTCTCAGCTCCCCTGTTGCGAAGCAATGGGGGAGCTGTCGCGTAGCGACTGAGGGGGTGTACCGAATACCCCAGCCTCGCTCTGCTCGGCAGCTCCCTCCATTCCCTGCGGGAGCAGGGGAGCCGAGAGGCTGTACGCCATAAGAGGACTCTGCATATTTTGCAGAGTCCTCTTTCCGTGTATAGACTTGTTTTCCGCTCCCTATGGCTTTAATATCTGCCCACGGGCGGTTTTACCTCATCGGGCAGGGGACAGGTATACTTCCCGCCGTTGCGCCTGAGTACCTCGGCCTTGGCGCGCTGAATGACCTCCGGCCGATCCATGGCCTTCAGGGAGGCCAGCGTCATGACCTCGGCGGCCTTCATCATGCCCTTCATGCCGATGTCGGAGCCGGAGAAGGCGGTGTTCTGCCAGGAATGACCCACATTGCCCAGACAGGCCGTGGCCGTGTGGAGGGTGACGGTGGGCACCACATAGCCCACATCGCCCACATCCGTGGAGCCGCACTCATAGGCCATCTTGCTCTTCTCAAAGCGTTCAATGCTCCGATCCAGAGGCTTCTCCATGATCTCCGGCAGGGCGTCTTCCCCGTATTGCTCAATGAATTCGTCACGGATGGCGGCGGCGGTGCCCTCGTCATAGCTGGCTAAAATGTCCCGGGCCAGCGCATAATCGGCCTCTGTCCAGGCGGGGGTGCCCAGCTCCATAAAGCTCTCGTTGGCGATCTCGGCCAGCGCCGTGTTGGGCACATAGTCGGAGAAGGCCATGGTGATCTCCACCGTGAGCTTCGTATCCGTCATGAGGGCGGCACCTCTGGCCACATTGACCACGCGGGCAAAGAGCTCCTGCATCTGCCTGACCTTGGGAGCGCGAACCTCATACTTGATGCAGGCGTGGGCCTGCACCACATTGGGGGCGGTGCCGCCGCAGTCGGAATAGGCGTAGTGGATGCGCGCCTGATCAATGGTGTGCTCCCGCAGATAGTTGCAGCCCACATTCATCAGCTCGCAGGCATCCAGCGCGCTGCGTCCCAGTTGGGGACTGCCGCCGGCATGGGCGGCAATGCCGTCAAAGATGAAGTTGGCGCCCATGATGGCCACGCTGCAGGTGGCGGAAATGCCATTGTTGGTGCTGGGATGCCAGCTGTAGATAAAGTCCACATCGTCAAAAACGCCCGCTCGCGCCATAAACTGCTTGCTGCCGGCACCCTCCTCGGCGGGGCAGCCGAAGAAGTAGATGGTGCCGTCCTTCTGGTGCTTCACCAGATAGTTCTTGATGGCCACAGCGGAGGAAAAGCAGCCCGCACCCAGCAGGTTGTGACCGCAGCCGTGGCCGGGAGCGCCGTTGACCACGGGCTTCTTCACGGCGCAGCCCGCCTCCTGGGAGAGGGAGGAAAGGGCGTCGTACTCCGCCAGCATACCGATCCTCGGCTTGCCGCTTCCCACGGTGTAGCTGGCCACAAAGCAGGTGGGCATCTCCGCCACGCCCTCCTGCACCGCAAAGCCCTCGGCCTTCAGCGCGGCGATCAGGGCCGCGGCGGATTTGTATTCCTCAAAGGGCAGCTCCGCATAATTCCATATTTCCCTGGCCAGCTCCACGCTCTTCGCTTCCGTGGCCGCCACCAGTTCCCGTACTTCGTCAATGAGTTCCATAGGAATGACCTCCTTTTGCAAATTTCTATAATAGAAGATTCAAAAAATTCTGAACTTTTTTTGCCTCGCAGAGTTTACGCCCGCAGGCGCAAAAAAATCAAATCATTTTTCAGCGAGCTTTGCCCGCTGAAAAATACCCTGAGGCGCACACTATCGGTGCGCCCTCGCATCGACCAAGGCGGCATAGCCGCCGCGATAAATGCGAGTATCTTTCTCGATTGTAAAACGAAGTTTTGCAATTGAAATACTATAAAACCATACTCAAAAAGCGCTGGGTTTCCGGCTCTATGGGAGCGTTAAAGATACGCTCAGGGCTGCCCTGCTCCTTGATCACGCCGTCGCAGATGAACAGAACCCGGTCGGAGATGTTTTTGGCGAAGGCCATCTCGTGGGTGACGATCAGCGTGGTCATGCCTCCCGCCGCCAGATCGCCGATGACATTCAGCACCTCCTTGACCATCTCCGGGTCAAGGGCGGAGGTAGGCTCGTCAAAGAGCATGACCTCCGGGTGCATGGCCAGCGCCCGGACGATACTCAGCCGCTGCTTCTGTCCGCCGGAGAGCTTCCGGGGGTACTCTTCGGCCTTGTCCAGCAGACCCACGCGGCTTAAAAGGGAACGGGCCTCTTCCTCGGCCTCGCTTTTCGGCACCTTCAGCTCCAGCGTGGGCGTGAGGGTGATGTTCTCCAGCACCGTCATGTTGGGGAACACATTAAAGGACTGGAACACCATGCCCAGCTTGCGCCGATAGAGGGTGATCTCCCTGCCGGAGCGGGGAGCCTTTTCACCCTTGAAGTAGATTTCGCCGGCGGTGGGCGTTTCCAGCAGGTTCAGGCAGCGCAGGAAGGTGGACTTGCCGCCGCCGCTGGGGCCGATGATGCTGACCACCTCGCCCTTGCGGACGGAGAGATCTATGCCCTTGAGCACCTCTAAGCTGCCGAAGCTCTTTTTCAGCCCCTCGGTACGCAGAATTTCAGTCACTGACCATCAGCCTCCTTTCAAGGATGCGGAGAAGCTTGGATAGAATAAAGTTCAGTACGAAGTAGATAATGCCCACAATCGTCAGGGACTGGAGCGCCAGAAAGGTGGCAGACTGCACCGTTCTGTAGCTGGTCATCAGCTCGCCCACGAAGAATACCGAGGCCAGCGAGGTGCCCTTCACCGTGGAGATGAACTCGTTGCCCAGCGCGGGCAGGATGTTCTTTACGGCCTGGGGCAGAATCACCCGCTTCATCACGTTGCTCTCGCTGAGCCCCAGACTGCGGGCGGCCTCCCACTGTCCCACATCCACCGCGCCGATGCCGGCACGGATGATCTCGGAGATGTAGGCCGAGGCATTGACGATGAGGGCGATCAGTATGCAGGCCGTATCCGTGAGCTCAACGGGTATGATCTTCGGCAGGATCAGCCAGAAAAAGTAGAGCTGCAGCAGCACCGGCGTGCCGCGGATCACTTCAACAAAGGCATCGGTGATCCAGCGCAGGGGCTTGATCCTCCCCATGTGCATCAGCGCCACCAGTATGCCCAGCAGGGTACCGGCCAAAACCACCAGAACCGAGATCCAGAGGGTTCCGCCGAGACCCTTGAGAAAGACCATGTAGTATTTTTTGAGAATTGCAAGTATCTTCATCGCTTACCTCCCCGCTCACACACAAAGGGACTGTGTAAAAAGTCTGTCATTGCGAGGAGCGTAGCGACGTGGCAATCCGTGTCCCCTTTGAGAAGCTGCAAATATGCAGGAAAGGAGACGGATTGCCACACCAGTCTGCGGACTGGCTCGCAATGACAGGGACTTTACTTACAGCCCCTTTGTTTGCGTTGTTCTTTAAGCTTTATCCGTTAAGCTTTATTCGTTGACATCAATGCCGAGGCTCTTGGCGTATTCGCTGTACTGTTCCTTCCAGGCCTGAATCTGACCGCTCTCCTCCAGCTCCGTGACGACCTCGTTGATCACGGCCATGAGACTATCGGTGCCCTCCTTGGGTGTAACCACGCGGGTACCGCTTCCCTCGTCCACATCAAAGCGGAAATCGGGGATGGCCAGACCGCCGTTGGCATCGGCGTAGAGCTTGCCGGAGGCGCAGTCAGTGATGCAGATGTCGGCCTTGCCCTCGGCCACGGCCAGATAGCAGTCGGTCATGGAGGAGAAGAGCTTCAGCTCCTTGCACTCGCCAATGAATTCCTTGTAGAAGCCCTCCTGCACGGAGCCGCTCTGGGTGGCAATGACGGCGCCCTTGGCAGCTTGGGCATCCACCCACTTGTTCTCCTCGCCCTCGCGAACCAGGAAGCCGTAGCCGCTGACCTCGCCCTTGGTGAGGTTGTAGCCCACGCTCATGTTCATGGCCTCGGCACGCTCGGCACTCCAGGCCAGAGCGGAGATGCCCATGTCATACTTGCCCTCGGTGACGCCGGAGAGCACTGCGGTGAACTCCAGAGGCACAAGCTTCAGCTCCACGCCGATCTTTGCGGCGATGGCCTTGCCCAGCTCAATGTCCATGCCCACATACTGCTCATCGCCGGTCTTGGCGGGGTCGATGAATTCGTTGGGAGCCCAATAGGGCTCGGTGGCCATTTCGATGTAGCCCTTTTCCTTAATCTGCGCCAGACGATCTTTTGCCTCAGCCTTGGTGCCGCCGCAGCCCACCATAGAGAACAGCATGACCGCGGAAAGGGCGATAGCAAGAATTTTTTTCATGATTGTTTGCCTCCTGTTTATTTTTTGAATGATTGGATTGTACGCCTATGTTTCCTGTTTGTCAATATGGTAATTCGATAATTTAGTAATTCGCTAAAGCGATAGTGTGGTGAAAATGCACAAAAATGCGAAGGAGCCGGCTATCCCGTAGGGATCGGCCTCCGGACGAGCCGCGCCCCTTGCATTTCCCAGCGCACAAGGAGAAGACTTTTCGCGCAACGGTTCAGACTTGACGAACTGCGGCTGTATCTTTATAATCGTGGTATCTGCGAAATATCCCGTGAAAAGTCAGACAGCCGACAGAACCGCGGCGGCGCATCTCAGATTCTGAAACAAACAGAGGTGGGGTAAATGGAAATTAAAATGTCCCAAAGGAGCAATCCCGATTTCCAATCGGAGTTTCTCGCAAAGATTCTCAGCGCGAATGTAACGCCGGGTCTCGTAACCTTTGCTGGGGGAAATCCCAATTCCGAGTCTTTTCCCGTGGAAGCGCTGCGCACGGCAGCGGACGCGGTGCTGAAAGAAAACGGCGTGACGGCCCTGCAGTATAACAGTACCCAGGGCTATCTCCCGCTCCGGGAATATATCGCCCGGGAGTATAGGAAGGACGGGCTCAATATCGACCCCTCCGAAATCATCATCACCAACGGCTCTCAGCAGGCGATTGACCTCTTCTCTCATATCATGATCGATGAAGGCGACTGCATCCTTGTTGAGGACCCGACCTATCTGGCCGCATTGCAGATATTCCATCTCTATAATCCGAAGATCGTTCCCGTAGAGCTTGGGGCTGACGGGGTTGATCCTGCGCAGCTGCAGGCCGCCATTGAGAAGCATAACCCGCGCTTCATGTACATGATCCCCACATTTCAGAACCCCACAGGTCTGAGCTACTCCGCTGAGAGCCGTGAGAAGCTTGCGGCAATCATCCGGGGCAGCAATATGCTCCTGCTGGAGGATAACCCCTATGGCAGACTGTACTTCTATGAGGAAGCGGAAAAAAGCTTCAGTCACTATCTGGGCGAGCAGTGCGTCATGCTGGGCACCTTCTCCAAGACGATTTCTCCGGGTATGCGCATCGGCTGGATCGTCTGCAGGCAAAAGGCAATTCTTGAGCGAATGCTGAACTGCAAGGCCGCCACCGACCTTCATACCAACATCTTTGCGCAGATGGTGCTGACCCGCTTCCTGCAGGATCACTCTCTGGAGGAGCATATTGCAGGGAATCGCGTCCTCTATAGGCACAATGCTGAGCTTATGATCTCCTGCATCGAAAAGTATTTCCCCGAGGGCTGTAAAACCACCAGACCCCGGGGCGGTATGTTCCTGTGGGTAACGCTCCCCGATGGGCTCAAGGGCGTTGAGGTGCAGGCAAGGACCGTGCAGCGCGGTGTGGCGGTATGCGCGGGAGACCCCTTCTTTTCCGAGAGAAGAGAGGTTCCGCACCTGCGTCTGAATTTCTCCAACTATACGGATGAGATCATCGAAAACAGCATGAGGATCGTCGGAGAGGTGATCGCAGAGCTGCTCTCGGAGAAAAGAGCGAATATCAACACGGCTCACGGGCCGAAGGGGGAAGAGAAATGATAGAGAAAATTGCAATCGTCGGCATGGGCGCACTGGGTCTTCTGTATGCCGAGCAGCTGACACGGGGTCTGGGCAGCGTGGAGTGCGTGGAGTTTATCATGGACGAGGAGCGTCTGGCTCGCCACAGGTCCGATGTCTATACCATAAACGGAGAGGCCAAACAGTTCCGAATGGTTTCCAGCCGGGAGGCCAGACCCGCCGATCTGTGCATTGTGGCCGTGAAGTACAACGCGCTCGCCGGTGCGCTGGATACGATGCAGAGCGTCATCGGGCCGGACACCATCATCCTTTCGGTGATGAACGGCGTGAGCAGCGAAAAAATCATCGGAAAACGCTATCCCGCTGCCCGCATCCTCCTGACGGTGGCCCAGGGCATGGACGCCATGCGCGACGGCAGCAGCCTGCGCTTTACCCAGTGCGGAGCCCTGCGCATCGGCACTGACTGCCCCGAAAATATCCCGGCGCTGGATGCCGTGGAAGAGCTCTTCCGGCGCGCAGCCGTGCCTTATGTCCGGGAAAGCGACATTCTTTACCGACTGTGGTTCAAATATATGTTGAATGTGGGCATCAACCAGACCTGCATGGTGTTCGATGTGGGCTACGGCGTAGCCACCACTGAGGGCACCGAGGCCAACCGCGTCCTGCTGGGCGCCATGCGCGAGGTGATCCCGCTGGCAAAAGCCCACGGCGTAACGCTGACGGAGGCCGATGTGGGGGAGTGCGTTGCCATTGAAAAGACTCTCGACCCGCTGGGCTACCCGTCCATGGCGCAGGATCGCAAGGCTGGGCGGAAATCAGAGGTGGAAATGTTCGCCGGCGATGTGCTGAGAATGGCGGAGGAGCTGGGTATGGATGCTCCCTTCAACCGTTTCCTCTACGAGCGTGTGCAGGAGATCGAGCGGGAATACTGAGCTGACAGGCTGCTCAGAAAGGAATTTGTTCATGAACGATATGGAACGCTACACGATTATCGAGGCGCAGGAATCTGACGCTCAGGCCATATCCGAGCATATGAAAAGAGCCTCAACAGAGACGGACTTCATGCTCCGCTATCCGGATGAGATGGTCAGCGAGGAAGAGACCCAGATTCAGACTATCCTTGCCAACATCCGGAATCCTGATACCTTTTATCTCATTGTAAAATACGACGATACCATTGTCGGCTTTGCCATGCTGACCTCGCTGTCTCCCTGCCGGCGAATGGCCCATCGAAGAGGCTTTGGCATCAGTCTGGAAAAGGCCCATTGGAACCGCGGCATCGGCACAAGGCTTATGCAGGCGTGCTTTGCCTATGCCCGGAAAAACGGCGTCGAGCTGATCGATCTGGAGGTTCACACCCTCAATGAGAGAGCAAGCGCCTTTTATCGCAAGCAGGGCTTTGTGGAGCGATCCCGAGACAGCTTTGCCCTGAAAAACAGGGACGGCAGCTATTATGAGCTGATTTCCATGCGCTGGGATGCCCGTATGGACGCTTCACCGGATTCCCGTATTGATTCATGAACGGAGAGAATAAACGCTGACAGTGATCCTCGGAAACCTCTGCGGCTGCGGCACCATGATCAGCGATGCGGTCGGCAGTACAAGAAAAACAAAGGAAGCCGTTTTGCGGGTGAGCGTTGCGGCAAATCTGGCCTATTTCCTTGTGATCTTTTCCAACGTACTCATGTTTTCGGTCTTCAACTTCGCCATCCTGAATTTCGTCGGGGGAATCTCGAATCTCGTCGTAATCGTCACCTGCATCCTCTCCTGGTTCCGCGACAAAAACGAGAGCGAAAATGCTGCGGAAGATGCATAACGCGGCACCGGGACAGAGGCGAAAAAGGGATAGAATCACGAAGGTCTGTGCGGCACGGTAAAAAAGCCGAACAAGGAAAAATAATCCGCAAGCCCCTTGGCTCCCCGAAAGGGGAGCCAAGGGGCTTTTTTCCTACAGAATCCACGCTATTGCGTCTCAAAGCTTCTTAAAGGGCTTCATGGGCTTTGCCTCGGGGTGCTGCTCCAGATAGTCCATGAGCATCAGCGTGAGCTCGTCCGTGTAGTCCTCGGTGGGGTCCTCATAGTCCAGCAGCGCCTCCACGCTCCAGACGAAGCCGGCCGGGTCGCTGTCGTAGGCGCTCTGCATCTCCCGGTTGGGCCAGGAGCTGAGCCCCAGCCGGAAGGAAGTGGAGTTATAGTCCTTCTGCACATCCTGCGAGGCCATGACCCAGCGGCGCTCGCCGCATTTCCAGCATACGATGCCCTTGTCCGGATGGCGGGCGCTGTACTGTTCCTTAAGTTCCTTTTTGCGTTCAGCGTTGGGGATTTTATTCATGGGCAGTGCAGACCTCCTTTTCTGATTCCGCCATGGCGGTGAGTCTCTCGCCGGTGAGACGGTAGACTGTCCAGTCGTTCATGGGTACGGCGCCCAGCGAAAGGTAAAAGTCGATGGAGGGGCGGTTCCAGTCAAGGCAGCTCCACTCCAGCCTTCCGCAGCCCCGCTCCACGGCAATGGCCGAGAGCTGCCGCAGCAGCCCCTTTCCGTAGCCCTGCCCCCGGTATTCGGGCCTTACGAACAGATCCTCCAGATAGATGCCCGATCGACCCAGAAAGGTGGAGAAGTTGTGGAAAAAGAGCGCAAAGCCCGCCACCTCGCCATCGGCAAGAGCGAAGAGCACCTCGGCCTTCCCCTTGTCGAAAATCCACTCCTCCAGCAGCGCCTCGGTAGCGATGACCTCGTCGAGCATATGCTCATACTCCGCCAGACTCCGGATCAGCTCCAAAATGGTAGGAACATCCTCCCGCTTCGCAAAGCGGTAAGCGTGATTATTCATTGTATTTTCATCCTTTCGTATGTTTCAAGCTGAGGGATGGTGCGCCGTGCCTTGCCTTCCCCTTCGGGGAAGGTGTCAGCGAAGCTGACGGAAGAGGGGCGCACCCCGCAATGCTCGCCCCTGCGGTATTGCGGATATCGAAAAAGGGGAACGGCGCGAAACCCGAGAATCATGGGCGCAGAGGAGGTTTCAGAAGCAGGTGCTTTCGCCCAGCCCCCGGTCTTTGTGAGTACCGTTTACCAGCTCCACCAGCTCCTGTTTGTTATTTAAGTTCAGCCTGGCATAGATGTCGGAAAAAATCTTCGATACCCTTTTCTCGCTGAGCTTCTTTTTCTTTGCGATCTGCTGATTGGTGTAGCCCTGAGTGGAGAGAAAGGCGAAATCGAATTCCTCCTCCGACAGAACGCCGAGAAAGGATGGGCGATCCTTTCCGTAGGTATATTGCGCATAGGACAAACGGGTGGTATCCCCCAAAGCGCATACCGTCTCCGCAAACTCCTGCGGAAATTCCCGGAGAACCTTGTCCGTCACCTCCGGATAAAAACCCCGGTAGTATCCGGCATAGAAATACAGCTCATGCTCCTGCGCCAGCTCCAGAGCCCGGCGGATGTGAACGCGCATCTTTTCCTCGTTCTCCTGCAGCTGATATACAACCACCAGACTGTAGTGGAGCTGCTGGGCCTCCAGATACAGCCCGCGCCGCTCCAGCATCTGACAGATATGCTCGTAGCTCTCATAGCGGAGCTTGGAGAGCAGCGTTAAATCGCCATTTACCAGAGCAATCAGGGAAATGATCGCAATCATCCCGTCTGCGGCACTCTGGTAGCAATAGGCCGGGTCTATGTGAAAATCCCGGAATATGGAGCCGTAGGAGCCGTAATCCATCTCAACGCTGTAGCGGAAGAGCTCCAGCTCCCTCTTGTACGGGAAATCTCCCCTTAGCTCACGGAGCAGCTCCCCATAGGCATAATCCGCGTCCCGGGGCTCTCCGGCGTAGATGCCCAGATAGCAGCGCTGGGCCAGGGCAGCGATGCGGATAGAGCGGCTGCTGTCCACGCAAAGGGGCAGCGTAAGAGCCCGCGACTCCTCAAAGCGACAGGCACCAAAGGCCTTCTGCGCCTGAGAAAGCCGCTTTTCCGCTTCGGAAAGCGGCTGGGCAGCCTCGCACGCAGACTCGTTGACGAACAGCGGGAAGCGAAAGGCAGTCTCGAGCTCCCTGGCCGCCTTGCCGTCTCTCGTCCTTCCGTCAGCGGGCTTTTCCGTGTCCTCGGGAATCATCCAGCGAGAACCGATCTGCACAGCGCCCGGAATCTGCCCCGCCTTGCACATCTTGGCAATCCGGCTGATGGATACGCCCCATTTTTCGGCTGTCTGAACGGTAGAAAGGTAGTTCATATTGATACCGCTATCCTTTTACAAATGAAAAATATTTTTTCCTCTATAGTCCGAGTAAAAGGATAACACATGGAAGCGAAAAACGCAAGGAAAAGAATTACAAAGCTCCCTTGACGAAAAAGTGAATATTGTAAGACATAGAATAATTTACATAATTCCATAAAAATGGAATAATATGGTTTATCTCGGCTTTTTTCAGGGGACTATGCAGCCCGTTTCGTTTCGAGTAAAATACACTATGTATAATAGTGGTATTATCGAAACGGGGGGTTGACACAGTTGCCGAATGCCGACATAATCTTTAAGCAAGCAAGCAAGCAAGCAAGCAAGCAAGCAAGCAAGCAAGCGTAGCGGCTGCACGCCCCTTTGTCAAGACCTCCGGACTGATTATATGTAATTTCAAAACGCACCATACCCGCAGATTTCTCTGCGGGTATGGTGCGTTCTTTGCGTCTGAACGAAAAGGAGAGAGAAAAGCATGAGCGAAAAACAGGCGTTGCGTGACTTCCGCTACCTCGAAAAAGAAGACTACGACATAGAGCGGAAAATCAACGGCGAAGCGGTTCCGCTTTATTCCGAGGACAAGCTGCACCGGCTCTACCCCGAGAAGGACTACACCCTCTGCGGCGAGACCTACGAAAGCAAAAAGCGCGACAAGGACAGGGACATAGGCCGCATTCCGTCACCATTAACGGAGAAACCATTACGATGCCTGAAAACTTCACCCTTTCACCGATAGGCGATAAGCGCTTTGCCGGTTGGAAGGTTGGCGGGAATCAGTACAACGGAGGAACCGTTTTGTCCGACCTCACTATCATGTTTGATATGGAGAATCCGGCACGCTAATGAGCAAGTCTTGGTGACGCTTGCGAATACAACTCTATAAAAAAGGAGCAACAACATGAAACTGAAAAAAGCACTATCCCTGTTCCTCGCGCTGGTGCTGGTCATATCCTGTATGAGCGTATCCGCCCTTGCCGCGGATGCCGACAAATGCACAGTCTGCAATGGAAAGGGAACCATTACCCCAAAGGAGACATGCACCGAATGTAAGGGCGATGGTCATGTCGACTGCGTTCATTGTGAAGGATTAGGGTACACTTATTCTGAAGGTTCGTGCACAGCTTGCCAGGGTAATGGTAACATAGAAACTGAAATAGAATGCGGAAAATGCGATGGCGGAAGAATTTACTGTTCAGAATGTAATGAAGGCAAGACTCAATGTGGAAAATGTGAAGGCTGCGGTTGGTTAGATTGCACACATTGTGAGAATGGAGTATGCCCTAAATGTGAGAAAGAGGGGAATACTGAGTGCGAATGTAAAGGTTCACACAAATGCTATGTCTGTGAAGGAGACGGTGAAGTAAAGTGTGATGTATGCCATGCTGATACTACAGTTGACTGCGAGGCTTGCAAGGGGGGTAGGTTCGTGGGATTGCACTTGCGATGGGGGCTTTATTCACACAACCGAGGATTGTCCCCTTTGCGTTGGAGGTCAAACCACTGATGAAAACGATTGCACCTACTGCAAGACAACCGGAAAGGTTGACTGCGAACCCTGCAGTGCCACCGGTCAGGTAGATGGCGTCCCCTACACCTGTACGGCCTGTCTGGGTACAGGAAGCGCGTATGTCTGCTCCCTCGACCTCGAAGCCGACACCACGGACATCCCCGACAATAAGTCCGTCGACCAGCAGTATACCAAGGCCGACGCTCAAGCTACGATCTACAACCACAAGATTGCTGTGACATGGGATTCAGCCCCCATGGAAATCAAGGTTGACGATGCAATAAAATGGGACTATACCAGGCTGCAGTGGGTCACCGACACGGACAACGACGGCGCAGCCACGCTGGTGGAGGGCACCAATGTCAAGACCTTCACCCTCACCAACTACTCCGCCAAGGCATTCACCTGCAAGTTGGGGTTCACTGTGGAAACCGCTCTCGCCACGAAGTTCGATTCTTACACGGTTGTGGATAAAGACAGCACCGATGTAAAGACCAGCGGCGTGGGGCTGGCGGCGGTCACCAACAGCCTTGATGCCACTGAGACAGACAAAAAGTACCTTGTTGACA
The DNA here is from genome assembly GCA_002315975.1 of Clostridiales bacterium UBA1728. Lineage (GTDB taxonomy): Bacteria > Bacillota > Clostridia > Oscillospirales > Oscillospiraceae > Apopatocola. Next base: position 68,440 of record DCIK01000007.1, read on the forward strand.
GTGTAGTCAGCTACGAGAAGCTGCCCACTGCGACCATGACTGCCACCGTCACCCCGAAGCTGACGGGCGAAGGAAGCTTCCACGGCGCTGCCGCCACCACCCAGGCAGCCAGGTTCGGCACCTTCACCATCACCTGCACCGTGGCGGGTGAATAAAAAAGGAGGGTAAGAACATGAAGAACCATATGAAAAAAGCGATCTCTCTGCTCCTTGCCGTCCTGATGATGGCAAGCATGAGCATCAATGCCTTTGCCGCCGAGTCTCTGGAGGCCTTCACCTCCGACGAAATGTCCGACACCAAGGATTTTACCTACACCGTCACCCATGAGACCGGCTATGTTGAGCTCTCTGCCGTGAAGCTGGAGTGGAGCGTCCCTGTGGTGAAGTACACCAAGACCGATGTTCGCACATGGAACCCCGAGACCCTGCATTGGGGGCAGAACTATGAAAGCTCCGGCGAAGCCGATGTTTCCTTCACCCTCACCAACCGCGGCACCTATGCCATCAAGGCCAATGTGAGCTTTACCCCGGCGGTAGAGGGCTCCGCTTCCGTGAGCTTCGGCAAGAAGGACCCGGAGGATGCTGCCAAGACCGTAAACAACAATGACCCCACCATCCCCAGCATCGTCGGCGATGCCCACGCGCTGAAGGTGGCAAAGGGTGAGATGACCGACGCAGAGTATTTGGCTGCCAGAGATAAATATGTCATAGACAACTGCAAGGCCACGATCGCCGGCACCGTGAAGGTTGACGATGTCTCCAAGCTCACCGCCGATTCCGGCAAGCTGGGAACCTATACCGTGAAGATCAGCGACCCGAGCAAAATCTACAAAATTACGTATTCCGAATACAACCAGAATAGTTATGTTCTCAACAAGGAAGCTCTCCCGAAAAGCATCAAAGCCGGAGAGGAATTAACATTTACTGTTAATTTTGGGGATTATGAGTATGTAGATGCCAAATTCTATGTCAATGGCAGTAAGCTTGACTATTTAAGTTATGATAAGAGCAGCGGCGTCACCAACTGGGGAGATAAGAACGGAAATGCCTCCTACAGCTTCGACGGCACCAATAAAACTGGTTCCATCACCATTTCCGGTATAACCGGCGACCTTGAAATTTATTTTGAAGAAACCTAAGTAGACCTGAGATGCCGATGAAGGCAAAAAAGCTTCTCCCTCCCCGCAGTCCGGGGAGGGGGGAAACCGACCGACGGGAGGAACCGATGAAGGCAAAAAAACTTCTGGCATATTTCCTTGCACTCGTGCTCGTTGTTTCAGCCATGAGCATCGGCGTCTTTGCGGAAGGGGAGGAAGCCCCGCCCTCGGAGTTCACCGCCGCCGAGCAGCCTGCCGGGAGCCTGACGGCGGTGAGCGTGAGCTGGGACGAAAGCCCGGTGGCGTTCACGGTGAGCTATTCGGTCCGCTGGGATACGGAGACTCTCCGCTGGGACACCGACAGCGAGCTCAGCGGCAGCGTGGAGCTGGTGCCCGGTTCCAATGTGAAGAGCTTTACCCTCACCAATTACAGCGCCGAGCCCCTGACGGCGGCGGTGGACTTCACCTTGGATGAGGCTCTCGGCGAGCCTCTCCGCTCTGCCTACACCGATTTTACGCTCAGCGGCGAGACAGCGCTTCCCAAAGCCGAGACGGAGGAGGGCGCAAGCACTACCCTCACCGTCACCCTGAACTTTGCGCTGGACGGTCTCAGTCTCAGCCCAAACACCGAGGAGGGAAAATTGGGCTGCTATACCCTGTCGTTCACAAAGGCATCCTGAATATCCCTGCAAAAGAAGCAAAGCAAAAATTCTGTCGATAATCAAAAAACAAAAACTCCCAAATTCCGCAACGTGCATATCTCCCCGCATCTGTGCCATGCTACCTATCGTGCAAAGCGCACAGAAAAACGAAAGGAGATGTACGAAAATGACTAACAAGTCCAACAAGCTCGTGAACCCCAACGCCCGCGAGGCCATGGATAAGTTCAAGATGGAGGCCGCCTCTCAGGTCGGTGTCCCTCTGCAGAACGGCTACAACGGCGAACTCACCAGCAAGCAGGCCGGCTCCATCGGCGGCCAGATGGTGAAGAAGATGATCGAGGCCTACGAGAACGGTCTCCAGTGACGCAAAAAAACTACCGGATACGATTGTACCCGGTAGTTTTTTAGTTATTCAGAGAATTACAGGATGGCCTTGCCCTCGGCAACCAGACGGTCGTAGTTCATACGGCTGGCCACATAAATGGCCTTGTGCAGACGCTCGTCGGCGATGGCACCGGTGCAGAACACGCGGTTGTCGTAGCCGATCTCTTCCATGTACTTGGCAACGGCAGCGGCAAGCTCCTCGTCGCTCATGTCGGGGCTGTAGTCGAAGCAGTGGGAGAAGACAAACTTCTCGCCGGCGTACATCTTCTTCAGCTTGGCCTTGTCGTTGAGAGGCTGGCCGCCCCAGGAGTCGAAGCCCTCTTCGATAAACAGGGGCACGAAGTTCTCCACGAAGCCGCAGCTGTGCAGGTCGATGTACATACCCAGGGAGTGAACGTGCTCAACGGTCTCCTTCACGTAGGGAACCAGCATTTCCTTGGCGGTCTCCACGGAGAAGGCCTCAGCGCGCTGGGTGCCCCAGTCGTCGTTGAAGTTGACGACTTCGGGATTGAACCACTTCTTCATCTGGGTGTAGTATTCCTTACGGGCGTCGGTGACGGCGCGGAAGAAGCGATGCACGCCTTCCTTCTGGTCATCATCAATGAGAGCAACAGCGGCGTTGGCGTAGTCCATAACGGCGATGAGGCGCTCGTAGAGGCAGGAGCCCACGGTCATCTCAAAGATCTTGTCATCGGCCTTCTTGCTGATGTTGCGGTCATAGCAGCCCTGCCAGTCCCACTCTTCGGGGTGGGGGACAGTGAGAACCTCTTCCCACTTGTCAATGTCCTGCACCTTGGGGTTGCCGGGCTTGACCATGGCGCCGCCGGCGGAGGGAACCCACTCCCACTCAACGCCCCAGCCGTCGATGCCGCCGTTCATGCCGCGGGCCTGGTTCTCAGGGTCGCAGTCGGCCTTCACGTTGGTCATCTCGCCGGAGAAGGGGATCCACATGGGGGTCTTGCCCTGGTAGAGGCGAAGAATGTTTTCCTTGGAGGTGATGGGGGTGTTAAACCACTTGATCTCGCGGCCGCCGAAGCCCTTGGTTACTTCCTTGACTTCCAGCTCGTCAGCACTGTACTTTTCGTAGCTCATTGTATTTCCTCTTTCGTAATGTGATAGGGTACAACTCATAGCAGCATTATACGCCCTTTTTTCCCATCTGTCTATAACCACGATGCATAATAATCGGATTTTGTCATATTGACGGACACAAATCCGGAAAAAGTGACGATATGCGGAATAAGGGAAAGCAAAAAAGAGCCTGTCATTGCGAAAGTGTACGGAGACTGGTGCGGCAATCCGTTGTCCCCGTTCCCCTTGTAGGGCTCGGCCTCCCGGACGAGCCGGAGAGAAAACGGATTGCCGCGTCGCTTTGCTCCTCGCAATGACAGACTATATTACACAGGATTGATTTGTTTCAGGAAAGCAGCAGCGCGCGCAGCGCAGCAACAGTAGGGACAGTATATTCGGCTCCGCAGTCCAGCGCCTCCTGCTCGCTGCCGTAGCCGTAGAGCACAAAGGCACTCTCCATGCCGCAGGCATGAGCGGCTTCCATATCGTGGTGCCGATCACCGATCATCAGGCAGCGGGACAGCTCAGGCCTGCCGAGACCGTCCAGCGCGCCTTGCAGGGTCTCTTCCTTGGTCATGGCCTCGTTATCCATGGGGATGCCGCAGACCTTTGTGAAGCAGTCGGCCACGCCGAAATATTCCACAATGCGCACCGCAAACTCCGTGGGCTTGCCGGTGACGATGAGCAGAGTTCTGCCTGCGGCCTTCAGCTCCCGCAGCAGCGCGGGGATGCCGGGGTAGATGCTGTTCTGATAAATGCCCCTGTCGGAGAAATACTCGCGATAGAGATCAATGAGACGCAGCGCCTCCTCTTCGGATACGCCCAGCTCAGCCATAAAGGAGGGGATCAGCGGGGGGCCGATCCAGCTTTGATAGGCATCGCTCTCTTTAGCCGTATAGCCGCCCTTTTCCAGCGCATAGACCACGCTGCTGCAGATGCCCGGTCCGGGATCGGAGATGGTACCATCCAGATCAAAGAAGAGATAGTCCCACATGATTCAGCGCTCTTCGCGGAAGTAGCTGAGACCCAACGCTGCGGGAGGCTGATTCTCGCGCTTTTTCTGCATGGAGGAGATGACCAGCACCACGATGGTGACGATGTAGGGGGCCATCTTGTAGATTTCCTTGATGGCCAGGTTGGTGCCGGTGGGGATGTACACGTTCAGAATGTAGAGACCGCCGAAGAGTATGGAGGCAAGAATACTCACGCTGGGCCGCCAGATGGTGAAAATGACCAACGCGATGGCCAGCCAGCCGCGGTCACCGAAGGCATTATTGCTCCATACGCCGGAGGCGTAGTCCATTACGTAGTAGAGTCCGCCCAGACCGGATACAACGCTGCCGATGCAGGTTGTCAGATATTTGTAGCGAACCACATTAATACCGGCGGCATCGGCGGTACCGGGATTTTCACCCACGCTGCGCAGCTCCAGACCGGTACGGGTGCGGTTGAGCACAAAGGAAGCAAAAAGCGCCAGAGCAATGGCCACATAGGCCAGAAAGCTGTAGCTGAGGAAAATCTTGCCGAACCAGCCCAGCCTGTCGGCAAAGGGCAGCGTTCTGGAGAAAGCCTGAGAGGTGCGCGTGAGAACAACGGAGGGGATATCGGTCTTGACCAGCTTGATGAGGGAGCCGCCGAAGAAGTTGCCCAGACCCACGCCGAAGGTGGTCAGCGCCAGACCGGTGACATTCTGGTTGGCACGGAGAGTAACGGTCAGGAAGCAGTAGATCAGCCCCATGAGGATAGAGCCGACGATGCAGCAGAGCAGGGGAATGGCGATGGTCAGGAAGGGATTCATCTCGGTGCCTGCGGCGTTCTCATAGAGAAAAGCGCCGATAACGCCGGAGATGCCGCCCACATACATGATGCCGGCGGTGCCCAGGTTCAGGTTGCCGCTCTTTTCCGTGATGGTTTCGCCGGTGCAGCCCAGCATCAGAGGGACACCCTGCATCACGGCGCGGGGGATAAAGGAAATGAAATCAAACATTTACTTGTCCTCCTTTTTCTTGCTGCGAAAGCTGACATGGTAGTTTACGAAGAATTCGCTGCCGATGATGAAGAAGATCAGCACGCCGGTGAGAATGTCGCCGAAAGAGGCATTCAGACCGCAGCTGGTGGCCAGCTCGTTGGCGCCGGTCTCCAGAAAGACCAGCAGACCGGAGGAGAGGATCATGGACAGGGGATTGAAGTTGGCCAGCCAGGAAACCATGACGGCCGTAAAGCCCTGACCGCCGGCGATGGTGGTGGCAACCGTGTGGTTGATGCCGCCCACCAGCAGCAGACCGGCAATGCCGCAGATGGCACCGGAGAGCGCCATGGTGCGGATGATCACGCGGTTGACCTTGATGCCCACATAGCGGGCGGTGTTGTCGCTCTCGCCTACAACGGTGAGCTCATAGCCGTGCTTGGTGTAGTTCAGGTAGAAGTACATGAAAAGCGTGAGCAGAGCCACCACCGCAAGCACGAGAATGTACTTGTTGCCCAGCTCGGGGAGCCAGCCCAGATTGGTCTTCTGGTTGATCACGCCGATCTTGCAGGAGCCCTTTGGATTCTCCCACTTCACGCAGAAATAGGCGACGATCTGGGTGGCCACATAGTTCATCATCAGGGTGAAAAGCGTTTCGTTGGTATTGAAGCGGGCCTTGAAAAAAGCGGGGATAGCAGCCCACAGAGCACCGGCGATGATGGAGGAAACAACCATACAGGGAATTATCACGGCGGTGGAAAGACCGGCACGACCCATCAGCACCATGCAGGCGGCGGTGGCCATGGCACCGGCTAAAACCTGACCCTCAGCGCCCAGATTCCAGCAGCGCATCTTGAAAGCGGGGGTCACGGCCAGAGCAATGCAGAGAAGAATGGCGGTGTTCTGGAAAAAAATCCAGCTTCTGCGGGAAGAACCGAAGGAGCCCTTCACCAGCGCCTGCAGCACAAGCAGGGGATTCTGCCTGGTGGTGATCACGGTGATGAGAGCGCAGGCGAGAATGCCCAGCGCAATGGCGAGCAGACGGATGAGCAGCGCCTTGCTGCGGGTCAGTTCGCCTCTTTTGGAAATCTGAATCATTCGCTTACACCTCCCAGCTTCGTCATCATGGCGCCTACTTCATTCTTATCGGTTTTGCGCCCGTCCACAATACCGCTGACCTTGCCGCCACAGAGAACCACAATGCGGTCACAGAGCTCCAGCAGCACATCCAGATCCTCGCCCACATAGATCACGGCCACGCCGCGCTGCTTCTGCTGGTTGATGAGGTCATAGATGGTGTAGGAGGAGTTAATGTCCAGACCACGGGTGGCATAGGCAGTGAGCAGCACCTTGGGAGCGTTGGAAATCTCACGACCCACCAGCACCTTCTGGACATTGCCGCCGGAAAGACGGCGAACGGGAGTTTCTACGCTGGGGGTGACGATTTCGAGAAAGTCCACCATCATCTCGGCCAGATGATGGGGGTCTTTACGGTTGGTGAAAAGGCCCTTGCCGTTCCGATAGGAGCGCAGCATCATGTTATCGGAGAGGTCCATGTTGCCCACGAGACCCATGCCCAGACGATCCTCGGGCACGAAGGAGAGCGCCACGCCCAGCTTCTTGATATCCAGCGGGTCTTTGCCGATAAGCTCTTCGTGCTTTCCGTCATCCTCAATGTAGGAGATGCTGCCTTCCTCCACCGGCTGCAGACCGGCGATGGCCTCCAGCAGCTCCTTCTGGCCGCAGCCGGAAATGCCGGCAATGCCCAGAACCTCACCGCTCATGGCGGTGAAGCTCACATGGTCGAGCTTCAGAAGACCCTCTTCATCCCGGACGGTAACGTCCTTCAGCTCAATGCGGGGCCTGGAATCCTCGGGCTCGGGACGATCAATGTTCAGCTCCACGGGACGGCCCACCATCATGTTGGTCATCTCCTGGGCGTTGGTGTCTTTGGTGAGCATATCGCCGGTGAAGTGACCCTTGCGAAGAATGGCAACGCGGTCGGAGATCGACTCGACCTCGTGCATCTTGTGGGTGATAATGACCACAGCCTTGCCGTCGTCGCGCATATTGCGGAGTACGGCAAAGAGCTTCTCGGTCTCCTGGGGGGTCAGAACGGCGGTGGGCTCATCGAGAATCAGAATATCGGCACCACGATAGAGAACCTTGACGATCTCCACGGTCTGCTTCTGAGACACAGACATATCAAAGACCTTCTGCTCGGGGTCCACATCAAAGCCGTAGCGCTCGCAGATTTCGCGGATTTTGCGGGAGGCCTCCTTCAGATCCAGCTTTCCGGGAAGACCCAGAACGATGTTCTGGGCGGCAGTGAACACATCTACCAGCTTAAAATGCTGGTGGATCATGCCGATGCCGAGCGCCAGCGCATCACTGGGGTCGGCGATGGTAACCTCTTTCCCGTCGATGCTGATGGTGCCCTCATCGGGGAAGTAGATGCCGGAGAGCATATTCATCAGCGTGGTCTTGCCGCTGCCGTTTTCACCCAGCAGCGCCAGAACCTCGCCGCGATAGATGTTCAGCCAGCATTTGTCATTGGCGAGAACACTGCCGAAGCGCTTGGTAATATCGCGCATCATTACAGCAGGAATCTTTTCTTCCATATAGCAGCTCCTTTTGTGTGAGAGTTATAGTAAATAATAAAAGTACTCACCAGATTTATCTCGTTAGCCTCGCAGAGTTTGCGAGCCGCAGCTCGCAAAATAATTCAATCATTTTCAAGGGAGCTTTGCCCTCTTGAAAATACTTTAAGGCGCACTCTATTGGTGCGCCCTCGCATCGTCGTCGTCACAAGCTTCGTATCTCTCGCCCCATCCTTTCAGGATAGGGCTCGTTCACTCCGCTGCTCCTCCTCTCCCATTGTGTGCTTGCACACAATGGGGCTCGGCTTAGCCGCCGCGATAAATGCGAGTGACTTTTCTCGATTGTAAAACGGAGTTTTACAATCGACTGAGTGAGAGTGTGGATACTTCTGAAAATGGGCAAACAGAGGCGGTCTTTTCAAGGGGAAAAGACTGCTTCTGTTCAACCATTTCTATGATTTCATGAAACCCCTGCGGTTTGGCGCAGGGGTTTCATGAATTGTGGGGGATTACTCCAGAATGGTGATGCCGTCGATGTCGAGGGCAAAGTAGGGAGCGGAGCGGAAGACGGACTCATTGAAAGCACCGTCGTAAACAGCCTCGGAGGTGTCGGCAACCCAGTCGCCGTCGGTGTCGATGGCAAAGCAGTTGGCAACGGGCTCACCACCCACGGTGAAGGTGGCGGTATCAAACACCTTGACCTCGCCGGCGATCAGCTTGGCGGTCATTTCTTCAATGGCGGCGGCGGTACCGGCAGCAGCGACATTCTCGTTGACCTCGGTCAGCAGAACGCTCTCGGTGGAAAGAGAACCGCACCAGTCGGTCAGGTAGTTGCTGCCAACCTGCAGAGAGGTGATGGCGTAGATGTAGTAGGGAGTCCAGTTGATGCGGGAGGAAACAATGAAGGTGTTGGGGCAGGCAGTCTGGGTGGAGCCGTTGTAGGAAACGTTGGGGACACCGGCGGCCTCGCAGGCGTTGGGGGCACCCATGGAGTCAGCGTGCTGGGAGATGAGCTTGGCACCGCCCTTGATGAGGGCTTCAGCGCCTTCCTTCTCGAGGGTCTCGTCGTACCAGGAACCGGTGAAGACCACGTCCATGGTCACAGTGGGGCAGACGCTCTTGGCGCCCAGATAGAAGCTGGTGTAGCCGGACTTGACTTCGGCGTAAGGCATGGCACCGACATAGCCCATCTTGGCCTCGTCGGCGGTGAACTCGCCGGCCTCGATCATCTCATTGAGCTTCATACCGGCAGCAACACCGGCCAGGAAGCGGCCTTCGTAAATGGTAGCAAAAGCGTTGTGGAAGTTCTCAACACCATCGAGATTGGCGGTGTCGCCGGTGAAGGAGGTGAACTGAACCTCGGGGAACTCCTGGGCAGCCTGCAGCATATAGGGCTGGTGGCCGTAGGAATCGGAGAAGATCACGTTGCAGCCGTCGTCAGCCAGCTCGCAGGCGGCGTCGTAGCATTCGGAGCTCTCGGGAATGTTGGACTTGATGATGTACTCAACGCCGGTGTATTCGCAGGCGGCGACGAAGGCATCGATGAAGTTCTTGTCGTAGCCGGAGTTTTCGTCGTGCAGGGTGATGAGGCCGGCCTTCACGGTAACGGCGGCGGGCTCGGTGGTGGCGCCTTCAGCAGCGGGAGCAGCTTCGGCGGCGGGGGTCTCGGTCTTGGCCTCTTCCTTGGAACCGCCGCAGGCGACCAGAGAGAAGCACAGGGTCAGAGCCAGGAACAGGGAAATGAGCTTTTTCATTTGTTTTCCTCCAAAATGTATTTTTTCGTTTTCGCTGACTATTTTGTCGACCCCTCGGGTCGTGGATACCAAACAAAAAAGAGACGGAAGGCCGTCTCTAAGGAAATGCAAAGCCAAGCGCAGAAAATAGTATGAATCTGCGTTGAAGCTTTGCACGATAGTCCGGCCATTTACGGCGGCCGGGTAGAGACTTCAAAACCACATCATTTGATTTATATCGTGCCATATGAAATTGTCGGGGAGAAAAGGGGACAGCTCAGCAGAACTGAATGCCGCCCTCCACGCTCATGGAAGCAATCTTTGCCAGGGACTCCACGCGAATACCCTGATCGCGGAGAATGTTGCCGCCGTTCTGGTATACCTTCTCAATGGCAATGCCGCAGCCGATGAGCTCTGCGCCGGACTGCTGCACCAGCTCCACAAGACCGTGGAGGGCGGAACCGGTGGCCAGAAAATCATCGATAATCAGAACTTTGTCGCCCTTGCCCAGAAACTCCTTGGAAACCAGAACATTGCGATCCACATTGTGGGTGTAGGAGTGAACACAGCTGTGCCAGAAATCGCCGGACATATTGCTGCTCAGACTTTTCTTGGCAAAAACAACAGGACACCCGAATTCAAGGGCGGCAACAGTCGCCATCCCGATTCCGGATGCCTCAATGGTAAGTATTTTGTTGATGCCGGTATTGGCATAGAGACGAGCCCATTCCTTGCCCATCTGCGCAAAGAGAGCGCTGTCCATCTGGTGGTTGAGGAAAGAGTCGACCTTGAGAATATCGCCAGCCTTCACGATGCCGTCGCGACGGATGCGCTCCTCCAGAAGAATCATGTCTCTCACCTCCAAATCAAATTTACTGTCTTTATTCTACAGGACTTTCAGGAAAAAGCAAGACGCACTTTTTGCCAATATTCGACAAAGAAGGTGGATGTTTTTGTGCACAACAACCAAATGTGTCCGCCGTGAGCATAAAGCTGAATGATTCACAAAACGCCGTTATTTCGCGGCTGAAAACTGCGAAATAACAGCGTTTTTTGAAGAATATCACTTTTCACCTAAAAAATGATTCGGTCATTGCAATCATCTTCAAATATTTTCCGATACTTTCAAGCGTACTGGTGTAATGCCGGCATTGACGCGCCGCCTGTAACGCCTCCGAGTTCTTCATCGGAAAGGGATCTCGCAGCAGGTATGAGCTCTTCCGCTACTTCCTTTACTTCCTGCTTCTCTTTTTCCGTCTTTGCATTCTCAAGTGCTTTCTTAAGTTCGTCTGTCATCGTAAATACCTCCTGTTGGGCATATTTAACCCTCTTGATATTGATTTATACGCTGCAAATCCTGAAACGGTTTATAAAAAATAAACTGTACCCTGTAGAATGGACACCGACGGTTCAGGCTGCCCTGTTTTGCATACAGTGAAATGAGGGTAACGCCCTGAACGGGGGATACTTCCGGAGGGTACAGTTAATCATTTATATTTATCCTGAATTATTCATCGATTGAGTGTTTTTTGCCTGTGAAAAATCCGGGATAAATGATCGCAGCGGACACACTGCGTTTAATTCATGGAGTAGTTATCAAAGTAGCCCTGAATGAAGATTACGGGGGTGCCCTTGTCGCCGGAGCCGCTGGTCAGATCGCAGAGAGAGCCGATGAGGTCGGTGAGCTGACGGGGCGTGGTGCCCTCGGAGACCATGTTGCCCACCAGGTTGCTGTCCTTCTGGCGGATGGAATCCTCAATGGCGGAGCGCAGCGCTTCGCCGCTGAGACCGGCATAGTCATTGTCGGCAAGATACTTGATCTTGACCTCGTTGGGGGTACCCAGCAGACCCTTGGTGCAGGCGGGGGAGACCACGGGGTCAGCCAGCTCCCAGATTTTGCCCACGGGGTCCTTGAAAGCGCCGTCGCCGTAGATCATGCACTCGATGTTCTTGCCGGTGGCGGTACGCAGCTTCTCGGCGAGGGTATCGACGAAGTGCTGGCAGTCACGGGGGAAGAGCTTAACGCTGTCTTCGCTGGCCTTGTTGGTGCCGTAAAGACCGAACTGCTCGTTGTAGCCGGAGCCGTTGACGCTCCGGGTGAGGATGCCGTCCATGCAGAGAACCTTCTCGGCACCGGCCTTCAGCAGACGGCGCTGGGTGCGCTTGCGGGTGTGGATGTCGCAGCAGAGAACGTTCTTCACGAAGGGCAGAATGGCCTCGGCCTGGTTGGCAAAGATGATCTCGGCCTCGCAGCCGACGCTCTCGATGAGCTGCTTGTAGTAGGCCACATAGTCAACGCCGGTGAAGGGATGGACGCTGTAGCCGAAGGCCTTGCGGTACTGCTCTTCGGTGAGAACATCGGTGTAGGGGTTAATGTCGAGATCCTCCAGCAGCTCCTCGTCGAAGAGGTGATTGCCGACCTCATCGGTGGGGTAGGAGAGCATGAGCGTGATCTTCTTCATACCCATGGCGATACCCTTCAGGCAAACGGCAAAACGGTTGCGGGAGGTGATGGGGAAAATAACGCCCAGATGCTCGCAATCAAACTTGGCCTTTACATCCGCGGCAATATCCTGAACGGTGGCGTAGTTACCGGCAGCGCGAGCCACAACAGACTCGGTAACGGCAACAATGTCACGATCGTGGAACTCAAAACCGCTTTCCTTGGCGGCTTCGAGAACGCTTTCGGTCACGATGGTGGGAAGATCATCACCCTGACGGATGATGGGGGTACGGATACCTCTGGAAATAACGCCGACTGTACGCATAAAAAAATGCCTCCTCAGGCTTGGAATTACGCAAATATTATGCTACAATATGTCGGCGTTGTAAAGAAAAATTTTCTGCTTTTCGGGAAAAAATGTGGAATTAACTTCCAAACGCACCATACTACAGAAAAATTTGGTGAAAAAGATGAGAAAAAACCTGATTTTGCTTGTCCTTTCGACCCTCCTGCTGACGGCCTGCGGCGAGAAACAGCCCTCGGAGACCCCTGCGGAATCTGCCGCTCCGGAGCAGACGGCTGTCAGCGAGATGAAGGACTCTGCCTCTGCTCCCGCCGTGTCCGTGACGGTTTCGCCCGTTTCCGATGAATCCCGGCTGGCAGCGCTCTTTGCCGCTCTCCCCGAAAGAGAAGGCGAACGCAGCTATGAGAGCCGCGGGGACTGCGCGGGGGATATTGTCGCCGTATCGGGGGATGTTGTCTATGTGCTGGGGGACTACGGCGTGGAAATCTGCCGTTTGGAAGCTGACGGCGCTGTGTTGCTCTCTGCCCTTGATACCGGTTTTTTCTGGGACGAAGCCGATGAGGAAGACAGCTGGAGCGGTCAGGAAAAGCAATGCGCGGCGCTGATGGTTTCGGAAAATCGTCTGGTTGTGCTCTCCGATCTCTTCTCCTATGCCATCTCCTCCGCTGACGGACAGTGGCAGAGCGTGGATGCCTCCCGCTGCACCGTGGATATCTACGATATTTCCGATCCGGAGAATCCCGTGTGGATGCGCAGCTTCTCTCAGACCGGCTGCGAGAGCGCCGCACTCATTACCGGGGATAAGCTCTATCTGGTAACGGATCGGGAAATCTACCGGGACGATACCCTCGGCGAGGGAACGGTTCCCGGCTGGTGGCAGGGTGAGGCGTGGACGGCCTTGTCGCCCACTGCCCAATATGTCTGCGACCGGGGCATCAGCGGCTATGCGCAGCTGGGCGTTTATGATCTGGAGAAGGCTGCGGAGCCCTCCTGCTGCGCCCTCATCGGCTGCGGCGAGGCGGGACTCCTCTGCGAGCGGGGCTTCTACGGCCTCATCCCTGCCGAGGGCGGCAGCGCAGTTTATTTTCTGGGCGTCAGAGACGGCAGCATCGGCGAGCCGGTGTGCTCCTTCCTCAGCGGCTCCTACGGCTCCCTCTCCGAGCTCACCGGCGCCGGGGATACCTTATGCTTGCTGCAGGACGGCACACTCACTGCCGACGGTGCCCACTGGCAGCGGCGCTATGACGAAAACCGTCTCCTCACGCTTACGGTGGAGGAAAGCAGCGTCCGCCTTGCCCTGACAGACGGCAGCAGCGCCCATACGCTTCTGGCCTCCCGGACGCTGGGCTGGGATTTCCACGAGGCCGTGGATGAGGACTGCGCCATCTATACGGACGCAGAGCGCGGCCTTGTGGGTCTGCCCGTTGAAGACGGCTATACGCTCTTCTCCTGCGACGGCAGCAGCTTTGACCATGTGCTGGACTGCTATTCCTCCGATCTCTCCTCTTACCGCAGAGTGATCGCCCGGGGAAACCGGCTCTATGTGCTGGACAGGCAGCGACTTTTCACCCTCGATTTAGAGAACCTTTCCATTCGAAATACCCTCATTTTTTAAGGACTCCTCCCCAAATTCGACAGAATCGGCACAGGAAACAGAATAAAATGACAGCGAATCAGAAGAATTGATCCGCTGTCATTTTTTATTTTTCGGGGGGAACAAGCTCATGAAAATTCGAGCAGAGAGCAAAAACGGTGTGCTGCGCCTGATATTGCTGGGCGAGCTGGATCACCATGCGGCAGGAGGTGCCATGCGGGAGATCGACGCCATTCTCGACAGAATGCTGCCGGTGGACTGCGCCATTGATCTCAGCGGCCTGAGCTTTATGGACAGCTCCGGTATCGCGCTGATCCTGCGGATATACCGGCGTATGCAGCTGGCGGGGGGACGCACGGTGGTCATCAATCCGGCGGCGCAGCCCCTGCGGGTGCTGGATGCCTCAGGTATAGCCAATCTGGTGAGAATCGTTACAACGGTAAAGGAGCGAGCCAATGAAGTTTGAAAACTATCTGAAGCTGGAATTTCCCAGCAAGAGCAGCAACGAAGCGCTGGCCAGAAGCATGGTGGGCGTGTTTGCCTCCCAGCTTGACCCCAGCATGGAAGAGCTGGGGGATCTGAAAACCGCTGTCAGCGAGGCGGTGACCAATGCCATTGTCCACGCCTACCCCAATACGCTGGGCCGCATCTCCATCCGCTGCCGCATTCTGGAGGAAAACCGGCTGGAGATTGTCATCCGGGACTGGGGCGTGGGCATGGCGGATGTGGAGCAGGCCCGCCAGCCCCTCTTCACCACTGGGGGAGAGGAGCGCAGCGGCATGGGCTTTACCATCATGGAGAGCTTTATGGACAGCCTTACGGTGAAATCCAGACCGGGAGCGGGCACCACGGTGGTCATGAAGCGCAGGCTGCCCCGCCGCCGTGTGGAGCGCTGATGGAGCAGAATGAGCTTCTGCGCCGGGCCCACGCCGGAGACAGGGCGGCACAGGAGCAGTTCCTGACGGACAACAGTCCGCTGATCTGGAGCATTGTGCGGCGCTATATGGGGCGCGGCACCGAGGCGGAGGACCTCTATCAGCTGGGCTGTCTGGGCTTCATCAAGGCCGTGGAGGGCTATGACGAGAGCTACGGTACCTGCTTTTCCACCTATGCCGTGCCGAAGATCGCAGGAGAAATCCGCCGCTTTCTCCGGGACGACGGAGCAATCAAGGTTTCGAGAACATTGAAGGAGCGCTCGGCCCGACTCGTCCGGGAGCGGGACGCTCTGCGTACGAAGCTGAACCGGGAGCCTTTGATCAGCGAGCTTTCACAGCTCACGGGGCTGAGCGCCGCGGAGATTGCCGAGTGCGACTGTGCTGCTGCGCCGGTGGAGAGCTATCAGCAGGAGGTCGGAGACTCGGAGCTGACGCTGGAGAGCCTTTTAGGAGATACGGAGCAGGAGGAGCGGACGCTGACCTCGCTGTCGGTACATATGGCCATAAACACCCTGCCGGAAAAGCAGCGAACGGTTATCGCTCTGCGCTATTTCCACGGTCTTACCCAGCAGAGCTGCGCCGAGATTTTAAAGGTCAGTCAGGTGCAGATATCCCGATTGGAGCGTAAGGCGCTGGCGGCCATGCGCTCCGTCCTCTATGAGGACTGACGAAAGCTCAGAAACAGCAGCCACAGAGCGAGAGCGGCGCCGTACCAGAGCCGTCGGCGGATGCTCCAGAGCAGAAAGGGCACAAGCAGCACCGCCGAAAGAGCAGTCAGCAGCCACAGCGGACAGCCAAAGGAGCGAAGAATCCGCCCGCCGTCGCAAACGGGAATCGGAAGAAGATTGAAGAGCGAGAGCGCCGCGGAGACCTCTCCGGCATAGCGGGCATGGGGAAGGGGAAGAAAAGCCAGCAGCAGAGCCCAGAGCAGTCCCGCTGCGCTGCCGGCTGCTGCCACAAAAGCCTCCTCGGCGGCGGAGCTCAGGGGAGCAAAGCGAATCTGTGCACCGGTATAATCAAGACCCATTCCCCGGCAGGGCTTGCGGCAGAGCCGCAGAGCCAGCAGGTGAGCCCCCTCATGGACGGCAACGGCAGTGCCCAGAGCCCAAAGCTCCCAGCTCTCGCAGCGGAGCAGGGAAAAAATCAGCGGGAGCGCGGCTGTTCACCTCCTTCTGCCTTTGATTTTTCATCCTATGCCGGCGGTTGAGAAAAAAGAAGAGGAGAATACCATAATCATACGGTATTCTCCTCTGCGGATTATTTCAGGGTCGTTAATGCGCTGAAATCCATCCCCTCCATACCGGGAAGGATCACCAGGTTATGCACGGTCTGATCGCGCCATTCAGTGTTGCAAACGGTTTTGCGCAGGTATGCCACCCGGGCTTCCCAGACATAAAGGGCGGTATTCCACTCCTTGAAGTCTATGGTGACTTCTTCGCGCAGCAGATTCTCATATTCGCTTAATACGCTCAGAAAGTTCTCCTCCGAAAAAGAACCGTTCAGGGCATCCGCCACCCGTTCGATCAGGCGGGAGCGGAAGACTTTGGAGCTAAGAAGGGTGCGCAGGATCAGAGACATATCCTGAGAGTAAAAGTTGGGGGTAGAAACCGAGACCATATTCCGAAAAGGTACTTTTCCGGCTCCGTCAAAATCCCAGATCAGGAAGCGCCATTTGTAAGCGGTTGCGGAGGAGCGATAGCAGGCAACATTATTGCAATGGTCGATATCGCCCGCAATCCCTTTGACGACCATCCAGTCGATCACGCTGTCAATATCCAGCACCGAGGAGAGATAAGAGTAGGCCGCCTCCCCGGTGTTCTCGCTTTGGCTGCAGAACGAAGTAACTTCGCTGTAAAACACGCTGTGCGTATCCACCGGGAAATGGCAGTACTCAACACTGCTTTCGTCCGATCCGTCGTGAGCGGAAAAATAAGCGGTGGAGAAATCTTCCCGGAGAGAGACCAGACCCCAGTATTCGCCGTTGATGTACATACGGCAGAATCTACTGTTCTGAATGGGGCATACATCCGTAAAGGAGCGGGCCAGAGTCTCAAACAGCTCGCTTTTGAACACGGTCTGCAGGGAATCATAGCCCCGGCGCAGGCCCAGGGAATGATATTCCGTGATGCCCGTGCCGAATACATCGTACGAGAGAGTATCCGCGCCGTAACAGCCTCGAAAATGCACCTTAAAGCTTTTTGAATGCTGCTTCAGACTGGTATTTCCTCCCAGATGGACGCCGCAGGGGATCGTAAAGCTGCCGCTATCCTCGTAAAAGGAGAGAATACAGGAAACCTCCGTCGTTTTATTCACGGCATGCTTCAGGGAATTGAGCGTTGAAGGCACATCGCCCACCAGACTGACCACCGGGAGACTGACATCCGTGAAAATGAAGCTATAGGTGGAAACCTCGGAGTTCAGCTTTCCGTCCGCCACCGACACGGCGCGGAGAACGGTGGTTTCGCTGAGGGTGATGGGGCCGCGGTAGAGCGTGGATTCAGTACCCGGACGGGTGCAATCCGTGGTGTAGTAGATGCTGCCCTCGCCCGTCAGCTCTACGGTAACGCTTTCGCCGGGGGAGAATACGCCGTCCTGTCCGCTCAGCACCGGGGCGCCGGCCACGCTGCGGCAGCCGTTGCGGT
Source organism: Clostridiales bacterium UBA1728 (assembly GCA_002315975.1). Lineage (GTDB taxonomy): Bacteria > Bacillota > Clostridia > Oscillospirales > Oscillospiraceae > Apopatocola. The sequence goes on from DCIK01000007.1 coordinate 85,870, forward strand.
TTTCCTCACCGGGACTGGAGGCGGAATAATAATACCAGCCATTGCCTCTCTCTCTTCCTATGCTCCCGCCGGTGGGAACAAAGCGAAGAGAGACTGCATCGACAATCACACCTCCGCAACTGAGATAGAGGGATTCCTCTTCGCCGAGCGAAAAGGAGTCATCGCCCAGATTGATTACGGCATATTCACCGCTTGCGAGCACAGTATCCGAAAGCGGCAGCTTCTCCGGCTTTCCGGCTCTGTCGCTGAGAGCGTAGTCGGAGAGATTCACGCTTTCGCTGCCGGCATTATAAAGCTCCACCCAGTCGCAGGTATCGAGCTTTGCACTGCCGTGGATATAAACCTCGTTGATGCGCAGAGCGGGCCCGCTCTGCAGCGCGCTCTGGCACGCTTCGTAGCCCTCTGCCGTATTCGGATAGCCGGGCGTGGGGAAAGAGCTCACGCGGCAGCCTTCGTCCTCACAGATCAGAGAGGCGTTCTCTTCGCTCAGAGAGCAGTCGTAACGACTGAGAACCCTGCCGTCCGGAGCGGTGAGCGTGAGCGTTTCCGAATCGGAGAGGGAAAAGGGCAGGTCTTCTTCGCAGATGAGCAGCAGATACGCACCGGGAGCGAGGGTGAGACCGGAAAAGCTGTGCCGCTTATTCCCATCGGATATGACAACATCGTCCAGCGGAATGGAAACGGAGGAGCCGTTGTGCAGCTCAACCCAGTCGGGAAAGCGGCCATCCCTCAACAGCGTGGAGCTGTTCCTGACCATGATTTCGCTGACGGAAAGCGCCTCATAGGGGTAAGAAAGCGCTGCGGTGGGCGTGACGACCTCTGCCTGCGCAGCCTGCTGCTCTCCGCAGGCATTCAAAAGCAGAAGACAGAATGCGAGAAGAAATACAATTACGAATGTCTTTTTCATTTCAGTGATTACAGGCATGATAAAGCCCTTGAAAAGAAGAATTCGTTTCAAGGGCTGCTTCTATGGAGCGGATAATGGGGGTCGAACCCACCTCTACGGCTTGGGAAGCCGTCGTTCTACCGATGAACTATATCCGCATCTATCGCGTACTATAGCACGAACCCCGGGGAAATGCAAGGGTTATTTTTCGAGGCTTTGGCGAAAACCGGACCTGCCCGAAATATACTCTTTCGAGAAAAGCCCACAGACCCGTAGGGCTCGGCCTCCGGACGAGCCGCCGCTTTCCCGCTGCGCCGGTTACGGCTCGTCCGGGAGGCCGAGCCCTGCAAAAGCGTGTACAGAACAATTATCACCGGGTTTGTTTTGCGCGAACACCTTTGCGATTTCCGCAAGACCGGAATTCACCCTTGCCAAAACGAAGACAATATGTTATTATAGATATTCAAATTCACTGAGGAGCGTGATCAAATGTCAATCGGAGCCGCCGTTCTCCTGGGACTGATTCAGGGCGTAGCGGAATTTCTACCCATTTCCAGTTCGGGACATCTCTCCGTGCTGCAGAACTTTTTTCATATGCAGACCGCTGAGGACGGCCACCTTCTCTTTGATGTGCTGCTGCATCTGGGAACCCTGCTGGCCATCTTCGCCGCCTACTGGTCGGATATTCAGGAGCTTGTCCGCGATTCTCTGCAGTTTGTCAATGATATCCGCTACCGCCGCGCCGCACCGAAAAAGGGCTATCCCGGCGCAAGGCTGCTGCTGATGATGTTCTTCGGTACGCTGCCTCTGGCCTTTGTGCTGCCGGTGAAGGATGTTCTGGAGACTCTCTACTACAAAACCTGGTACATAGGCGTGGCCTTTTTGCTGACGGGCTGTATGCTCTATGTCTCCGATCAGATGCCCCAGGGCCGGAAAAACGGAAAAACCATGACCCTGGTGGACGCTCTGCTCATCGGCGTCTGTCAGGCTGTGGCCGTGATTCCCGGCATTTCCCGCAGCGGCTCTACCATTACGGCGGGCCTCTCCCGGGGACTGGACAGGAGCTTTGCCGTTAAGTATTCCCTGCTGCTGAGCATCCCCGCGGTGCTGGGCGCCAATCTCCTCTCCCTCATCGATGCCGTCAGAGACGGGGTGAATACGGCCTATCTTGTGCCCTATCTCATCGGCACGCTGACCGCCGCCGTATCGGGCTATTTTTCCATCATTCTTCTTCGCCGCCTGCTGCAGAAGGGCGGCTTCGGCAAGGGACTGCGCTATTACCTCTGGGTTATGGGTGCACTGACGCTGATTCTTTCTCTTTTTATGTAATATTCGGAGGCTATCAATGGCACAGACTGCGAAAAAAACAAACAGCACCAAAAAGAAGTCCACTGCGGCAAAAAAGAACGGCTTCAGCGCTCAGGTCTGGGGCATCGTCCTCTTTTTCTGCGGCGGCTTCGCCTTTTTAGGCTACTTTATGCAGAATCACTGGCTGGTGGATGCGCTGAGCCTGTATGTTATCAAGGGACTTTTCGGCTGGGGCTTTCTCATTGCGCCCCCGGTACTGATCTTTGCGGGCTTTCTTCTGCTGCTCAATGCGGAACGGGCGAAGCAGCGCTGCTTCTGCCTGCTGAGTCTTCCTGCCCTGCTGGGTGGCATCATCCACCTTATCCGCTGCGGTGCCCAGTATGCCATGCAGTATACCTCTCCCGCCCAGTATTACACCACGGGTCTCTCCATGCAGAGCGGCGGTCTGGTCTCCGGCTATCTGGCGGAGCTGCTCCGGGACGCCATCAGCGCCTACGGTGCCATGCCCGTGCTGGTGATCCTCTTTCTCATCTGCGGCGTGTCCGGTCTGGGTCTGACCTGGAAGGACATTTTCACCACCGAGGCGAAAGCGTCCAAGGCAGAGGCTCCCGTTGCAGACAAGAAGGCTAAAACAGCCCAGAGCGCAAAGAAGAATGAGCCCCTCTTCCTGCCCGCCGAGGAGCTGCCCACTATCATGCGGGGCAGAAACGGCAAAAAGACCGAGGGCGTGGATATCCTCTTTGAAGAGAGCGTCAAAAGCAAAAAGAGCCGTAAGAAAAAGGAAGAGCCCCTGCCGGAGGAGGCTGCTCCTGCTGAGGATATTCCGGCCATGCCCCAGGGCTACGACTCCCTCCGCAGGACCAGGGCCAATGCCAATGTAGACGCCCTGCTGCAGACCATGGATGCCCAGGAGGAAAAGAAGAAAAAGCGCAAGGCCGGCAGCACCTCTCCCTTTGTGGAGGATGTTACCCCTGTGGCGCAGACTCCGATTGCGAAGCCGGAGGCGGCCAAAGCGGAAGCCGCAAAGCCCCTACCCCCGCTGGAGGGCGAGGTGGAGAAGCTCTCCCGCGAGGAGGTGCGTCAGGCCACCCGGGAAGTGGCCGAGGAGATCGGCAACGCCGAAAAGCCCGATACCTATGTCTACCCGCCGCTGGAGCTGCTGGATCAGTTCGACAGCTCTGCCTCTACCGGCAGTGAGGAGATTCGCGTAAATACCGAGCGGCTCAATATGTGCCTCAGGAGCTTTAACGTGGGCGCCAAGGTCACGGGTGTAACCCGGGGCCCCTCTGTCACCCGCTACGATCTGGAGCTGGAGGCGGGTCTGCGCCTGACCAAGCTCACCAATCTGGCCGGGGATCTGGCGCTGAATCTGGGCGTGGAAAATGTCCGCATTGCCCCCGTGCCCGAAAAGGTTTCCACCGTGGGCGTGGAGGTGCCCAACCGCGACACCGCCACCGTGGGTCTCCGGGAGCTGCTGCAGAGCGAAAACTTCCGCAGAGCCAAGTCGCCTCTGAGCTTTGCCATCGGCAAGGACATCTCCGGCGACTGTATTGTGGGCAACATTTCCAAGCTGCCCCATATGCTCATTGCCGGTACCACGGGCTCCGGTAAGTCCGTGTGCATGAACTGTCTGATTCTCTCGCTGCTCTACAAGGCCAGCCCCGACGAGGTGCGCCTGATCATGATCGATCCCAAGATGGTGGAGCTGCAAATCTACAATGGCATACCCCATCTCTTTATCCCCGTGGTCACCGATCCCAAGAAGGCCGCGGGCGCTCTGCAGTGGAGCGTGGTGGAGATGATGAAGCGTTACCGTCTCTTCTCCGAGCAGAATGTCCGCGACCTGACCGGCTATAATGAGGTTCGCCGTCTCAACGGCGAGGAGCCCATGCCCAGCCTTGTCATCGTCATCGACGAGCTGGCCGATCTGATGATGACCGCCGCCAAGGAGGTGGAGGAGAGCATCTGCCGCGTGGCCCAGATGGGTCGTGCCGCCGGTGTGCACCTGATTATTGCCACCCAGCGTCCCTCTGCAGACGTGATTACCGGCCTCATGAAGGCCAATATCCCCAGCCGCATTGCTTTTGCCGTGTCCTCCTCGCTGGAATCCCGCATCATTATGGATCAGTCCGGCGCCGAGAAGCTGGTGGGCAAGGGCGATATGCTCTACAGCCCCATCGGCATGGGCAAGCCCCAGCGTATTCAGGGCGCGTATGTCTCCGATGAGGAGCGCGAGAGCGTGATTGACTTCATCAAGCAGGGCAGCGAGGCTCACTATGATCAGAGTGTGATCCGCGAGATCGAGCAGAAGGCCGCCGAGAAGGAGCGGGAAAAGGAAAAGGGCAGCGCCCCGCGCTCTGCCATTGCCGACGAGATTGTGGCCGATTCTCAGGATACGCTCTTTGCGGGCTTTGATCCGCTGATTCCCAAGGCAGTGGAGATTCTGCTGGAGGAAAAGCAGGGCTCCGTGTCCCATCTCCAGCGCCGTCTGAAGGTGGGCTTCAGCCGCGCCGGACGCATCATGGACGAGATGGAGGAGCTGGGCATGGTCGGCCCCGCCGAAGGTACCAAGCCACGCAAGGTGCTCATCTCCCGGGAGAAGTGGGAGGAGCTCAACAGCGGCGATACGCGCAGCGATGCCGAAAGGCTCATGGATGAGTCCCGGGACGATTTCGGCTCGCAGGAGGATGAAGAATGCTGATTCCCAAGCAGGAGATTGATGCCATGAGCGTTCTGGCGCTGGCACACATGGGCGACTGCGTCTATGAGCTGCAGGTGCGCCGTATGCTCTGCTGCCGAGGCACCCTCACGGCGAACACGTTGCACAAAGACACCGTTGCTCTGGTCTGCGCCAGGGCCCAGGCGAAGGCCGTGAGAAGGATGCTCTCCTCCCTCAGCGAAGAGGAGCTTGCGGTCTACAAACGGGGGCGGAATGCCCACAGCCACCCGGCCCCCAGGAACACCTCGGAAGGGGAGTACCACGCTGCCACGGGGCTGGAAACCCTTTTCGGCTGGCTCTATCTTCGGGAGGAGCAGAGCCGTATCGAAGAGCTCTTTGCTCTGGCCATGGAGGAAAAGAAATAATGCCGCTGGATGCCGTTACCCTGACGGGTCTCACCGCAGAGCTGTCTGCCGCCCTTGTGGGCAGCAGGATCGACAAGATCAATATGCCGGAGCGGGATCTGGTGATTCTCTCCCTCCACTCCCGGGATGCGGGCAAGCAGAAGCTGCTGCTCTGCGCCCGACCGGGCAGCGCAAGACTGCACCTCACCGAGCAGAGCTATGAAAACCCGCCCCAGCCGCCCATGTTCTGTATGCTCCTGCGCAAATATCTCAGCGGTGCGCGCATCACTGCCGTAACCCAGCCGCCCTTTGAGCGCATGGTAACGCTCACCTTAGACAGTCAGGATGAGCTGGGTGTGGTCAGCCGGAAGGAGCTCGTTCTGGAGCTCATGGGCAAATGCGTGAATCTCGTCCTTGTGGGCGAGGATCGGCGGGTGCTGGATTGCCTCCGCCGGGCGGATTACGAAACAAACGAAAAGCGCCCCCTCCTGCCGGGGCTCTTCTATGAGGCTCCCCCCGCCGAGAGCAAGCCCTGCTTCTTTACGCTCTCTGAGGAGGAGCGCCGCGCACTCTGGCGCAGCGCCGAGCCGGAGCGGGAGACGGACAGGCGTCTGCTCAATACCTTCGGCGGTCTCTCTCCGCTGATCTGCCGGGAGCTGGCTCAGTCGGAGGATGTGGAGGCAGCTATGAAGGCGTTGGCCGCCGTGGTGGAGCGCCGTAGCTTCCATCCCACGCTGCTGCGGGAGGGCAGCAAGCCCAGAGACTTCAGCTTTACGCCCATCTCCCAGTATGGCGAGCTGGTGAAAAACGAACGCTTCGAGAGCTTTTCCGCCCTGTTGGATGCGTTCTACGCCCAGCGGGAAAAGGCCGAGCTCATGCACCGCCGCAGTGCCGAGCTCCAGCGAACGGCCAAAACCGCCCGGGATCGTCTGGCGCGAAAGCTGGATGCCCGCCGCCGGGAGCTGCAGGCCACGGAGAAGCGGGAGGAGTACCGCCGCACCGCGGACCTCATTACTGCCAACATCTACCGGCTCAAGCGGGGGGAGCGCAGCTTTGAGACTCAGGACTTCTATCAGGACGACTGTCCCACCGTAACCATTGCGCTGGATCCACGCAAAACACCCCAGCAGAACGCTGCGGCGTACTATAAACAGTACAACAAGGCCAAAACGGCCAACCGCGTCCTTACCGAGCTCATTGTCGGCAGCGAGGAGGAAATCGCCTATCTCGACAGCGTTCTCCATGAGCTGTCCCGGGCAGACTGCGACCGGGATCTGGCGGACATTCGCCGGGAATTGATAGCCGGCGCTTATCTCAAGGCCAACGAAAAGGAGCGGCGGCAGAAGCAGCCTCCGGCGCGCAAGCCCCTCCGCTTCCTGACATCCTCCGGTGCCGAGGTGCTGGTGGGGCGGGGCAACGAGGACAATGACCGTCTCACCCTCCATACCGCAAGGCGCACTGACCTTTGGTTCCATGTGCAGAAGCTGCCCGGCAGCCATGTGATTCTGTCTCAGGCCGAGAGAGAGGCCACGGAGCAGGATATTTTAGAGGCCGCCACTCTGGCCGCCACCTATTCCCAGTCCGGCGGGGGCAAGACCGCTGTGGACTGCACACAGGTGCGCTTTGTCAAAAAGCCCGCCGGGGCAAGGCCGGGGCGGGTCATCTATACCGACTATAAAACGCTCATCGTGGAAAGCGATGAGGCGCTGGCCGAAAGACTGCGGCAGAAGGACTGATTACTTTTGCCGCAGCTCCATGGCCTTTACCAGCAGAATAGCCGCATCACTCCGCGTCAGGGGCTCTTCACTGTCCAAAGCAGTGTCCCAAAGCCCGCAGGCGCGGAGATTTGCTTTGCTCTGCTCCACGCCCACCTCCGGGCTGCCGCTCAGAGCAAAGCAGCGATTTACCAGCGCCGAGGCCTCGGAGGGGAAAATGGGCGCATCCGCCTCATATTCACCGGAAGGGGCTTCGATTCCGTCGAAAAGCGCCGTGGCCACATAGGGCTTGAGCCAAGCGGGCAGCTCTGCGTCGTTACCGTAGCCGGTGGTTTCCACGGCGGAGAGGATGTTCCTACCCGCACAGGCCATGCACAGGCCGAGGAACTCCCCGCGGCTCACCGTACGCACTGGCTCAAAGAGGGCGTTGCCCAGCAGCGTGGAGCCGCTGAAGATGCCCGTCTCCGCCAATGCGTGAGCGGCGTAGTCGCAGCGCAGCCCGGCGGTATCGGTGTAGCGGAGAGCCTTTCTCTGCCGACAGAGCTTTATGATCACCGTGGCCTCCCGGGACTGCTGCCCGCTGGCGTCCGTGGCACGATAGCCGAAGTAGTCCCGCCCGCGGCTCTTCTCCCTGGGTGTATAGACGAAGCTGCCGTCCTCGGCGAGCTCCACTGTGCCCTTGCTGGGTTCTGTGGTGACGGTAAAGCTCACGCTGCCGCCGTCGGGCGTTACGGCCACCAGCTGCCCGCCTACGCTGATACCCCGGTAGGTCTCCAGCTCCAGATTCTCAGCCACCGGCGCTGCCAGAGCGAAGGCGGGCAGAGAAAGGCACAGGGACAGAGCGGCCAGAAAAGCGATCCGGCGTTTGTTCTTCTTATTCATGGGAAAAACCTCCGTACAAAAGAGAATTTACCGTTTTTGGTAATCCTATTTTGTACGGAGGCTTTGCGTTTTATGCAGAAATTACCGTCTGCTGCCCAGATAACCCTCCAAAAGCAGGGAGGCAGCCACGGCATCCACGGTGTTCTTGTGCTTTTTCTCCTTTTTTCCCACAGCGTGGAGAATGTTGTGCGCCTCGATGCTGCTGCGCCGCTCATCCCAGAGCACCACGCTCAGACCTGTGCGTTCCTCCAAGAGGGCTTTGAAGGCTCTGCACTTCTCGGCCCGCGCACCCTCGCTGCCGTCCATGTTTTTGGGCAGACCCAGCACCAGCGTCTCCACCTGCCGCTGCTTTGCCATTTCGGCAATGGTATCGGCCAGCCGCTCTGCGTTCCATTCGTTGATGGTCACGGCCTCGCCGCAGAGTATGCCCAGCAGATCGGAGAAGGCCAGACCCGTTCTGGCGTCGCCGTAGTCAATGGCCAGTACGCGTCCGCTCATTTCTTTCCCTCCTGCTTCAGCCTGGCCAGAAGCTGATCATGGGCCAGTGTCTCAAAGCTGTCGTTGAGGGCTTCCAGCGTCGCTTTGGGATCCTCCCGCCGCATGACGGCGAGGAGAATGGCATCGGTCAGCACCGGGTTGTTGGGCAGCAGAGCATAGGCGGGAGCCCCGAAAAAGTTTTTGTACCAAAGACCGAAGCCCTCATCCTTCCGGTTGTTTCCCTGCCCGATGGTGACCTTGCCCAGCACATCGGCCCCCTCCTCCGGGAAAATCTCCCCGGCGTGGTTTTCAAAGCAGAGCACGCTGCTCTTCTGAAACTCAAAGCTCAGGTTTCCGGCCACGCGCTTTTCACTGTAAACAGTCGTATAGGGGCCGATGCCCGCGCCCCTGAGCTTTCGCCCATCGGCAAGGGTAATGCTCTTTCCCAGCAGCTCAAAGCCCTCACATACGGCGAGAAGCACCTTTCCTCTGTTTACATAATCTTTAATCAGCGGCGTATTTTCTTCCAGAGAAGTCAGCAAAGCCGGATTATCATAGGGAAGTCCCGCCCCGATATAGAGAATATCGCAGTCATCAAGGCTGATACCTTCGCCCACGGCCACGGTCTGAATCCGGCAGGAGATGCCCCGCCATTCCAGACGGCGGGAGAGGGCGAGTACATTCCCCTGCGAGCCGTTGCGGTTCATGGCATCGTTCCATAGCCATACAATTTTCACATTGTTTTTCATTCCCAGAACTCCTTCAGACCGAAGCGCTGCGCCAGAGCGCCGCGAAGGTCCATCATGGCGGAATAGGTGGGCATCATGACCACAGGGGCGGATTGCGCTGAAAGGGCGTCAATCAGACTACCGTAGTCGCCGAAGACCCGGAGCTTCTGCAGGGGGAAGCCGGCATATTTCAGCCGCACGGCCATATCCGCGCCCCGGTCGCCCACGCAGTAGATGCCCTTGAGACGCTCGCCCAGACAGAGAAGCTTTTCAAAGTCGGCATCATAGATCCAGCTGATGTCGGTTCCGTCGCCGACACGGTCATTGAGCGCCACCACAAAGAGGGCATCGCCCTCGGTATTGGCCAGAAAGTTCAGCGCCTGATTGCAGCCGGTGGGATTCTTCACCAGAATCATCCGGGCGCTGACACCGTTCAGCTCCATCTCCTCCATGCGCCCGAAGCCGCAGTGGAAGTTGGCCAGAGCGCTGAGAATGGCAGGCTCGTCCAGTTCCAGCGCCATACCGACGGCGGCGGCACCGGCAGCGTTATAGATATTGTAGCCCCCGGGAACGGCGATCTCGGCGGGTACGGTGACATCGCCCAGCCGGAGCATAACCCGGGTGGAATCGGCACCCTGATAAGGAATCTCCGTCACGGCCACATGGGCGTGGGGCCGCTCATAGCCGCACTGGGGGCAGCGGAAGTGACCCAGATGCCCGTAGGTGCGAAGAGAGTATTCGTATTCCGTGCCGCAGCGGAGGCAGCGGGGAGCATCGCTGTTTTCCTGCACCTGTTCTTTGTACACGGGGCACTCCACGCCGTAGAAGACGACCTTATTCTTCAGCTTCTCATGGAGAGAGGCGGAGAGGGAGCAGTCGGCGTTCAGACAGAGAACGGAGTCGGGCGAAGCGTCCATACCCCGGCGGATGGCGTCCAGCGTGGTCAGCACATCGCCGAAGCGATCCAGTTGGTCGGAGAAAACATTGGTCATAAGTATGACCTTGGGCTTCACCTCGGGGCAGACCTGCACCATGGCGGCCTCATCGCATTCGATGACGGCATACTGCCTTTTGGGTCTGCCGAAGAGGTTGGCGTTCATGGCAAACTCCGTGGTGATGCCCTGCTTGAGATTGGCACCGCCCCGGTTGGCGAAGTAGGGGATACCGGCCTCGGCAAAAAGCTGTTCGGCAATGCGGCAGGAGGTGGTCTTTCCGTTGGTGCCCGTAACGATAACGGTGCTTACATCCCTGGCAAGCCGCGAGAGCAGGTCGGGGCAGATTTTCAGCGCCACCTTACCGGGAAGCGCTGTGCCGCCCCGGTGGGTCAGCCGCAGAAGCAGCCGGACGAGCTTGGCTGCAAGAAGAGCAATAAAAACGCGCATAGCTCAGATCAGTCCTTTGTGTTCCTTGTAGAATTCGTCGTAGTCCCGGAGCATATACTCCAGAATATTGGGGATGTCCAGCTCATAGGGACAGCGCTCGGCGCATTCCCGGCAGTGACGGCAGTTGTCGATCAGGTGCATTTTTCTGTGCCACTCGTCGCTCATGTAAGGCTGCCAGGGGGAGCGGCGCAGCAGCATATCCATGCGGGCGGCGTTGTTGATCTCAATGCCCTCGGGGCAGGGGAGGCAGTAGCCACAGCCCCGGCAGAAGCCCTGAGAAAGCTCCTTGCGATCCCTGGCAATAAGGGCGCGGAGCGCATCGTCCAGAGAGGGATTCTCCTCGGAGAGAGCCAGCCACTCGTTGAGCTGCTCCATGGTCTGAATGCCCCAGATGGGTACCACGGGGAACTCCTTCATAAAAGCGTGGCAGGCGCGGGCGTTATTCAGCATTCCACCGGCCAGACCCTTCATGCAGATAAAGCCCATGTCCTTCTCCTGACAGAGCTTCACCATCTCCAGCTCCCGCTTGCCGGAAATGTAGCTGAAGGGGAACTGCATGGTCTCGAACTTTCCGGTTTCGATGAGGGCAAAGGCCAGCTCCAGCTTGTGGGCCGTCACGCCGATGTGGCGGATCCAGCCCCTCTCCTTTGCCTCCAAAGCGCCGGCGTAGGCGCCGTTGGGATCGTCGAAGTCGGGCATCTCCGGCACCTGATGGAGCTGGAATAGGTCGATGTAGTCGGTCTGAAGCTCCTTGAGGGAGTTCTGAATGTGGCGGAGAATGGTCTCTCTGTCCCGCCCCTCGCTCTTGGTGGAGATGATGATATTCTCACGGACATCGTGAAGAGCGATGCCGATTTTGTGCTCGCTGTCGGTGTAGGCGTTGGCGGTGTCGAAGTAGTTGATGCCGCCCGCATAGGCCGCGCGGAGAATTTCTGCGGCCTCCTCGGTGCTGCAGCGCTGGATGGGCAGACAGCCCATGGCGGTTTTACTGACCATCAGCCCGGTTTTGCCCAGACGGATCTTTTCCATAGCGGTACGCTCCTTTTCGGTATTTCCGTAAGATTATAGCACCTGTCGGGAAAAAGGAAAAGAAAAAGTTTTGCGATTTCGGCAAAATCTTCTTTACAAAGCGGCTGAGACTTGCTATAATACATAGCTGTTGATAAGCGCCGGTAGCTCAGCTGGATAGAGTGTTGGCCTCCGGAGCCAAAGGTCGTGGGTTCGAATCCCGTCCGGCGTACCAATATCGCACCCTTATCCGGATATAAACCGTATCTGAATAAGGGTGCATTTTTCTCCGAATGCCATGAAACAAGGATATTCTCAATAATCTGCGGAACCAGACCATATGAAAATAACGAAAAAATCCCTTATCATGATCCTCATCGTTCTTGTGCTGGCTTTTATCTGGGGGCACTCGGCAATGAGCAGAGAGGCATCACAGACAGAAAGTCTTGCGGTAGGCAACTTCCTGACGCCATTTCTTGAGCTCTTCGTAGGAAAAGGCAAAGTAACCAATCACATGGTTCGTAAACTCGCGCATTTTACGGAATATGCCGCTCTTGGAGGGCTCATGGCCCTGCTTCTCCATGAGGAAGGACGGAAACGGTTTTTCTATATCAGCTATGCGGCTCTTTGCGCTTTGGCGGCAGCGGTTGTGGACGAAGGAATCCAGCTTTTTGCTGACGGGCGCGGTGCTCAGGTGCAGGACGTACTGCTGGACCTGGGCGGCGCCGTCTTCGGACTTGCTGCCGTCCTTGTCCTCTGTATAACAGTCGTGTGACAGTAGGGACGGTTCTCAATGTCATCTTTTGTGACAGCGAGAACCGTCCCTGTTGTCACTGTTGTCATAAACGCAGGAGCTCCTCCGATCACTGCCGGAGGAGCTCCTGCGTTACTGTTTTATTTCCCTGTTTCGAGTATTCCGCTTTGCCATAGTCCTTCGGCGAGGCGGCGATGTCCCTCCTCCGTCAGGTGCAGCCCGTCAAAGCAAAGGGGCAGATCGAGCGGTGTCGGATCAAAGAAGGGGAGCGCATATTTCCGGGCAAGCGCCTCGTAGAGGCCGTTCACTTCCCTTACCCAGCCTTCGCAGTCCGAACCCGGCAGCCTCATGGGGGGCAAACCGATGAGATACAGCGCCATGGCGGGAAATTCGGAGCGAAGAAAGGCAAGGAGCGTGTCCATCTTTGCGGCAGCGGTCTCCGGCTCATCCGTGGGCGCGAGAAAGCGGTTGTTGGTGCCCAGAAGGATCAGCAGGGCGTCCGCGCCGCTTTGGGCAACAACGCGGGAAAGCGTGTCGAATTCGCTTCGGCTCTCCGGGAGCCGTCTACCGGGGCGACCCTTGTTCAGGCACTCTATGCCGCTCAGCTCCTGCAGAACCGCAACCCACGGCCTATCGTAGCGTGCGCCCAACGGATCGGTGGGGTCCCAGCCGAAGGTGTTGGAGTCGCCGTAGCAAAAAAGCTTATTCATAGAGCTTTACCCCGGTTCGCTTATGGGCGCTACTGCGGTGCATACGCTCTGCCACGGAAAGGGTGTGCTCGCTGCCTTGGCCGGTGAGAAGGTAGCGGTCCAGCTCCGCATAGCTTACGCCGATTTCCTGCTCGTCGGTCTGGCCGTCAAAAAGGCCGGCAGAGGGAGCCTTGGCGGTGATGCTCTCCGGTGCCTTCAGATAGCGGAGAAATTCCAGTACCTCCGTGGCGCAAAGGTCGGCGATGGGATTGATGTCACTGGCGCCGTCGCCCCACTTGGTGTAGTAGCCGATATAGAGCTCGCTGCGGTTGCCTGTGCCCACCACCAGCCGGGCTTCCGCCGCGGCAATGGCATAGAGGGTGGTCATGCGGATGCGGGGAGCTAAGTTGATCAGCGCCATGCTGTTGAGCTCGGCAACGCCCCGGAGCTGCTCCACAAGAGCCGCACGCACGGGCGTTATGTCCACGCAGCGGCTTTCGATGCCAAACTGCGCGGCGAGTTCCCGGGCATCGGCGGCATCCTCCCCGAAATTGCGTTTGCTCTCGCAGGGCATGATGATGCCTACGGTATTCTCACAGGCGGCCTTGCAGAGTATGCCCACCAGCGCGGAGTCCTTGCCGCCGCTGTTGCCGAACACAAAGCCCCTGCAGCCGCTCTCGTGCAGGGCAGAGCGCAGAAATTCCACGCGCTTTTCAAATTCTTCCGCATAATTTCTCATGGAGAGTTCCTTCTTTTCTGCATTATTATGTAAACTGATTGAGCTCGGCTGTGGCCTGAAAGCCGTTTTCCCCGGTGAAGCGCAGTGTGGAATCGCTCATGGACACAGGGGTGATTACCGCCCCGTAGGGCATTTTGGCATTCTCACCGTTCTCCGAAACGCAGGTAATCTCCCTGTTCAGCGTGAGGGTGCCGTGGGTGAAAAAGTCCCACTCGCTGTCGTAGGCCAGGGCCAGCGAACCGGCGATACCGTCACGCAAAACAGCCTGCGCGGGGAGCTTGCTGCCCATCAGGGGGATGTTGCAGGAGAGGTGCAGCCCGTCCAGTGTGTCCAGTACGGTGGCGTTCAATTCGGTAATGGGCTCGCCCTTGAGAATGAAGGAAACAGGGCTCAGCTCCCCGGTATAGCGGAAGCAGCAAAGGGTATTATCGCCCTCCAGAAAGAGCTCAAAGCAGTCGTCCTCGTCCACATCGGCCACAAAGAGCTTGGGCTTGGCACCGCTGAAACGGGTGGCAATGGTCTTCTCCGGGGAGAAATCAATGCTCAGCTTCCACACACCGTCCAGATTCAGCGATACGCACTCGCTGTTGCCGTCATCGTCCAGATCCCAGTAGAAGGCATCCTCGCTGACCTCGCCGGGCTGAATCCGGGAAACGGTGTTGGGTTCGATGAGCAGAATGGAACCGTCCTCACCGCTCTGAGAGATGAGATATTTCTGGGTGCTCCCGTCGGGAAGCCGCCAGCTGAGCTGAACATTGGGAATCACATCGGGGATGCTGCTTTGCAGCGTAATATACTCGCCGTTGCGCAGAGAGCTGAGATAAGCCAGCTCACTGAGCTGGTAGAAGCTGCCGCTCTCCTCGCTGTAGCTCACGCTGAAGAGCCGCACATTGTAAACGCTGTTGAAGCTGCGCAGAAGTATCTCTTCGCCCACTTCATCCGTCTGAATACGCAGCTCAGGTTCGCCCGAAAAGCTGCACTCGCTGCCCCGATAGGCTTCAATGCCGCCCTGCACATCGCTGCGGGAGGGAAGCAGATAGCGCTCGTGCAGCACGCCTTTAATCGCCCTGTACTTCACCGTAAAGCTCAATGTCCCGGCGGCGTAGGGGGCAAGATGGTACTCGTTGGCGATGAAAACCATACCCGAATCGTTCAGGTACCAGAGCCCGTCGGTGAAAAGCTCCTCCACGTGGGAGGGATAGTCATCAAAGAGCAGGTCCTTCATCTGGTCGCACTGGGTGCGGATCTCCGCAACGCAGATACTGCGCAGACCCTCGGGATCGTCAGTGAGATCGACCAGCTTCAGCTCGTTGCCCGTTTCGGGATCGAAGCTCACAGCGCTCCAGCTGGTGCCGCCGTGGGCCCCGCCGGAGTTTACATAATTCGAGAACAGGATGCTCAGCACGGTGCCGTCACCGCGCACGACCGAGGCATCTCGCTCGTAGGCGTAGGGAGTGAAGTTTTCAAGGATGCCCTCGGCGGCGCGCGTACCGTAATCGGAGGCGGCAGTGGAGAGCAGGTATTGCAGCCCGTCGCCCTCGCTGCCCTCCGCACCCTTGCGGAAGCGCTCGTTCATGGAGGCCAGCGTGTTGTTGATGCTGCCGGCCTGCTTCTCCAGTCCGGGCAGCTCCACCACAGGTGTCCGGCAGCGGAAACACAGCAGCAGGTCGTTGCTGCCCTCGGCCCGGTAGTCCTTGGATTCCTCCGCATAGCTGACCAGAACGCTCTGGTTCAGCTCCTCCGGCGCAACGGTGGGCTCAGGCGTGACGATGGGAGCGGCGGTCTGCGGCGCCTCCGGAGACGGGGTCTGCTCGGAGGGCGTATCGTCCGCCTTCTTTCCGCAGCCCGTCAGCAGGGTCAGGGCGAGCAGCAGCGGGAGTAGCCGTTTCGTGAATTTCATAGTATCAGTCCTCAGTTTCGCCGATGGCCACCACGCAGGTGGGACCCTGAAGCAGCAGCTCGGTGATCTGCTCGTTTTCCCTGGTGAGAGAGACCGTCAGCGTGCCGCCGTCAGACTCCAGCCGGACATTTTTCCCGCTGCACAGGCCTCTGCGGGTGAGGACGCTGACGGTGCTGCCGCAGCCGGTGCCGCAGGCCAGCGTGAAGTCCTCCACGCCCCGCTCGAAGGTACGCACTCTGAAGTGGTCGTCTCCCAGCGTTTTCACAAAGGTGACATTGGCGCCCTTGGGGAAGACAGGGGAGTAGCGAAGGCGGCGACCCAGCTCCCTCAGCTCGTTTACCTCCATGGTATCCCAGTCCTCCAGCAGTACGATGCAGTGGGGGAGACCGGGATTTCCCAGCTCCACATATCCGCAGCCGCAGCCCTCAGCCTCGCGCTCATCGAGAACGGTGGGAAGGTTGAGATGTACACGGTATTCGCTTTTACTGATACGCTCTCCTGTCACCAGACCGGCGGTGGTCTCAATCCGCTGCTCGCTGCCGGAGAGAGCGTTTTCGTAGCCGTAGCGGGAGATGCAGCGGGCGCCGTTGCCGCACATTTCACCGACGGTGCCGTCGGAGTTGAAAAAGCGCATACGGAAGTCTGCCACAGCGGATTCCTCCACGGCCATAAAGCCGTCCGCACCGATGGAAAGTCGGCGGGCGCAATAGTGCTTTGCCATGGCGGCAAGCTCCTCTTCGCTAAACTTATCTTTACGGTTGTCGAAAACGATGAAGTCGTTTCCGCAGCCCTGCATTTTCCAGAATTTCATGGCAGCCTCCCTGCAATTCATTGGGTTCATTTTAGCATACTTCCCGAAGCGATACAAGAGAGAAATGCGTCCCTCATACGAACCCCTGATAGAAATCAGACAATCTTTGCGGTAAAAATTGCGCCATACTTCGTTAAGCTTCGCAGAGCATATATTTCCATTATGCTCTGCGAAGCTTGCCTCGTCTGACGCAATTTTTCCTCGCAAATCTGTGTCTTCTTCTTATCAGGGCTTAGTATCAGCCCTTGACAGCGGTCTGAGAATCATTTAATATGAAACGGTATTTCACGAGAGGAAAAGACCTGTATGACTTCACTGATTTTCCGCATTATGCTGACGGCTGTTATCTCCTATGTACTGGGCAATCTCATCGGCGCCGTGATCGTGTCTAAGACCCTCTACAAGAGTGATGTCCGCGAGTTCGGCAGCAAAAACGGCGGCCTGACTAATTTCATCCGTGTCTATGGGAAAAAGGCTGCGCCGTTGGTCATCCTTGTGGATGCGGGCAAGGCCGTGTGCGCCGCGCTGCTGGGCGGTGCCCTGCTGGGCACTATGCTGACTCCTGCGCTGGGCAAGACCATAGGAATGTGCTTTGTGATCCTCGGGCATATGTTCCCGGTGTTCTTTCACTTCCGCGGCGGCAAGGGCGTTCTCTCCGGCGTCAGCGCGATTATGGTCATCGACTGGCGCGTGGGGCTTGTGCTCATCGGCCTGTTTGCTGTGACTTTGCTGGTTTCAAGATATGTTTCGCTGGGCAGTGTTCTGGCGGCGGCGGTTCTGCCCTTTGCGGCGCACTTCATTGTGGGCGAGAGCGCTGTGACGCTGCTGCTGGCAGTGATGGGCGGCCTTGTCATATATATGCATCGCACAAATATTCAGCGTTTGCTAAAGGGCACTGAAAACAAATTTAAGCTCTGATGCATAAGCTCGTCCCCGGCGGGCATACTTTGTGAGAAATAGCTTGTCTGGGGGTTTGAACTATGAAGAATTTCGTTGCCTTTCTCTGCATCATGGCGCTGCTCACCGGCTCTCTGGCCGGCTGCAACACCGACAAAAACGCCAAGGCCACGCCCACACCTGTGTCTACTGCCACACCCACGGTGAACCCGGATCCTGTGCCCGACACCGATGACGGCATAGTCACCGATGATGACGGAATCATCGAGCCGAAAGAGAGTGCCAAGCCCTGATAAAAAGGTCTTGACAAATAAACGGTCGTTTACTATACTTCAGTAAACGACCGTTTATTTTGTAAGGAGAACATATGCAGGACACAAAAAATCAGATTCTTCTGACGGCGCTCAGACTCTTTTCTCAGCGGGGCTATGAGGCGGTTTCCGTCAGCGATATTGCCGGGGCGCTGGGCATGACCAAGGGAGCGCTCTATCGCCATTACGAGAGCAAGGCGGCCATCTTCGCGGCTATCCTCGCGCATATGGAGCAGCGGGATACGGAGCTGGCTCAGGCGGACGGTGTTCCGCTGGAGGGGGAGACGACTCAGGCCACGCTTCGCGAGATCATCGCCTTTTCCAAAACCATGCTGCACTACTGGACGGAGGACAGCTTTGCCTGCGCTTTTCGCCGTATGCTTACCATAGAGCAGTACCGGAGCGGGGAGCTGAACGCGCTCTACCAGCAATATCTGGGCAGCGGCCCCGTGGCTTATGTCAGCGAGCTGCTGACAGCTTTGGGCTATACCGATGCTGAGCTGCTGTCCCGCAGCATCTGCGGCGCACAGCTGCAGTGCTACGCTGCCTTTGACAGCGGCAGGGAGCCGGAAAGAGAGCTTGCTTTGACAGAAAAGCTGCTGGATGAGATGGAAAGGAACTGGGCCGATGGATGAGCGTACATACCGCGTCAGCGTCCGGGAACGGGGAAGCTACACGCTGACCGATGGAGCAGGGGAGTACGAAGCCGTGCTCTCCGGCCGCTTTCTCTACGATACGGTGACGGCGTCCGAATATCCCACGGTGGGCGACTATGTGAAAGCCCAGCGCAGCGGCGACGGCCCCTGCGTGATCACGGAGCTGCTGGAGCGCAGGAGCGTTTTCCTGCGCCGCAGTGCCGGCACCGGACGCAGTGAACAGGCGGTGGCGGCCAATGTGGATACGGTGCTGATCTGTATGTCGCTGAACCGTGACTTTAACCTCCGGCGGCTGGAGCGCTACCTCTCACTGGTGTGGGAGGGCGGCACATCCCCGGTGGTACTGCTGACGAAAAAAGACCTGTGCCCCGATTATGAGAGCTATGTCCGCCGCTGTGAGACCGTGGCCATGTCCGCGCCGGTGCTCTGCTGCTCGTCTTTGGAAAACGATGGGATCGCCGCTCTGGAGCCCTGGCTGCGGCCGGGTCAGACCGTGGCGCTGATGGGCTCCAGCGGCGTGGGCAAGTCCACGCTGATCAACCGCCTGATGGGGGCGGAGCTGCTGCGTACCGACGGACTGCGGAATGACGATAAGGGGCACCACACCACCACCCACCGGGAGCTGCTGCAGCTGCCTTGCGGCGCGGCCATCATCGACACGCCGGGTATGCGGGAGCTGGGAATGTGGGACAGCGAGGAGGGCATCCGCACCACCTTTGCGGATATGGAGGAGCTGGCGCTCCGCTGCCGCTTTTCCGACTGTAGCCACCAGCGGGAAAAAGGCTGTGCCGTTCTCGCTGCGCTTGCCTCGGGAGAGCTCAGTGAGGAACGCTACCTGTCGTGGCAGAAGCTGAAGGCGGAGAACGCCTACAGCGCCGACAGCGAGAGCTATCTGCAGGCCAAGGAAAAGAAATTCAAAGATATTGCCAAGAGAAATAAAGCAGAGAAAAAACGGAGGAGTTAAGCCATGAGTATCATCATACGCCCCGAAGAGGCGCGGGACGAGCGCAAGGTTGAGGAGCTGATCCGCTCCTCATTCTGGAATGTCTATCACCCGGGGGCCATGGAGCACTATGTGATGCACTGCTTCCGCGCCGCTGAGAGCTTTGTGCCGGAGCTGAATCTGGTAATGGAAAAGGACGGGGAGCTCATCGGACAGGTGATGTATGCCCGCGCAGAGCTGAGGGCCAAGGACGGCAGCGCACTGCCCTGTATGACCTTCGGCCCCATCTGTATCGCCAATACCTATAAGCGGCAGGGCTACGGGAAAATGCTGCTGGATGAATCCATCCGCAGAGCAGCGGAACTGGGAGCGGGCCTGCTCTGCATCACCGGGAACATCCTCTTTTACGGCAAGTCCGGCTTTGTGACAGCCTCCTCTCTGGGAATCGCCTACGCGGATGCCCAGGAGGGCGATACGCTGGTGCCCTACTTCCTGGCCCGGGAGCTGAAAAGCGGCTACATCGCTGATTTTCGGGGGACTTTCAGGGAGCCGACACCTTACTTCGTCTGCCAGACAGACCCGGAGGGCTTTGCCGCCTTTGATGCCACGTTCCCCTATATGGAGAAATTAATCCTCCCCGGACAGCTCACCCGCTGAAAACAAAGCGGACCGGACAGCACAGTCGCTGCTTGATCCGCTATTGTTTTTTCGGGAAAAAATGCCTGTACACCCTTGCGGCTCTGCTGCGGCAGGTCTGCTTCAGGCGCAGGATGACGCTGCGCAGCCGATAGGGTCTGCACCAGAGGGCCACATAGACGCGGTTGCGCCAGTCGCTGCTCTCAATGCGCTTCCCGTTTCGCACAACGGCGGAGAGCACGCCCATAACCTGCTCCTCGCGTACAAATTCGCTCGCTACGCAGTTATCGCCGAGAATGTCGTAACCGCCGGGCAGCAGCCTTACAATGCGGTGGAGCACATACTGCCCGTTATCCCGCCTGAAGAGCACGGCGTCCATGGGCTGCAGCCGCTCCTCCGGGCGCTTTCGGATGATCATCAGATCCCGCCCCTGCCGGAGCAGCGGCATCATGCTCACGCCCACATTGGTGTATACCAGCCAGCCCTGTTCTGTAAGCAGCTCCTCAAAGCTGCTTTTTCGTATCTCGCTCAAGGCTTACTCCTCAAGCAGTCCGGCCTCTTGCAGCTGGGAGATGACGGCCTGTGCGGACCGCCGTGCCCGCTCTTCGTCTACGCCTTCGTATTCATCCAGAATCACCCGTACGATTCCGGGGATATCCATGCCCTTCTGCAGACATTCAAAAACCGTTTTTGCGCTCTCATTGAGCCGGATTACGCCCTTAAAAGCCTTAGCCGAATCACCGGTGGGAACAACAATATACTCACCGGCCACTTCGCTCAGCAGCAAACCGCTCATAAGCTTCATAGAACTCACGCTCCTTTCCTTAATTATACCATAGCGCTGAGCGCCTGACAAGGGGATACACTTCGGAATTGCGTCTTTACTCGGAAGAGCACATAAACGGGTGTCTGTTTCGACGAATGTGCACATGATTCCCGTGGGGATGAGTTGACAATACAAACGAATTGTGCTAACATACAGAAAAAATGAGCACTTTTTTATGAGCTTATGTTCTGCCCGAATCCCCGATCCGCATAACGTTGAATGTGAAAAAGAATGGGTCCTAATTTATCAGCAAAAATATATAAAAATAGAAAAGAGGAAAAAACATGATTCTCAGAGTACTTTTCGGCATCCTTATGATCTTCGGCGCCTGGTCGGTGCTGATGTTCCCCGCTATCAGTTCGATTTCAATCTGCTGGGCAATCTCTTTTTTCATGCTTCTTTCCGGCATTATGACCATTATTCACTATTTCGAGAATAAAAATGCGGAAAGAGTCGCCAGGAAAAAGGGTCTGCCCCATCTGAAAACAGGCATCGGAAGCCTCCTGTTCGGCATTTCCGCTGTTGTTGCAGCCCTGCTGGCCAGAAGCTCCGTTATCGGTGAGCTCGTGTTTATGCGCATGATCTCAAACCTTTACGGTTTCTGGATTGTTCTGAACGGCGTTTCCTATATCGTTCTTGGTAAGGAACTAAAGAAGAATGCCGTGTCCGGTTGGGTCACCACGATGATCCTCGGCGTTCTGCTCATCGCAGCCGGTATTTTCTGCATCATCGACTGCTTCACGGGACTTACGTCCATCGGAACCGTGTTCGGCCTCTCCATGATGATGACCGGCTATTCTTACCTTTTCGGATGAACCTCCGCAACAACACTTCAACATACTTGAATAATTGAGGTTTTACAGTGAATAACAATAACACAATCACCCTGAAACGCGAAAGCCTGTTGCTGACGAAGAAAAAGCTGAATCTTGCTCTGAATCTCCTGATTTCCGCTTTGGGTCTGAGCTCCCTGTTCATCAAATTCTTCCTCATCGACGGCGTGATTGCCTTCCGCGCCTTTACGGTGGACGGAAACCTTTTCACTACCATCGTTTCCGTGATCGCCGTTGTCGTGAACATCAAAGAGCTTATCAACAAAGAGGAACACAACAGCAGAACGATCTTTTTCCTGCAGTTGGTATCGGCCGTTACGGAAGCGGTCATTTTTATCGTTGTAATGATCGGTTATCTGCCCTTTGTCTCCGATAAACCCGCTATTACGCCCTACCATATGTTCTGCCTCCATGTGGCGATCCCCATTCTGGCAGTGCTCAGATTCATTTTCTTTGAAAAGCCTGTGGGAATCCTCAAGCCCACAAGCCTTCTGACCGGCGCCATTCCCATCGGTGTTTATGCGGTGGGCGTGGTTACGGCCATTAAGCTCGGTATTCTGCCCACATCCTTTGTGCCCTATTCATTCCTGGACTTTGAGCATAATTTCATCTGGTACTTCCTCTTTGCGCTCTTTGCAATCCCGGCCTTCGGCTATCTCTGGTCTGTGCTGTTCTACCGGCTTAACCTCAGAGCGTCTGTGCTGTGGTATAACGAGGAGGATATCAATCAGCTTCAGATGCGGCGAATCAAAGCTCTCTCCGACTACGATGCGGTGAATTCCGGCATCCTGATTATCTTCTGCCTGCTGGCCGTCTTGCTCCTCTCACTTTCCCTGATGACCACCAGCAGAACCTCCGCTACCATCCAGCAGGAGCTCATGGGTACTCTTTCGTATATGCTGCTGGATGAGTTTGATATCTATCTGGGTGAAGGCGATTGGCAGATTAAGGACGGCGCCCTCTACAAGGGCGACACCTATATTTCCGACGGCACCAACGATGCTGACTTTGGCACGAATGAGGGAGAAACCGTTCTTTTCAACGGGGCGGTTTATCTAAAAGCATCGAACCTGGTTCCCGAGATGGCAAGCCAGTACAACCCCGACGACTATGTGGCCGTGAGACAGGCAAAGGGCATTGGCGGCGGCCTTGTTGTGCAGCGGGGTGCGGTGCTGAACCCCAAAATCGTTAAGGCCGTTGAAGACAGCGAGTACAATTCCTGGTATGAGCTGGTGAAGCTCGAGCGGGAGCTCACGAAGGAAGAGGAGCAGTACAAGGAGCAGCTTCGCAATACGAAGGAAAGCTACTACCACTACTGCGTGACCCTCGGCGGGACCATTGGCGGCGAAGGTGTTGGCATCGTGGAGATTTACATCCCCGCTTCCGGTCTGACTGAGCAGATCAAAAACGCGGAGTATAACAGCGATGTGGCCATGGGCGCGATCATCGCCATTATCTTTGTGATTCTTTTCCTCATTACCCATATGTGGATCAAGGCCCTTGAAAAGTCCGTTGATTTCCTCGGTGACATCGCCGGCGGCGATGTGCCCGAAGAGCCCATCAAGCTGGGCAAGTCCATTCGCTTCTCCGGACTGGAAGATAAGCTGAACAGTCTGCGGGAAAAGAATCTGCCGCTTTCTGACTCCGGTAACAATAAGGAGCAGTAAAGGGCCCGAAACTATTAAACCGTAAACCTCCGTAGGGGTGCTGATCATCAGACTCCCTTACGGAGGTTTGTTCTGCATCGCAGAAAAATGAGAGCATGGAAGCGGCTTTGTTTTTCTTGACAAAGATATGGGAAAGTGCTATATTATACGGGCAAGTTTTCGGGGTGTAGCGCAGTTGGTAGCGTGCATGGTTCGGGACCATGAGGCCGCGGGTTCGAATCCCGCCACTCCGACCACGATAAGGTAGTAGATTTTGATAGAAAGTCTGCTACCTTTTTCTTTTGCCAAAATCCCTTGATTTCAAGTTTTTTTCTGTTTTCCTGACATAAAGCTACCCGTCCTAAAGGCTTTTTCGGTACGGATTCTTCTTGTTATCAGCGACCGGTGCGGACTGCCTTAAAAGTAAAGGCTTGTTTTATGGAGTATTCGTTTGCTTAGCGAATAATAGTTTGCTTTGTCGGGTAAGGAATCAAAATCCCTTGTTGACAAATCGAAAAATATCGATATAATATAATGTGTGATCACAAATTTGCTCAAGGAGGTGTTCGGATGGAGCTTGATGAAAAACGCACTCCAATCGTTTTTAAGGCGTTATGCGATGAAAATCGTGTTAGAATTCTCAAATACCTGATTGGCGGCGAGAAATGCGCCTGCAAGCTGCTGGATGATTTGAATATCGCACAGTCCACGCTTTCCCATCACATGAAGATTCTAACGGATTCCGGGCTGGTAATCGGACGCAAAGAGGGCAAATGGATGCACTATTCCATATCACCGGAAGGTATTGATGTTGCCATCGCTTATCTGAACTCCCTCAAAGAAAACGGACGCGCTTGCAATTACAAGTCGTGCTGTGAAAAATGATTCTCCATTTTTCCGGCACGGCTATATTTCAAAGCTATATATCGAAAGATTTAGATATATAGATTGATTGGAGGATTTCTATGTTA
>DCIK01000002.1:0-325 GCA_002315975.1 Clostridiales bacterium UBA1728
AACCGGTGTGACGCTGGCCGGCTATGAGGGTGTGTGGAACCTGTTCACCATCAAGTCAAAGCCGGTTACTGAACCGGCCGGCGGCATAGTGGTCTGCGAAGATGAGGCCTATAACGACTGTCCGCATTTCTTTTTTGACGTCTTACCTGAAAAGCAGTAACAGGAAAAAGCCAACGCGCAGCCCCCGCCACAGGAGCAACGGCTTTCCCGCGAAAGCGCCGACAGCCGGCTCCTGCGGGGCTGCACACAAAAATGCGTCCCCCAAAAAAGTATAACCTCAGCCCACGGGCTGAAAGATAAGGAGAAAACAAAATGAAAACCCTCA
>DCIK01000002.1:346-22434 GCA_002315975.1 Clostridiales bacterium UBA1728
CATCATCGGCTTCGTCATCATCTTCGTGCTGATCTTCGCGCTGAACGTGCTCAAGCAGCCCCTCATCGACTGGGTCAACAAGAACGCGAAAACGAATATCATCAGCTGATACCGGAGAATCATTACGTAAGAAAAAAGAGACTGCTTACCGCAGCCTCTTTTTTCTTAGCTCAGAAGCGCACAATGGTTCAATTTTCATTTTTTCCTGTGGCTTTTTCTGCGCAATTATCGTATAATCGGTATGAGAGATAAAAGAAACTCAGTGCTGCACAAGACAGGCAGACCATTGAAGGAGATATCACTTTATGTCTTTGAAATATGATAAAGCGCTCGTCCGGCAGGAGCTGGAGACCTACAGCAAAGAGCGCCCCGATGCGGATGCCGAGACGCTGGAGAAGAAGCGCCACGAGCTGATCTGCCGGGAGGCGCTGATCTCCGTCTGGTCGGAGCATCATGCCCGCTTCGAGACGGACGGGAAAGATATAAAGACCTATGAGGCAGAGCTGCGCGGTTCGCTGAACGCCGCGGACCGAGAGTCGGTGGATCAGTCACTCTATCCCACGCAGTTCGGCAAGCTGATGGAGTATTTCACCTCCAAGGACAGCGCCACGGCCCAGCGCTATCTGGAGTTTATCCAAAAGGTCTCGGCGGCAGACAACACCGGGGCATACTTCACCCGCCTGATGAAAAACGACTACCTCTCGCTGCATAACACTCTGCTTGACCCCGTCACTCCCATGCAGACTTTGGGCGATGCCTATGTCAGGGGTATGTTTGCCCCGATTCCCGATTCCACCGGGATGCGCTTTCAGGGCGTACAGGGCGAGAAGGATTTGCGTCAGGCGCAGCTTGAGACAGACAGCATTCACCTTGATGTCCCCGAGGACATGAACCCCTCTCTGCTCACCTATGCGGTGATGGGCGAGTTCCTCCAGCCCGAGCGGCTGAATAAGGTGGACAAAAAAAAGCTCTTTGAGGGCTCCACCCTCCCGGAGCAGGTTTCCTCCTCGGAGCACATTCGCTCCGGATTTGTGGAAAACACCATCGTAGACGACGATCGCCTCAATATGCAGTACTGCCGTATTCTGATGCCTGAGGTTCGCCGCACCGTACAGCAGCAGATGAACGCTCACGATCGGGACACGATGCTGCGGAATGTCAGTGAGAGCTTCAACTTTCTCTATGGCATATCCCTGAACTTCTCCAGAGGCGTGGGGAGCCAGAAATATGCCTTCTGCGTTCGTCACGCATTAAAGGCAGCGCAGGCCGCGAAGGAGGCCGGTATCGACCCGGCCACTCTGGGCATGACGCAGGAAAAGCTGGCCAGACTCAACTTCATGCAGAAGCTCGTGGACTTCCAGGCCGAAACGCTGAAAATGCGCAAGGAGCTGAATGCAGCAGCTGAAGAATACTATTTCAGCGGCTTTTCAGAGGATCGCGACCCTTCCCAACAGCCGGAGCTGCGGGAGAAGCTGCAGGAGATTACAGCCAGAAATCTCCTGATCAAAGAACTCGCCGCCGATGTCAATACCCATGATCTGATGTACTCGCTTGTATCCGAAGCCGGGAATGTCTCCGACAAGATGGCCTTGCGGCCCTATTCTCCGCTGGAAAAGCAGTTTCGGGATGATCCGGCGGGTATGCTCACCAGATATAAGGAAATGGTGCATCAGCCCCAGCCGCAGAAGTTCTTTCAGGAAGCGCTGGAAAGGCCCGCAAGCCGCTTCTCCTCCTTCATGTCCGGCATCTCTGTTTCTTCCAATGCCCCGATGCTGATTCCTCTCAGCGATTATCTGGGCAATACCCAGGCTGAGTTTTTCGCGAAGATGGAGGATTATCTCCAAAGGCAGCCCCAGCCGCAGGACGAAAGAACTCGCAAAGCTCTGGAGGATATGCGCGAGGCATTTTCGCAGGTTCGCGAAGCGGCGGAGGGGGTGCAGCCCAACAGCGACTGGCGCACGGTAAGCCGTCTCCTCGCCCCCTATCGGAGACTGGAGCAGACAGCCTCGAACTATTTCGACATGCTGCCGGAGGAGAAACTCTCTCATTCCACCGAGCATATGGAATCTCCAGGCGCCATGCAAGGCCTCCGCGCCGTGGTCAAAGCCCTCGAAGCCCGGCACCTGAGCGTGCCTGAAAATTTAGAGACGAGCAACAAGCTCCTCTTCGATGCGCTGGCAGAAACCGCAGAGCAGTCCGGCTTCATGAGAGCCTTTGGCGCCCTCTCCGATTTGAGCAGTCAGCAGCTCACGCAGAAGCTGCAGGAGGATCTCCAAAGCGTTGCCGATGCCAACGATCAGGCAAAATACAGAGAATTTTTCAAAATCGGCATTTCCAGCGTGAAGCTGATTAACAGTATGAAGACGCAGAACGAGCTCCGCAGCAAAGATCTCGATACGCTCCGAAAGAATCTGAAGACGCTGGATGAAGCCGCCGGGTTCCTTCGCGGCGACAGCTACGAGATGCTCAATGATTATGGCTACAAGGCGCTGAAGCCCGATTCCCAGCATATGCTCCGCTCTCTGATGGAGTGCAGCCAGGCCTGCTGCACCCTGAGCACGATTCTCCCCCTCAAGCTTCAGGAACACGCTTTCAGGGAGGCCGTGGCCGACCAGGACAGCTATTATACTCAGAACAACCACAATACCAGAAAACGTCTGGACCTGCACAACGTTCTTGAATCGCCGAGCAACCAGGCGCTCCAGGATGAGCATGATGCCCTTTCCGGCGCCTTTGAGCTGGGCCTGGATATACAGGAAACGCTTGAAAGCAGAAATTCGCCGGATGTATACAGCCTAGTACAGAGAGAACTGAATGACATCGAAGACGAGTACGAAGAGACCGAAATGCTGAAAACGAATTCCGCTAAGAACCCCTATCTTCGTCTCAATAATCTCCGGAGCCTTCGCTCATACATCACTGAGCCCGACAGCGTTTTCCTGCTGAATGATAAAGAACAGTTCTTTGCCGAGCGGGATGTTTACTATTCCCGGCTCCTCGAAGAGGCGTCTGAGCTCGAATCTCAAATTGATAACGAGAGGGACGAAATCGAGGCAAAAAAGGTGGCGGCAGAGGAAAGACTGAAGGAGCTGCCTCAGGATACCCCGGAAAATGAGAAAGCGCAGCTGAACAAGGAGATTGCTGAGTACAAGAAACTCGAAACGCGCTTAACCCATAAGTTCCTCAACCAAATAGATAAATGGTCGAATCTGAACGGTAAGCGGCGAGACCTCCGGGATGCTCTCGGCAATAAGGAGAAGCAGCATCTGGAGAAGATCAACGCTGTTCTGAAAAAGAACGGTCTGAAGGAGCAGGACGCTCTGCCCACGGCGCAGAAGCTTGATGCGCTCATCAGGGAGGCCGAAAAAAAGGCGGAGAAGGACATTGAGGAGCTCCGTAACCAGCGCGGTTTTGTGGAGGATCAATATGCCAGACCCGAAAAGTACCTGAAAGAGCTCTCTGCCAGGGAGGATATGCTCCAGAGTATCGACACCTCCAACAAGGAAGCTGCGTTGAAATCTCTTGACGAGAACCTTCAGTCCAATCAGGAAACAAGAAAATCCTATGTCCAGGCGGCGAAGGACTATAATTCGCTCTGCCAGACCAGCACCGCCCATAGGGCCGCTTTTGAAAAGGCTCGGTTCAGCGCCGGGATCGCTGAGAAATATCAGCCTGACGCACAGAACGAGCTGCGCGGGGAGCTCAGGCGCATCAGCGAGCACCTGAACGATAAAAAGCGCTTCCTGCACTGGGACTCCGGAGAATTCACCGCCATGCAGACGGCTTTGAACGACATTGCCAACGGCAGCGAGCCCATTACCGACGAAAAGCTGAAGACACTGCAGGACGCTGCCGGAAACTATATCAGCGCCAAGGGCGATCTGGGCAGCAGTCCCAGTGAAATGCGCATCGTCCGCCTGAACGCGGCGAAGGAGATTACGGCGCTCACCTCCCTGCATCAGACGCTGAACGCCAACATCAAGACAGCGCAAAGTGCCACCAAGCGCTTTCTTGCTGCCACCGGCAAGATGAATATAGCTCCCACGCCGGACCTTTACGACCGTAAAAACAGCCTTGCCAACCGGCTTTCCGAGCGCAATCGGCAGCTGGAGAGCATGAACCCCGTCTGGCAGGTCGGGAAACAGAAGTCTGCCGAACTGCTTGCCCCGGAGAAGTCCGAACCCGTCAAGGATGCCATAGCTCTGGGCGGACTGGGTAAATAACGCTTTCCGCTCAGTCACTCAAAGGAGAATCATATGCCTAACTATCCGAACAGATTTGATAAGCCCTATCAGGAAAATAAATCCCTCAAACTGCCCTATTCCATGGGCCGGACAGAACGAAAGCTCTATCAGCAATACTCCTTTGCTCTGGAGCAGTATCGCGATCTGGTCAACTATCTGAACTCCACCTCCGAGAGTCTGAACCCCCAGACCAACGAAAGAAAAGGCTACGGCAAAAACGAGTACGGCTTTGAGAAAGAGATGGACCCGGAGATCACCGCACTGCTGAAGGAAAAGGTCTCAAACCTTCTTGCAGCCGGACAGAAGCTGGCCACGGAGATCAACCAGCCGGATAACTCCACCCCCGAGAGCCGCGCTCTCCTCTTTGATATCCGCCAGATCCTCCAGCGCTGCAACCAGGAGAACAGTGTTCTGGAGAATTTAGAGGAGGGGGAACAGCTCTCCTATCTCGCCCTCCACGCCCGCTCCAACGATGTGATTCTGGATGTGGGAGAGAACGAGCTGGACAAGGTCGGCGGACAGGTCTCCTCCCGATTACCCCTGCGCTATATGGACGAGAGCGGGAAGC
Organism: Clostridiales bacterium UBA1728; assembly: GCA_002315975.1. Taxonomy (GTDB): domain Bacteria; phylum Bacillota; class Clostridia; order Oscillospirales; family Oscillospiraceae; genus Apopatocola. Next base: position 5,159 of record DCIK01000002.1, read on the forward strand.
TCAGGTCCGGCTATTTCACCGCAGATGAGGAAACCGGTCACAGCTATCGCGGCATCGTAAATCAGGCCAAGGAGAAGGCCCCCGGGCTCTCCGCCTTCCTTGATGCGCTGGTGAAGCAGTATGTCATTGATCCGGATAGCATGAATCCGAACTTCATAAACCTCGTAAGCTTTATCAACCATCTGCCTGATAAGAAATTCAGCAGTGCGGAGGCCCTGAAAAGCTTCTTCATTCCGGACGACGATGAGTATGATCCCGATATAACCGAGGAACAGGAGCAAATGTCAAAGCTGGTCCAGAAGCTGGAGATCAGCAATCAGGAGCTTTCGGTACTCAATGAGATGTTCGCCAGATTGAGCGATAAGCATCTCGGGAAACGTCAGGACCTTGATGAGATTATGCATTTCTCCGAGGGCTACTCCTCCAACCAGAGGAATACCGCCATGAGCGACATAGCCACCGCCCTCGGCATACCCGATATTATCGCCAAGACCCAGCCCATGACCATCATCAAAAACGGCGAGAGCGTCCACGGCTGCTTCATGGCCAACGCAAAGGGTGTGGACTTTGACGATATTCTGCCCCAGAACGAGCTGCTGGGCGGGAAAACCATCTCCATCGACTATGACCGCACCCTGACGGACGCCACCAACCTGATGGTGCTGGACTATATCTGCTGCAACGGCGATCGGCACCAGAACAATATGTTTTACAGGTTTTCCAAGGATACGAACGGAAACCCGGTGCTGGTTGGCTTTCAGGGCATCGACAACGATCTCTCCTTCGGAAATCTGGTTCCCAGAGTGACGCAGAGCGTGAAGCTTCTGCCTCCCGTGCAGGATATCCGCATGATGAAAAAGGACACCGCCGATCATGTGATGGCCCTGACCGAGGACAGGATCACGGGCATTCTCATGGGAAAGGGTCTCTCTCCGGAGGAGATTTCTGCCTGCTGGAAACGAACCGAAATGCTGCAGAATCAGATTCAATCGGGAACTGTTCATATTACCGAAGACCCTTTTCAGAAGAAGGACTGGAAAAAGATGGTGGATCAGGTTCAGGGCAGGCTGAATTACAAGAAGGGAGCCTGTGACCCCATTTATAATACCATTCTCATGCAGAATACATATAAAGATGCGACCTTTCAGGTTCAGTCGACGGGCAAGCTCCCCGAATTTACGGCCAAAAAGCAGCAGGCAGACCGCAAAAAGCGGATCGAGCAGGGTCTGAAGAACCTGAAAAACAAGGTATACATTGACGAAAAGCTGACCATCCGCAGCCAGAGCGACCAGGTCAAAAAGCTTTTTTCCAAGCTGAAGGCTCCCAAAGAGGGTGATCTGCCCGAATACAAGGCCATGTATGAGCAGCTTTCGCAGCTGAACAACACCCTGAAGGAATACAAGGACTCGCCGCTGAGCGCCGACATCAAGGGGAACATTCTCCACGAAATGTTCAAAGAAAGCCAGGATGCCATCCGCAGCTACACCGCTGCGCTGCCCGATGAGCCTGATCGCAACAACAGCAAGCGACTGAGCGTGGTGCAGTCACTCAGCAGCGTCTGCACCAACGGCATTGAATCCCGCGAAAGACAGGTCAACGAGCTGAACACTCTGATGAGCAAGAGCTTTGAGGAAGTGAGCAAGGCAGCAGCAGCCGTAAAAAGCAGCACAGACCCCTTTGAAAAAAGCATCGCGCAGCTGTCGCTGGATGCCAAGGTTCATCTGAGCAGCTATGTGGGCAATGTGGAAAAGCCCAAGGCGGCGGACGCAGAGGCGATCTCCCGCTCCTTTGCCGCCATGCTCGTGAGCAGTAAGCTCCGCAGTCTGCACGCAGGAGGCGACGCAGAGGCTTACAGGGAGCAGAAGCAGGAATTTGCGCAGGACCCGGATTCGCTGAACCGGCTTGTGAACAACATGATGAATCATGCGGACTTCAAAAAGCTCATCAGCCATGTGAACCCCATAAATGCCGTGGCCAACAACACCGTCTCCGAGATGAGCAAGCTGGCCGAGGAGATGAATCTTTTCGAAGCCACAGGCGTGGTGAAGCAGCCCCAGCTCCAGGCGCCCGAAAATATTCTGGGCGGCAGGTAAGCCGGACGAGCTGTCGCTTCGCCATCACAGCGGTTTCGGCTCGTCCGGGAGGCCGAGCCCTGCACGAACTTTTATCAGCCAATAAATACCATGAAAAAAGGACGATTCCTATCTGCGGAATCGTCCTTTTCAGTTTACTTTATCCTCTGTAGTAGCTCCAGAACTCACCCTGCTCATAGGTCATTTTGAAGCAGTCGAAATTCTGATCCTTCAGCCGGTAGCTCATTTCGGTTTCCGGGTCGAAGATATAGATCATACCGTCCTCCCAGGGGATTTCCACCCAGCTGTGGGGGTCGGCCTTCTGACCCACCAGACCGCTGACGCAATAGGCCTCGTAGCCCAGCGCCCGGGCCAGCGCCCAAAAGGTGCCGGTGAAGTTATAGCAGTTCCCCTTGCCGCTCTGCAGCATGGTGGTGGCCTCGGCAATCTCCCAGCCGGTTTCTCCCACCTCGTAGTAGTTGCGGCGCAGGTAGAGGTAGCTGTCGCGGACATAATAATAGGCCTTGCGGAGATTCTCCTCCTGATCGCTGCCGGGATTGATCTTCTTTTTCATCAGCTCCGTAACCAGCGCATCCAGCGTTGCATCGCCGCTGGTATAGGCGCCGTCGGCGCCGAAGTGCAGAGTGCCCACATCGGCGTTCTTGAGAAAATAGCCCCGCTCATCAAAGCAGTAGAGCTTGCCGTTCACATGGACGAAGCCCCTGCGTTCGCCCCAGTCCTTACCGCCGGGTACGCCCAGAGCGGAAATGGCCCTGTAGTGGGCGTGCTCCGGCTCCACATCGGGGTAGTCGGTGGTGCCCCGCCCCAGCTTCAGCAGATTGGCAAAGAGCTGCGCCGCGCCCCCCCTGGTCAGGGGCAGCTCGCACTCGGCCATGGCCGCGTCCAGCTCAGCCACAGGGAAGAGCTTTTCCAGCAGGGCAGAGAGATCGCCCAGCGTAATGGGAGAGTCGGGGTCAAAGGCACCGTTATCCAGCTGAATATAGCCCGCCGCTGCCAGCGTGGAGGCCGCCTTGTAGCACTGGGCGGAGGTGGTAACATCCTTCAGGAACATCTCTGTGGCGGGCTTGTTCACCATCAGATTATAGACAAAGCGCACCGCATCGCTGCGGGTAAAGGCATCTTCCGGGTGGAAAAGGCCGTCCTTGTTGGCCTCAAAGAGACTGAGCCCGTCGTGAAGCTCCGGGCAAAAGGCAGCGGTGTAGCTGCAATCCTCCGTCACCGCCAGGGTATCCAGCCGCACCGTGCTGCCCTGACTGTCTAACCAGCAGCGGAACTTTCCCTCCACCTCTACGCCCTCGGGACTATCGCCGGACTTCACCGTCTCGCTGGAAACAACACTGCCGTTGACCACATAGCTCACGGTATACTCGGGTGTTTCCGTCGGGGCGGGGGTCGGTGTCGGATCGGTCAGCGCCGAGGTCTCGGCTTTGTTCTCTGTCTCGGTCTTGTCCCCGCAGCCCGCAAGGAGCAGGCACAGGGCAAGGAGGATGGGAAAGGCTTTCTTCATGGGGCAACTCCAAAAGTAAAAAGTAATTTATAGCATACACTTTTTTTCTTTTTTGCGCAAGCCTTTCCTTGTATTCTTGAAAAAAACTTTTTTCTGCTGTATGATGGAGGCGAAATGGAGAGTGATACCTTTGGACAAGCCCCGCTTTTCCGTATACCGAAACTACGACCCCTTCGTGGTCTTCGACCTGGAAACCACCGGCCTCAGCAGCCGCGACAGGATCACCGAGATCGGCGCCGTACGCATGGAGTGCGGCGAGGTTACCGCCACCTTCTCCTCGCTGGTGAATCCCGGCAGACCCATCCCCTATGAGGTGCAGCGGCTCACGGGCATCACCAACGCCATGGTGGCCTCTGCGCCCGGCATTGAGGAACTGCTTCCCGCCTTTCTGGACTTTGTCGGCGATTGCCCGCTGGTGGCTCACAACGCCTCCTTTGATGTGGGCTTTCTCTTTCGGGAGTGCGAGGCGCTGGGACTCACTGTGGATGTGCCGCTGGTGGATACATTGCGGTTGGCCCGCCGGGTCTGGCCCGGTCTGCCCACCTATAAGCTGGTGTATCTCACCGACTACTTCTGCATCTCCCAGAGCAGCGCCCACCGTGCCTGGTGCGACGCCGAGGCCACCGGGAAGCTGTATTGCATGATGAAGGAAATCTGAGTCACCGGGGACGCTTTCCCTGACTCACTGAATGTGAGTCAGGGAACCTGTCCCCGTGACTCATTCTTCGGATTTCACAATGTCGATTTTCCCGTCAGCGAGTACCAGCGAGGCCCTGTCGCCCTTTTGGATTCTGCCCTCCAGCAGGCGCTCGGCGGCGGTGTCCTCCACCTGGGACTGAATGGTGCGGCGCAGGGGTCTGGCGCCGTACTCGGCATCATAGCCCTCCTCGCAGAGCTTCTCCAGTGCCTCGTCAGTAACGCTCAACTCCACGCCCACATCGGTAAGGCGCTTTTGCACGCTCTCAAGCATATTGGCGGCGATGGTGCGGATGTCGCTTCGCGTGAGCTGGCGGAAGACGATGGTATCGTCGATGCGGTTGAGGAACTCCGGGCGGAAGGTACGCTTCAGATCCTGCATAATGAGGGCTTTGGTCTCCTCATAGCTGCGCTCGCTCCCATCGCTGCCGGAGAAGCCCAGAGCATTCTTCTTCTCGGTGAGATAGCGGGCGCCCAGATTGCTGGTCATGACGATAATCGTATTGCGGAAGTCCACATGGCGACCCTGCGCATCCGTAAGCCGCCCATCGTCCATGATCTGCAGGAGGATGTTGAACACATCCTCGTCGGCCTTCTCGATCTCGTCGAAGAGCACCACGCTGTAGGGCTTGCGGCGCACCTTCTCGGTGAGCTGGCCGCCCTCGTCATAGCCCACATAGCCCGGTGGCGAGCCGATGAGCTTGCTGACGGTGTGCTTTTCCATATACTCGCTCATGTCCAGCCGGATCATGGCGTTCTCGTCGCCGAAAACGGCCTCGGCCAGTGCCTTGCAAAGCTCGGTCTTGCCCACACCCGTGGGGCCTAAGAAGAGGAAGCTGCCCACCGGACGCTTAGGGTCCTTCAGCCCCACCCGACCCCGGCGGATGGCTCTGGACACGGCGGATACGGCCTCGTCCTGCCCCACCAGCCGCCGGTGGAGCACCTCCTCCATGTGCAGCAGACGCCGGCTCTCGTCCTCGGTGAGACTCTGCACGGGTACCCCCGTCCAGCCGGACACCACGGCGGCGATGTCCTCAGCGGTGACGGTGCCGCGGCTTCCGCCCCGCTCCGCATCCCAGCGGCTGCGCTCCTGCTCCAGCTCCTGCTGCTGCTCCTGCTCCCGATCCCGGAGGACGGCGGCCTGCTCGAAGTCCTGGGCCTTGATGGCCTCCTCCTTCTCGGCGGCTAGGGCCCGGAGCCGATCCTCGATGGCCTTCATGCCCTCGGGGGCGGTGAAGGTCGCCATGCGCACCCGGGAGGCGGCCTCGTCCATCAGGTCTATGGCCTTGTCCGGCAGGAAACGGTCGGCGATGTAGCGGGCCGAGAGCTTCACGGCGGCCTCCACAGCCTCGTCGCTGATCTTCAGCTTGTGGTGCGCCTCGTAGCTGTCCCGGAGCCCTTTGATGATGGCGATGCTCTCCTCGATGCCGGGCTCCTCCACGGTGACGGGCTGGAAACGGCGCTCCAGTGCCGCGTCCTTCTCGATATACTTCCTGTATTCGTTGAGGGTGGTGGCACCGATGAGCTGAATCTCGCCGCGTCCGAGAGCGGGCTTGATGATATTGGCCGCGTCAATGGCACCCTCGGCGGCACCGGCCCCGATGATGGTGTGGAGCTCGTCGATGAAGAGGATCACATCGCTGCTCTTCCTGACCTCCTCCAGCACGGCCTTGATGCGCTCCTCAAAGTCGCCCCGGTACTTGGTGCCCGCCAGCATACCCGTCAGGTCCAGCGTCACCAGCCGCTTGCCCCGCAGATCCTCCGGCACCTCGCCGTTCTGAATCCGCTGGGCCAGCCCCTCGGCGATGGCCGTCTTGCCCACGCCGGGCTCGCCGATGAGCACCGGGTTATTCTTGCTGCGGCGGGAGAGAATCTGGATCACCCGCTGAATCTCCTGCTCCCGGCCTATGACCGGGTCCAGCTGCCCCCTGGCGGCCAGCGCCGTCAGATCGCGGCTGTACTGATCCAGGGTCTTGGTCTCGGCCTTGCGCTCCTTCTCCCGCTTGCCGCCGGTCTTGACGGTCTCTTTCTCGCTGCCCCGCAGCCGTTCCAGCAGGGCGGTGTAGAGCTGATTGAGATCAACGCCCGTGGCCGTGAGCATTCTCGCGCCGGTGCTGTCCCCCTGCCGTAGGATGCCCATGAGCAGGTGCTCCGTGCCCACATAGCTCTGCCCCAGACGGGCGGCATCGGCGGCGGAGAGCTCAATGGCCCGCTTGCAGCGGGGGGTTAGCCCCTGCAGCGGTGCGCCGGGGGTGCCCCGACCCGCTTCCTTCTCCAGCAGCTCCCTGAGGAAATCCTCGTTCAGTCCCGCATTGCGCAGAACTCTGGCACCCAGCCCCTCGCCCTCGGCCATGATGCCCAGCAGCAGATGCTCGGTGCCCACATAGCTGTGGCCGAACTCCGCCGCCGTCTCCTGCGCCTTCTCAATGGCGCTGCGGGCCCGCTCGGTAAATCTATCGTTCATCATATGGTATCAACTCCTCTCAAGACAGGGGACGGTTCTCTGTCTTGGTTATTTCGTACGCTAATCATACAAGACAGAGAACCGTCCCCTGTCTTTTTTGTGGCGTTACTGAGGCAGCTCCCTGAGCTTGTCGCGGAGGGTGATGGCGGTTTCGTAGTCCTCCCGGGCCACCGCATCCTTGAGCTGCTGCTCCAGCATATTGCGCTCCCGGCGCTGCTTCAGCTCTGCGTTGCACCGGCAGTCGCAGCTCTGGGTCTGCTCCTTGGGCTCACCCTGCTCCACCGTCTTTTGGGCACTCTGCTGCTTCAAAGCCGCCATGCGCTGAGAGGGCAGGCCGAAGAAGCTGTCGAAGGGCGCGAAGAAGTCCCGGAAGAAGCTGTCGCCGAAGCCGAAGCCCCGCTCAAAGCGGCTCTGCAGTCCCTCCTCCTTGGCGCAGTCCTCGCAGAGGCGAACCTCGTGGGTCACGCCGTTGACGGTCTCTCTATAATAGTAGTTGGCTTCATTCTGTCCACATTTTCCGCATTTCATAATACATACTCCTTTACAAAATATTCAGTCGGATATGGTCTGTAATAACATATATTTGAAGATAGACGCTCTCACGCTGTCCCGGTAATCCCGGGGCACCACCCGGAGAGCGTTTTCGCTGAGAGCCGACAAAATGAGCTTTGCGTCACGCTCACTGAGGGCGCCCACATGGGCGGCGTTGCCGAGGAAGGCCGTGGCCGTACGCAGGTCCAGCTCTTCACCCACGCTGTTGATGGTATGCATGATCACCGTCCGGGGATCGCTGAGCCGCACCCGGCTGATGCGGATGTAGCCGCCGCCGCCCCGCCGGGACTCCACAATGTAGCCCCGCTCCGGGGAAAAGCGGGTGGAGATTACATAGTTGATCTGGCTGGGTACGCAGTTGAACCGATCCGCCAGAACGCTCCGCTGCAGCTCGGCGCAGCCGTCCGAATCCTCCAGCGCCTCTAAGATAAAACCCGCTATCAAATCACTGACCGCCATTTGCCTCGTCTCCTTTTCTGACTTTGACTTTCTTTGACCTTCTATGGCGTATTATAGTCAGAGAAGGTCAGAATGTCAAGGGGAAATATTGTGAAGTTTCTGTGACGATTTTCGGGGTCTGTTATACCAATAATGCATAAACTTATATTTTTTTCTATATCACCAAAATAGTGGTTGCAATTTACGGTGTATATGTTAAAATGCAGTATAATTCCAAATAGGAGGTACATACAATGTACGTTATCACTGACAAGTGCGTTTCCTGCGGCACCTGCGCCGACAACTGCCCCAACGAGGCCATCATCGAGGGCGCCGATCACTACGAGATCAAGGAAGACGATTGCGTTTCCTGCGGCACCTGCGTTGACAATTGCCCCAGCGAAGCCATCGAGGAGCAGTAATTTACTACTCGCATAAAAACACCCGCCATAAGGCGGGTGTTTTTTCGCCGAAAAACTCCGTTTTCCGGCGAGGGGGATACTCGCGTTTATCGCGGAGGCTGCGCCTCCTTGTTCGACGCGAGGGCGCGTCCTCGTCCGCGCCTCAGGGTATCAGCAAACGGGCAAAGCTCGCTTGCTGATGATTGATTCTATTCGCGCCTGCGGGCGCGAACTCTGCGAGGCTCTTGAATACGATATCCCGTACTTTCGCTCCCCGCCCTGTGGCGGGTGTTTTTTTATTTGGAAAATCTCCCGCTCTATGCTATAATGAGCCCCGGAAAAAAACGCGAAGGAGCTATCCTCCATGAAAAAGGCAGTATTGGGCATATTGGCGCACGTGGACGCGGGTAAGACCACGCTCTCGGAGTCCCTGCTCTACGAGTCGGGAGTCATCCGCCGACTGGGGCGGGTAGATCACCGGGACACGGTGCTGGACAATCACAAGATCGAGCGGGAGCGGGGCATCACGGTCTTCTCCAAGATGGCGCGGCTTCGCTGGGGCGACATGAACATCACCCTGCTGGACACCCCCGGCCACTCGGACTTCTCCACGGAGATGGAGCGGGCGCTGCAGGTGCTGGACTACGCGGTGCTGGTCATCAGCGGCACCGACGGCGTACAGGCCCACACCGAGACTCTCTGGAGTCTGCTGGAGCGCTACGAAATTCCCAGCTTCATTTTCATCACCAAAATGGATGTGAGCGCCATGGGCCACGAAGCCATCCTCTCCGAGCTCCACAGCCGTCTCAGCGAGGGCTGCATTGACTTCACCCATCAGAGCGAGGAAGCGAGGCAGGAGCAGCTGGCTCTTCTCTCCGACGCGGCGCTGGAGAGCTATGACCGCTGCGGCAGCGTGGACGACTCCGAGCTGCGGCGGCTCATCCGGCAGCGGAAGCTGACCCCCTGCGTGTTCGGCTCCGGGCTGAAGGACGACGGCGTAAGCGACTTTCTCGCCCTGCTGGAGAGGCTCACGGAGGAGGAGAAGTACCCCTCTGCCTTCGGCGCAAGGGTTTTCAAGATTGCCCGGGACGATTCGGGCAACCGCCTGACATATATAAAAGTGACCGGCGGCAGTCTCCGGGTTCGCACGGAGCTGCGCTACGGCCCCCTCCATGGCACGGAGGCACTGAGCGAAAAGGTCAATCAGCTGCGGCTCTACTCCGGGGCCCGGTACGAGACTGCAGAGAGCGTGGAGGCCGGGCAGGTCTGCGCGGTGCTGGGTCTCAGCGCCACCTGGCCGGGGCAGGGTCTGGGCATCGAGCCGGATGCCGCCTCTCCCCTTTTGGAGCCGGTGCTGGGCTACCGGGTGAGTCTGCCCAAGGGCGTGGATGCAAGGCAGGCGCTGCCGAAGCTCCGGCTTCTGGAGGAGGAGGACCCCCAGCTCCATGTGGTCTGGGAGGCCGAGACCGGGGAGATACGCATTCAGCTCATGGGCGAGGTGCAGATTGACGTGCTCCGGGCGCTGATCAAAGAGCGCTTTGACATGGATGTGCAGTTCGACACGGGCTCCATCTTATATAGAGAGACCGTCCGGGGTGCCGTGGAGGGCGTGGGGCACTACGAGCCGCTCAAGCATTATGCGGAGGTGCACCTGCTCATCGAGGAGCTGCCCCTGGGCAGCGGAATACAGCTCTGCTCCGCCGTCAGCGAGGATGATCTGGCCCTGAACTGGCAGCGGCTGATTCTGACCCATCTGGAGGAGCGGCAGCACCGGGGCGTGCTCACGGGCAGTCCCCTGACCGATGTGCGCATCACGCTGCTCTCCGGGCGGGCGCATCTGAAGCACACCGAGGGCGGCGACTTCCGGCAGGCCACCTACCGAGCCGTGCGGCAGGGGCTGATGCAGGCGGAAAGCGTGCTCTTAGAGCCCTACTACAGCTTCCGGCTGGAAATCCCCGCCGAAAACTTAGGCCGCGCCCTCAGCGACATCCGGCTCATGGGCGGCGAGCACTCCGCCCCCGATTTGCTGGGCGAGCGGATGGTGCTCAGCGGCAGCGCCCCCGTGGCCACCATGGCGGGCTATCTCACCGAGGTGCTGGCCTATACCCGGGGACGGGGTCGGCTCTCCTGCTATCCCGGCGGTTACCGTCCCTGCCGCAACACCGAGGCGGTGGTGGCAGCGCGGGGCTACGAGCCGGAGAAGGACCTGGAGCACACGCCTGACAGCGTTTTCTGCGCCCACGGCGCGGGCTTTAATGTGAAGTGGAACCAGGTTCCGGAGTATATGCATCTGGAATCCGCCCTCAGGGCTCCCAAGGCCGAGGACGGCAGCGTGAAGAGCGTAAAGCGCGACATCAACACCAATATCGACGAGCGGGAGCTGGAGGCCATCATGACCCGGGAGTTCGGCCCCATCCGCCGCAGCGTCTACTCCGCGCCCACCGTCCGCTCCGCCCCCGCCGAGGAGGCTCAGCGCTACCGGAAAAAGGAAACTCTCATTGTGGACGGCTACAATGTGATCTTCGCCTGGGACGAGCTGAAAAAGCTGGCCGCCGACGATCTGGATCTGGCCCGGCAGCAGCTTTTGGAGTATCTGGTCAACTACAGGGGCTTCACCCACAACGATGTGGTGCTGATCTTCGATGCCTACCGGGTCAGCGGCGGCAAGGGCGAGAGGGGCGAGGAGAGCGGCGTCCGGGTGGCCTACACCAGGGAGGGCGAGAGTGCGGATATGTACATCGAGTCTCTCTCCCATGAGATCGGGCGCAACGAGCAGGTGCGGGTGGTCACCTCCGACTCTCTCATCCGCCTGTCGGCTCTGCGCTCCGGCGTGCTGCGCTGCTCCTCCCAGGAGTTCATCAACGAGCTGAAGGATGTGCAGAAGCTCATCCGGCAGCATCTGTAAAAACGGCAAACGGGGCTGCAGCAGAAATCCCTGTCATTGCGAACCATGCCGCAGCGTGGTGTGGCAATCCGCATCCCCCTGTAGGGCTCGGCCTCCCGGACGAGCCGCAGGAAAAACGGCTTGCCGCGCCGCTTCGCTCCTCACAATGACAGACTTCCATATAGTCCCGTTTTTCTTTCATATTGCGAATTTTTTGTAGCTTTCCCGCCGCTTCTTTCCCTCCATTATGCAAAAATAGTCTAACGCCGCCTATTGCTTCGTATGAAAATTAAGTCTATAATAGACGGGTATTTTTGAAAATGAGGAAAGAGGGATTTGCTTTCAATGGATGAAAAGAAAAAAATGCAGAAGGGCAGTCTGACCGAGGGTCCGATTGCTAAGAAGCTGCTCCTGTTTGCCCTGCCCATTATCATCGGCAACATGGTGCAGCAGCTCTACAACGTGGTGGATACCATCGTTGTGGGCAACTTTGTCAGCAGTGATGCTCTGGCCGCCGTGTCTGTGAGCTTCCCTGTGATGATGATCTTCAACTCTCTGTTCATGGGTCTGTCCATGGGCTCCAACATCATCATTGCCCAGTACCGCGGCGCCGGCGACAGGGAAAAGCTGGAGCGCGCTCTGAACAACACCGCCACCCTGACGCTGATTATGGGCTCCTGCATCACCGTTCTGGGTCTGATGTTCTCCCGCAGCATTCTGGAGCTGCTCAATACCCCCGCCAACATCATTGACGACTCCACTGCCTACCTGCGCATCGTCATGGGCGGCACTCTGGGCAACATGATGTACAACACCTGCAACGGTATTGCCCGCGGCATGGGCGACTCCAAGTGGCCTCTCTACACCCTGATCGTTTCCAGCTGCATCAACATTGTGCTGGACCTGCTCTTTGTTATCAAGTTCAACATGGGCGTGGCCGGTGTGGCCTGGGCCACCCTTATCGCCCACATCTTCTCCGGCTTCATCATGCTCTACCGCATCGCCAAGGGTCATTACGGTGCCCGCGTTACCCTCAAGGGTATGCTGAATGTGGACTGGTCTCTGGTGGGCGTGGTTGTCAAGCTGGGCACCCCCTCCGCCGTGCAGAATGTGGCCATGTCTCTGGGCTCCACCATCATGCAGACCTTCTCCAACCGCTTCGGCTCCGACTATCTGGCTGCCCACGCCGTTGTGCAGAAGGCTGACGGCTTTGCCATGATGCCCATGATGGGTCTCGGCATGGCTGTGACCACCTTCGTGGGTCAGAACATCGGTGCCGGCAACACCGAGCGCGCCAAGAAGGGCACCAACGCCGCTGCCTGGATCTGCACCGGTACCGGCACGGTAATTGCCGCCATCCTCTATTTCTTCGGTATTTACATTATGCGCGCTTTCACCTCCAACACCGTGGTTCTGGAGATGGGCGAGCGGGGTCTGAAGTTCCTGGCCTTCTTCTACATCTTCATCGGCATCAACAACTGCATGGGCGGCGCCTGCCGCGGTGCCGGTGCCACCGTGGTGCCCGCTGCCATGTCCATGGTCGGTACCTTTATCCGCATCCCCCTGGCCTACTTCCTGGCCATCAACCCCCTGAACAAGTTCATCGAGGCCGCTGTGGCTGCCGGTCAGTACGCCTCTGTGGAGGCCGCCACCGCCGCCGGCTGCGGCATTGCCGAGAACTACATGGGTCTGTTCTACACCCAGGGCTTCTCCATGGTCATCGGCGCTGCCATGATGTTCTGCTACTACAAATGGGGCAACTGGCACACCAAGGGCGTTACCGCCAAGATGGCTGCCGCCCGCAACGCCGAATAATTCCCCTTCACACGAAAAAAGGGGGCTGTAAAAAAAGCCTGTCATTGCGAGGAGCGAAGCGACGTGGCAATCCGTTTTTCTTTCGGAATTCTGCAATCATGCAGGAAAAGAAGCGGATTGCCACACCAGTCTGCGGACTGGTTCGCAATGACAGGGAGTATTTTTACAGCCTCTTTTTTTCGTGCTATAATGGGAGAAAAAACGGAGGAGTACATTCTATGACCGAGGAACAGACCGAGCTTTTCCGCCGGATGGACGACCTTGCGGGACGCTGCGCCAAAAAGGGCTGCGTCACCAACGGCAGCTTTCTCACCCCTGCCGAGCAGTTGTGGCTCAAGGGCTTCCGGCTGCCGGAGGATGTAAGGCTGGTGTTTGCCGGCGGCGGTACGGACAACGAGCGCCGCTGCCCCTTCTTTCTGCCCTGGTACGCCGAGGATGAGCGGGAGGCCGTAGAGGCGGCGATCCGGGCGGTGCACATCCGCAGCTACTTCGGCACGGCCCAGCACCGGGACTACATGGGCGCGATCCTGGGTCTGGGCATCCGCCGGGAGTGGCTGGGGGATATCCGGCTCAGCGGCGAGGACTGCTGGGTGTTCTGCCTGGCCTCCGTGGAGAGCGTGCTCCTGCGGGAGCTGGAGAAGGCGGGCCGCGTCAGCGTCAAGTGCGAGAGCGTGCCCCTGAGCTCGGTGCCGGAAATGAAGATTGAGACAAAGGAGCTGCACTTTACGGTGAAATCCCTGCGGGTGGACGCGGTGGCCGGGGAGCTGTTCTCCCTGTCCCGCACCGCCGCCGCCGAGAAAATCCGGCTGGGGGAGCTGAGTCTCAACTACATCGTGTGCACCAAAGTGGACGCGGAGATTCACGAGGGCGATATCCTCTCCCTCCGGGGCCACGGCAAGGGCTCCGTCACCGAGGTGGGCGGAAGAAGCAAGAAGGACAGGCTGTTTATCACCGCAGAGTTGCGAAAATGACACAAATGGGGACGGTTCTCAAATGTTCCAAATGGTACAAATGAGAACCGTCCCCAAATGTGTCAGAATGGGTCAATCACTGAGTTTTCCGAGGGTGCGGAGGAGCTCCAGGTCGCTTTCGGTGAGCTTTAAGCCGGCTTTGAGGGTTTCGCCGTCGGGATAGGTGACGGCGATGGTGATCTCAGTGCCGGCGGGGATGCCCCGGCGCTTCACATCCCGCAGGAAGTCCGGGAAGCGGGGGTGGTTGCGGCAGAAGGTGCTCCAGGCATTCTTCAGGGTCAGCAGGGAGGAGATGTCCATGCTCTCCCCCCTTATTCGCAGGCCAGGTCCATGATGGCCTCGGCGAGAATGTGCACGTTGAACATCATGTCCTCCAGCGTGATATACTCGTCGGGCATATGGATATAGGCGGGATGGCCGGGGATTTCGGGGCCGAAGGCCACGGCGTTGGGCAGGTGGCGGGCGTAGGTGCCGCCGCCGATGGCCAGAGGCTCGGCCTTCTCGCCGGTGTACTTCTCGTAAACGCCCAGCAGCTTGCTGACCAGCTCGCTTTCGCGGGGGATGCAGTAGCCCTGAGAGAAGCCGTACTCGCCGGCAGCGATGCCGCCCGCGTTGAGCTTTGCGTTCAGGGAGGAGAAGATTTCCTCCCCGCCCAGGGAGATGGGAGCGCGGATGTCGATGGAGAGGCGGGAGATGCCCTTCTCGTCCCAGCGGAGCACACCGCCGGCGCAGAGCGTCAGCCGACCGGAGGCATCGCTTCTGTCCAGACCGAAGCTCTCGCCGTGAACCTCCAGACCCAGACTCTCCCAGAGGGTCTTCACGACCTTGGCATCCGCCTCGGGCAGGGGCAGGGCGGAGAGCAGCTCCAGCATGGCGCAGACGGCGTTTCTGCCGCCCTCGGGCAGAGAGGCGTGGGAGGCCAGACCCACCATATGCAGGGCGGTATGGCCCTCGTCAATCTGCTGCGCCGTCAGGGTATAGCCCTCGCGGCTGTAGGCGGGAATGGCAGAGAGAGGCAGCGCCACGGTGGCATCGCACTCGCCGGGTACCACATTGTGGCGCTCACCGGCGGTCATGGTGACGGAGGAGGCGTAGGCGCAGGCATACTCGGCCACGAAGCTGTTCTTCTCGCTGTTGACCAGAGGATACTCGGCATCGGGCGAGAAGGACATGGTGGGAATCTCCTCCACCTTGCAGTAGTGATCCAGACAGCCCATGCCGCACTCCTCATCGCAGCCCAGAATCAGGCGGACACGGCGCTTCATGGGCAGGCCGGCCTCCTTGATGGCCTTGAGAGAGAAGAGGGTGATGATGGCGGGGCCCTTGTCGTCCACCACACCGCGGCCGTAGAGCTTCCCGTCGTGGATTTCGCCGCCGTAGGGGGGATAGCTCCAGCCGCTGCCCTCAGGCACCACATCCAGATGGGCCAGTACACCCAGCAGCTCCTCGCCCTCGCCGTAGTCCACGCAGCCGGCGTAGCCGTCTAAATCCTTGGTGGCAAAGCCCATGCCCTCGGCCAGCTTCAGCGCGTGGTCAAGGCAGGCGCGGATTTCGCTGCCGAAGGGGGCGTTGGGGGCGGGCTCATCCCGGACGCTGCGGAAGGCGATGCTCTCCTGCATGGCGCGGATGAGCTCGCTCTGATGTGCCTCCAGATAGCTATGGACACTTTCTTTATTCATGGTGAAATACTCCTTATCTATTTGATTGTCTGTCATTGTAGCCCATTTCGCCGACTTTTGCAAGCATTCGCGTATAAGCCTTTGCGCCGGAGGGCAAACTGTGGGCGAGGTGATACCATGACGAATATGGACAATTCCTATAACGATCCCCATCTTCCCCAGTCCCTGCGGGATGCCCTGAGCCGCAACGGCAAGGCGCTGGAGTTCTATACCGCCCTGACCCCCGCCGAGCAGAAGCGCATCTGCCGGGAGGCGAGGCGCAACCCCCGCCCCGAGGCGGTGAGTGCTCTGGTAAACGGTCTGGTGGGCTGGGAGGAGGGGCATCCGCCCTATCAATGCTGAACTTCGTACCCGACGGCCTTGGCTCCCCCTTTTTGGGGGAGCTGGCACGCGCAGCGAAACTGAGAGGGCTTTTGCTCTTGCAAAAACCTTTTTCCTTTGTTATACTGCCTCCTGACCGGTTTCCATACCCGGTCCAACCTCACCTCTCGGTGAGCTGTACGGCCTTTGCCGTATTCTAAACCTAAAATGGAGGCAAATCCCCATGTCCGCAAAGCGACTTTCTTCCACGGCGGCTCTTGCTGCCGTTTACGCCCTCACAACGCTGCTTCTGGCTCCTTTGAGCTTCGGGGTGGTGCAGTGTCGCATAGCCGAGCTGCTGTGCCTGCTGCCCTACTGCTTCCCCGGCAGCGTGTGGGGGCTTTTTTCAGGCTGCGTTCTGGCGAATCTCCTCAGCGGCAATGTGCCCGATCTGCTCTTCGGCTCCCTGGCCACGCTGCTCTCGGCGCTCTGCGTCCGCCATTGCGGAAAGCGGAAGCTCGCTCCCGCTCTCGCCTGTCTCTTCCCCGTGGTTCTGAACGGTCTGATCGTGGGGGCTGTACTCACGGCGGGCTATGAGAATCTGAGCATTTTTGCCCACCTGCGCGTTTTCGCTCTCAACGCCCTGAGCGTGGCCGCCGGCGAGGCGCTGGTGCTGTATCTCATCGCTCTGCCCCTGCTCAAAAGGCTGCCGGAGCACCGGCTTTATCAGATTCTCTCCTCATGCTTTAATTAAAAAAGGACGGTCAAAACCGTCCTTTTCCAAAGAATACCGAAGCCTCTCCCGTTCGCCTTTTCAGGTGGGGAGTGCTTCCGTTTCGCTCTGGAAGCTCAGAATCCGCTCCATCAGATGCAGCAGATTTGTGCTGTCCTCCTCGCCCAGATACTCCATCAGGGACAAAATCGAGCCCAGCGCCTTTTCCCGCTGCTCCGCTTCCAGCCTTTTGCCCTCATCGGTCAGAAAAGCCAGTACCCGCCGCCCGTCATCGGGATCCGTTCCCCGGCGCAGCAGGCCCTTTCTCTCCAGCGACTGCAAAATCGCCGTGGTGCGGGAGGAACCCACACCGATGGCCGCAGTCAGCTCTCCGGCCGTGGCACCGTCATGCTCCTTGGCCAGATAAATGAGCGCCGTAAATTCCCCCGCCGTGACATTGTTGAGCGAGCGGAAGCCATCGTGATTCCGCATACCGGGCATATAGCCCAGCAGCGTCTCTGCCGCCTGTTGATAATCCATTCCATACTCTCCTTCTTTTTGTATTTCTCCGAAGAGTATTATAGTTAGCACGCAAACTAAAGTCAACAAAAAGTTTTCACCTTAAGTATTTGGGCAAAAGTCCGAACCCATTTTTTGTCCGATGAAAGTTTGTGTAGGACTCGGCCTCCCGGACGGGCCGAAACCGATGTGGCGGCGAAGCGGCGGCGCGTGCGGAGGCAACAGTAAATATCCCCCGGCTAAGC